>CABQJK010000084.1 GCA_902464495.1 uncultured Collinsella sp. | reverse complement strand
GGAAAGCACATTAAGTGCTTTCCTTTGCGTGCGGAACTCGCGACAAACTTAACCCCCGCCCTCAGCCCCGGAGACCCTCCCTGCCGTCACTTTGTTCAACCTGTTTTGCGGGCGTGCGCCGCTGCGCGGCTCGCCCGCGTGCTCCTCGGCGGGGTTGGTCTGAGGATTGTTGTTGAAGCTCCACCTTTTGCTGAAAGAAAAACGGGGGATGCGGTTTTGCATCCCCCGTTTTTGTTGCGGTTAGTCCAAGTCAATAAATTTGGTGCTTAGGATCTTGCCGTCTTTTACTAGCATTCTGGCCATGGTGGGGCCTCGGGTGCCTCTGGGGTAGCTGGCGCTGCCCGGGTTGAGGACCAAGCAACGGCCCACTTGGGCTTCTTTGGTTACGTGGGTGTGACCGTTGATGGCTACGTCTACGGATCCCACCGGAAGGTCTTCGCGGTAGTGGGCTACGGCGAATTTGAGGCCTTCGTAGGTAAAGAGCGCAAGACGGTCTACATCGGGGCCGTAGTCGCGGTAGTAATCGTTGTTGCCCAATACGGCCCGCACGGGGGCGATGGTGCACAGGTGCTCGTAGTCCATCTCTGACGTGAGGTCGCCGGCGTGGATGATCAGGTCTGCGCCCTCAAGCTCACCCAAGAGCGCAGGCGATAAATAGCCGTGGGTGTCCGAGATGATGTCGATGCGCTTGGCGCTTGCGCTGTTCATGGGATCCCTTCCGCAAAAAAACGATTCGGCAGATACATACAAAAAAGGCCCCACGGCTCCGCAGACGATGGGTCTACAGGGCTGCGGGGCCAGTGTGCTAGAGACTCAGAGCCTTCTTGAGCGGCACGACGCGGCGGCGCGAAACCGGCACGCGTTCGTCGACGCCCGTAATGCCCAGCTGGATGGCACCCGAGGGCACCGTCTCAACGTCCGTGACGCACGCCAGGTTGACGATATAGCGGCGGTGAACACGGAAGAAGCCAAAGTCGCAGAGCTTGGCCTCAAACTGCGCCAGCGAGGTCGTCGACAAAAAACGATCATCGACGGTATAGATGCAGGAGTAATCGTCCTTGGCCATGATAAAGCGAATGTCATCCACGGGAATGAGCACCTTGCGGCCGCCCTTTTCCACCGGGATACGCTCGATGGTCACCTTGCTGTCCGTGACCGGCTTGGCGCGCTGCATGACCTTCTCGATCGCGCGATCCAAGCGAGCTTCCTCGACAGGCTTCATCAGATAATCGACGGCATCCACGTCGAATGCCTCGACCGCATGGTCGCTATACGCAGTCACAAACACGATCGCCGGCGGATTTTTGAGCTTATGCAGCGCCTCGGCAAGTTGCAGGCCCGAGGCACCGGGCATCGAGATATCGAGAAACACGACATCCACGCGACTTTCCATAAGCATCTCGATGGCGGAGCGAACGCTCGACGCCTCCGTGATCGTGCCGATCTTGCCCGTTTGCTCGAGCAAGAAGCGAAGCTCCGAGCGAGCCGGCGCCTCATCATCCACAATCATCGCACGCAGCATAGGGATAAAACCTTTCGTCAACTAACTACGCCGGGCATCCGTCGCATGACGTTGAGCCC
>CABQJK010000083.1 GCA_902464495.1 uncultured Collinsella sp. | reverse complement strand
TCGCTCGACTTGGAAATGAGGAAGGCGCCGCGACGGTCGAGGTAGCCAATGGCGCGAATGCGCTCATCTTTGGTCATGAGCGCCGCGGGCTTGCCCACGTATTGCTCGCACTCGCGCAGCAGGTCCTCGAGCAGGTCGCCGATGTTTTTGGTAATGGGCTCGGGCTCGGTGTAGCCCGTGCCGCCGGTGCCGGTAAAGGCATCGAGCGAGCGCTCAAAAGCCTTCATGAGCGTAATGTCAAAGTTAATGCCCAAAATGCCGACGGGCTTGCCCTCGTCGTTGCGGATAAAGATGGTCGAGGACTTGAGCAGCTTGCCATCGGCGGTTTTGGTGAGGTATGGCTCGCGGTCGTGCACGTCGGTGGTGCCCCCGTGCATGGACTCAAGCACAATATGGCTGGGGCCGTCACCCAGTTTGCGCCCGCTGACGTGGCCGTTTTCGATCACTACGATGGAGTGGTCCACGTCATCGGTCTCCAGATCGTGGACGACGATTTCGCAGTTGGGGCCAAATTGGAGCGCCATGCCGTGTGCAAGGCGCTTGTAGAACTCAATCTGTGCGGGGGTCATGGATGCCTTCCTAAAAATTAGTTTGGGCTCACTGTGCCATAAACCCCACTTGTTCGCAAATAACGAAAGCGTCGCTGTGTTATGTGACCGTTCGGCGGCGAAAAGGTACCGATTACGGCAACAAACAATTTGTTAGGTTTTCCAATCAAAAAGTGTGATAGAACAGTGCTAACAAACTTTTTGTTTGGCATCCACATAAAAGTTCAGTCGCATGAATGGGAATGGGCTGAAACGCGTATGCGGGGGCCGGCAAGAGAGAACTTAAGGAGTTCACCGTATGGCCGATAAGATCCAGTGGGCGGGCAACACGATGCCCAAGAGCGATGACAAGCACTTGGGAATCATGAGCCTCGACCACGTGAAGAAGGCCCGCGCCTTTCACCAGTCGTTCCCCCAGTACACCGTCACTCCGCTTGCCCGTCTGGATGGCCAGGCCGCGCGCCTGGGCCTGTCCAACTTGTGCGTTAAGGACGAGAGCTATCGCTTTGGCCTGAACGCCTTTAAGGTTCTGGGCGGCTCGTTTGCCATGGCCAACTACATTGCCGACGAGACCGGCAAGGACGTTGCCGAGTGCACCTTCGATTACCTGACCTCCGATCAGCTTGCCAAGGACTTTGGCCAGGCCACCTTCTTTACCGCCACCGACGGCAACCATGGCCGCGGCGTGGCATGGGCTGCCAACAAGCTGGGCCAGAAGGCTGTCGTGCACATGCCCAAGGGTTCCACCAAGCCCCGCTTTGATAACATTGCCGCCGAGGGCGCCACGGTGACCATCGAAGAGGTCAACTACGACGAGTGCGTGCGCATGGCCGCTGCCGAGGCCGACGCCTGCGAGCGCGGCGTCATCGTTCAGGACACCGCCTGGGAGGGCTACGAGAAGATCCCGTCCTGGATCATGGAGGGCTACGGCACCATGGCTTCCGAGGCTGCCGAGCAGCTGCGCGAGATGGCCATCAACCGCCCGACGCACGTGTTTGTCCAGGCTGGCGTGGGTTCGCTCGCCGGCGCCGTGGTGGGCTACTTCACCAACCTGTATCCCGATAACCCGCCCACCTTCGTCGTGGTCGAGTGCGCGCCTGCCGCCTGTCTGTACAAGGGCGCTGCCGCCGGCGACGGCGACCCGCGCATCGTGGACGGCGACATGCCCTCCATCATGGCCGGCCTGTGCTGCGGCGAGCCCAACATCCTGGGCTGGGATATCCTGCGCAACCACACCACTGCCTTTGTGTCCTGCCCCGACTGGGTCACCGCTCGCGGCATGCGCACCCTGGGCGCTCCCGAGAAGGGCGACCCGCGCGTCATCTCCGGCGAGTCCGGCGCAGTGACCACCGGCCTGGTCGAGACTCTCATGCTCGATCCCGAGTACGCCGAGCTCAAGGAACTCATCGGCCTGGACAAGACGAGCTCCGTGCTCTGCTTCTCCACCGAGGGCGACACCGATCCGGATCAGTACCGTCGCATCGTTTGGGAGGGCGAGTACCCGACTTGCTAGCAGACTGACCTGTCCGGAGGCAGCCGGAGGACTTTACTCCCTGCTCGGACAGTCCTGCTCGCACGGAGAGCACATTAAGTGCTCTCCGGCTCGTGCGGAACTCGCGACGGAGCAAAGTCCTCCGTCCGCCTCCTATGGTTACTTGCTTGTGGGGTGCTCGGCCTCACGCTGCTTGGCACAAGTGATCTATCTGAAATATCTACCTGTAGGTAAACCCTTGTAGAAAGGTTGACTGTTATGACTAAAGAACTCGATTTTGATGCCATTAAGGCTGCGGCTGAGTCTCATCGTGCTGATATGACGCGTTTTCTTCGCGCAATGATTAGCCACCCCTCTGAGTCCTGCGAGGAGGGTGAGGTTGTCGCTTGCATCAAGGCCGAGATGGAGAGCCTTGGCTATGACGAGGTCAAGGTCGACGGCCTGGGCAACGTTATGGGCTTTATGGGCGAGGGCGACAAGATCATCGCCATCGACTCCCACATCGACACCGTCGG
>CABQJK010000082.1 GCA_902464495.1 uncultured Collinsella sp. | reverse complement strand
CTCCATCGCAGCCCAGCGACGGCGGAACTTGGCCGTGCTCGCGCGCAGAGCACTCTCGGCGTCTATGCCCTCCTTGCGCGCAACGTTGACCAGGGCAAAGAGCAGGTCGCCAAACTCCATCTCGCGCTCAGGCGAGCCGGGAGCCTCGGCCTCAAACTCGGCACGCTCCTCGGCGACCTCGTCCCACACGTCCTGGACCGTCTCCCACTCAAAGCCCACGGCCGCTGCCTTGCGCGACACCTTCTGCGCCTGCATCAGCGCCGGCAGATGCGTGGGCACGCCGTCGAGCAGGCCCTCGGGCGCAGCCTCGCCCGCTGCCACGGCCTTGTCCTTGGCAGCCTTCTCGGCCAGCTTAACCTCGTCCCAGATCTTGAGGACCTCGTCGGAGCTCTCGGCATCCGCATCGCCAAACACGTGCGGGTGACGGCGGATGAGCTTGGCGTCGATATCGCGTGCCACGTCGGCCAGCGTAAACTCGCCGGCGTCCGCCGCAATCTGCGCATGCAGCACTACCTGCATGAGCACGTCGCCCAGCTCCTCGCGCAGATGCGCCGCGTCGCCCGCCTCGATGCAATCGAGCGCCTCATAGGCCTCCTCGATCATGTTCTTGCCAATGCTGCGGTGCGTCTGCTCGCGGTCCCACGGGCAGCCATCGGGCTGACGCAGACGCCAGATGGTCTGCACCAGATGCTGCAGCTCGACCGACGCGTCGACCAGCGTGGACAAATCGCGCGAGCCCTCGGCATTTTGCTGAGCCATATGCTCGGCCATGGTTAGTCCTCCTCCAGGATCACGTGGCGGAACGCGCCGCCCTCGTAGATGCCGTAGCTGTGCGAGCCGTCCTTAGGAATGCTCACGCTGCCGGGATTGAAGAGCCACAGGCCCGGGTGCGCGGCGCTTGCCTCGTTAACCTTGATGTGCGTGTGGCCGTAGACGAGCGCGGAGCCCTCGGGCAGCGCGGGCGCGTGGTCGACGCTGTTGTGCATGCCGGCGCCAAAGACGTGGCCGTGTGTCAGGAACAGCTCGCGGCCGGCCTCGTCGAACAGCGTGGCGTAGTCGGCCATGACGGGGAAGTCGAGGACCATCTGGTCGACCTCGGCGTCGCAGTTGCCGCGCACCGCGATGATGCGGTCGGCCAGGGCGTTGAGCAGCGGAATCACGCGCTTGGGGGCGTAGTCGCGCGGCAGGTCGTTGCGCGGGCCGTGGTAGAGCAGGTCGCCCAGCAGCACGATGCGGTCGGGCTGCTCGGATTCGATGGCGGCGACCAGGCGCTCGGTCCAGTATGCCGAGCCGTGAATGTCGGAAGCGATGAGGTATTTCATGGTGGTCCTTTCGGGTGGGGCTGATGGGGGCTGAATACGGGGTCCGGCGGATGTGGAGCCCATCTACCGTGTTACTCGAATCGTAGCGCCGCGCTCTGAGCCGCCTGCATCACGCGTTGGAGTGGCACGCCATGTTCGCGGGCAAGACGGGCGCAATCCTCGTACTCGGGAGCCGCGCGCTCGCTGCCGTCTGGCAGGGTCGCCACCTTAACGGACACCTCGCCCCAAGGCGTTGTCACCTGCTCGAATCGGCGCGGCAGGCAAACGCGTTCCATCACCTGGCGACGAACGGCGTTGGTCGTAGTCTCCAAAAAGATAATCGTCTGTAGGCGCTCGATATCCTCGTGCGAGCAGATCACCTGCAACTGCCATCCGGGGCGGCCCTTCTTGCAGTAAAGGGGCAGCCAGTGTGCCTCGCGCGCACCTGCCTCGCGCAGGCGGTCCGCGGCATAAGCGAGTACCTCGGGCGACGCGTCGTCGATGTCGCACTCCAGCTTGACGATGGTTTCGGGCGCATCGATCTCGCGGGACAGCGGAGATGTACTTCCACGTTGCATACGGTCCGGATCCTTTCCGCACGGGCTCGTTTTATTCACCCAAACGCTAGCACATCGGACGTGGCACAGGCGTGACTTTCGTCCGTCGCCGCCCTCGCCCCTATCCAAACATGTACATCAGCCTCCAAACATGTCATTTTTTGTCGGTTTTGGAGGCTGGCGTACACGTTTTGGAGCGGGCCGCACACGATCAGAATCGCGCCCGCACTCCGTCCACCATAAAGTTCGCCGTGCTCAACAATTTTGAACATTCTACGCAGTTCATCAGCAAAAAAATAACCCTCGGCATACTTATCCGCTGCACGATGTTACTCTAGTTGCATTTGGCTAACTAAGCGGCTGCCGAGGACCCCGCCCGGCACCGTTACGGCATAGGAGGTTTCATGTTCGAGAAGCGGCTCTTCTCCCTGGTTCCGCAGGCAACGCCCTACATTATGGCAAGCGTCCTGTTTAAGTGGATCGCGCTCATGGCAAACATCACGGTGATGTGGATGCTTGCGCGCATCTTGGGCGGAATCGTCACGGACGGCCTTTCCCCCGCGCGCGCCGTCGAGGCGCTCATGCAGGCCGCCCTGCCGCTCGCCGCCGCCATCATCGTGCGCGCCGCTTCCATCTACCTGGCCCAGCGCGCCGGCGACAAGGCCGCCTTCGAGGCCGTCCGCCGCGTGCGCTCGCTCGTCTACGACAAGCTCACCGCGCTCGGCCCCTCCTATACCGAGACCGTCCCCACCGCCGAGGCCGTGCAGACCAGCGTCGAGGGCGCCACGCAGCTCCAGGTGTACTTTGGCGGCTACCTGCCGCAGCTTTTCTTTGCCGGCCTGGCGCCCATCACGCTGTTCGTGCTGCTCGTGGGTCAGGCGGGCCTTCCCGCCGCGCTGCTGCTCGCCTGCGTTCCGGTCATCCCCGTCTCCATCATGATGGTCATGCGCAACGCCAAAAAGATCGG
>CABQJK010000081.1 GCA_902464495.1 uncultured Collinsella sp. | reverse complement strand
GTTTATCGCGAGTTCCGCACGAACAGGAGGCCACTTAATGTGGCCTCCGTCGTGAGCAGGACTGTAGAGCAGGAAACTTTACCCGCGGACCCCGCCGGGAACAGCAAAAGGGCGACCCCTGTCCGGAGTCGCCCTTGCGGTGCTGGTTATGTACGGCTGTTACTCGGCGTCGTGGTGACGGCGGGGCTTGCGGCCTCCGTTGTCGCCGGGACGGCGCGGACGGTCGCTGCGCTCAGAGCGCTCGCGACGCGGACGCTCACGGCGCTGGAAGTGCTCGCCGTCGCCCTCGGAGGAACCCTCGGCGCGAGCCGGGGCCTCGGGCTTGTCAAGACGATCGAGCGAGATCTTGCCACGATCGTCGACCTCGATGACGACGACCTTGACCTCGTCGCCCACGTTGAGGACGTCCTCGACCTTCTCCACGCGGCCCTTGGCGACGCGGGAGATGTGCAGCAGGCCGTCCTTACCGGGCAGCAGGTTGACGAAGGCGCCGAAGGGCTGGATGGAGACCACGCGACCGGTGTACTCCTCGCCCGGCTCGGGAACCTTGATGATGAGCTTGATGCGCTCGACGGCCTGGTCGACGGACTCGCCGGTGCCGCCGACAAAGACGGTGCCGTCCTCCTGGATGTCGACCGAAGCGCCGGTCTCGTCCTGGATGCCGCGGATGACCTTACCGCCGGAACCGATGACGTCGCGGATCTTGTCGGTCGGAACCTGGATGGAAACGATGCGCGGAGCGGTGCTGCGCGTGGTGTGGCGCGGCTCGGGGATCACATCGAGCATCTTCTGCAGGATGAAGGCGCGACCCTCCTTGGCCTGCTGCAGGGCGCGGGCCAAGATGTCAAAGGTAAGGCCGGTGGCCTTGTTGTCCATCTGCAGAGCGGTAATGCCCTCGGTGGTGCCGGTGACCTTAAAGTCCATGTCGCCCAGGAAGTCCTCGAGACCCTGGATGTCGGACAGGACCACGGTCTTGCCCTCCTCCTGGATCAGGCCCATGGCGATACCGGAGACCGGGCGCTTAATGGGCACGCCGCCGTCCATAAGGGCGAGCGTGGAGCCGCAGGTCGAAGCCATCGAAGAGGAGCCGTTGGACTCCATGACCTCGGAGACGACGCGAATGGCGTAGGGGAACTCGTTCTCGTCGGGGAGCACCGGAAGCAAAGCGCGCTCGGCCAGGTTGCCGTGGCCGATCTCGCGGCGCTTGGGGCTGCCCATGCGGCCGGTCTCGCCGGTGCAGAACGGCGGGAAGTTGTAGTGGTGCATGTAGCGCTTGCCCTCGGTGGGCTCGATGGTATCCAGACGCTGGCCCTCGTTGAGCATACCGAGCGACAGGACGGAAAGCACCTGGGTCTGGCCACGCTGGAACAGACCGGAGCCGTGAACGAGCGGCAGGTAGTTATCCTTCACCATGATGGGGCGAATCTCATCGGCGGCACGGCCGTCGACGCGCTCGCCGGTCTCGACGACCATGGTGCGCATAGCCTTCTTCTCGAGCTTCTTGAGCGCCACGGGGATCTCGCGCTCCCAAGCGGACTGCTCCTCCTCGGTGAACTCGGCACGGATGGACTCCTTCAGAGCCTCGACCTTGCCGATACGGGAAAGCTTGTCGGCGTCGCGAAGGGCGGCTGCCATCTCGTCGTAGTGGGCGAAGATGCGCTCCTGAACCTCCTCGACGGGCTGGTCGAGCGGGTACTCCTTCTTGACGATAGCGCCGTTGACCTGCTCCCACTCGGCGACAAACTCGTCCTGAGCCTGGCAGAAGGCAGCAAGGGCCTCCTGGCCAAACTTCATGGCGGCGAGCATGTCGTCCTCGGAGATCTCCTCGGCGCCGGCCTCGACCATCGAGATGAAGTCGGCAGAGCCGCCCAGCTCCAGGTCCAGATCGGAGTTCTCGCGCTCCTCATAGGTGGGGTTAACGATAAACTCGCCGGTCTCCACGTTGCGGCCGATGCGCACGCAGGCAAGCGGGCCCTCGAAGGGCACGCCGCCGAGCGTCATGGCCAGGGAAGCACCCATGACGTTGATGACGTCAAAGGGGTTGACCTGGTCGGCGACGAGCGAGGTAGCGACGATGTGCACCTCGTTGCGGAAGCCGTCCGGAAAGCTCGGGCGAATCGGACGGTCGATCATGCGCGCGGTGAGCGTGGCCTTCTCGCTGGGACGGCCCTCACGCTTGAGGTAACCACCCGGAATGCGGCCGGCTGCGTACATCTTCTCGTTGAAGTCGACGGTCAGCGGGAAAAAGTCGTAGTTCTTGCGCTCCTTGGAGACGACCACGGTGTCGAGCATCGTGGTGTCGCCCTGCTTGACCAGGCAGGCGCCGGTGGCCTGCTTGGCAAGCTCGCCCGACTCAAAGGTGTAGGTCTTGCCGTACAGCTCAAAGGTCTTGGATACGAGTGTCATTGTTCTCCTTTACCCCACAGGCCCCTTGCCTGCAGGCTTCTCATGTGACGCGGGCCCCCTGCCCCCGCCACGCTTCAGAGCGTGATTGTTCACGCCCTTACACAAAAAGAGCGCCCCGCTGCGCAGGACGCTCCTTGCATGTACAAATCCTACTGGATGTTGTCGCGGATGCCCAGAGCCTTGATGAGCTCACGATACTCGACGATGTCGTTCTTCTTGATGTAGGAGAGAAGACGACGACGACGGCCGACGAGCATGAGCAGGCCACGACGGGTGTGGAAGTCCTTCTGGTGGGACTTCATGTGCTCGGTCAGCTCCTTGATGCGCTCGGTCAGGATGGCGACCTGAACCTTGGGGTTGCCGGTATCGACCGGGGTGTTACCGAACTGGGCAGTCAGCTCCGCCTTGCGCTCTTTGGAAACAGTCATTGTTTCACCTTTCGTTT
>CABQJK010000080.1 GCA_902464495.1 uncultured Collinsella sp. | reverse complement strand
ATCGTTGACGCCGCGGGCTTTGCCGCGGTGACCGAGGCTATCGACCAGGTGGTCGCCAAGGCCCAGATTCCGCGCGCCTTTGTGGCGGGTATTGGCCTGGCCGTTCCGTGCCCCATCCCGGCATCGGGCGATGCCAAGGTCAAGGCCAACATTGCCATTAACCTGCCCGAGCTAAGAGTCGCCATTCAGGAGCACTGCCCCGACGCGGTTGTTAAATACGAGAACGATGCCAACGCCGCTGCCATGGGCGAGGCCTGGCTCGGCTCTGCCAAGGGCGTACAGAACGTGGTGATGGTCACCATTGGTACCGGCGTGGGTGGCGGCGTCATCGTCAACGGCGACGTGGTGCCGGGCGTTGTGGGTGCCGGCGGCGAGATTGGCCACATGTGCCTGAACCCGGCTGAGGAGCGCACCTGCGGCTGCGGCGGCCATGGCCATCTGGAGCAGTATTCCAGCGCCACCGGCGTGGTGAGCAACTACCTTGCCGAGTGCAAGAAGGCGGGCGTCGAGCCCATCGAGCTCACCGGGCCTTCTGATTCCAAGGACGTGTTCCAGGCCTGCCGCGAGGGTGACAAGCTCGCGCTGGCAGCTGCCGATACCATGGCCGACTATCTCGGCCGCGCCCTGGCGCTTATTGCCAACGTGGTCGATCCCGAGATGTTCCTGATCGGCGGCGGTGCTTCCGCTTCGGCCGATGTCTACCTCGACAAGGTCCGCGAGCACTTTAAGCAGTACGCGCTCTCCGCCTCGCGCGAGACGCCCATTAAGGTCGCTTCGCTCGGCAACGACGCCGGCATCATCGGTGCCGCTTACGTAGCCCTGCGCGCCGCCGGCAAATAGCTGGTGCAAGGGGGCCAGGTTACTTTGCACCAACATGGTGCAAAAGGGACAGCCTTGGCCTCCATGCCTGCCCCAAAATATGCCGTAGCCCTTCCGTCTGCGAAGGCTCGGCATCGGCGTGCTACCATAGCTACGTCCAAGTACACATATCAAGTGGAGGATATCCATGGCAAACGTTCTTGTCTTTGGCCACCAGAACCCCGATAACGACGCCATTATGAGCGCCGTCGTCCTGTCCCAGCTGCTCAACCAGGTTGAGTATGCCGGCAACACCTACGAGGCCTGCGCCCTTGGTCAGCTTCCGGCCGAGTCCGCCAAGCTGCTCGCCGACGCCGGCATCGCCGAGCCCCGCGTGATCGAGTCCGTCGAGGCCGGTCAGCTCGTCGTCCTCACCGACCACAACGAGTCTGCCCAGTCCGTCGCCGGCCTTAAGGACGCCACGGTCTTTGGCGTTGTCGATCATCACCGCATCGGCGACTTCGAGACCGCCGGCCCGCTGCACTACATCTGCCTGCCCTGGGGCTCCAGCTGCACCATCGTCACCAAGCTCGCCGACGTGCTCGGCGTTGAGCTTTCCGACGTCCAGGCCAAGCTGCTGCTCTCGGCCATGATGACCGACACGCTCATGCTCAAGAGCCCCACCACCACCGATGTCGACCGCGCCGTCGCCGCCAAGCTCGGCGAGCAGGTGGGCGTCGACCCGGTCAAGTTTGGCATGGAGGTCTTCCTCACCCGTCCGTCCGGCTCCTTCACCGCAGCCGAGATGGTCGGCAACGACATCAAGATGTTCGAGCCCGCTGGCAAGAAGCTGCTCATCGGCCAGTACGAGACCGTCGACAAGACCCGCGCACTCGGCATGATCGACGAGATCCGCGAGGCCATGCGCGCCTACGCCGCCGAGAAGGGTGCCGACGGTATTGTCCTGTGCATCACCGACATCATGGAGGAGGGCTCGCAGGTCCTGCTCGAGGGCGAGACCGAGGCCGCTCAGAAGGGCCTGGGCATTGCCGATGAGCACGACGGCGTCTGGATGCCGGGCGTCCTCTCCCGTAAGAAGCAGGTCGCTGCCCCCATCATGGCCGCCTGCTAGGTTTAGTTGACCAAATGCCACGACCGGATCGCGGACGCCCCGCGCTCCGGTCGTTTTTTGTGCACGGCGCTGCGTCGTCTCTTGGACAGGCGTGCCCGCGCCGTTGAGCAAATAATGTTCAACCTGTGGTTCCGCTTTTCGGCCACGCCTGCGTGCTTGTCGTGCAGGGTAGGCTAGATGCAAGCGTAATACGTTAGAGCGCGGCGCCGCCACTTGGGCGGGCCGTGCTTTTTTAAGACGGGAGCCATCCCGTGAAAGGAGCCGCCCATGGCAGCAACTGAGCAGCTGTTCAACGTTCGTGAGCGCAAGCGCTTTGAGCGTCACGATATCTGGGAGCGCATCGCCGAGAACGGCACGATTTCCGCCGCCGTCATGGTCTTCGCCGCCATCGCCGCCGTCATCTGCGCCAACACCGATGCCTACGAGGCCATCCATCACTTTTTGGAGACCCCGCTGTATGTGGGTCTGGGCAACCTTACGGCCGGTCTCACCGTTGAGCTTTTCGTCAACGACTTCCTCATGGCGATTTTCTTTTTGTTGGTGGGCATTGAGCTTAAGTACGAGATGACGGTCGGCGAGCTCAAGAATCCGCGTCAGGCCATGCTTCCCATGCTGGCGGCCGTGGGCGGCGTCGTCGTTCCCGCCTGCATCTACCTGATCTTTAACCATGCCGGTGCCCGCAACGGTTGGGCCATCCCCATGGCAACCGATATTGCCTTTGCGCTGGGCGTGCTGTCGCTTTTGGGCAATCGCGTTCCCAACGGCGTGCGCGTGTTCTTCTCGACGCTCGCTATTGCCGACGACCTCATCTCCATCGCCGCCATCGCCATTTTTTACGGTCAGAGCCCCAATCCGTTTTGGTTGGGCGCCGCCGCACTTGTGACCTGCGCGCTCGTGTGGCTCAACAAGACGCAGCATTACCGCCTTGCCCCGTA
>CABQJK010000079.1 GCA_902464495.1 uncultured Collinsella sp. | reverse complement strand
CCCATCGCGTCCTTGCAGTGCAGCTCAAGGTGCTCGGGCGCCACGGTGTTCACGGCCTCGACGGCGGCAGCCATGTCGGCGGCCACCACGATGGTGCCCTCGTTATCGAGCGAGGCGCGCGTGATCTCGGCGCGTGGGGACTGCGCCACCAGAATGTCGATACCTGCCTCGACCTCGCGCGCAAACTGCTCGTCGCAAGTCACCAGATAGCAGGCTGCCAGCGGATCGTGCTCGGCCTGGGCCATCAGGTCTGCCGCGACCACCATGGGCTTGGCCGTGGCATCGGCCAGCACGCAGACCTCGGACGGGCCGGCGACCATGTCGATGCCCACATCGCCCGAAACAATCTGCTTGGCCGCAGCGACAAAGGCGTTGCCCGGGCCGGTAATCTTGTCGACACGCGGAATGGTCTCGGTGCCGTACGCCAGCGCGGCCACGGCCTGGGCGCCGCCCACCATATAGATCTCGTCCACGCCGCCGAGCTTGGCGGCCGCGAGCGTGTAGGGGCTGATCAAGCCGTCCTTTTGTGGCGGGGTTACCATGACCACGCGTTTGACGCCGGCCACCTTGGCGGGAATGGCGTTCATGAGCACGGTGGAGGGGTACTGCGCGCGACCGCCCGGCACGTAGATGCCGGCCGCAGCGAGCGGGGTCACCTTAACGCCGAGCATCGTGCCATCCGGGCGCGTGGTAAACCAGCTCTGCTCGACCTCGCGCTGGTGGAACTCGCGAATTTGGCGCGCAGCCTTTTCGAGCGCGGCGACAAAAGCCGGATCGAGGCCTTCGAGCGCGGCATCGATCTGCTCCTGCGGCAGACGGAAGCTCTGCAGTTCAACGCCGTCAAAACGCTGGCAGTAATCGCGCACCGCGGCATCGCCGTTGGCGCGCACGTTGGCCACGATATCGCGGGCGGCGTCGACGATGTTTTGCGGCAGCACGCCCTTACGGTTGAGCTGGTTGGTAACGAGGCGCTCACCGGGAGCAAGCTTGATGGTCTTCATTTCGGTATCCCCTATCGGTCGAGGTTGTGTTCGAAAAACGAGAGGCCGGGCGGCGGCGCCAGTCGGCCCACAGCCCAGACGTTGGGGCGCCCGTGCGTGCTCGCGCTATTGTGCCGAGCCCGCAACGGGCTCAAAATGCTTGTCCTTCACGGCTGCCGCCAAGCGATCTGCCAGATTGCGTACGCGCGGGTCCAGACGTGCGGCGCCCGGATTGACAAAGAAGCGGGCCGTGCAGTCCATGATGCGGCCGGTGATGACCAGGTCGTTGTCGCGCAGCGTGGCACCCGTGGCGGTAATGTCCACGATGCGATCGGTCATGCCGACGATGGGGCCCAGCTCGATGTTGCCGTGCAGCGAGACGATATCGGCGTTCACGCCGCGCTCGGCATACCAGGCACTCGCGATGCGCGGATACTTGGTGGCCACGCGAAGCGACCCACGGCGGGCATAGTTGCGCTCGGCCTGGCCGGCGCGCCACGCGGGCTCCGCCTCAATGAAAGTGCACAGGCCGTAGCCCAGATCGACCAGCTGCAGCAGGTTGAGGTCTGCCTCGATAAGCGAGTCCCAACCGCAGATGCCGCAGTCGGCGCCGCCGCAGCCCACAAAGGCGGGCGCGTCACTGGGTCGCACGATGACAAACTCGATATCGCCGACCGCACCCTCACCGGCGCGTGTGTCGCGACCGCGCACGATGAGATGACGACCGGGATCGCGCAGCTCGGAGACGTCCAGACCTGCGGCCTCGAGCACATCGAGGGTGTCGGCCTTGAGCGAGCCCTTGGGCACGGCAATGCGCAGCGGACCCTCGGTGCCACGGCCCGCGGCGTGATCGCCATCGGAGGCAGCGTCCTCGGCCGAGGTGTGCGCGGCCTCCAGACGCTCGAGCGAAAAGGCGAAGCCCGCCGCCGGCACCTCAATGCCGTCGCCAAATGCACCGGTAAAGATGGAGTCGTAGCGACCGCCCGAGCCCACCGGATCGGGCAGGCCGCCGGCATAGGCCTTAAAGACCAGGCCCGTGTAGTAATCAAAGGAATTCATGATGGAGAAGTCGAAGGACAGCACCCGGGCGTCCTCGGGAGTCAGGCCCTCAACCAGAGCACGTAGCTCGCGCGTGAGCGGCGCGACGATACCGGCCGCCGCCAGCAACGCATCCACGCGGTCGAGCACCTCGGCGCCGCCATGCAGGCGCGGCAGCTCGCTAATGGCGGCCTTGACGGCCTCGGGCTCGTTGCTTTCCGCCACGCGGGCATCGAGGCCCACAAAGTCGTTGGCATGCACGCAACGCAGCGCCTCGGCAGCCAGCTCGCGATCCTCGCATGCCGCGAGCAGCTCCTTAAACGGACGCACGCTACCTGCGATAATGCGCGCATCGGGCAGTGCGAGCTTGCGCACGGCCTCGGCGACCAGCGAGACAATCTCGACATCGCCCGCGGTATCGCCCGCACCGATAAGCTCAAAGCCCAGCTGCGTAAACTGGCGCGAACCGCCAGCATTGCGTTGGCACTCGCGGACCACCGGCGCCTCATAGCGCAGGCGCAGCGGCAAGTCGGCCGCGCGCATACGGGTCGAGACCAGGCGCACGATCGGCAGCGTGTTGTCGGGACGGACCACCAGCAGGCGACCGTCGTCATCAAAAAGCTTAAACGGCGTGTCCGCGATGCGGCCACCCTCCTCAAGCGAACCTTTGTCCTCTAGCAGCGGCGTCTCAACCGGAAGGTAATGATGCTCCCTAAAGCAGCCCTTCACCGTCAGCGCAATTTCCTCGCGCGCCTGAGCCTCCTCGGGCAATATGTCCCGGAATCCCCACGGTGTGGCCGTCATCTGGTGAGCCTCCTCATGCTGTGTCTCATATAGAACAGAAGACCGGCATAGCTCCGCCGGTCTT
>CABQJK010000078.1 GCA_902464495.1 uncultured Collinsella sp. | reverse complement strand
CCGTTGCCAGCGGCACCTCGCTCTTGCCATCGATGTAGTCCTCGATGAGCTCCAGTACGTCCTCGTCCATCTTAAAACCGTCGCTATTGACGAGCTTAATGCCGTTATCGCAAAACGGGTTGTGGCTCGCGCTGATCATGATGCCGCAATCGAAGCAGCCTTCCACGGTCTGATGTGCTACGCCCGGCGTGGGGATCACGTGCAGCATATAGGCGTCCGCACCGCTCGCGACCAGGCCACTCACCAGCGCCGCCTCGAACATATAACTCGAGCGACGCGTGTCCTTACCCACGATGACGCGCGCCTTGCGCTCGCGGTTGGCGCCGTAATACCAGCCCACAAAACGGCCAATCTTATAAGCGTGCTCTACCGTCAGCCCAACGTTGGCCTCACCGCGAAAGCCGTCGGTGCCAAAGTACTTCATGCGCTCTCCTTACAAAATAGGGGCGAACAGATTACCTGTCCGCCCCAAAATGGTACTCGATTATCTGCGCTACCAGAAAAACCCTACGCCGACGCGCTGTCGCGAGCCGCCTGGCATGTAGGAGTCTGACGCAGCGTAAGTGGCTTGTCCCCCGCCTCGGCCGACGTGGTCAGCGTATACGTGATCGTCGTCGTCTCGCCAGCATGCAGGTCAACGGTGCCCGAATAGAAGGGAATTCCATGCCACGTAGCGGCGCCAAGACCAAACTGGGTGCCCTCAACCGTAAGGTCACTGATGTTGCCGCCCGTCGGGGCAAACAACGAGACATTCAGACGCTCGTCGTCGCGCGCGGCATCGGGCGCGCTCGCCGCGACGTAATCGGGCAGCTTGCCCGCCTCCTCCTGCGTCATGATGTTCGTCAGGGTAACGGTGATGCGATACGAGCACGTGCCGTCGCCGTTCTTGACGCCCTGGCCAATCTGCGTATCAGCGTTCAGGTACCAGTCGAGCTTGGAGAAGCTCAGGTTGTTAAAGTAAACGCCGGCAACGGGATCTTCACTCGGATCATCCGGATCGGGCAGCGAAGCGTCAATGCCCGTCTCTTTGATGGCATTCTGCTCATCATCGTTTCTCATCCAAGCAATCAGACGGCCCTCTTCGGCACCGCGCTCGAATGCACCGACAAGCTTTGTAACGTCGACGTCACCGATGCCACCGAGAATCTTGTCGAAGGCGGCGCTGGCAACAGCCGCAAAGATGCCGTCCGATTCCTCGACCGGATAGTTCCAATACACATCGTGCATGAGGACCTTTGCGGCGTTGGTACCGTCGACGACCGTACCATCGGGCAGCGAGACATTACCGACAAGGCCCAGCAGGTACTGCAAGAACACAGGATCGATGCCGACGACGCCATCAACGTCCTGCCCATATTGGGACTTCCACAGCGCGGCGACACGTTGCGAGTTGCGGGGCCAATCGGGCGAATAGGTATTGCCCGAGTTGTACAGGTTACTGTGATTGCCGAACAGCGCCTCATCCTCTTCGTCGACGCTCTCGACTGCCTCATCCTCGCTGAGTCCAATGCGGGGAACAAACTCGCCAATCGACATCTGGCCGTCGGTGACCGAAATCAGGCCCTGCGAACCACCAAAGCCGCCGCAAGCACGAATCTCGACGTTGTTCATGGCGTACACAAGGTAGTTACGCGTCTGGCCGTTGGCGCCGAGCATCTGGGGAAGGACGGGGGCGACCTTCTCCGCCGCGTCAACCGCGCCGTTGAGGGTATCAAAGCCGTCCTTGGCCTTATCGACCAGCTCGGTCACCTGGGAAATATGAGTATCGCCAATACCTTGGATCTTCTCGTTGGCGCTCTTGAACACCTTCGAACTGCTGGAGAGCGAATCAGCGACCGCCTGCAGCGCAGAGACGTTGATCATCCCGTCCTGGAACAGCTTGCCGGGTGTTGCCTGCGAAAGGTTGTCGGCCATGGGAACCAGCGCATTGCTCGAAACATCGGACAGGGCGTCGATCATGGTGCGGGCTGCGTTGATGTCACTGCCATACACCGGGATAAACGAAGCCGCCGTCCACAGCGGGCTCGAGGTCTCCGCCTTCATGCTGTCGCAAAGCTCATCAATCTTCTTCGCGTCGTCAGGCAGCGTCGAAAAATCGCCCGACGTGACCTTGTCCTTAAGGCCACCGACAATCTCGACGGCCTCCTTCGCTTCGCTCTTTACGGTCTTTGCCGAGTTAAGCAGCATAAAGCCGCTTACGCCAAGCGCAACGAGAAGCACCGCGACTACAGCGGCAATAATGGCGCCAGTGTGACGTTTTTTGCGCTCGCCCTTGCGATGGCGATGACGGACCAGGCCGTCAGAGGTCGAACTCGACGAAGTGTCGCTACCGTAGTTCAAGCCAAAATCGTAATAATCTTCCTTGGAACCCGAGCCCGCAAACTCGGCACCGCTATCATCCAGGCGGGCGAACGTGCCAGTCTCGGAGGCGCCGGTGTAAATCGTGCCAAGGTTACCCGTAAGCCCCGCGCCACCGGCAGAGGGAGTATTGTTGGCGGCCTTGCCGGCATTAACGTTGCCGGCGGCATTCGCGGCGTTGGTAGCACCTGCGTTGTTCGCGGGTACCGAAGGAGCCCCGCTCGGCTGCGACGTGGAGGTTGCACCGCCCGCAAAGACATTCCCTCTTGCGCGGCCGGTCTTTTTTGCCTTTTGTGACTGCTCGTACAGAGCGGTAAACATCGCCGTCTCGCCCGGGGACACGCGCTTACCGGAACCGCCCTGTCCAGCGCCGCCCGGCGTGCCGGCCTTACCAGCCCCGTTCGGACGCGGCGGAACTGCAGGACGGACGCTATCGCTGCCCTTAAAGTGATTACCAGCCATAAAGAAATCCTCGCAATTGAGTCGCAATGAAAAAGTCCATAACGTTACCAGTTTATGGCATTTTGAGCATCGACAGCTAAACTCCAGACACGGATATCAATTGGCCCTTGATTATCAACTTCATCCGAACACTCCCCACATTCATCCGTACATGTACGGA
>CABQJK010000077.1 GCA_902464495.1 uncultured Collinsella sp. | reverse complement strand
GCTGCTCGCGCCGATCCTCATTGGCTGCGAGGTCTTCGGTTTCGGTAATCTGCCGATGTTCTTCATCGTCTGCGTTGTGGCTTATCTGTTCAACATGGACAAATCGATCTACGCCCTGCAGGAGCGGGCGTAGGAAGCCGCCCGGCAGATACACCGGGGCGCAGTTTCCGCTAGGCCCTCCAAGGGGAAAGCTCATCCCATTCCGAGGCGTCAAACCGGGACACAGTTTCCGCCCACAGCCTCCTCCGTCGACGTTTCTCCAGATAAAACCTGCCAAAACAAACCTGTCCCTTTTTGGCAGGTCTTAGAGGCGGACGGTGAAGGTGATCTGGTTACCGTGGCCGCAGACAGAAGCGCTCCCGCCATGGGCTTCGGCGATGGCACGCACCACGGATAGGCCCACGCCCGAGCCGCCCGTCTTGGAGCTGCGCGACACGTCCGTACGATAGAAGCGGTCGAACAATCGATTTAGGTCGCCTTCGGGCAGCTCGTCCACGGCGTTCGATACGACAAGCTCGGTGGCGCCCTTACCCTGAACGCGCGAAACGGCACGCAGGCTCAGCTCAATCACGCTGCCCTCGCTCGCATAGCGCGTGGCGTTGTCCAGAAGCAGCTCAACCACCTGCGCCACCGCCGCAGCATCGGCATGGGCACGCACGCCACTCGCAATCGACATCGACAAACGCTTACCGCGCGAAACCGCCACCGACTCAAACGGCGCCGCGGCCTTGTCCACGGCCTCCGAAAGATCGATCGCCGCCATGGTAAAGCCGGCAGAGCCCTCGTCCATGCGCGCCAAAAATACCAGGCGTTCCGTCAGCGCCGTCAGCCGCGCGACCTGCTCATGAATGCTCTGCGTCCACTCGCTCTCGCCGCTCTCAATCTCCTGCACCTCGTTGGCGGCGTCAATTACAGCCAGCGGCGTCTTGATCTCGTGGCTTGCATCGGTAATAAAGCGCTTTTGCTTGCTGTAGCTCTCGACTATCGGTCGAATCACCGCGCCCGAGGCACCCGCCACAATTGCCAACACCGCCAGCCAGCCAATGCAACTGATTGCCACGCTCGCGCTCAAAAACGAATAAAAGCTTGCAAGCTCGCGCGAGCAGTCCACGAACACATAGGTGGTCTCATCGTCTTGAACGTCGGTCGTATAGCGATAATTGCCAGAAAAACCCGAGACCCAACCCTTGGAATGCAACTTGGCGGCAATACTGGCGGCGCGCTTGGCACCCACCGCGGCAATGCGGGCCGTATTGACATCGGCAACCTGTCCGGCGTCAATCGTCACCGTAAAGTAGCGCGTGTCGAAGGGAGACTCCGCCGTCATGCCTTCGAAGTGCCCGATGCGAACGCCCGCTTGGCCATCGCCGGCATCCTTGCCATTAGCGGGATCGCCTTTAGGCTCGTCCCCCCAATCGATGCCGTCCTTGCCCGCCAGGATATAGTCCAGACGCGCATCGGCCATTTTGCAGACATGCGAGTAATTAACGACATTGATGCCGGCAATGATGAGCGTGAGCACCACGGTCACAGCACCCATGGCAACCAGGATGAACTTGCGACGCAGGCGGCGGCCCAATGCATCAACAGAATTTGCCCGCCCCGCACTACTCGAGGCGACGTGAACCCGCTCCGTCATGCGCTCGCACCACGTGCGCACGCTCACGCCTGCTCGCCTTCCTCGACAACCTCAAGCGAATATCCCTGATTGCGCGACGCGCGGATGGCAACGTTGGCACCAAGCGCCGTCAGCTTTTTGCGCAGGTACGAGATATAAACCCACACCACGTTGGCGCCTTCGGGCGCGTCCTCACCCCAAACCTCGAGCATCAGACGCTCGGTGGGCATGCGCGTGCCGGCGTTGCGCATAAAGAGCTCCATAAGCTGAAACTCTCGATTGGCCAGGTGCTCCTCGCCCAAAGGGCCAACGAGTGTGCACGATGCCGTGTCGAGGCGCACGTTGCCCACGCTGAGCGTCGTGGCGTCAATTGCCGTCGCGGCACGCGTCATGGCGCGAATACGCGCAAGTAGTTCCTTGGCGGCAAACGGCTTGGTCAGGTAATCGTTGGCACCGGCATCCAGACCCTCGACCTTATCGGACACCTCGCTTTTGGCCGTAAGCATGATGATGGGCAAGCGTTTGCCGGCCTCACGTGTGCGCTTGAGTACCTCGATACCGTCCATGCCGGGCATCATGATGTCCAGGATTGCGGCGTCATAGTCGTTGGCGAGTAGATATTCGAGCGCCGTCAGACCGTCGAGCGCGGTGTCAACCTCGTAGTCGCTATGTTGAAGAATCGCGGTAAGGGCGCGGGAGAGGCCGGGTTCGTCCTCGGCAAGCATCAGCTTCATAGTTGTTCCTTTGGCGCACGGCTATACAGGTTTTGATGCTGCCGATAATAGCGCACCGCCAGCTGCCTTAGCGCAGCCTCAGCTGCTCAACCTTCGTGTTTTCAAATGCGCAGGATATGGCTTAGCCAAACTTAAGGCGCAGATGCCGAGCGCTTGGACGCATGCCAGCCGCGAAAGGACAGCGGCTCGTCCCTTCGCGGCGCCTTCGTCATGCAAAGTGCCCTGGCGTTATTCCTCGTACGCGCCCTCAAGCCGAAGCAGCCATTCCTTGCGATCAAGCCCGCCGGCATATCCGTTGAGCGATCCGTCTGCCGCGACCACGCGATGGCACGGCACGATTATCGAAATGGGATTACGCGCAACCGCAGCCCCCACCGCACGAGGAGACACGACGGGTGCCTCGTTTCCCGGCACACGATGTCGAGCCGCAACACGCTGGGCGACCTCGCCATACGTAGCGACCTCGCCACGCGGAATTGAAAGCAGTTCAAACCAAACTTCACGCTGAAACGCCGTGCCGATCATATGCAACGGCGGCGTAAACCGAGGCTCCTGCCCCGCAAAATAAGCATTCAGCCAAGCCCAAGAACGCTCTAGCACCGAAGAAGCCGCGCCATTTGCCGGACTCACCGAAGACATCCCACCGGTAC
>CABQJK010000076.1 GCA_902464495.1 uncultured Collinsella sp. | reverse complement strand
GAGTGGTAAACATGGCAAGCATGGTTCCTTATCGTTCGGTTTTTGGCGTTCGTCCTTCTGCTAGCTCGCTGTTCGATCTGTTTGATGATATGACCGACCTTGCAAACAACTCGATTGCCTCCAAGGCGTTCCCCGTTGACGTTGAGGACAAGGGCGATGGCTACGAGGTCAAGGCGTATCTGACCGGTGTCGCCAAGGATGACATCGACGTCGAGCTCAATGAGGGTCGCCTGTCGATCAGTGTGAACGTCGAGGAGAGCGCCGAAAACGAGGGCAAGAACTTCCTCCAGAAGGAGTTCGGCTCGTACAGCGCGACGCGCGGCGTGTATCTGAAGGACGCTTCGAGCGAGGGTCTCTCTGCTAAGTATGCTGACGGCATCCTCACCGTTACGGTTCCTAAGATCGTCGAGAAGAAGAACGTCACGAAGATCTCCATCGACTAACTTCGTTGGTGTTCTGCGCTATTAAAAGACAGCAAAAGGGGCTGGGAAGCGATTCCCGACCCCTTTTGCTGTCTAGGACAGTCTATTGAATAGTTACTGGCCGATGCTGGCTTGCGGGTCGTATCGAGAGTTTTCGCGATCCTTGGAGAAGGGTGGCGGAGCTGCCGACCTCGTCATCCAGGGTTGCTACTAGAGCTTTGGAATAGCTTTTGACGGTAAGGCTCGGACGATTGTTATCTTGGCTTATATGCATAGCAATGAGCTGTTCGGTGCGATCGGTAACAAGTTCGCGTGCGGCTTCGGCGGCTTGGCCGTTGGAGAGGTGTCCCTTCGCAGACAGGATGCGGTCCTGAAGAAAGCGGGGATATTCTCCCTCGCGCAGCATGGTCACATCATGGTTGCTTTCGAGCGCGAGGACTCGACAATCTTTGAGGGTGTTCATGGCTTGGCTCGATAGCTCTCCGGTGTCGGTGGCAAAACCGATGGAATCATCGAGGGCGTCGAATCGATAGCCGACTGGATTGATGACATCGTGCGATGTTGAGTAGGTTTGCACGCGGATGCCGGCAATGGATAGGGTGTCACCGGGATCGAATTCCTCGACAGGCAGATACGAAAGGTTTTCTTTGCTCGGAAGTGTGCCCCTACTGGCAAAGAGGGGGCCGTGCCAGTGCTTGCACCAGACATCGAGGCCCTTGATGTGATCGCTATGCTCGTGAGTAATAAGAAGAGCTGAGACGTTGTCTGCCGAGAGCCCCAGTTCTGCCATGCGCTTTAATGTCTCGCGGCGAGAAAGACCGTCGTCAATCATGATGAGCCCCTGAGGCCCCTCGACGAGTGCGCAGTTGCCTTTTGAGCCGCTGCCGAGGATATGAAGGTGCAGGCGAGACATAAGATTCCAAAGGATACAATGAGTGCGGACGAATAGAGGAGGAAGCGAATGCCAACGGTATCTCAGCACTATGGACATCATGCCGCGCCGAGGACGGATAAGAGCGCCCTGGCAACGCGGCGGGCCGCTGCCCCCGTAGTGCTCATGGTATCAGGCGGTGCGGACTCGACGGCGCTGCTCCTTATGGCTTGCACATCAAAGCTGGATATCCAGGACGGGCGCGGCGTCGCTCCCATTGCGCGCGAGCGATTGCACGTGCTGCATGTAAACCATCATCTGCGCGGGGAGGCATCCGATGGCGACGAGGCCTTTGTACGTGACCTGTGCGCGCAATACGGCTTGCCGCTGTGTGTTGAGCATGCCTATTTTGATGACGAATCGGGCAATATCGAGGCTGCGGCTCGCGAGGTGCGCTATGTCGCGGCACGGAGATATGTTCGCGAACTTTGTGCTGAATCGGGCGCACCGCGGACGGCGGCTCGTATCTGTACCGCGCATACTTCGTCGGACCGCGCGGAAACATTTTTGATGAATGCCATTAAAGGGTCGGGTCCCGCGGGTCTATCGAGCATTCCGCGCCGTCGGAACATTGTGGTTCGCCCCTTGCTCGACCTCACGCACGATGAGCTCGTGAGCTATCTGCAGGTGCACGGTCAGCCATGGCGGGAAGATGAAAGCAACGAGGACGTTTCGTACCTGCGCAACTATGTACGCCATCGGGTGATGCCGGTGGTGGCACGGCGCAACGCGAGCGTCTGTAAGACGATTGGCGCCGCTTGCGAAATTCTGGGCGACGAAGACGCCTTTCTTTCCCAGCTTTCGGCACAGGCGTTTCGAAGCTGCCTGCGCAAGGAAGCGGCGGGCGCACTGGTGCTCGATGCGCGCCGTCTTGCCGCCGCTGAGGTTGTGATTGCACGGCGTATCGTGCGGTTGGCGATTAAGCGCATCGATCCCGACGCGCGACCGGAGATGCGGCACGTGGAGCGCGTGCTCGCCTGCGTCGCTGCGGGCTCGGGCTCGGTTACGCTTCCTGCGGGAATTGATGCCCGTGTGGAGTTTGGCATGCTGGCGTTCAAGGCCCCGGCGGCGCGCGAGGGTTTAGTGGCCGATTGGATCTCCGTTCCCGGTTGTCTGCCGCTGGGGGCGGGGCATATGCTGACAGCGGAGCCGATGGCTGTGGAGCCGGGGTGCGATATCGTGCACCGTGCCCGCGAGCTTGCTGCTGCCGGAAAGGTTGCGGCCTTGGTGGATGCGGCGGCCCTGGGGTTTGCCGACCGCGATGGCGAGCGGATGTTAGCCGGCTCGCGCGGGGAGATCCCCACCGAGGCACGATCGGCGCGCCTGTGGGTGGATAGCCCTGTGCCGGGAGACGTGATGTGCCCGTTGGGGATGAACGGCCGAAGCAAGAAAGTGTCAGACCTGTTAAACGAGGCGCGCATTCCTGTTTCAGACCGCTCTGGCGTACCCGTGGTAAGAACGGCTCCGGGAGGTGCCGTAGTATGGGTCGCGGGCGTTCGCGCGGACGAGCGTTTTAAATGCACGGCCGCAACGCGCGTGGCATATCTGCTTCGTGTGGTCGATGCGGAATAGCGCTTCGCGCCAGCTATTCTGTGCGACGTTGACGGTATTCCCGCGCTGATGGCGCACGTGCTGGTAAATATACCCCGTGCGCTGCTAGAATGTGTAGTTCGCGTCCATGCGGCGGTGCGTGGGCGATAAGCACAAGAAAGGGTTGTCATGGCTTCTCAACATCCGGATATCGAGAAGG
>CABQJK010000075.1 GCA_902464495.1 uncultured Collinsella sp. | reverse complement strand
TACCGCGAGCAGGTCAAGCAGTTTATCCTCGATCACGCCGACGAGATGTGCGACGAGTGCCGCGAGCGCGCCGAGCTCAACCCGCTGCGCGCCTTCGACTGCAAGAACGACCACTGCCGCGAGATCATGGCCGACGCGCCGCTGATGGGCGACAACCTGTGCGACGAGTGCCGCGAGCACTACGAGCAGGTCAAGCGCTATCTGGATGCCGCCGGTATCGAGTATGTCGAGGATCCCACACTGGTGCGTGGTCTGGACTACTACACCCGTACCGTCTTTGAGGTCGAGGCTCCCGGCGCCGGTGTCGGCTCCATTGGTGGCGGCGGTCGCTATGACGGTCTGGTCGAGCTCGAGGGTGGCAAGCCCACGGCGGGCGTCGGCTTCGCTGTCGGTTTTGAGCGCGCCCTGCTGGCCCTGCAGGCCTTTGGTAACGACTTGGGTGCCGAGGAGGCCCCGTGCGTCTACGTCGCCAACGCCGGCAAGGAGCTGCGCCAGAACGTCTTTGCCATCACGCAGGAGCTTCGCGCCGCTGGCATCGTGACCGAGGCCGACTACCAGGGTCGTTCGCTCAAAGCTCAGTTTAAGCAGGCCGACAAGGTTGGCGCCAAGCTCATTTTGGTCCTGGGTGGCGACGAGCTTGCCGCCGGCAAGGTCAAGGTGCGCGACATGGAGAGCCATGAAGAGGTCCTTGCCGATCTGGCCAACGTCGTCGAGGCGGTTCGCGAGCGCCTGTAGCGCATCATTTTGAGCTGCGGGTCCGCTTGAGTGTCTCGTCCATTGCGAGCGATTGTTACGGGGGTGTTTCGCATTTATGCGGAATGCCCCCGTTTGTGTATGCCGTCCACCGAGAAATACGACCATTTAGAGCAAAAACCCTTGCAATGCAGAAAATACTTTTGTGTGGTAAAGCGCAATCAGTGTCGAAAGTATTTCGCAAGCGCCTATAATGAATACCGCATGTTACGTGCATAGAAGGAGGAATGGGAGGAAACGTGGCTGAGAACCTAAGCAACCAGTCTGTACCCGAAGCCGCGGCGCGCGTCGCTGCCGTGGTCAACCGCCTCGTTAACCGAATCGGCTCGAATGCCGAATCCAAGGAGCGTCTCGCTGAGATCGAGATCCCCGAGGAGCTGCGCGACAATCTGGCGCTGTTCTTGCGCCTGGAGCGCCGTGTGCTTAGCGAGTATGATCCCGAGATCGCGGACCTGTTCGACAAGATTTTGACAGCCGAGATTGTGGCCAACGCCGGAAACCCCGGCACCCGTGCTGCCGACGAGTCCGTCGACGAGCAGGGCGTGCCCACTGCCGACGAGCCCACCGCCGTGGCGTTTCGCGAGGTCGTTGATCTGATCGACAGTCTGCCGCTCGATAAGCAGCAGGTTATCGTCCGCGCCTTTACGAGCTTCTTCCATCTGGCAAACCTGTCGGAGGAGAACTACCGCGTGGCGCAGCTGCGCGAGCGCGAGGCCGGCGCATCGACCGATACCGAGGTCGATCCCGCCAACGAGCTCACCGTCGCCTATCACCAGTTGGTAAACGAGATGGGTGTCGAGGGCGCCAACGAGCTGCTCGACAAGCTGGAGTTCCACCCTGTCTTTACCGCACATCCCACCGAGGCCCGTCGTAAGGCCGTCGAGGGCAAGATTCGCCGTATTTCCAACCTGCTGGAGGAGCGTCCGCGCCTGGGCGGCTCCGACCTAGTGGAGAACGAGCGCCATATGCTGCAGGAAATCGACGCCCTGGTGCGTACGAGCCCCATCGCGCTCAAGAAGCCCACGCCGGTCGAGGAAGCCGATACCATCATCGACATCTTCGATAACACGCTGTTCGACGTCATCCCCGTTATCTATCGTCGTTTTGACGACTGGGTGCTGGGCGACAAGGCGGGTACCGTGCCGCCGCTGTGCCCGGCGTTCTTCCATCCCGGCAGCTGGATCGGTTCCGACCGCGACGGTAACCCCAACGTCACCGCCAAGGTGAGCCGTGAGGTCGCCGCCAAGTACTTCACCCACATGGTGCTCAAGCTCGAGGACAAGTGCCGCCGCATCGGCCGCAACCTCACGCTCGAGGCCACCTACAGCAAGCCGTCTGCCGAGCTCATCAACCTGTGGAACCATCAGGTCGAGATGAGCACCCAGTACACCGCACGCGCTGAGCTGATCTCCGAGCACGAGCCGCATCGCGCCGTCATGCTCGTCATGGCCGACCGTCTGAACGCCACCGTGCGTCGCATCACCGACACCATGTACCACAGCGCAGACGAGTTCTTGGATGACCTGCGTGTCGTTCAGCGCTCCCTGGCCGCCTGCGGTGCCGTCCGTGCTGCCTACGGCCCGGTCCAGACCATCATCTGGCAGGTCGAGTCCTTCGGCTTCCATATGGTCGAGATGGAGTTCCGTCAGCACTCCGTGGTGCACGCCCGCGCCCTCAAGGATATCCACGAGAACGGTATCCATGGCGACCTGCAGCCCATGACGCGCGAGGTCATCGATACCTTCCGCGCTATCGGCTCCATCCAAAAGCGCTACGGCAAGAAGATGGCGCACCGCTACATCATCTCGTTCACCAAGAGTGCCCAGCATGTGGCCGACGTCTTCGAGCTTGCCCACCTGTCCTTCGCACACGAGGAGGATGTCCCCGAGCTCGACGTGATCCCGCTGTTTGAGCAGCTCGAGGACCTCGAGGGCTGCGTCGACGTGCTCGACCAGATGCTTACGCTGCCCGTGGTGCAGAAGCGCCTTGCCCAGACCAACCGCCGTATGGAGGTCATGCTGGGCTATTCCGACTCCTCCAAGGATGCCGGTCCTACCACGGCCATGCTCGCGCTGCACTCCGCGCAGGAGCGCATTGCCAAGTGGGCCGAGAAGAACGATATCGACTTGGTGCTCATGCACGGTCGCGGCGGTGCCGTGGGCCGTGGCGGCGGCCCGGCCAACAAGGCCGTGCTGGCGCAGCCCAAGGGTTCGGTCAACTGCTTCTTTAAGCTCACCGAGCAGGGCGAGGTCATCTTTGCCCGTTACGGCAACCGTACGCTGGCTCAGCGCCATGTTGAGTCCGTTGCCGCCGCAACGCTTTTGCAGTCGGCCCCGAGCGTCGAGAAGACCAACACCGAGACCACGCAGAAGTTCTGGGATATGGCCGAGAAGCTCAACGCCGTAAGCCACGAGCGCTATCTGGACCTGCTGAACACCGAGGACTTTACACCGTGGTTCTCGACCGTGACGCCGCTGACCGAGGTCGGTCTGCTGCCGATCGGCTC
>CABQJK010000074.1 GCA_902464495.1 uncultured Collinsella sp. | reverse complement strand
GATGGACCTGTAGCTCAGTTGGTTAGAGCGTCCGGCTGATAACCGGGAGGTCACAAGTTCGAATCTTGTCAGGTCCACCATCAAAACCGTGAAGAGCCCTGGGGCGTTGCCTCGGGGCTTTTTTCTTACCTACTGAAAGTAGTCAAAAAAGCCCCGTCCCAAATTAACTACTTTGATTTTGTGTGCTGTGCGAAAGTTTGGGTAGTATAGCTATTCAATGCGGCGGGCTGCCGCGTGTTAACCGCTACGTACCGGAGGTGTTCCATGGTTCGTGTCGACATAGAGACCATCGTCATGGCCGCCGGTCCCGTGCCATCGCTTATCGTACTTCGTGAGCGCAGCAGCAAATCGGACTCGCCCGCGCCGCTGCGTTCCCTTTCCATTCAGACTGGTTCGTTTGAAGCTGCTGCCATCAGCCGCGGCATCGATAGCGGCCGCGCCGAGCGCCCGATTACTCATGACCTGCTGCTCGATACCGTTGACGCCCTGGGCGCCAAGCTCGAGCGCATCGAGATCGTTCGCGCCGAGCCGCCGGTGTTCTACGCGACGATCGTCGTACTGGCCGATGGCGAGGAGCGCAAGATCGACGCCCGCCCCAGTGACGCCATTGCCCTTGCCGTGCGCAGCAATGCCCCCATGTTCGTGGAGGACGACATCATGAATCGCCTGGGCACTGTTTCCACCCACGCCGAGGATGTCGACGACGAGCAGGAGTTCGAGAAGTTCGACGAGTTCGTCCATACGCTCTCCCCCGATGACTTCTAAATGTCTGGCACGCGAGCGGAGAGGTCGCTGATGGGTACCCGCGTATCGGCTGAGGCGGCGGCCATTGC
The DNA here is from genome assembly GCA_902464495.1 of uncultured Collinsella sp. GTDB lineage: Bacteria > Actinomycetota > Coriobacteriia > Coriobacteriales > Coriobacteriaceae > Collinsella. Next base: position 2,798 of record CABQJK010000074.1, on the reverse strand, counting down.
GCGCGAGGCCCAGATGCGCTCGGAGGCTTCTGAGGCGGCTCGCATTGCCTATGTGACGCAGGCCCGCACGCTTCGCGAGCGCCGCGGCTCGTTTATCAAGATGGTTGTCGTCTCCGCCCTTGTCGCGGCAATCTGCTCGCGCCTTCGTGGTACAGTTGGTGCGCTTGGGTTTTCGATTTCAACAGGCTTGGTAATCTGGGGTGTGGTCGATGCGGTCATGCTGACCAACCAGATCAAGGTACTCGACAAGCGCGCGATGGATATGATGCGCGCCCGCGACGCTGCCGCCAAGATCGCTGCCGAGGCACAGGAACTGTAACGACGCCAGACTCGATGGGAAGGTCTAAAGATGGCACAGGATATGCAGGACGCCGGTAACGTCTCCGCCGAGCTCGACGCCATGGTGTGCGATCTGATCGGCGCGTTCTTGGACGACCTTGCCGCCGGCGAGAATCCGGGCGTAGTTGTGGCGATCGAGGACGCTGCTTCCAACCGATATCTGGCGGCGCTCGACGAAGATGGCGAGGAGGCATGCCTCGAAGCGGCCACCAACTTTATCTCCGAGCACAAGATGGGTCTTAAGGACGAGGGTCTGGGCCGCATCGCCCGCTATGCCATCGGCTACACCGGTTGTGTCGAAATTGACGGCGGCTATCACGACGCCCTGCTCGTGAGCTTCTTCGAAACCACGCTCGAGAGCGGTTTTTCGGCATACGTGCTGTATGAGGGCATGGGTGCCGGCGATGGTTTTATGTGGAGCGACCCTGAACCTGCAGGTGAGGAAACCCCTCTTATCTAAAATCGCTAAAATAAACGAGTTTTCGGTAAAAGGCTCAATATTCCCGCTGAGCGTTGTGTCGCTGGGCGGGCCGCATACGCGTGCCGTTTGTATATGGATAGAAGATAGGGGAACTACATGCGCGTAGACAATCTGAGGAACATCGCCATCATCGCCCACGTCGACCACGGCAAGACGACGATGGTCGACAAGCTCCTGCGTGCCACGGACGCCTTCCGTGCCAACCAGCAGGTCGAGGACCGCGTCCTGGACTCTAACGACCAGGAGCGCGAGCGCGGCATCACGATTCTCGCCAAGAACATCTCTATCGAGTACAAGGACGTCAAGATCAACGTCATCGACACCCCGGGCCACGCCGACTTTGGCGGCGAGGTCGAGCGCGTGCTGCGTATGGCCGACGGCGCCCTGCTGCTGGTCGACGCTTTTGAGGGCCCCATGCCCCAGACCCGCTTCGTGCTGCGTCACGCTATCGACACCGGCCTTAAGATCATGATCGTTATCAACAAGATCGATCGTCCGGGCGCCAACCCCGAGAAGGCCTACAACGACTGCCTGGACCTCATGGCCGACTTGGGTGCCACCGACGACCAGCTCGAGTTCGCCATGGAGCACGTGGTCTACGCCAGCGCCATGAATGGCTTTGCCCGCCTTGACCCCAACGACGGCAACATGGACATGTATCCGCTGCTCGACATGATCATCGACGACATGCCCGCGCCCGAGGTTGACGAGAACGCCCCGCTGGCCATGCAGTGCGTGACCATCGACCACTCCAACTTCGTCGGCCGTATCGGCATCGGCCGCGTGTACTCCGGCACCATCCACCAGGGCGACCAGATCCTGGTTGTCAAGAACGACGGCTCCAGCGCCACCGCTACCGTCAAACAGCTCTTTACCTTCGACTACCTGGGCCGCACCGAGTGCCAGGAAGTCGGCGCCGGCGACATCGCTGCCGTCGTGGGCATCGACCGCACCGATATCGGCGATGTCTACACCGATCCCGAGAACCCCGTTGAGCTCGAGCCCATCGAGATCGACCCGCCGACCCTGTCCATCGTCTTTGAGGCTTCGACCTCCCCGCTCGTCGGTCGCGACGGCGACATCGTTGGTGCCCGTCAGCTCAAGGAACGCCTGTTCAACGAGGCCGAGAACAACGTGACCATGAAGATCGAGGAGCTCGAGGACAAGAGCGGCGTCGAGGTCTCGGGTCGCGGCATCCTGCACCTGTCCGTTCTGATGGAGTCCATGCGTCGCGAGGGCTTTGAGTTCCAGGTTGGCCGTCCCCGCGTTCTGTTTAAGAAGGACGAGAACGGCAACAAGATGGAGCCCGTCGAGCAGGCCGTCGTCGAGTGCCCGGACGAGTACTCGGGCAAGGTCGTTGAGGTCTTCGGTACCTCCGGCGGCATCATGACGAGCATGGATACCTCGGGCATCGTGACGCACCTCGAGTTTAAGATTCCGACCCGCGGCATCATGGGCCTTAAGAACCGCATCATGAACGTCACCCACGGCGAGGGCGTGTTCTACCACACCTTCTTGGAGTATGGCCCCTACGCCGGCGAGATCGGCAACCGTCAGAACGGCGCTATGATCTCCATGACCACCGAGAAGGCCGTTGCCTACGCCCTGGGCACGCTGCAGGAGCGCGGCCAGCTGTTTGTTGAGCCGGGCACCGAGTGCTACGAGGGCATGATCGTGGGCGAGCGCAGCAAGGCCGGCGACATGGTCGTCAACATCGCCCGCACCAAGAACCTGGGCAACCAGCGTTCTTCGACCTCCGATATCTCCGTCCAGCTGGTGCCGCCCCGCACCTTCTCGCTGGAGGAGGCGCTGGAGTACATCGCCGACGACGAGCTGGTCGAGATTACCCCCAAGAACATCCGCCTGCGCAAGCGTCTGCTCAACGCCACCGACCGCAAGAAGGCTGCCGTCCGCGCCGGTCAGGTCAACAAATAAGCGCTGGGGCTTATAACCGCCAATAAGAAAGGGCGTCGACCGC
>CABQJK010000073.1 GCA_902464495.1 uncultured Collinsella sp. | reverse complement strand
CAAAAAGGCGGGCCATCTCCCGCAAGAGATGACCCGCCTCTCCAATCAGTCCCGTGGCGACCGTGGCCGCCGCGGGCCTCAAGCATGTCCCGGACTAGGAGAACATGCCGGTGAGGTAATCATTCAGCCGCTGATCCTTGGGCCGTTGGAAAATCTCGTCGGTCTCGTCGTACTCGACCATATCGCCCATGTAGAAGAACGCCGTACGGTTAGACACGCGCGACGCCTGCTCCATGTTGTGCGTCACGATGACGATGGCGCGCTCGGCCACAATCGACGACATAAGGTCCTCGATCGCCAGCGTCGAGATGGGGTCGAGCGCCGAGCAGGGCTCGTCGAACAAGATCACGTCGGGATTGAGCGCCAGCGTGCGCGCGATGCACAGGCGCTGCTGCTGACCGCCCGAAAGCGCATAGGCGCTCTTGTCGAGCTTGTCCTTGACCTCGTCCCACAGCGCCGCGCCGCGCAGGCTCTCCTCGACCATGCGGTCGAGCTCGTCGCGATCGGTGATGCCGTGGCGCTTGGGCGCAAACGTAATGTTGTCGCGGATGGACTTGCGAAACGGGTTGGGCTGCTGGAACACCATGCCAATGGAACGACGCAGCTCGTACGTGTTCTCGGTCTTGGTGTTCACGTTGCGCCCGCGGTAGTTGATCTCGCCCTCCACGCGGCAGCCGCGAATCTCGCGGTTCATCAGGTTGAGGCTGCGCAAAAAGGTCGACTTACCGCAGCCCGAAGGCCCGATGAGCGCTGTGATCTCGCCCTTGTGGAAGTCGAGCGACGTGTTATGCAGCGCATGGTGGTTGCCGTAGTACACGTTGACGTCCTTGGTGGAGAGCACGACCTCGTCGCTCACGGCCTTGCCGCTCACGCGAACGCGCTTCTCACTCTCCCCCACGCTCGACAGAAAGTCCTGGGTCTCGGACGTGGCCGCCTCGGTTGCGGGCGTTGCATTCATCTCGCTCATTCGGCCGTCATCTTCCTTGCCAGTTGCTTGCCCACGATACGGGCGATTACGTTAAACAGCAGCACGCAGATCATCAGCAGCGCCGCGGTGCCCCAGACAATCTGCTGGGCCTCGGGGCTGCCCTCGCCGTAGATCTTGTAGATGTGCACGGCGAGCGACTCACCGGGGCGAAACACGTTCCAGGCGCACGTGGGGCTCGACAGGTTAAAGCTCAAGAAGTTGAGGAGAACCGGCGAGCTCATGCCCGAGGTAAAGAGTAGCGCTGCAGCCTCGCCAAACACGCGGCCGGCCGAAAGCACGATGCCGGTCACGATGGCAGGCATGGCCTCGGGAATCAGGATATGCAGCGTGGCCTCCCAGCGAGTGAGGCCCATAGCCAGGCACGCATCGCGCTGGGCCTGCGGCACGTCCTCGAGCGCCTGCTGAATCACGCGCACCAGGATGGGGATGTTGAACATGGTGAGCGCAACGGCGCCGGAGATGATGGAGTACTTCCAGCCCAGCTGCACCGAGAACACCAGGAACCCGAACATGCCGACAACGATGGAGGGCAGCGAGGACAGCGTCTCGATGGCGGTCGAGGCGATGTCGCGAATAGGCCCATCGAGCGCGTACTCAACCAAAAAGACCGCGCCGCCCAGGCTGATGGGCACCGAGATGATCAGGGTGATCAGCAGCAGATAGAACGAGTCGAACAGCTGGTAGAGCACGCCGCCCTGGGTTCCGTTGGCGCGCGCGGGCTGCGTGAGAAAGCCCGGCTGGAACAGCGTCGAGATACCCTCGAACAGGATGTAGGCCACCATGGAGACGACGATAAGCATGACGATGGCGACAATCGCCGTCAGCACGCCCGTGGCGATACGGTCTTGCCTTTGGACACGCCCGAGTCTCGCCTCGTCGATATGGATGCGCGTGCTAGCCACGAGCCTTCGCCCCCTTGCGGCCAATGAGATGGATGATCAGGATAAAGATGAGGCTCATGCCCATCAGCAGCAGGCCGAGCGCCCACAGGACGTCGTCCTGGGCCGAGCCCTCGGCATAGACCGCCATGGACGTGGTGAGCGTGGTGGTGATGGTAGACGCCGGCGACAGCAGCGACGTCGGCATGGCCTCGATGCCGCCAATGACCATGCGCACGGCGAGCGTCTCGCCAAAGGCGCGGGTCATGCCAAGGATGACTGCGGTCATGAGCGATGGCATGGCGGACTTGAGCACCACGTGCCAGATGGTCTGCCAGCGGGTGTAGCCCAGCGCGAGCGAACCCTGGCGGTAGCTATCGGGCACGGCGCGCAGGCCATCGACCGAAAGCGTGGTCATCGTCGGCAGAATCATGACGGCCAGCACGATGGCGCCGGGCAAGATGCCCAGGCCTGTGCTCACGTGGAAAACGCTCTTCATAAGGCCGACGACCACGTGAAAACCGATGAGGCCAAAGACGACCGAGGGAATGCCGGTCAAAAGCTCAATAAGCGGCTGAAAGACCTTGGAGCCAAACTTAGGCTGAATCTCGACCGCAAAGATGGCAGAGCCGATGGCGATGGGCAGTGCGATGAGCGTGGAGAGCACCATGACCGCAAACGAGGTGACGATCAGGGGCAGGGCGCCAGTGTAGGGCAGGCCGTTTTCGGCCGTGTTGGCCAGGTCCCACTTGGTACCGGTAAAAAACTCGACGATCGAGACGCCGTCCTTGAAAAAAGCCGAGAGGCCCTTTTGGGCGACCATAAAGATGAGCGCGGCAACGACAAGCGTCACGAGCGCTACGCACGCACCCGTGACGCCCAGGCCCACGTTCTCAAGCTCGCGCTTTGGCAGCTGTTTTGCCATTGCAAACCTTTCCGGGGGCGATTACTTATTTAGCGGAGACCTTGCCACTGGCGTCCTTGACGACCTTCATGGCAGAAACGGGAATAAAGCCCTGCTCCTCGACGAGCTTGCCCTGGACGTCTTCGGAAAGCATGAACTCCAGGAAGGCCTTGGTGGCCTCGTCGGCGTCCTTCGCGCAGTACATGTGCTCGGTCGCCCAGATCTTGAAGGAGTCGTCGGTGACGTTTGTGCTCTTGGGCTCGACGCCCTCGACCATGATGGCGTTGAACTTGGAGTCATCGAAGTGCGAGAAGTCGAGGTAGGAGATGGCGTTGTCGGTGCTGCCCATCTGAGTCTGGACATCGCCGGACTTGTCGAGCTCGGCGTCGCCCTTAAAGTCGACGGCCTCGTCGCCAAAGACGGCAGCCTCGAAGGTGGCGCGGGTACCGGAGCCGGCCTTGCGGTTGAGGACGACGATCTTGGCGTCGTCGCCGCCGACCTCCTTCCAGTTGGTGATCTGGCCGGAGAAGATGCCCTTGAGCTGCTCGAGGGACAGGTCATCGACCTTGACGTTCTTGGAGACGACAGGGCCCATGCCCACGACGGCGACCTCGTGATCGACGAGGCTCTTGACCTGATCGGCCTCGAGCTTGGTCTCGGCGAAGACGTCGGAGTTACCGATGGTGACGGTGCCGGCGGCAACAGCGGTCAGGCCCTTGCCCGAACCGTTGCCCGAACCGGAGACGGAGACGTCGGGGTTGGCATCCATAAACTTCTCGGCAGCAGCCTCGACGAGAGCCTGGAACGAGGAGGCGCCGTCGTAGGTTACCTCGCCCGAGACGGACTCGGCAGCAGCGGCGCTACCCTTGTCGGCGGCGTCGGATGCGCCGGAGCCGCCGCAACCAACGAGGCCGAGACCGACGATGCTGGCAAGACCACCAGCGAGGCCGAGGAACTGACGACGAGAATAAGCCTGATCGAGCATGATCTTCCTTTCATACATGCGACTCGCGGGCACCCTGCCCGCTTTGCTGTTTGGAAAGATACG
>CABQJK010000072.1 GCA_902464495.1 uncultured Collinsella sp. | reverse complement strand
TCATGTTTGCCATCTTCCACAAGCGCATCATCGCGCACCTCAACGCCCGCAACCTTATCGTCGGACTTGGAATGGGCGCACTTATGTGGGCCGCCTACGCTCTGCAGACAGTCGGTCTGGCGCACACCACGGCGGGCAAGAACGCTTTTTTGACGGGCACGTATTGCATTTTGGTCCCGTTTGCGAGCTATTTCCTAAGTGGCGAAAAGCTCACTCGTTACAACTTGGGCGCCGCATTGCTCTGTCTAGCGGGCATTGGCCTGGTGGCGCTCGATAGCGTCGAGTTCAACATCGGTGATGCCATCACGCTGGGCGGTGCGGTTTTCTTTGCCATTCAGATGGCGGTGACGGCCAAGTACGGCCGCAAGATGGACATCAACGTCATCACGTTTTGGATGTTTGTGGGCAATGGCGTCTTGAGCCTTATCTCGTCGCTGTTGTTCGAGACTCAAGCGCCCGCGTCCGTGTGGACGCCGAGCTTTATCGGCGTGATGGCCTTTCTCTCGGTGGGCTGCACGTGCGTGGCGCTGCTCATCCAAAACGTCGGCTTGGCGCACGTCCCGGCCTCGACGGGCTCATTGCTCCTGTCGATGGAGTCCCCTTCGGGCGTGTTGTTTTCGGTGCTGCTGATGGGGGAGGCGCTCACCTCGCGTCTGCTTGCCGGCTTCGTCCTCATCTTCTTGTCGATTATCTTGAGCGAGACACATTTCGATTTTTTGCGCCGAAATAATTGCACGCAATTGTAAACAACTTGTTGCGCCGCCCTTCTGGGGCGGCGTTTTTTATGTAACGCCCTTACAGTTATACCTTGCACTTTAGACCATCAAAGTGTTTGCTGCACAAATAATACTGGAGGGCATCTATGGCACCAGCTCAGTCCGATTTTCAACCGCAACCAGCGCCCAAGGCCACCCCGGCAGCGCAAGCCGCTATCGGTGACGGTCTTGTTGCCGAGGCTCAAGCTTTTGCAGACAAGCTTGCTGCGTGGCGCCACGACCTGCATCAGACGCCCGAGTTGGGTAATCGACTTCCGCAAACCTCTGCGTATATCCAGGCACGTCTGACCGAGATGGGCATCCCGTTTGCCACGCTCGTCGACGGCTCCTGTGTTGTGGGTCTCATCGGCGCCGGTGCGGCCGTGGCGGCCCAGGGCAACGGTACGTGTACAGACGATCAGGCCGGCACGGTCATCATGCTGCGCGGTGACATGGATGCCCTTCCCGTCGCGGAAGAGTCGGGCGAGCCTTTTGCCTCTGTCAACGGCTGCATGCATGCTTGCGGCCACGATATGCATGCGACGGCCCTGCTTGGTGCCGCCCGCCTGCTCAAGGCTCGCGAGGCCGAGCTTGTCGATGCCAATGCCACGGTTAAGCTGCTGTTTCAGCCGGGCGAGGAAACCTTTGAGGGCGCCCGTGCTGCCATTGCCGATGGCCTGTTGCAGAACCCGCGTCCCCAGGCGGCTTTCGCCATGCACGTTAACAGCCAATCGCCGCTCGGCCTGGTGCTCTATGGGAGCCCGGCGCTCTCGGGCGTGTACGGTTTCCGCATTACACTGCAGGGCAAGGGTGGCCATGGCTCCAGCCCCGAGATCTGCATCGACCCCATCACGGCGGGTGTGCATGTGCACCTGGCACTCCAGGAGCTTATCTCTCGCGAGGTGCCGGCGGCCAAGGAGGTCGCGCTTACCGTGGGTAAGTTCGCTGGCGGTTTGGCGGCCAACGTCATCCCCGACACCTGCGTGCTCGAGGGAACGTTGCGCGGCTTCGATGTCGAGCTCATGGCGCATCTTAAGACCCGCATCGCCGAGGTCGTCAATGGCGTCGCGGCAACGTATCGCACACCGGCGACCATCGAGACACTCTCGGATGTTCCGCCGCTCGTACTCGATGACGATATGACCCAGGCATCGCTGGGCTATGTGGGTGCGACATTGCCCAAGGCAGCTTTCCTGCCGTTATTCCACGCCATGGCGAGCGAGGACTTTGCGCTTATCTCGAGCGAGATCCCGAGCGCGTACTTTACCGTGGGCGCCGCTGTAACCGATACGGATGAGCATTTTGCCCAGCACCATCCCAAGGCGCGCTTTAACGATGCCGAGCTTCCCCTCGGCGCCGCGGCTTATGCCGCCGTCGCTCTCGGATACATTGCGGACCACAAGGAGTAATCCATGTCCCAGCAACGTAAGTTCTTCCCCGGCTGGCTCGTGGTGGCCTCTGGCTTCGTGATCATGGCCACGTGCTACACGATTTTCGTCAACTGCATGAGCCTGTTCCAGCCGCTGATCGTCAGCGACCTGGGCATTTCCCTTGCGCAGTACAACATCTCCAATGCCATCTCCACCGTGGTGAGCGTTGTGGGTTCGCTTGTGATCGGCCATGTCGCCGATAAGGTGAGCGGCCGCGTTTTGGGCTCCCTCACCGTTATCGCCACCTCTGCCGTGCTTGTCGGCATGAGCTTTGTGGGCGAGCTTTGGCAGGTCTACGTGCTCTTTGCCGTCTCGGGCTGCTTCGCCGTAGCCTCGACCCGTCTGCTCATTAGCCTCGTCACTGCCAACTGGTTTACGGCCAAGCGCGGTCTTGCTATCTCCATTGCGCTTTCGGGCTCGGGCTTTGGCGGTGCCATTCTCTCGCCGATCGTAAGCTCGCTGATCGTGAGCGTGGGTTGGCGTTCCGCCTTCTTGGTGCTTGCCGCCGTCTGCATTGTGGCGGCGCTGCCCATCACGGCGTATTCCTTCCGCACCAAACCTTCCGAGATTGGCCTGAAGCCGCTCGGCGAGAACCCGGGCGATCCGTCTGTTTCCACCGCGGGCGATAAGGACGAGCATACGGCCCCAGAGGTCAGCGTCGGTTGGTCGCGCATTAAGAAGAGCCCGGCATTCTGGCTGCTCGTCGCGGCATTCCTCTTTATGGGCCTTGTCAATGGCGCCATCCTGCCCAACCAGGTTACGAATATGACGAGCGTCACCGTCAACGGCACCAAGATCGTCACGGGCGGCCACGATCCCATGTGGGCGGGTACCGTACTTTCGGCCTACATGGTCACCGTCGTTATTGCCAAGATTTCGCTCGGTGCGATCTATGACCGCTTTGGCCTGCGCTTTGGCAATATCCTTGGCTCCGTTGCGTGCATTATCGCCTGCGTGGCGCTGTGTTTCCCGACGACGGACCTCGGTCCTATTGTCGCCGCTGTGAGCTTTGGTGTTGGAACGTGCATGGGCACCATCACGCCTACCATCGCCGCGTCCAAGCAGTTTGGCATGGCCGACCTGGGTAAGGTCACGGGCACCATTACCTCGCTCGAGATGGTCGGCGGCACCGTGGGCGCCATTGTCTCGGGCGTGCTGTTCGATGCCACGGGCTCCTTTGCGAGCACCTGGATCGTGTGCCTGGCGTGCTCCGTGGTCATGCTCGTGTTCCTGCTGGCATCCGAGCCCATCGCCGCCAAGCTGCGCGCAAGCGTGGCGGGGGAGTAGCGGGTCGCCGCCTATTCCTGTTTGCCTGTTCTGCCCGTGGCTGCCCTGGAAGCCGAATGGATGCTCGTACTGTCATTCGGTTTCCAGGGCAGCCACGGGTCTACGAAATGATCTCTTTTCCTCCGTCCCCAAGGGATCACGTAATCCGAAGGGGACGGAGGAAAAGGGATCACAAACCACGGCGGCGTGTCTGGCCGAACGAGTCCCCATACCCTCGTTCGGTCAGACACGCCGCCGCGTTGCTGCTTTGTGCCGTATAATGTCCACTACCTATGACGCGATACAAAAGAAAGGTGTTTGCCCATGCAGGCACAGAAGGCGGAGGGAACCCGCGACCTTATCGGCGCCGAGATGCGCGC
>CABQJK010000071.1 GCA_902464495.1 uncultured Collinsella sp. | reverse complement strand
CTCGGTGTCCGAGGCGTCTGATACCCTGGGCGAAGTACGTGATTCCATCGGCGACATGAACACCGCCATCGACAAGACAAGCAGCTCGATTGCTTCGGCCGATGCTGCGTTGGCGGGCCTGCAGGGACAGGCGCCTTCGCTAACGCAGGCAATCGCTCAGGGTAATGATCTGCTGGGCGAAGCTCGCACCACGGCTGGCAAGTCCATCACCTCGCTCTCCAAGGCACTTTCGGAGGGCAGCATCGTGCTGGGTAAGACATCGGCTTCTGCGAACGCCGCGATTGGCAAACTCACCGGTACGGTTACGTCCACGACCACCCGTATCGACAACTCCCTCGAATCCCTTCAGGCGACGATTGACCACAACAGCGCTGTCATCGAGCGCCTGCAGATTCTCGCTAACGATACGTCGACGGGATCGGAGGACGCCGACGCGCTCATCGCATCGACTATCAATTCGCTTCGCGAGCAAAACCAGAAGCTGCAGAGCATCAAGGATGGCCTTTCTGCACAGTCGAGCGCCATGGCAAACGACGCTACGGCAATCTCGAACGCGAGCAACGCACTCAACGCGGCAATTCAGACCGGTACGGCTAACCTCGGTCAGGCTCAGACCGATCTGGGTCAGAACGCACTTCCGAAGGCTTCGAGCGCGCTTGACTCCTTTGCCGCCGTTTCGGGCGATTTGACCGGCATTGTGTCGGGTATGACCCCCGCGATAGCGAGCGCGCGCGGCACGCTGGCGCAGCTCGACGCCACGCTCAAGCAGGCAAAGACCACGCTGTCCCAAACCGACGCCTCCCTTGCCAAGGTCCAGGACAAGCTTGCAACCGCCGCTAACGACATCGCGGCGCTGCAGACCTCCGAGTCCATGGGCGACCTGGCAGACCTGATGGGCGTCGACGTCGATGACGTTGCCGACTTTATGGCATCTCCGGTCAAGCTGACGTCCAAGTCGATTTACCCGGTCAAGAGCTTTGGCTCGGGCATTGCCCCGTTCTATACCAACCTGGCGCTTTGGGTGGGTGGCTACGTGCTCATCGCCATCTACAAGCTCGAGGTCGACCGCGAAGGCATCGGCAGCTTTACTGCGCGTCAGGGCTACTTTGGCCGCTGGCTGCTACTGGTGATCCTGGGCGCGTTCCAGGCCATCATCGTTACGGTGGGCGATCTGGTGATTGGCGTGCAGTGTGTCAGCCCGCTGCTGTTCGTGCTGGGCGGCATCGCCATCTCGTTCACCTACGTCAACATCATCTATGCGCTGTCCACCACGTTTAAGCATATCGGCAAGGCAATCGGTGTCATCCTCGTCATCGTGCAGATTCCGGGTTCGTCGGGCATGTACCCCATTGAGATGATGCCTGGCTTCTTCCAGTGGTTGCACCCACTGCTGCCCTTTACCTACGGCATCAATCTGCTGCGCGAGACGGTCGGCGGCATGTACTCGTTTAACTACCTGTTTAACCTGTGCATCCTGGGCGTGTTCCTGATCGTGGCGCTCTTTATCGGTCTGCAGCTGCGTCCGCTGCTGCTCAATCTTAACCTGCTCTTTGATAAACAGCTTTCCGCGACCGGTATGATGATTTGCGAGTCCAACGACCTGCCGCGCCAGCGCTATTCGCTGCGCACCGCAATGCGCGTCATGCTCGATTCTGATTCGTACCGTCGCGAGCTGCTCGACCATGCGGTGGCCTTTGAGCACCGTTACCCCTACTACATCAAGGGCGGTTTTGCCGCCGTAGTGGGTGTTCAGGTGTTGCTCTTTTTGCTTTCGACGGTCCTTGACATCGACAACAACGGCAAGATCATCCTGCTGGTCATCTGGATTATCTCGGTCATCGCCATTTGCGGCTGGCTTATCAATATCGAGTACATCCGTGCAAGCCTCAACACCCAGATGCGCATCTCGGCGCTTTCGGATGAGGACCTGCGTCGCGAGATGCGCGAGCACACGGCCGCCATTCCTGCCGCCCGTCGCATGTTTGGCCTCAACGCCAGCGAGCGTGGTACCAAGAACGGCGATCAGCCCACGAGCTGTCTGCCGCATATCAGCGCGCATCGTAAGGCTCAAGATGCCGACGGCGTTGACAACGTAAACGGAAATGACGGGGACACCGCACCGCTCGGCAAGCACTCTAAAGGAGGTGAGGCATAAATGAAGAACATCCTGCATCTGTTTAAGCGCGATGTCCAAAACGTGTCTCGCTCCGTGATCGGCTTGATTGTCGTGATGGGCCTCATTATCGTGCCGTGTCTGTACGCGTGGTTTAACATCGCCGGCAGCTGGGATCCGTACGGTAACACCGGCAATCTTAAGATCGCCGTGGTCAACACCGATGAGGGTTACGAGAGCGACCTGATTCCCGTCGAGGTCAACGTGGGTGAAAACGTAACCGCCACCCTGCGCGGCAACGAGAACTTCGACTGGGTCGTCCTCAACGACCGCGATAAGGCGATTGAGGGGGTTAAGTCGGGCGCGTACTACGCTGCCGTCGTTATTCCCAAGACGTTTAGCTCCGACATGATGACGCTTTTCTCGACCGACGTGAAGCACGCCGATATCGAGTTTTACGAGAACCAGAAGGCCAACGCCATCGCACAGATCGTGACCGAGAAGGGCTCGAGCGCCGTTCAGAGCCAGGTTAACGAGACCTTTACCAAGACCATCACGACCATCGGTCTTAAGACGGTGTCAAACCTGCTCGACTACATGAGCACCGAGCAGGTCAGCAACTTTATCGCCAACCTGTCCTCGACGCTCGGCGATTCGATTGAGGACCTGCAAGACGTTCAGGCCAACGCTTCGTCGCTGGCGGGCATTTTGAGCTCTACGTCCGATTCGTTGACGTCGGCGAGCGGTATGCTCCAGCAGACAAGCACGGTGGATGAGTCGGCCAAGCAGCTGATGGAGCACGCCAAGAGCGGTATGAGCGATTCCAAGGATGCGCTGAAGGCCGCCAACGACGCCATCAACGCCGCGATTGACGGAAGCGCGGGTTCGTTTGACAATGTGTCCGCCGAGCTTGCGAAGGCGTTCGATGCCGCAAATCAGCATGTCGACCTTACAGTGTCCCAGCTCAACGATGCCGCGGCGGCGCTCAATGCGCGTGCCGACGATATCGATGCCACGGCCGACCAGCTCCGTAGTTTTGCCGAGCAGGTGAGTAACGAAAAGCTCCAGGAGAGCCTCAAATCTGTGGCAACATCGCTGGGCAGAATCGCGGTGGAGTATCGCAACAACGCCAAGGACCTGACGGCAACCGCAAAGTCCCTTTCTGACAGCATGGCAGAGGCCAACAGCACGCGTGCCGAGGTCGACCAGGCTATCGCCGATGCCAAGGCGGGCATCTCGGGTGCCAAGTCCGACTACGATTCCACGTTCTCGGTTAAGGCCAAGGAGCTTAAGAAGACGGTTTCGGGCATTCTGGACTCGCTCAATGGCATCTCGGGCGACCTGGATGGTGCCGTAGACGGTCTGACCGACGCATCCGGTTCGCTGGCAAAGGGCCTCTCTAAGGCTGCAAAGCTGGTCAACAAGGCTTCCGATCAGCTTGGTGAGGCATCGGACAAGATTAGCGCTTTCAAGGACGAACTCGACGGTGCCCTTATGTCGGACGATCTGGCCACGATCAAGACAATGATCGGCAACGACCCCGAGGGTCTGGCCGCGTCGCTTTCCGGCCCCGTCGCACTCGACCGCAAGCCGGTCTATCCGATTCGCAATTACGGCTCTGCCATGGCGCCGTTCTACACGATTCTGTCGCTCTGGGTCGGCTCGATCGTACTGGCGGCCATGATGAAGGTCTCGGTTGACGATGAGCTTATCAACGAGCTCATTCCCGTGCGCCTGCACGAGATCTACCTGGGTCGCTACGTGTTCTTTGGTGGTCTGGCCCTGCTGCAGGCAACGCTCGTGTGCGCGGGCGACATCCTGTTCTTTGGAATTCAGTGCGACAACCCGCTGCAGTTTGTGCTGGCGGGCTGGGTCGCGAGTCTCGTGTTCTCCAATATCGTCTACACGCTTACGGTGTCGTTTGGCGATATCGGCAAGGCGCTCGCCGTTGTGCTGCTGGTCATGCAGGTCGGCGGTTCGGGCGGCACGTTCCCCATCGAGATGACCGGCCCCGTGTTCCAGGCGATATATCCGTTCCTGCCGTTTACCCATGGCATCAACGCCATGCACGCCGCCATGGCTGGCGCCTACCATATGGAGTACTGGGTTGAGCTGGGCATTCTGGCGAGCTATCTGATTCCGTCGCTGGCCCTGGGCGTCGTCTTCCGCCGTCCGGTCATCAAAGCCAACGACTGGATTATCGAAAAGCTGGAGAGTACTAAATTAATCTAGCGCAACAATGTAAACGCTGATGCTGTGATAATGTCAGCGAGCGAGCCGCATTTGCGCCAAGGTGACGTGAAATGAAAGGGCGCTGACCTTCTGGTCGCGCCCTTGAAATTGAACGTCAGATTGGTGTGAATGCGGCTCGCGCAGCGTCGGCCGGTCCGCCGTTCGGTAGAACGGCGGAACAAAACGCTTTAGCGGGCTGGATTGCGTGGGCTGCTTGGTTGTTGCTACAGTAGCGGGGCGTGCCGGGGGTCCGGTGCGCCCCGTTTTTTTTGACCATGAGGCGGCACGCAGCCATACGCGTGCGGACACCACGCCCAAGATTGAGTGTGAGGATGTTCCATGGCCCAGCATGCCACTGACAATATCGAAATGATGCCCGATAGTCCTGTTGCTCGCGAGGACCTGGGTGCGGGCGGCATCTCCCGTGGCGCCGGTGCTCGCTCGCCGCTGTTCTGGAAGGTTCTGCTGCTTTCGGTGGCGATTATCTGGGGCTACTCCTTTACCACTATGAAGGACGCGCTCGACACCATTCCGGTGTTTGAACTGCTCTACGTGCGCTTTCTGCCTGCGGCGTTGGTCATGTTTGCCATCTTCCACAAGCGCATCATCGCGCACCTCAACGCCCGCAACCT
>CABQJK010000070.1 GCA_902464495.1 uncultured Collinsella sp. | reverse complement strand
CCCGCTGCTGGGAGCAGGCGGGATGATGTAGGGAGGAATACATGAACACGATGACTGACGCTGCTGGCAAGGTCCAGGGCTGGGCGTTTTGCCGGGCGGCACATGTTCGTCAGCGCGCCAAGGAACTATTGCAGGAGGAGAGTGCACAGGGTACCACCGAGTATGCCATCTTGGTCGGCGTGCTCGTGGTGATCGCGATTATCGCCATCGTCGCATTTAAGGGCAAGGTCCAAGATCTATGGAACGCTATCAGCGAGGGCATCAACAGCCTGTAGAGGGCGAGCGCCCCATCGGGGTGCTGCTGGTGTTTGCTTGCCTGACCGTGGCGATAGCGGCGGTGCTTTGGGGGCTTAACGCCGCGCGGCAGCAGCGTCCAGACGCTACCGCCGATTTGGGATCGGGCTCGGCGGTAGCGTCACAAGCGGAAGACGCGCGGGATGCGGGCGTCCAGGATGCCGCCGTCACGGCTCGGACCTTTTTGCAGGCGCTTGACGAGCGGGCGGCCAGCGCAACGGAGCCCTCTGCAGACAACGCGATTGCGGTTCGTCTTGCATGGTCCGAGGATCGACCGATGACCGAGGCGGCGGCAGATCTGTTGCGCACCTACCGCGAGGTGCCCACGGCGCAGCTGGCCCTGAGCGGCTACCTCGACATCAAGGGCAATGTTTGGGGCGCCATCGTGCGTGACGGACGCGGCTGGGTCGACATGGTGACGGTTGCCGCGGATGCCGGTGATGCCTCGTGCCGCTTGCGCGCGGTGCGCCTGGCTCCAAAGACGGCGGGCTCAAAGGAGGGGTTGTGAAATGCATGACGTTCTGCGTGAGGAATCTGCCCAGTCGACCGTCGAATACGCCATCGTCACGGTGGCTCTGCTTTCCATTGTGCTGGCGATCGCGGGGCTCTGGCGCGCCGGCACCGATGGGCGCCTGGCGGCGCTGGTCGAGCGGGCGGCGTCTCATGGCGTTGCCTCGACATTGGTTATCGACGCCGCTGCGGGCGCTAAGGACATCGCGTTGTATTGATATTGCGCGCGAGGACCGGGCGCAGTCTACGGTCGAGGCTGCCTTTTTGCTGCCGACGTTTCTGACGCTCATCCTTCTCGCGCTACAACCGGTGTGCCTGCTCTATACGCGCGCGGTTATGGAGTCTGCCGCCGCCGAGACCGCGCGGCTCATGACCACGACGACGGCGGAAGACGACGACCTTAAGGAGTTTGCCCGTCGTCGACTTGCCGCGGTGCCCAATGTCTCGATCTTCCATGCCGGCGGGCCGCTGTCGTGGGATATCGAGCTTGGCCGGGCCGGCGCGGGTGGCGTTTCGTCTGTGTCCGTTGTTGGCGAGGTCAAGCCGTTGCCCGTGATTGGTGCATTTGCTCAGGCCATGGGCAGTGCGGGCGAGGGCGGCTATATCGAGCTCAAAGTCGATGTTTCGTATCAATCGCGTCCCGAATGGCTGGAGGGAGATTATGATTCGTGGATTGCTGCGTGGGATTAAACGCTGCCTGCTGCGGGCGACGCGAGGGCTTGCAGACCGTTGTCGGCCGGGCACTCACCGCAAGCGGGGCGGCTTTATGGGTCGCGCCGGCGTCGACCTGTTTATCGAAGACGGTGCCTACACCACGCTCTCCTCTGCGGTGGTCATCCTGGTGGTGCTCACGCTGTTGTTTTCATCGACCGCGGCGATATGGAGCATGTCACGTGCGGGGGACACCCAGGTGGCTGCCGATAGTGGTGCTCTGGCGGGCGCCAACGTGGTGTCGTCCTATCACACGGCAGCCACGGTGGTGGATGCGAGCATCTTGAGCTTGGGACTAGCGGGGTTTGCCACGATTGGCACCGGCTTGGTCGCCATCCTCATTCCGGGTGCCGAGCCGGTTGCCGGCAATATGGTCGATACTGGAATTGAGATTATTAAAACGCGCAACAAGTTTGCCAAAAGCGCATCGGAAGGCTTACAGAAAATCGAGACGGCTTTACCGTATCTGGTCGCCGCGCGAGCTACGCAGGCGGTGTCGGCGCAGGATACCGATAGCGTGACGTATACCGGAACGGCGCTTGCCGTGCCTCGGACATCCGAGTCGGATTTCGTTGCGCTCAAGGGTTCCGAGATCTCGACCGATGCGATTAAAGACACATCGGAAGATTTGGAGTATGCGGCCGAGGAGCTGCGGAAGGCTTCCGAGGAGACGGCGAAGGCCAAAGAGCGCGCCTGGCTGGCGGATTGCGGTGGGTCGGATAAAGGGTCGGTTGGTAGCTGCTCATGTATGTGGGAGCGTGTGGGTAGTTTGACAGAGCTTTCAGGCGAGCGGAACAAGCATTATGTCTCGAGCATTGACTGGGAGCCACAAATTGCACTCAATCGTGCGAAGACATATTACCGAGTGCGCTTGGCAAACGAGAAGCCACTTGGTGAGAGTCCGGAAAAACAGGCAGATTCTGCTGCGCGAAAGGCGTTCTTCGCTTACGCGAGTGAAGAAGTTGAACGGGCGTATATAGCTGAAGAGGACGGAAAGGTTTCCACCTACATCCCCTTTCTTCCGCGAAATCCAGATGAGGCACGGACGACTGAACTTTACACCGATGCACGTTGGCCAACGAGTGAACTAAATAAAGTGTCCTATCTGCATTACGGAACTGACTGCCCAAATTACAAAAAGGGAACGCCTGGTGGGCTGGCGTCTGTCGCGGCTTTTGACGGCCATGAAACATGCAGCGAATGCCATTTTGGTGTTTCGTCTTTGGGTTACGTCGCGATTGCAACGACTTCCGTCGAAAGGGGCTTCGAGTACCACTTTGACGAGTTCAAAAGGGCCTTGGAGAAGTACGTCGAATTTCGCAACAAGGAACTTGAGCTCATGCGTCAAACCGAGGACGAGGCCGATCGTGCGGGTAATGCGTTTGATCAGGCCATCAAAGCGCTTTCGGGCGAGCGTCCGCGTATCGCCCCGCCCGGTCGCAACGGCGTGATCGCCTTTGCGGCTTCGGGTGATATCTCCAGCCCTGACGAACTCAACTCCTCGTTTAACACGGCGGTCGAGCTGGGCAGCCGCGGTGCGATCTCGGCCGCGGTCCTGGCACCCGATGACGCTACTGCACAGAACAACGTCCTTTCGCGGTTTTTCTCGACACTGGAGGAGCGCTCGGGTGGCGTTGCCGGCGTACTCGACGGCGTCATGGATGTTTGGGGACGGCTGCTCGTAGGATACGGGGATATCCAAGGCTCGGCCGACGAACTCATGGGCGAGATGATCAATGACTTGGGAGGGGGTAGCGGCGCACTGGGTTCCATTGCATCGTGGCTCGGCGACACGGTCTCGTCTTCCGTGGCGGCCCTCGGGCTCGAGCCGTGCGACCTGCGCCTACGAAAGCCCGTGCTGACCGATACTGCCAACGTCATTAGGAGTCCGGGCTCAGACATCACGGGTCTTTCTAAAGCGCAGGACAAGCTGCGAAGTATCCCGCTGGGCGTGACCGATCCCAAGGCGCTTTGCGAAGCCTTGGAGTATCAAGTCGAGCGCACCATCAGTGGCACGGTGTTCACGCTTGCGGAGATTCCTCTGCCCGGCGGCGGGTCCATCCCGCTTACCGTCGATGTCGCCACGCTGGTGGGCGCCTTGGGCGGTGGGTCGTAATGAGCGCTCGTGCAATCATGCGCGAGGAACGTGCTCAGGCAACGGTCGAGATGGCCGTGGTTACGCCTGTCCTGCTGGTTTTGGCGCTCATCGTGTACAACGTCATGATCTTTGCCAGTGCGGTCGCGCGTTTCGACCGCGTGGTGCCCGATATCGTGCTGGCGCATGCCGTGGCGCCGGAAGGGGAGGGCGGCGAAAGCTCCATTGATGCCTCGGCGACGGTCCAGACTCAGATTCTGAATGCCATGGAAGGCTATGACTTGCAGATCGAAGTGTCGAGTGAACAAGGTGCGGCGGCATCGGACGGTGGCCTGCTCTCTCTATCCGGAACGTTTAGGACCTATACCTGCACCATGCACTACGAGCCATGGCCGAGCTCGCTGAGCATTGCCGGTCTCTCTTTGGGTGCGCCGGCACAGTTGTCGCATGAGCGCGTGGTAACGATCGACCCATGGCGTCCGGGGGTGGTTATGTGACTGCGGTTTCGTCCTACATCGCCTACGCGCGGGCGCTCAACAGGTTGGTCTGGACGCCGGCAGAGTTTGTGGTGGCGGAGTCGTTTGCCGCACGCCTGCGCGGCATGCTGGGGCGGTCGCCGATCACGGCTGGCGGCCTTCCGCTCGTCATGGCGTTCCCGCAATGTTCCTCGGTCCACACGTGCTTTATGGCCTATCCCATCGATATTGCCTTCATCGATCGCAGCGGCAACGTCCTCGCATGCTACGAAAACGTTCGCCCTTGGCGCATGTGCTCCCACCCATGCGCCTGGGCCGTGCTAGAACGCCCCTCAATGCTCGCATCGCCCCCTGCTTTTCAACGAGTACCGGCTTAAGAAATGGCGACAGCGGACTTTCGTCATACGAAATTGGGTAAGATGGAGGGGAAGATGCATGGACGTGGAGATTCATCCCAACGCCAAAAAAGCACCTGACGAAAAAGCAGGTGTATGGCACTTGGCTCGCAGTCACTGAGTGTATTCGTCGTGAGTCGGAAGACGAGCCGCCGAGATGGCTTGCGATTGGATGGCTTCCGAACGGTCGGAGTGTGGAGCTCGTTGCGGTCGAACTTATTCGTGGATGGCTCATCATTCATGCGTTGTCTCCGGTTCAGAAGAAATTCTGGCAAGAGATTGAGCGAGCTCGGCAAAGGGGTCGATGATGGGCAAGACATATACGGCCGCTAATGGTCAGGTTGTAACGGACGAAATGATTGACACGTGGTGCGAGTCGTACGAGCATGGCGAGTTTCCGGATGGCGAACACACCGTTGGGGGGATCGTGCACGGGCGGCCCCCGCTCTCAAGTGAGGGGACGGCAACGCTATCGGTCAAGATTCCCCTAGGAATGAAGGAGGCGATTCGCCGAAGGGCGGCAGCCGAGGGGATGACGCCAAGTGAGTTTGCTCGTGTGGCCCTGAGCGAGAAACTTCTTGCGGTCGGTTGATGCCTCTGACGTGCTGCTCTGTGGGGCCGAGGTTGCGGCTGCCGCCGTGCTCAAAAACTTTTTTAAAATTCTCGGTTGACCGGAGCGTGTCCTTGGTTATACTAATCAAGCCTTGAAACAAGGCACACCTCAAATGGCTGGGT
>CABQJK010000069.1 GCA_902464495.1 uncultured Collinsella sp. | reverse complement strand
GAAAGCACTTAATGTGCTTTCCGTCTTGCGCAGGACTGTAGAGCAGCAAACTTAACCGCCCCGCCCGGCAGGCGAGCGGACAGCGAACGACATCTGTCCAACAATTCGTGCGAAACACAATGAAAAACCGTTTGATGTGAGTTAATATAAACAACGTCGTGAATCTGACTCCTGCCACATGCATGACAGGGGTTAAACACAAAAAAGGAGTCAATTATGGTTTCTGAGAAGGCTACCCTCGTTAATCCTCAGGGTCTGCACATGCGTCCGGCTGGTCTGTTTGCCTCCACCATGGGCAAGTACGCCTGTGACGTGACGGTCGTCACCCCCGAGAAGGAGGTCAACGGCAAGTCCCCGATGGCCCTCATGGCTGCTGGTATCCCCTGCGGCACCGAGGTCGAGGTCAAGTGCGACGGCGCCGACGAGGCCGAGGCTCTGGCTGCTGCCATCGAGCTCATCAAGAGCGGTCTTGGCGAGTAGAACTCAAACGGGTCGCATGTTGAACAACTAAGTTCATATTTGGGGGCGCAGTGACCTGTTTTAAGGTAGCTGCGCTCTTTTGTCATGGATATGGCAAAACGCTTTATCACATGACACGGAGAGAGGAATGGGAATGTATCAGGGAGTCAACGCTTCCGAGGGCATCGGTATCGGCACTGTCATGGTCGCCGTCGATCCCGACTTGACGTTTGAGCCGCACGAGGTTGCTGATTCGGCAGCAGAGAAGGAGCGCTATCAGACCGCTCTTTCGGTCTTCTGCGAGAAGACCCAGGCTCAGGCCGACCACATGAAGGAGACGGTGGGCGAGGCCGAGGCCGAGATCATGAGCGGACACATTGTCCTGGCTCAGGATCCGGGCATGACCGACGCCATCAACGCCGCCATTGACGGCGGCACCTGCGCCGAGCAGGCGCTCATGGACACCTCGACCATGTTCGAGAACATGTTCCTGTCCATGGACGATGAGATGTTCCGTCTGCGCGCGGCCGACATCGCCGACATCCGTACCGGCATTCTGGCCGAGTTGCTGGGTAAGGAGGTCGTCGACCTCTCCGTCCTGCCCGAGAACACCGTCGTTGTCGTGCACGACCTCACGCCGTCCATGACCGCCACGATCGATAAGGCCCACGTTGCCGGTATCGTCACCGAGACTGGTGGCCGCACGTCGCACTCCGCAATCATTGCGCGCGCCCTCGAGATCCCGGCTGTCCTTTCGGTTTCCAACAGCTGCACCGCACTGCGCAACGGCATGACCGTTGTCGTCGACGGTGGCAAGGGTATCGTCGAGGCCGATCCCGATGAGGAGACGCTCGCCGCTTACACTGCCAAGGCCGAGGCTTTCGCTGCCGAGAAGGCGGCTCTCGAGGCCTTCCGCGGCAAGCCGTCCGTGACTGCCGACGGCATCAAGAAGATCATTGCCTGCAACATCGGCAACCCCGATGACGTGCCCAACGCGCTCGATCACGACGCCGAGGCTATCGGCCTGTTCCGTTCCGAGTTCCTGTTCATGGACTCTGCTGAGCTTCCTTCCGAGGAGGAGCAGTTCAACGCCTACCGTAAGGTCGCCAGCGCGCTCAAGGGCGCTCCGGTCATCATCCGCACGCTCGATGTGGGTGGCGACAAGGAGATTCCGTACCTGCACATGGTCAAGGAAGAGAACCCCTTCATGGGCTTCCGCGCCGTGCGTTACTGCCTGGCCAACCCCGACCAGTACAAGGTCCAGCTCCGCGCCCTGCTGCGCGCTAGCGCCTTCGGTGACGTCAAGATCATGATCCCGCTCGTCACCTGTGTCGAGGAGGTCTTGGCTGTCAAGGAGCTTGTCGAGCAGTGCAAGGCCGAGCTGACCGAAGAGGGTCGCAAGTTCAACGAGAACATCGAGGTCGGCATCATGGTCGAGACGCCTGCCGCCTCGCTGCTCGCCGACCGCCTGGCCGAGGTCGCCGACTTCTTCTCCATCGGCACCAACGACCTGATCGGCTACACCATGTGCGCCGACCGTGGTAACGACACCATCTCCAACCTGTACCAGGTTTACTATCCCGCCGTGCTCCGCTCGCTCAAGAACATCATCGAGAGCGGCGTGAAGGCCGGCATCATGGTCGGTATGTGCGGCGAGGCTGCTGCCGATCCGCTGCTCGAGCCGCTGCTGATCAGCTGGGGCCTGGAGGAGTTCTCGATGAGCGCTCCGTCCATCCTGCGCGCCCGCAAGACCATCAGCCAGTGGACCAAGGCCGAGTGCGACGAGCTCGCCGAGAAGGCGCTCGCCTGCAACACCGCTGCCGAGGTCAAGGCACTGCTCGAGTCCGCAGCTCGCTAATTTGGTATCAGAGGTAACCGCGTGGTTGGAATGGGCCGACCACGCGGCCCTCACATATACAGGGGGTACTGTAAATGTTCTACACGCTAACCGCTAACCCGGCTGTCGACATGACGGTTTCGAGCTCTCCGCTCGAGCCCGACGAGAACGTCCGCACCGGCTCGGCCAGCTACACGGCTAACGGCAAGGGCCTCGACGTGTCCTTCGCCTTTAAGAAGATGGGCGTCGACACCGTCGCGCTCGGCTTCTTCGCCGGCTTCACGGGCAAGTTTATCGTCGAGGAGGTCATGAACCTGGGTTGCCTCTGCCGCCCGGTCTGGACCGACGGTATCACGCGCATCAACACCTACGTCAACGATGGCCAGCACGAGTACGGCATCTTGAACCCTGGTGCTCCGATCACGCCGCAGCACCAGGAGGAGCTCTACAACATCCTGGACACCGCGGGCGACCTTGAGTGCCTGATCGTCTCCGGCTCCGTGCCTCCCAAAGCTACGCCCGACTTCCTGGCTCAGGTCATGGAGCACGCTCAGGCCCGTGGCGCCGACGTCGTCCTGGACCTGTCCTCCGACAAGCTCAAGGAGCTCGCTCACAAGAAGCCGCTGCTCATCAAGCCGAACCATCACGAGATGAAGGCCATCTTCGGCGTGCCGGTCGACACCGACGACGAGGTCCGCGTTGCCATGAAGCTGGCTCACGAGGCTGGCGTCCAGAACGTGCTGCTCACCCGTGGTAGCCGCGGTGACGCCTACTTCTCCAACGGCGAGGACATCTGGTATGCCAAGCGTGAGTTCAACATCAAGCTGGTCTCTTCCGTCTGCGCCGGCGACTGCACCCTCGCTGCGTTCCTGCACAAGTGGTACAGGGATCGCGACAACGTCGAGGAGGCCATGAAGCTCGCTATGGCCACCGGCGCCAACGTCGCTGAGTCCGTCGGCATCGGCGACTTCGGTCACGTTGACGAGTACAGCAAGCGCGTTGCCGTCCGTAAGCTCGATCGCAAGTAAGCGAAACGCGACAAATTCGTGCGTATGCGGCGTCCCGGTTTTGATCGGGGCGCCGTTTTTTCGTGGGAAAAGTGAGATGAAACCGCCCTTCACCGCTTCCACACCGTTCGCCGAGTTGTTGTAGCCTTTTGCCGAAGCGTGGAATATACTTTCATTAACACGTTGCTTCGTGAAAGGAACATTCATGATTTATACGCTCACTGCAAATCCCGCCATTGACTACAACATCGCCTGCGACGGCCTTTCGGCCAACACCGTCACCCGCACGCGCAACGCGGTCTATACGCCCAACGGCAAGGGCCTCAATGTCTCGTTCACGCTCGATCACTACGGCGTCGACACCACGATCCTGGGCTTTTTTGCCGGCTTCTCGGGTGAGTTCATCGTCAAGGGCGCCGAGGCCCTGGGCGTGCCCGTCAAGCCCGTGTGGACCGACGGCATCACGCGCGTCAACGTCTTCCTCAACGCCGGCCCCGACACCGAGTACAACATGGTCAACGCCGGTGCCGCCATCAACGAGGCCAACGAGCAGGAGATGTTTGAGCTTATCGATTCGCTCGCAGACATGACCTGCCTGGTCATTAGCGGCTCGCTGCCTCCCAACACCTCCGAGGGCTTCCTGGCCGAGGTCCTGCGCCGCGTGAAGGCGAAAGGCGCTGAGTTCGTGCTCGATATCTCGAGCCATCAGCTGGCAGACCTCATTGCCATGGAGCCGCTGCTCATTAAGCCCAACGACGACGAGCTGCTCGACATCTTTGGCATTAAGGTGAGCGGTGGCGACGACGAGTCTGTCAAGGGCGCGATGGCCGAGCTGCATGCCAAGGGCGCCAAGAACGTCCTGCTGACCCTTGGTGGCGACGGCGCGTACTTCTCCAACGGCGAGCACATCTGGTTTGCCAACCGCACCTTTGAGGTCAAGCTGCTGTCGACGGTCTGCGCCGGCGATTCCTCGCTCGCTGCCTTCCTGTCCGTGTGGCACGACGCTCCCGAGCGTGTTGAGGACGCTCTGCGCCTCTCGATGGCCACCGGCGCCAACGTGGTCGAGTGCCCGGGTTTGGGCGATTTTGCTAAGGTCGATGAGTATCAGAAGGGCATCGCCATCCGTCAGGTCTGCTAACGCAACGTACGGGCCTTGGTTTCTTGCTTTGTTGAGCACCCGTCTCGGTTTACCGAGGCGGGTGCTTTTTCATTTCGGTGGCAGAGCTCTTGGGATTCAATCGTGCTTGAAACGCGTTTGCGTGTGCGCCCGCTCCCGTTTCTTGCTAGACTTCTTGGAAACCGTCAATCGATATACCCGCAATCGCAGGAGGCCACAGGAATGTGCAATGTTTCGCTCAACGCCACGCAGCCGTCAGCCGCCTCTCTGCGCGTGTTGCGAGCCCTCGAGGATGCCGGTCTTGAGGCCTGGTATGTGGGCGGTTGGGTGCGTGACGCGCTGATGGGATGCCCCAGCCACGATGTAGATATGTGTTGCAGCGGCCTGTGGCAGGAGTCCAAAGCGGCGCTCGAGGCCGCCGGCATCGCGGTTGTGGAGTCGGGCATTAAATATGGCGGAATCACGGCTATTTCCGATGGCGAGCGTATCGAGGTCACCACGTACCGTCTGGATGGCTTTTACACCGATGGTCGCCATCCCCAGAGTGTGGAGCGTGCCGCCTCGCTCGAGGACGATCTGGCGCGCCGCGACTTTACCGTCAACGCTATGGCCTGGCATCCCGAGCGCGGGCTTGTCGACCGCTACGACGGCCAGGGTGACTTGGAGCGCAAGCTGATTCGCGCTGTCGGCGATCCCAAGCGTCGCTTTAACGAGGACGCCCTGCGCATGTTGCGTGCGGTGCGCTTTGCCTGCCGCCTGGACTTTATGATTGAGCCCGAGACTAAGCGCGCGCTTGCCGAGTGCGCGCCGCTGCTCGACGCCGTGGCGCGCGAGCGCGTGGGTATTGAGCTCGAGGGCATTCTTTCGACCGGTCATGGGGGAGACGCCATGCTGCGCTACCCCGAGCTCATCTGCGCCGCCGTGCCCGAGTTGGCAGCGGGTCGCGGCTTTGATCAGCGAAGTGTCTATCATGCGTTTAACGTTTACGAGCATATCGCCCGTGTGCTGACGGTGGCAGGGGAGCTTGCGCTGTGCGACGGCGTCGCGCCCTCGTCGAGCCTTATGTGGGCGGCGTTTTTGCACGA
>CABQJK010000068.1 GCA_902464495.1 uncultured Collinsella sp. | reverse complement strand
CGTTTTCCAGCGCAGCACGCAAGGAGCGAAGCGACGCAGCGGGGCGCGGCCGCCGCAGGCAGACGCGGTGTCGGCACTTGGGGACGCTCCTAAGTGCCGGCATTATAGGAACGTCCCCAAGTGCCGGCTCGGGACTATTTTCGAGGACCCTCCGAAGGACTGTGGCCAAAAAACGGCAAATATGAGTACTGTTACCGTTGTAGCTACATTATTTTCGTTAATAAAAGAAGATCTTAATGAGATTTATTCGCATCAAGGTCTTCCTTTAATGAACACTTGAGGAGATACGGCAGCTTATCTGCTCGATCGACACGTCAAATCACCTTAAATGTGGTCAAAATTACTGCTACTAAAAGAGTATCAGTACTCATATTTGCCGTTTTTTGGCCACGGCTCTTTATAGACACCCTGTACAGCGACGGTGGTAGATTTCGAAACGTGTCCGTCAGCCCCGTTCCGAAAAGCGAGCCGCATGCAACGGCCAAGCCACGACAGGCCCCGGGAGAGCGGGGACACCGGCTTAGGTTTATCGCGAGTTCCGCACGAACAGGAGGCCACTTAATGTGGCCTCCGTCGTGAGCAGGACTGTAGAGCAGGAAACCTAAGCCGGTGTCCCCGCTCTCCCGGGGCCGGCGGAATTTAGTTGTTCAGCATGCGGTCGAAGCTTCCCGAGTCGCCATCCCGATAGTCGGCGGTCATCAGAATCTCCTGCGGAATGCGCCCGCCCTCGCGCAGCACATTGCGGAACTGCACGCGCGTGACCATGGGCAGATCCTTGATCGTCGCCGCCAGATTCTGCGGCACGCCCTGGTTGGCAGCCGCGGGCTCGCACTCGCCGCCGGCCTTCACGCGACGCTTATGCTCGGCGAGCATGGCGCGGTACATACCGGCATGCAGGCGAATCTCAACCACATTGGCATTGCGAGCCTGCTCGACGATGCGCGCGCCCTCGCGGTCGATATCGCCCACGTAGTAGACGTAGTTAAAGCGATAGCCGATCTCGGCCAGATAATCGTCCAGGGCATGCGAGACGCTCGCCTTGCATCCGCCGCCAAAAATCACGCCGCCCACCTTGATGCCAAAGAGCTTGGCGTGCTTGCGGCCACGCAGCAGCCTGACGATCTCGTCGTAGGTGTCCAGGTTCTCGACCATAATGAACGGCTTATCGGCGCCCAGCGTAAAGAAACCCGTAAAGTGCACGGGGCGGTTGGGGGCGACCTTGATCGCCTGCATGCTGATGCCCTTTTCGGTCATACGCCGAATTAGGCGCTCGCCGTGCTTGCCGTCAAAAGCCTTCTCGTCGTTAAAAATCTGGTAGGCACGCTGGCGGCGCGAGGCAACCGGCGTATCGGCACCTCGGTTTTGCTCGATCCAAGCCTGGATGATTGCGATTTCCTCGGCAATCTTGCGGTTGGACATCTCGTTGTGCTGAGTGCGCTGCGGCGCCTTTTTGCCGTCCTTGCCCTCGACCTTAACAATTTGAGTCTGCTGCTCCTTGATCTTAGAGAGCGCCGTAGGCGTAGGGACAACTTTGAGCAGCTGCCTGCCTAAAACGCGGGCAAGGGCAAACGCCGATACCTCGCCGTGGACGGCCGACTCGGGCTGCTGGGTAGCACTATCAGCCGCGGCAGGCTCAGCCTGTGCATGAGGCTTACGCTTGGAATCTGCCCGGGTATTACGTTCCTGCTTGGGCGCAGACGAGCGCTTTTGCGGACGATCGGACTTGGCCTCCTTCGCCGGCTGGCGCTTGACCTGATCCACCGGAGTCTCGGCCTTCTCATCTCCGTTTTGTGTCGCTGTCTTCTCGGCCGCGGCCTCGGCATTTGAGCCACGACCGCCGCGGTGACGACGACGGCGGGGCTTGCCTGAGGCGCTCTCCCCCGCCTGCTTATCAGCGGTCTGTTGAGCTTTGACCTCAGTGTCAGCCGCAGGCTGCGACTCGGAAGGTTGCTGCTCGCGAGCCGCCGGCTCAACGGTTTTCTCGGTTTGTTCTGCCTTCTCGGCCTGAGCGGTCGGAGCCGGCTCGCCCTTCTCCTGACGCCTTACGGGATACGCGCGCCTCGCAAAACCACGCCCGGGACGGCATGAACCCGGAGCCTTCTTGGCAGACTCCTCAACATCGTCTGCAGCCTCGGAAGGCTCTTCAACCTCATGCGCGACATCCTGCTGCGCAGCCTTAAAGTGGGCACCACGGCGACGCTGGGGCTCCTGGGCCTCCACGGGCTTTTGCTCCTTCGCGGGCCTCTGCGACTCGGCAGCAACCTCGTTCTCAACAGCCTCGGCATCCGTCTCACCCTTTTGAGCAACGGCGCGACGGAAGCGCTCCTGCTGGGCGCGACGCTGCGCATCGCGCTTGCCACCCCCGCCAAAACCGCCGCGTCCTGCCTTGGCCGTAAAGGCACGCACGACGTTCTCATCGAGCAACTCATCGGTATCAACATGCTCACGCGGAGCAACTTCTTCCACAGCAGGCACGTCAGCGGAATCCTCGACGACAAAATCTTCGACGGACTCGGCAGGCTGCTCCTGGGCATCGCGGATCTCGACATTGATGGTATAGAACGCCGGGCGCCCGTTAATGCCGCTGCCCTCGATCTTGGTCACGATATTTGCCGCGATAAGCTCATCGCGCATCGCCTTGGTGTCGCATTCCTTATCGACGGAGCGGAAAATCTGCGCCAGCGCGCTCGACTTAATCTTGAGCGCCTTGCGGCAGAGCAGGTCGTAGGCAACCAGCTTGGCGCGCTCGGCAGAAAGCGACGTCTGGCTGCTCAGACGCTCAGCCAGAGCATCGACATTGTTTTGATTATCGGAATATACCGTCTTGGCCACGGGGCCCCTTTCATATGCACACATATACGTCCATATGGTACAACGCACGAGCCTATCCACGCAAAACATCTGCGAGAACGCCCTTGCACCACCTGTTCTCACAAGAAAAAAGACCGGGTCCGCTTGATTGCGGACCCGGTCTTTCCGAGTCAAATAGATGGGAGATTCAACCCGTCCGACCGACTAGGCCTTGGCGGCCTCGGCGTCGGCAGGAGCCTCAGCGGCAGCGGCGCGACCGTACTCGGCCTTGCCCATCTCGGACCACTCGGGCTCCTCGTCGGGCATGGAGCCGGCCTCCTTGCCGAAGAACTCCTTGAGACAGTTGACGGCGACGATGAGGCCCAGGACCATCAGCAGGACGGCGAAAACGAGCTGCAGGCCCTTGGTGGCGGCGACGGAGACGGCGGCCGTGGTGGCGGTAGCCGGGATGGTGCCGAAGAAGCCGTAAGCCTGGACAGCGGTCATGCAGCCCATGGCGCTCTGGACCAGCGAGGTGAAGGTGCAGCAGAGCAGGAAGGCGACGGGCACGTAGAGCATCCAGCCCTTGCGGCCGGTGCACTTGCAGAACACGGCGAGGGTGATCATGGTCATGCCGCCGAGCAGCTGGTTGGAAGCACCAAAGAGCGGCCAGATGTTGGCATAGCCGCCAAAGGCGAGGGCGAGACCGGGAAGCAGGGTGACGACCGTGGCGAACCAGGGGTTGCCGAGAACCTTCATGTAGCCGGCCTTGGACTCGATGGCCAGGGCGTCGTTGGTCTGGGCAAAGAACTCGGAGAACGAGGTGCGGGCGATGCGGGCGACGGCATCGAGCGAGGTCAGGGCCAGAGCGGAGACATTCATGGTCATGAAGACGGTAGCGAGCGTGCCGTCAACACCGAAGGCCTGCATACCGCGGGAGATGCCAGCGGCGAAGATCTGGAACGGGGTGGAAGCGACGCCGGCGTTGAGGGCGCCGGTACCGGCGGTGTTCATGTCGGAGAACATGATGCCGGCGACGATGATGGCAAGGATGCCGACGAAGGACTCGACGATCATGGCGCCATAACCGACCTTGACGGCGTCCTGCTCCTTCTCGACCTGCTTGGAGGAGGTACCAGAAGAAACGAGGCTGTGGAAGCCGGAGAGGGCACCGCAGGCAACGGAAACAAACAGGACCGGGAACATCATGCCAGAAGCGCTGGAGAAGCCGGTAAAGGCCGGAGCGGTGATGGTGGCCTGGCCGTTGACGCCCAGGACGACGATACCGAGGACAGCGCAGGCGATCATGACGATCATCATGATGGAAGTGAGGTAGTCGCGAGGGGTCTTGAGCATCTGGATGGGCATGGCGCCAGCAAAGACCAGGTAGACCATGACAACGGCGAACCACTGGAACTTGTCCAGGTAGACCGGGAACTGCATGCCGACGGCAAACATGAGAACCATGAGCACCACGCCGGTGACGAACTCGGCAGCGCCGGTGAGGTTGAACTTCTTCTGGGCCCAACCAAAGGCGATAGCGACGAAGGTGAACAGGATGGAGATGGTACCAGCGCAGCCGGCGGCATAGGACTTGGTGAAGTCGATAGCACCGGTGGCAGCGCCAGAAGCGTCAACGACCGGGGTGAACATGAACGTCTTGCAGACCATGTCGGTGAAAGCGGCGATGACGATGATGCAGAACAGCCAGCAGAACAGCAGGAACAGGCGACGGCCGGTCTTGCCGATGTACTTTTCGATGAGCTGAGCGAGCGACTTGCCGTTGTTCTTCATCGAAGCGTACAGAGCACCAAAGTCGTGGACGGCGCCAAAGAAGATGCCGCCGACGAGGACCCAGAGCACGACGGGCAGCCAGCCAAAGGCCATGGCGACGATCGTACCCGTGACAGGGCCAGCACCGCAGATCGAGCTGAACTGGTGCGAGAACGCGGTGAAGGCGGAGACGGGCGAGAAGCTCTTGCCGTCCTTCATGCGCTTGGCCGGCGTGAGGGCCTCTTTGTCAACGCCCCACTTGTTGGCCAGCCAGCGGCCGTAGCCCAGATAGCCACAGGCGAGCACCGCCGCGGCCACAACCATGAGCAAAACTCCGTTCATTACATTTCCTCCTCTAAAAAGAACTTCCTAGACATAAAAAATGAGGGCCGTCGGTTGCGCTCGACGGCCCTCATCTTCATCAGCCGCCCGTTATCGTACGGGCTAGCTGTATGTGCTAACCCGCATCAGATAATTACTACGCTGATAATGTTTAGCTGATGCGTGAACATGTCTAAGAAATCCTCTTCAATCATGATGTGAACGATCCGTGCGTGTTCACATCCCCCAGTGGTTGAAAAGGAGTATGAAACTTTAGTTACCTAAAGTCAACGCAAATATGTAATGAATTTTCAACTTTTTTGAATTTCTCGGTATAAAACGCCACTGACCTCGGACTTTACCCGACAAAAGTTTTTGCATGAGAGATGCCCCTCGGGAGCGAGCGGGCGTATACAAGGTTTCCTGCTCTACAGTCCTGCTCGCACGGAGAGCACATTAAGTGCTCTCCGGCTCGTGCGGAACTCGCGATAAACCTTGTATACGCCCGCTCGCTCCCGAGGGGCTCCCATCCCAAATGCGGAGCAAAGCTCCGCATGCCATCTTTTCTTTCAGCTAAAGCACGCCGGAAATTCGACGCTGGCTTGTTAACCTTGCTGGACGTTGTCGACACCGATCCAGCTCAGAAGCTATATCGATACAGAAAGGTCCCCGGCGCTGCCCGGGCGCCAA
>CABQJK010000067.1 GCA_902464495.1 uncultured Collinsella sp. | reverse complement strand
CGGCAGATTACCGAAACCGAAGACCTCGCAGCCAATGAGGATCGGCGCGAGCAGCGTATTGGTGGCGCTGCCAAAAACGGCGGCGTAGCCCAGCGCGGCGCAGAGCTCGACGGGCATGCCGAGAATCCCGGCGAGTACGACACCCAGGCTGGCTCCGATGGAGAACAGCGGCGTCACCTCGCCACCCTGATATCCTGCGGCAAGCGTGGCGATGGTGAGTACGAATTTGAGCGCCCAGTCCCAAGGCATGATCGACGCCTCGCCGTTGTCACCCAGTGCCGCCGATATCAGGTTGGTGCCAAGGCCGCAGTATCGCCCCTGCCACAGCACGAACAGAATCGCCGACAGCGCAAGGCCCATAACGGCAACGCGTTTGTAAGGGCTGGGGAGCAGCCGCGCTGCAAGGGTCTTGGCATGGGCAAGGCACCAGGCAAAAGCTCCACCGACCATACCGAACGCGATGCCCAACAGCGCCAGCCGTCCAAGACCGGGGAGGTCGAGCGCATACGAGGCGGTAACGGCGACCTCGAACTTCTCGAGCCCCAGGGCGCCCGAGGTCATGCTTGCGGCAAGTGAAGCCGTAAGCGCGGGAAACAGCGCGCGGCATTCCATGCGTCCGGCGACCAGCACCTCGACAGCAAAGACTGTAGCGGCGAGCGGCGTTCGAAAGAGTCCGGCAAAGCCAGCGGCCATACCAATGAGCAAAAACGTGTTGCCGGGGTCGCGGAAAGGTAGGCGTCGACCGATCCAATGTGAGACGGTGGCACCGATCTGCACCGCTACGCCCTCGCGTCCCGCACTACCGCCAAAGAGATGCGTCCCCCACGTGCTCAGCATAATGAGCGGCACGAGACGCGGGGAGATGGCGTCCTCGCGTCCGTGGCCTACGTCGAATACTAAGCTCATGCCCCGATCGGTGCCTTTGCCCCAGGTGCGGTAGGCAAATACGATGGCCAAGCCCATGAGGGCGAGGAAGGGAAGGAGCAGTACGATGTGCTCGTCACGGAAGGCGCCAATTGCCAGGAGCACACGACCAAAAAGGGCACAGATGGCGCCAACGATAACGCCGATAGGGATTCCGACGGCGCCCATGAGCACGAGACCGCTATAGGTGTTGACCAGGCGTTTGATTCTGCTCGAAGCGCTGCTTTCTGACATTTTGCTTTCCGACACTTGCTCTCTTGATAGAAAAAGAGCTGGAGTTGCGCATCGTTGAGAGGCTTTCCAGCTTTAGCAAAACAAACTTATAAGATGCGACGGGCCGCGTCAAGATAATTACCGGACGGCCTAGGAGGCGGCTGGTTGGCTGGCTTAAAACCTAGCGCGTGAAATGACGCCCCACGCTATTCAGCGCGCTTGATAGGATGACGAACCACGGTCTTAAGTTTCTCCGGTGCGCATTTGCGTGGATCGGAGAGATAGATTTCGTGATGTAAACGGGTGTCTGAGAAGTCGGGAACATAGCCCAGCTCGGTCGTGTATTCATGCATAGCGTCTACGGTCGCCGGTTCGTTGTCGTAGGGCCCGGCGTGCATGCATTGAACGCAGAGACCCTCGTCAACTTTAAGCAGTTCGACGGCGGAAAAGTCCAGTTTCTTTTTGGTC
The DNA here is from genome assembly GCA_902464495.1 of uncultured Collinsella sp. GTDB lineage: Bacteria > Actinomycetota > Coriobacteriia > Coriobacteriales > Coriobacteriaceae > Collinsella. Next base: position 3,991 of record CABQJK010000067.1, on the reverse strand, counting down.
GTGGCTTCCGCGACTGCCCAGTCAAAGTCATCTCGGGTGACGAAATCAGGCAGGCGGATGCACGAGATAAAGTTGAAATTGTCCTTGTGTACATAATCGATGTCGCCGCTCGGGGACTCTTGCCACCAGAAACCCTCGAGCGGCGGTACCACAAAGTCGAAATAGCCCTCGATACTCCTTGAGCCTTTCTTCGACATCTTGACGGTATAGGCGATGCCGTAAAGTAGCGGCAGGGCGTTTTGATACTCGCCACCTTCGGTATTTGGGTCGCCCTTTCCGCGAACGGCAACGTAGCTCATAGGCGGGACTGTTACGATACTCGGCTTGCTTGCAGGTTTGTAGAGCTCCTTGCATTCCTTCTTAAAGTCGAACGCCATGTTGGCCGCCTTTCTGCGTATTGGCCTGCTTAGATAGTTGAATCATATCATAGAAACGAACAGCTGTTCGAATTATTTGGCTGACAGATTGAGATGCGTGCGTTGTGTTTGGCGGTCGGCCTGACCCCGTCGATGATTTCTCGGCCTCCCCGGCGCCTCATCTATAGCTGCCGTTTCCCCATATAAAACATGCCAAAATAAACCTGTCCCTTTTTGGTCGGTGCGAAATGGGTAATACTAAAGAGTTATCCGACCAGATGGGAATTAATCGATGGCCTATATCGAATTCAAAGACGTCATCAAGGCATACGGCGAGGGCGACGCCCGCATCCACGCGCTCGACGGCGCGAGCTTTACGGTCGAGCGCGGCGAGCTCGCCATCATTCTGGGTGCTTCGGGCGCCGGCAAGACCACGGCCCTCAACATTCTGGGCGGCATGGACACGGCAACTTCTGGCACCGTGACGGTGGACGGGCGTGACGTGAGCTCTGCCAACGAGGCTCAGCTTGTGGAATACCGTCGCGCTGACGTCGGCTTTGTCTTTCAGTTCTACAATCTGGTCCCTAACCTGACGGCGCTTGAGAACGTCGAACTCGCGGCGCAGATCTGCCCCGATTCGCTCGATGCCGAGCAAACGCTTCGCCAGGTTGGCCTGGGCGACCGCCTCGCTAACTTTCCGGCGCAGCTTTCGGGCGGCGAGCAGCAGCGCGTATCCATCGCCCGCGCGCTGGCTAAGAACCCCAAGCTGCTTTTGTGCGACGAGCCTACGGGTGCACTCGACTACAAAACCGGCAAGCAGATCTTGCAGCTGCTACAGGACACTTGCCGCAAGCAAGGCATTACGGTCATCATCATCACCCACAACTCTGCGCTGGCGCCCATGGCCGATCGCCTGATCCGCTTTAAGAGCGGCCGCGTGGAGAGCGAGACGGTCCAGCAAAATCCTGTGCCTATCGAGACGATCGAGTGGTAGCGCCCATGAATCAGGACCGCCAAAACAGTCAACGCCGCGACGCGCAGAACACGGAGCGCGAGCAGGATTTTACGACCTACCGTACCGCCCAAAGCTCAAACGATATGGTGCCGACGGTTTTTCGCCGTGGCATCTACCGCACGATTCGCGGCAGCCTTAAGCGCTTCTTGTCCATCGTGGTCATCACCGCGCTCGGTGTGAGCGTGATGTGCGGCCTCAAAGCGGGGTGCGAGGACTTGTGCGATTCGGTTGACGCTTACTTTGACCAGCAGAATGTTTATGACATCAACGTGCAGTCGACCTATGGTCTGACCGATGACGATCTTGCTGCGATCCAAGAGGTCGATGGCGTCGAGACGGCCGAGGGCATCTATACCGAGACCGCCTATACCGCCGTGGGTACGACGCGCGAGCGTGTCGTCGTACAGAGCCTCTCCAAAGAGAATATTGACCAACCGGTGCTAGTACGCGGCGAGCTGCCCGAGACTTCGGGCGAAGTGGCAGTGACCTCACGTTTTTTGAAGGCTTCGGGCAAGAAAATCGGCGATACGGTGAGTTTTGCCGCCAACGATGCGAGCTCGTCGAACCAAAGCGCCAAGGACCAGTTTGCCGATGGGGACTACACCATCACGGCCGAGGTTCTCGATCCCACTGATGTGAGCTCCGACTCGACAGTCAACGCCTTTCGCGCTGCTTCGACTGCGGACTACAAGTTCTACGTGAGCGAGGATGCCGCGACATCTTCTTCCTACTCCGCTGTCCACGTGGTCGTCGAGGGAGCCAAGAGCCTCAACTCCTATTCGGATGCCTACTCGGCAAAGATCAATGAGGTCAAGGGCAATATCGAGAAGATCCGCGAGGAGCGTGAGAAGGCGCGCGCCCAGGAGCTGACGGTCGACACACCGGCGAGCTTGGACGCGGCTGAGCGTCAGGCGAATATGGTCTTTGGGATCGAGCAGGACAACATCAATCGCATGGCCGAGGGTAGCGACGAGCGTGCGCAGGCGCAAGCCGACCTGGACCAGCGCCGCGCCGCCGCCGACCAGCAGTTTGCCGATGCCCGCGCCGAGCTCTCTGACCTGGGCGAATGCACCTGGTACATCCAGGACCGCGGCAATATCGCAAGCTACTCGAGCGTCGAGAGCGATAGTTCTTCGATCGAGGCCATCGCCACGGTGTTCCCGTCCATCTTCTTTATCGTCGCCGTGCTTATCAGCCTCACCACCGCCACCCGCATGGTCGAGGAGGAGCGCACGCTTATTGGCCTGTACAAGGCGCTCGGCTATTCACGCGGGCGTATCCTGTCCAAATATGTGGACTACTCGCTGTGGGCGTGTCTGATCGGTGGCGTGCTCGGCAATATCATTGGATTTGTGGGTCTGCCGCTGTTCTTGTTTACGGTGTTCGACGACATGTACTCGCTGCCCCAGATGCTACTTTCGTACGACATCGTGTCATCACTCGTGTCGGTAGCGCTGTTTGCCGTGGGCGTAGTGGGCGCCACGATTATCGCCTGCCGCCACGAGATGGCCGAGACCCCAGCCTCGCTCATGCGCCCCAAGGCTCCGCGCGCCGGCTCGCGCATTCTGCTCGAGCGCATCGGCTTTATCTGGCACCGCATGGGCTTTTTGAACAAGGTCGCTGCACGCAACCTATTCCGCTACAAAAAGCGCGCCTTTATGACCATCTTTGGCATCGCCGGCTGCACGGCGCTCGTGATTTGCGGTATGGGAATTCGCGACACGTCGGTGGCGCTTTCGCCCAAACAGTACGGGCATATCACGCGCTATGACTTGCTGGCGGTCGCCAATCCCGACGATTTTTCGCAGACGTGCGCGGCATTGGATGAGCGCAGCACGGCCAATGATTCCAACGTGACGGTGACCTCGACCCTGCCGATTATGACCGACAACGTCACCTTTACGTTTGGCGGCAAGAGCGAGACCGTGCAGCTCATCGTGATTCCCGACGACCGCACGGGTGACTTGGGCGATTACGTGCGCCTGGAGGATGAGTCCAAAGAACCGCTCGCCCTGCGTGACGGAGACGTGTATTTGAGCAAGAGCTCTCAGCTGGTGCTGGGGATCAAGCCGGGTGACACGGCTCACGTCCAAGATTCGTCGCTCAATGTTGCCAAGGTCAAAGTCAGCGACATCTCGCTCAACTATCTAGGCAACACGCTTTACATGACGCAGGGCACCTATGAGCGCGCGTTCGGTCGAAGTGCACGCCTTAACGGCGTCTTTGTGCTGCTTAAGGGTTCGTCGGCTGACCAGATTGCGTTTAGCAAGAAGCTTAAGAGTGACGGTTGGCTCACAATTTCGAGTACGTCCGAGCATTGGGAGAATTATGAGGCGAACTTTACGATTATCAATTCGGTCGTGGTGCTCGTGACCTTTATGGCGGCGTGCCTGTCGTTTGTGGTGGTGTTTACGCTGTCTAATACGAATATTTCGGAGCGCGAACGCGAGCTGGCGACCATCAAGGTGCTGGGCTTCCACCGTGGCGAGGTGCACCATTACGTTAACAAGGAGACGTTGATTCTTACGGCGATCGGAGCCGCGCTGGGCGTACCGCTGGGTGGTGCGCTGGCCGAGAGCTTTACGTACATCTTGCAGATGCCGTCATTGTACTTTGACGT
>CABQJK010000066.1 GCA_902464495.1 uncultured Collinsella sp. | reverse complement strand
TTGCCTTGGTGCCCACGGGCATAAAGATCGGCGTCTCGATGTCGCCGTGCGGGGTGTGCAGCACGCCGGCGCGCGCGTGCGTCGTCGGATCCTCGGCAATCAGGTCGAATTTAAAAAGGTTCTGGTCCATAAACTGGAACTCCTTGGTTGCGGTTCATACGCAAACCATTATACGGGCAACCCGCAAGAAGCACCGACTCGACAGAAACTGGTGCGAGGAGGATACGGCAGGGACACGGCAAATGAGCGTGGATTTTTGGACGCTTACCGGATGAGCGTGGATAATCTCCCACTTTTGCCCAAAGCACAGCCCAAAAACGGGAGATTATCCACTTTCATTCTGCGGGCACTCATTTAAGTACGTCCCCGATGAGTGGAGCTATTAACCAGCCACGGCAACGCCGATATTTTGGCAACGTCAGCGAGCTGGTCGCATTTGAGACAAGGTGCCGTGAAATGAAAGGGCGCTGACCTTCTGGTCGCGCCCTTGAAATTGAACGGCAGATTGTCCAAATGCGGCCCGCGCAGCGTCGGCCGGTCCGTCGTTCGGTAGAACGGCGGAACCCCTAAGGACGCTGGCCCATGCCACCCTCGAGGGTGACGGTCTCGCCGTTCATATACTTAAAGTCGGGGCCGCAGAGCTGAACGACCACGCGGCCGATCTCCTTCTCGACGTCGCCGTAGTGGCCCGCCGGCGGCATGTGGACGTTGGCCTTGAACGCCTCGGGATAGGCATCCTGGAAGTTCTCGAGCGCGGCGGTCCAAGCAAGCGGGCAAACGATATTGACGTTGATGCCGTCCTTGCCCCACTCGTTGGCAGCGACGCGGGTCAGACCGCGGATGCCCTCCTTAGCAGCGGCGTAGCTGCACTGGCCATAGTTGCCAAACAGGCCGGCGCCCGAAGCAAAGTTGACCACGGAACCCTTGGTCTCCTTCAGGTGCGGATAGGCCTTCTGCATATACAGATACGTGGCATACAGGCCGGAGTAAATGGCCAGGTTAAACTGGTCCATGGTGTGGTCGGCGATGGTCACGCCCGAGGCGCTGGCCTGAGCGTTGTTGACGACGGCGTCGATACGGCCGAACTCGGCGATAGCCTGGTCGATAACGTTCTGGACGACGGCCTCGTTGTCCTGACCAGCCGAAACATCGGCCTGAACAGGCAGAACCTTGACGCCGTACTCAGCCTCGAGAGACTCCTTGGCAGCCTCGAGCTTGGCAACGTTACGGCCGGTGATAACGAGGTTTGCGCCCTCCTTGGCAAAAGCGATATCGATGCCGTAGCCGATGGAGCCAGCGGAGCCGTCCTTAAGCGTGGCCTTGCCGCCGCCGGTGATGATCACGGTCTTACCAGTGAAAAGTCCCATACAAAGTCCTTTCAAAATCGCGGCGGGCGAACCCGCCGGCTGCGCGCATCCAAACAAGCACGCCAAAAGCTGAGATGCAACTTTAGCGTGTTCAAGTGAAAATAAAAGACCGCGGTAGGCGAACGGCACCACGTCGTTCGGCGAAGGGATTGTCAAGTACCAACTGGACAAAGCGGCCGAGTTTTTGTTATCGAAACGAGTCATCGAACACGTTTTGGAACTTTGCAGCGGGGCGCGGGATGTCGGCGCGAAACTTTATTATAGGGTGACGAACAACGATGAGGAGCACATGCCTATGACAGACGAGCTGGACCCCCAGACTCAACAGCATATTGATGATTCCGCAGACGCCACCGCAGATACTGACGCTGTGACCTGCAATGATACCGACGTCGACGACGCTACTCTGGACGAAAGCACTGCGGCCGAAACCCCTGCCGCCGAAGATGCCGACGAGCAAAACGACGATACGCCCGCTCAGGACGACGTCCCTGTACAGGATGCCGCTCCCCAAGCCGCAGGCCCCATCGAGGTGTCCTCGGAAGAAGAGCTCGACGCTGTGATGGACTCCATGATGGATGCCGTCAAGGCCATGAAGGATGCCGTCGCCGATGCCGATGTCGACGCCGAAGAAGAGGAGGCCGCCGAGGCCGCTTCGACGTTTGTGCCCGGCGAGACCCCGGTTGCCGACCAGGGCAGCACCATGCCCTCGTTCCTGCAGCTTGAACACCCTACGATCGGTGCCGATGCAGTCGATCCGCATACGGCAGGCTTTTCCGTGATTGAGGGCGGCACCGGCAACATCGCCGAGCCGCAGGCCGCCGATGCGAACGCCGCCGATGCCGCGCACTCGACCACATCGCACACCCCCGCTGCGAGCCGCGACCTAGGGGCAGCCGTCTCGAACACCGCCAACGCCGTGGGCACATTTATCGCCCAGGGCGCATCGGCCATGCGCGAGATGAACGCCGCGAAAAAGGCACTTGCCGATGCCCGCGCCCACCTGGCCGAACTTGAGCAGCGTATCGCTGACCAGGCAGAGGAGCTCGAGACGCGCCAGGACATCGCAGGCCGCTACGATCAGATCATCGCCGACCAGCGCCAGGCAATCGCCACGGCACAAAAGACCGCTGCGGCAGCTGAAATTAACCGTGATGCCCATGCCGCCAAAGCGACGGAGCTCAAGGGCCAGCTCGAGCAAATGAAGGCAGAGGACGATGCGACCGAACTCCGCCTGAAGGCTGCACTCGACGCCGTGGAAGCCCGCGAGGCGAGTTCACGCGAGACCGGCAACCGCCTGGTTCGTCGACTCGAAGATTCCAAGCGCATCCGCGACAAAGTGAAGGCTGAGCGCGATGCCGGTGTCGCCGCCGCACGACAAACTGCCGATGCTACGCGCGCACAGCTCGAGACCTTGCGTCGCGAGTATGCCGAGCTGCAGCGCAACCCTTCGGCAAATCCCGCCAATTACACCGTGCGCACCAGCGAGCTGTCTATGCAAATCTCCGACGCTGCCGACGCCCTCCGCAAGGCCGAGGAAGACATTCCGCGCGTGACCGCCGATCTTGAGCATTCACTTGCCGCCGCCGAGCAGGCCGTCGAGCAGGCACAGGCCCCCATCGCCGATGCTAAACGCGCGCACCAGGCCGTAACGGCTGAGGCAGATGCCGCGCGCGACGAGCTGCAGTCCGCAAAAACTGCCGCTGCGACGCGCCAGCGAGAGCTGCGCGAAAAGATTGCCACGCAGGACAAGGCACGCCGCGAGCAAGAGCAGGCCATCGCAAACGCCCGGGCAGATGCCGCGCATGCGCAGTCGATTATCGAGCAGGCGACCGAGGTGCACGACCATCCCGAAATCACCGAATCGCTCGCCGGGTCCTTGGCACGCGACAAGGCCGAGCGTACCGAGACCGAGCGCGAAGTTGCCCAACTCGAGGCCGCCGAAGACGACGTGCGCAAGCGTACCCGCGACTCACGCGTCAAATTCACCGGAGCCATCGTCTGCATCATCGCCGCAATCCTGGTGATCATCCTAGTCTGGCTGTTCGCAAGCAAGTAGTCATTGGGGACGTTCTTAAACGACTAGTCAAACAAGAACGTCCCCAACGACTAGCCCAATGACGAGAGTGGATAATCTCCCACTTTGAGCCCCCAAGCAGGCCAAAAACGGGAGATTATCCACTCTCATTCTGCAGGCACTCATTTAAGTACGTCCCCAATGAGTACCTGCCGATGCTTTGGCAAAGTCAGCGAAAACACCCCTAAGCGAGCAAGGTGACGTGAAAGAGGAGGGCATTGACCTTCTGGTCATGCCCGACGATTGAACGTCAGATTGCCGCTTAGGGGCGTTTGCAGCGTCAACTGGTTACGCGGTTCGTAGAACCGCGTAACTAACAAATGAGCATTGCGTCGCCAAAGCTGAAGAAGCGGTAACGTTCTTCGATAGCGGCGGTGTAGGCATCCATGATCTGGTCGCGAGTGGCAAGTGCGCTCACGAGCATCATGAGCGTAGAGCGCGGCACGTGGAAGTTCGTGATCAGCGCGTCGACCACGTGATAGGTCGAGCCGGGCATGAGGTAGAGCTGCGTCGTCGCGTTCTCGCGCACCACGATGTCACCGCGGCCGAGCGTATCGGCCCCGTCCTCGCGGCCCTCAAAATAGCGCGCCGTCACAGCCGGATCGGACACCGGCGCGTCCGCATCAAACGCACTCTCGAGCGAGCGCACCGCGGTGGTACCGACGGCGATTACGCGATGCCCCTCGGCCTTCGCCTTATGCACGGCGTCGACCACCTCCTGCGACACGTGATAGCGCTCGGTGTGCATCACGTGCTGCGTGGGGTCGTCTTCCTCCACCAGACGGAAGGTATCGATGCCGACCTCGAGCTCGACGGCAGCAAACTTGGCACCCTTGGCCTCGATGGCAGCCATGAGCTCGGGCGTAAAGTGCAGACCCGCCGTGGGAGCGGCGGCCGAGTGCTCTTCCTTCATGGCGTAGACGGTCTGGTACTTCTCGGGGTCGCCCTCGTAATCGGTAATGTAGGGCGGCAGCGGCACGTGACCGGCCGCATGGATGGCCTCGTCGAGCGTGCGTGGCTCGCCGGCAGCATTGCAACCGGCCGGCTCAAAGCGCACCAGACGGCCACCGCGGCTATCGGTGACAAAGTCGATGACCTCGGCCGTCAGCACCACGGGAGCCCCCTCGGGCGCATGGGCGCCACCGGCGCGATACTCAATCTGAGCACCGGGCTTCAGGCGCTTACCCGGCTTGACCAGGCACTCCCAAACGTGGCCCAGCGGGTCAACATCCTCACGGCGCTTGAGCAGCAGTGTCTCGACCACGCCACCCGAGCCGGCTTTGCGACCGATCAGGCGGGCCGGCATCACGCGCGTCTGGTTGATGACGAGCACATCGCCCGGCTCGATATAGTCGATGATGTCGCGGAAGATGCGGTGCTCGACGGTGCCACCGTGCTCCAGGGGCGTGCCTGCCTGGGAGCCTTTGCGATCCACCACCAGCAGGCGGCAGGAGTCACGCGGCTCGGCAGGAGCCTGGGCAATCAGTTCCTCAGGAAGGTTGTAGTCAAAATCATCGGTACGCATAGACACGTCGGATACTCCTTATATAGCTAAAGTCCGCTCTACATCCTAGCAGGCCGCCAGCTCAAAAGAACTACTTTTTGGCGGCTTTGCGCTCGTCGCGGATGCGGGCGCGGTCCATGGCCGCCTCGACAGCAGAGAAGCGGCAACCACAGTAGTTCTGCCGATACATGCCCAGCTCGCGCGAACGGCGTGTCGCCTCGGGGTAATACGGGCGAAAATCGCGAATCACCGGCGTAAGTCCACGCGCCTCCGCCAAGCGCTCGAGTACGTCATTGCAGGTGTCGAACAGCTGGTACGGCGAGACGGCGAGCGTCGTACCCACATATTCAAACCCGCGCTCCTGGGCAACGCGGCATGCCTCGGCCAAGCGCAAGGCATAGCACGCGCGACAGCGACGGGGACGATCGGCACCCAACGGGGCCACACCGGCCTCCCAGCGCTCGCGGTCCTCCCCCGCCTCGATAAGCTCGATGCCGCCATCGGCACACCACCGGCGCAGCTCGTCCAAGCGCCGCTGCCATTCATCGCGCGGTTGAATATTGGGGTTGGTCCAGCAAATCGTGGGCTCAAACCCTTCCTCGCGCAGCAGGCGAACCGGCTCCAGCGAGCACGGCGCGCAGCAAGCATGCAGCAGCAACGGCTTCATCAACATCTCCTCTCCCGCAATGATTTTTCTGGGACGGGGATTAAAAAATCATTGCGTACCTAATGATTTTTTAATCCCCGTCCCAGAAAAATCATTCCCAAAAAGACTACCTTGCGAAAAA
>CABQJK010000065.1 GCA_902464495.1 uncultured Collinsella sp. | reverse complement strand
GTCATCGTGTTCATGTATTCCTCCCTACATCATCCCGCCTGCTCCCAGCAGCGGGCCCAATATGGACAGAAGCAACGCCGGCAAGATGAGCGTGCCGGTGGGAATCAGCAACTTGACCGGTGCGCGCTCGATCTCGCGCTCGACTGCGGCGCGATGGGCCGCACGAATCTCGCGACTTTGAGCAGCCAGCGTCTCGGCCAGCGGAGCGCCCAGGGCAAGCGCCTGCCCCACCGTGATGGCAAAGGTCTCGAGCGCCCTCACGTCCAAATCACGCGCGGCAGCCAACAGCTCGGCCTCGCGCGTCCCCACGCCCACCTGCCACGCCATGCAAGCTCGTTCAAGACGGACGGCCAGCACCGACCGACGATTGGCACAGAAAATCTCGAGCGCCGCGTCAAACGAAAGGCCGGCAGAAAGCCCCAGGCGCACCACGTCGATCATCTCGGACACCTCACCGAGCGACACCCGCGCCGGGCCGCTCGCCCCAATCGCGCCCTTCATTCGCGCGGTCAGGGCATCGATCACCGAGCCGCCCGCAGCAATGACCAGTACCGCCTCACGCTTGCACGTCTCTGCAATCTTGCGAGCATCCGCACGCTCCAAACCTGTCGCGACAAATACGCTCAGGGCACACAGACAAGCTGCGACCCCGACCAGGGCGCTCATAACTCCACCCGCATAATGCGCCGGATAACTACCAGGGCGACGACGTTGAGGGCAAGTCCCAGCACCACGGCGCCCGCACCAGCCGGCGTCGCGAGACCGCGGCGAAAGTCTGCCGAAAGCAAAGCCAGTACCGCGCACATGCCCGCCGGCATCGCCGCGACCATGTGTGCCGACATACGCGCCTGCGACGTCTTAACGTCCAGACGGCGTTTGAGCTCAATGCGCTCACCCACCATGCTCGACGCCTCGGACAGCAAGCCGGCAAGCGGAGCCCCGGTACGCTGCGACACTTTGAGCGCCAAGGCGACAAGCGAAAGGCCGGGGGCATCGATGCGAACGAGTAGGTCATCGAGTGCGTCGGTCGCCGAGATACCGCAATCGATTGCCGCCGCCACCCGCAAAAACTCGGTATGTACCGGCTCTTGCGCATGGGCGCCCACAAAGCGCATGCCCTGTGCCAGCGAATGCCCCGAGGCAAGCGACATGGATAACGCTGTGAATGCCTCGGGCATGGCCTCTTCCACATCATGCTGTTCGCGTCGGCGATCGAAGGTGTCACGCGCGGCGCCCACGCCAAACGGCACCACCAGCCCCAAGGCAAAGCCGATGGGCGACAACGACGCGACGGCCAGCAAAACGCTGCAGATACCGCTCGACAGCAGCAGAAATGCCAGACGAGCCGCGTTGTCCTCAATAGCAAGCCCAAGGCGATCTGCGGGAATCAGCGACGCCCACGAGCGGGCAATCTTTGTCAGCAGGTCGTTTTCCGTCAACTCACGCGGCAGCTTCTCCGCCATCGATTCGAGCGTCTGGCGCGCCAGCTCCGCCGGCGGCATCCGCGGCACACGAGGCTCTGCCCCACACGCCGTCGCGACAGAAAGCCCCGCCAAACCCCCTACGACGAGGGGCATAGCGATCTCCATTCGTCCACCTCCTCTTGCGTGAGCATTCCCGACCGCAAGCCCTCCGCAATAAACGGCGGCTCGCGGTCGAGCGTCCAGGTGCGTTCGGCGGCATCGAACGTCACGTAACGTTCGAGCTCAACACCGCCCGACGCGCCGCGGTGAACCCCCGAATATGAGGCCACAAAGCGCCTGCCATCTGCATGACGCTCGGACATCACGATGCCATCGAGCGCCATGGCGATCTGCTCTTCGATAAGTTCACTCGGCAAATCGATGCCGTAGCGCGCAAGCAGCGTCAGGCGAACCACGGTCTCCTGCTCGGTTCCCGCATGGAGCGTGGTGAGCGAGCCGTCGTGGCCCGTGTTCATGGCCTGCAGCATGTCGCAGCACTCGGCACCGCGCACCTCGCCCACGACGATGCGGTCGGGGCGCATACGCAGAGCATTGGTCACCAGGTCGCGAATCGTCACCGCACCCTCGCCCTCGATTGACGCCTCACGCGCCTCCAGACGAACGACGTGTGGGTGATGTGCAAACTTGAGCTCGGCGGAATCCTCGATCGTCACGATGCGCTCGCCGGTGGAAATCTCGCACGACAGCGCGTTGAGCAGCGTGGTCTTGCCCGACCCCGTGCCTCCCGCAACCGCCAAGTCCTGCCGCAACGACACCGCGCACGACAGCAGCTGCGCATACCAAAGCGGCAGTGACCCCAACCCCACAAGCTCGTCCAACGAACAGATACGGTCCGAGAACTTACGGATGGTGAGGATTGGCCCGTCGATCGCCACGGGCGGAATCACCGCGTTGACGCGATAACCCGTCTTGAGGCGGGCGTTGACGATGGGGCTACGCTCGTCGATACGACGGCCGAGCGGCGAGATGATGCGATCGATGAGCACACGGATCTGTTCGTCGTCCTCAAACGCGCGCTCGATGGGATACAAAACGCCACTGCGCTCAAAAAAGGCAGAGCGACAGCCGTTAATCATGATTTCGGTAACGGTGTCGTCCTCGATGAGCGGCTGCAGCGGTCCCAGGCCCACCACGTCATCTAGGATCTCGTCAATGATGGTCTCACGCTCAGGCGTCGCCAAGTCGGTCGGCTCTTCCACGTTGAGCGCCGCTTCCACCGCCGGACGTAGCTCAGAGCGGGCAAGGGTCGGGTCGACGTAGGCACTGATGCGCGCAACCTCGTCGTAGCCCATGCGGTCCATCACCGCACGCTTGGTGCGGCGTTTAACGGCACGGTGACGTCCCGCATCAACGGGGGCAGCCGCGGCGGCCGCGCCGGCGGCTTTAATCCTCGTCTGCAGACTCATCGCGAATCACCCTCACGCGACCAGGGAAGACGAATGCGCGGGCGCTCGGTGCGGGTCGCGCGGTCGGCGACCATATCGCTCCAGGGGCCAACGGCGCAGCCCAGCTCCACGAGCATCTCGTGCGTGGCCTCGCGCACGCTGGTCGCAAAAGCGCTCGTCTGACCCACCGCTTCGTCGGCGCGACCGAATGCCATGAGCGCGGCCAAGTCCTGACCGCCATCGGCAATGCGGATCTTGGAGCTCAGTGCGCAGGCAATCTCGAAGCGCATGGCGACGTCCTCGTCGGCGCCGCGCGCACCAAACCGGTTGAACACGGCGCTCATGCGCGTGCGTGGCACGCCCACACGGCTCGCCAGCTCGATGACGCGCGAAGCGGATGTCGCGGACGATACTGCCGCATCGCCTACGACCAGGCAACGGTCGCTCGCCGCCACCGCGGCGGCCACGGCATCACCCCAAAAGACCGAGGTGTCGACAAAGACCACGTCGGATTCGCGACGCAAAACATCGAGCAATAGCTCCACCGGACGTGCCATGAGCTCGGCTTTCTCGGGGGCCGCGACAGGTCCCCAGAGCGTGACGCCCGGGGCGACGCGCATCGATGCGGCCACGATATCCGGCTCGGCAAGTGCGCCCGCCGCCGACGGCTCGACAAGCGTCGCCATATCGTGCGGGGCATCGACACCCAGCAGGTCGTATAGGTTTCCAAACATGAGGTCCAAGTCGAGCACGGCGGCACGCAAACCCAACAGCGACGCCGCATGCGCCATGGTGGCAACGATCGTCGACTTGCCGCAACCGCCCGAACCCGAAACGGCGCAGACGACCGGTGCCCGACGCGACGGAATCGAAGCGTCCGCCGACAGCGCGGGGGCTGACGGTGCAGGAACCGGCGACACGGACGCGGGCGATAACATCCCCGTCTCCCCCGCCGCGGTCACGCGCTGAGCCCAAGCCGGCATGGCAGGCTGCCCGGGCTGCGGTTCCGAAGCCAAAGACGCAGCAGCACACGGCTCGCCAGCCCCGGCAAAACCCTCGACCTCGTCGAGCTCATCGGCCAGATTTACGCCGTGCACGTATCCCATATCTTCAGCCAGAGCGTCATCGCCACACGGCACCGGCCCTCCAGCGTCATCGTATGCAAGGGGGTCCCGGGGGCGCCGACCATGCTCGGCTTCCGCTTTTCCATATTCATCAACACGCGGGCCTCTTGTAGCGCGAGGCGCCCCGGGTTCCCTATCAACAAAAGCATCGGGCTCAATCGTCATGCGCCGATCGGAATCAACCGCTCCCTCACCCGCGCGCCCGTTGCCGCACAAACTGTGCGCAGCGATGACCTCGGTCGCCCCCGCGCGAAACAGCCCTTCGATATCCGACGGGTCGAGTGTCTCGATCAACACGACGACGCGACTCACACGGCCCTCGGCCGTCAGGCGCGCAACGGTCTTCCGCACGTCTTCGGTATCGAACAGAGACGCCGCGATGATGGCGGCACCGCGGCGCGACGGAAACGCCCGCGCCATGGATACCAGCCCGTCCAGGTCGCCCACGCGAAGCACCTGCGCGCCCACATCGCGACCCTCGACTTCCTGCTGTAGCAGCCCGTAATCGCCGCATGCGCAGCACGCAAGCCAGATCGCCTTCATCACTCGTCGCCTCCGCTCTTTTTGCCGCGCGCCGTGGCGGGAATCGTCAAGCTGACTGTTCCCTTTTCCGAGGCTCCCAGCAATTCCTTGACATCTTCGGGGTCTGCCGCCAGCGTCACCCACTCGATCTTGCCTTCACGCGTGGTGCCGGCATCTTCGCTGGTATCGATCACGTACGCGCCGCACAAACGATCGGTTACGCCATCTTTTTGCACGTACACGTCCACATAGCTGCCCACGCCCGTGGCGCCGCCGACCGAGTGCTCGGCATCGACCGCCACCGAAACGGCAACCTTGCCTTTAGGCACCTCGAGTTTGTGGCTCTCGGCCTTGGTGTAGACATTGCAAATCACGGCGTTTTTGGGAATGCGCGAGGTCGTCACGTCGCCGCGCACCTGACGCAGCTCGGTCGCCGCATCACGCGGCAACAGGCTCGCCAGCCATTCCTGAGTTATGACATTAGTCTCGTCGAGGGTCTCGCCCGCATCGATATCGCGCGCCGCGACGCACACCTCAACGCGGTCGCCGCCATATTTTGCCAAAGTCTCGGCCTGGGCCTGCTCGGCTTGCGAGCGGATCGACGAGCCGTAGACCATGCAGAGCGCCGCGGCAAGCACGCCCGCGACCAGACTGATGGCGATGCGCTTGCTCTTGTTCACGGCCGCTCCTCTCATGGCGGTGCCGGGCAAATGCCCGTACCATCATTGTCTGGGCGACCAGGGCGCAAAGCGGCGCAATCGCGATCTTGGTTTTACGTGTCAAACCAATTGCTGACCAAAAGCTGACCAGCCCGTCAAGCTCGTGGCAAGGTTTTGGTCAGCACGTCGGCAAAACGCATATTTAGAGGCGATTTGGCAGCAAAAAGCCGCCTCCCGAACAGTTAGGAGACGGCTGCCATAGGAAAAATCAATTACAGATGAACATCGGGGTCGAGCATTTGGGCACTCACGCGCATGGATGACGCCAGGTTTTGGAACGTCTCCAGACGCAGACCGTCGATCTGTCCCGCGTCCTCGGCCTCGCGAACGGCGCAACCCGGCTCGTGAGTGTGCGTGCAATCGCCAAACCGGCACGCACGCGACGCCTCGACGATCTCGGGGAAGGCACGCGCCAGACCCCGTTCATGTCCCACGAGCGGCAGGCTGCGCAGGCCCGGGGCATCGGCGATCACGCCGGCGTCGCCCGGCAGCGCCACCATCACGCGCGCAACCGTGGTGTGGCGACCTTGGTCATCACGCTCGCGCACGCCGCCAGTGGCCAGCGCATCGTGGCCCAGCAGCGCATTGAGCAGCGTCGACTTGCCGGTACCCGACTCGCCCAAGATCATGGCACAGCTCCCGGCGGGCACGCAGGCGCGCACTTCGTCTAAGCCGAGGCCCTCGGCAGAAGACGTCACGATCACGCGCACGTCCTGACCCACCAGACGGCGCACGCGGTCCAGATCGCGCTCGAGCTCATCGGCATCGCAGCGGTCGGCCTTGGTGAGCACCACCACCGGCTCGGCATCGCAATCGAGCGCCAACACCAGTGAGCGCGCCACGCGATCGAGCAGCACTTCGCCGGCGCCGAGCGCCTGCACGATCAGCACGCTGTCAACGTTGGAGCAGAGCACCTGGCGCTCACCGCGGGCACGGCCACGCCAACGCTCAAAGCTCGTACGGCGCGGCAG
>CABQJK010000064.1 GCA_902464495.1 uncultured Collinsella sp. | reverse complement strand
CCATAACAAAAAAGCTCCCATTGCTGGGAGCTCTTTCATTCAATGGTGCGGGCGAAAGGACTTGAACCTTCATGGGGTTGCCCCCATACGGACCTGAACCGTACGCGTCTGCCAATTCCGCCACGCCCGCGTGCAGGAATTAGAATAACGGAGCGCCACCGCGAACGCAAGAACTATTTTTGAAAAAGTTTGCAGGCGTTTTCCCAGGCGGCTCGAGCGATTGCTTCGGCGTCCTCACCGGTACGATCGACGCGGTCGTTGACCAGCGCGTTTGCTGTGATGGAAATCATTGCAGGCTCGCACTCAAGACCGCGAATGGGCTCCGGCGCCATATAGGGACAATCCGTCTCGAACAAAATACGGTCGAGCGGTGTTGCCGCGAATGCCTCGCGCACGTCGTCGTTGCGCTTAAAGGTAGCCGCGCCGCCATAGGCGATGTAACAACCCAAATCCACAAAGCGCTCCATCGTGGCTCGGTCCTCGCCAAAGCAGTGCAGTACGCAACCGGCCTGGGGCACGCCGACCTCGCACAACACGTTGTAGGCGTCCACATGCGAGGTGCGCTCCCCGTCCGTGTCCTCATGACGCAGATGCAGCTCTACCGCCACATTGCGGCGTACGGCAAGCTCAAGCTGGCGCGCCATACAGTCGATCTGCACGTCGTGGGGCGCCGGCGCAATATCGTCGTCGTAATCCATGTGGTAGTCCAAACCGATCTCGCCAATGCCAACGCATAGGGGATCATCGAGCGCAGCCACAATCTGGGCATGGATGTTATCGGTGTAGTCGGGCGCGCCATACGGATGCACACCAGCGAGATACTTGACCTGCGGAATATCCCGCATCGGCAGGATCTCGCGAACCAGCCAGTCGCTATAGTCCGCCACGCTGCGCTTATCGGCAATGGGATCGAAGACCGTCACTAACAAGTCAATGCCCGCTTCCTTGGCGCGCTCGAGCGTCTCGGGCACTTCCTTGCTCCAAAATGAGAGTAGGTGCGCATGCGTATCGGCAAGCGGTGCCAGCGGTTCCGGGCAGGCCACCGTCTTCTTTTTCTTGGTAAACGTCACGCGTTCGACATTAGGCGTCATGGATTAGCTCCTGAGCCAAACGGACAAAGGCGGCGACGTCGAGCGTCTCGGCGCGCGTGGTAGGTGCGATACCGCAATCCTCAAAGGCAGCATCGAGAACATCCTTGGCAAAGCCGTTGGCGCTCATGGAATTGCGGATGGTCTTGCGGCGCTGAGCAAACGCAGCGTCAATTACACGGGCCACAAACTCGCGATCGAGCTCCTCGGGCACTACGCCGTCAACACGATCGATGCGTACGACGGCCGAGTCCACATGCGGCGCCGGCATAAAGCAGCGTGGCGGCACCTCAAAACGCCCTGTTACCTGCGCATACAGGCCGAGCTTTGCCGTGTAGCCGCCATAGGTCTTGTTGCCCGGCGTTGCGGCAATACGATCTGCAACTTCCTTTTGCACCATGACGACAGCGCGCTTAAGTGCGGGCATCGTCTGGAAGAACTGAAGGATGATCGTCGCCGCCACGTTATAGGGCAGATTCGCGACGAACACCGTAGGTTCACCACCGGCGGCCTGCTCAATCTGCTCCGGCGTCACCTTGAGCGCATCACCCATGATAACGCGGAAGTTGGCATAGTCGGCGGCGTGGGCGTCGAGCACCGGCTCAAGCTCGGGATCAGCCTCAATCGACGTAACGCACGCCGCCTCCTGCAGCAGCGCAAGCGTGAGCGTGCCAACGCCCGGGCCGACCTCGAGCACGCGCTCATCGCCCGCAAGCTCAGCGAGCTCGCAGATGCGCTCAATCACATGGTTGTCGATCAGGAAGTTCTGGCCCAGGCGATGCTTGGTCGCAAGGCCAAACTCCTCCAGCAGCTCCCTGGTTGCCGTAGGGTTTGCCAAAGGCGAAGTTGTCATGGTTGCCTCCTTAACATGGTGGCTGCATCGTAAAGCAAAAGGGCATGGACCGTTGCGGCCATGCCCTTACATCTAAACAGCAAATTGCCGATATGGCGCGCGGCGTCTTAACCCAGACGCGGGAACAGCGGCTCGCCCTTCTCGACGGGCTGACCACCAGCAAGCAGGCCCCAAGCGCAAATGCCCTTGAGGTCGTCGCTCGCGGCCTCGTCCTCGCAGGACAGGCGGCGCAGGGCCTCGGCAGAGGTCTGGGGCATGAGCGGCATCAGCAGGTGAGCGGCGATGCGGATGGCCTCGAGCAGGTTGTAGATCACAAATGCCAGCTCGTCGGCCTTAGCCTCGTCCTTGGCAAGCGCCCAAGGCTCGGAGTCCTCGATGTAGTGGTTGGCGGCATGGATGAGCTCCATGACCTCGTCCTTAGCTCCGCCGTAATCCAGCACGTCCATCTTGGCCATGTAGCGATCGACCAGGCCGTCGGCGATCTTTGCCAGCGGGTTGTCGAACGCATCGAACGATGCGGGCTTGGCAGGTGCACAACCGTCAAAGTACTTGCCGCTCATGTTGAGCGAACGCGAGATGAGGTTGCCCCAGCTGTTGGCCAGGTCGGCGTTGTAGACCTGCTCCATGCGCTCGAAGCTGATGGCGCCGTCGGTGCCGGGCACCACGTCGGTCATAAAGTAATAGCGATAGCCCTCGACGCCCAGCATGTCGATAACATCCTGCGGAGCGATGGCGTTGCCGCGGCTCTTGGACATCTTCTCGGCCTTGCCGGTCTCGGCATTGCGCACGGTCAGGAAGCCGTGGGCAAAGACGTGCTCGGGCAGGGCCTCGCCGATGGCCATGAGCATGGCAGGCCAAATGACGCAGTGGAAGCGAATGATGTCCTTGCCCACGATATGGAACTGCGCGGGCCAGCGATAGGCCAGCTCGGCACGAGCCTCGTCGGTGTCGACACCGTAGCCGACGGCCGTCATATAGTTGAGCAGCGCGTCAAACCATACATAGGTCACATGGCCCTCGTCAAACGGAACCTGGATGCCCCAGTCAAAGCTCGTGCGACTCACGGAAAGGTCGTTGAGGCCGCCCTCGACAAAGCTGCGCACCTCGTTCATGCGGAACGCGGGCTCGACAAAGTCGGGGTGCTCGTCATAGAGCTTGAGCAGCTTGTCCTGGAACGCAGAGAGCTTAAAGAAGTAGGACTCCTCCTGCACGCGCTCGAGCGGACGGTGGCAATCGGGGCACAGGTGCTGGCCGACGCTGCCGTACTCCTCGTCGCCCTTCTGGACCTGCGTATCGGTAAAGTAGGTCTCGTCGGGCACGCAGTACCAGCCGTCATAGCTGCCCTTGTACAGGTAGCCGGACTCCTTCATGCGCTCCCACAGATACTGCACGGCGTGATGCTGGCGCGGCTCGGTGGTGCGAATGAAGTCGTCGTTGGAGATCTCGAGCTTGCTCCAAAGCTCCTTGAAGTGCGGAGCCTGGCTGTCAGTCCACTCCTGCGGCGTCATGTTGTGCTTGGCAGCGGCCTCGGCGACCTTCTCGCCGTGCTCGTCCATGCCAGTCAGAAACTTGACGTTATAGCCGGCGGAGCGGCGATAGCGAGCCTGAACGTCGGCGATGATGGTGGAATAAGCCGTGCCCAGGTGCGGATCGGCGTTAACGTAGTAGATGGGCGTCGTGATAAAGAACGAAGGCTTGCTTTGATCCATGGGGTTTGTCCTCCAGAAAAACGTTGCATACAGGGGATGATTCTAGCGCAAGGGCTGGATATCCTCCATCTATTGCATATCAAGCACCATGGCATAGACATCGCGCTTGCGGCGCGAATACTTCTGAGACAGGCGCTTGGCCACCGCAGAGGCGGGCTCCCCCTCCTCGAGCGCGGCACGGATGTCCTCGCGCAGGGCCTCGTCGGGGTCTACCGCTGCGGCTCCAACCGGCGCGATACCGGCCTCCTCGTCCTCACTCGGCGGCGCAATGACCAGCGCAATCTCGCCCTTTACCTCGCCACGGGCACGCAGCCCCTCGGTTAGCTGGGCGGCGGATCCACGCAAGACTTCCTCGTGCAATTTGGTGAGCTCGCGGCAGACGGCGACATCGCGCTGGGGAAAGACCTCGGCCACGGCCTCGAGCGTCGCGACGATGCGATGTGGAGACTCGTAGAAGATGAGCGCGCCGGGGACGACGGCAAGGCGCTGCAGTCGGCGCACGCGGTCGCCGTGTTTGCGACCCAAAAAGCCTTCGAAGAAGAAATGTTCGCAGGGAATACCGGACGATACGAGTGCCGTGACGCAAGCAGAGGGGCCGGGAATAACCTCGACAGGCACATCGGCCTCACGTGCCGCCTCGACCAGCGCCTGGCCGGGATCGGACACACTCGGCATACCGGCGTCCGAGGCAAAGGCGAGGGTCTCCCCCGCCAGCAGACGGTCAACCAGGCCGGCTGCGCGACTTGCGATCACGTTCTCGTCGCAACGAACGAGCGGCTTGGAGATGCCTAGGTGCATCAGTAACTTTGAGGTCACACGCGTGTCCTCGCAGCAGACGGCGTCGGCGGCGGCAAATGCCTCGCCGACACGCGGAGACAGGTCGCCCAGGTTACCGATGGGCGTACCGACCACATAAAGTTTGCCCGTGCGGGCGCTGTTTTGCGTCATATCAACCTATTCAATCATGCCGCGCTCGAGCGTGCCGAGTGCCGCGCGGGCGTCCCATGCTGCAATGCGCTTCTCGGTCTTCCACGTTTGGAAGAACCAACCGGCAGCCGGCGCAAACGATGCCAGCTGGTTGGCGATAAACACGCGCTCGTAGGCATTGCGACCCTCGGGCGTAACCGACGAGTTGGCAAAAATCGCCGCACCCGACCATTCGCCCACCAAAACGGGGAACCCAGTCGAAATCGCTTCTTTGAGCTCACGCTTGTTACGCGAAATCGCCGTCGTCAGCCCGCGGGGGCTCGTGATGTCGAGCGCATACTCGTCGCGGTAATGGTACAGGTGAAGGTCCATGTAGACGTTCTTGTACTTGGCACCGCGCATAAAGTGCTTCCACTCGCCAGGGTGTCCCGAAGAGGAAAAGACGACAATCTTGTCCTCGGGCATATACGAACGAACGAGCTCGTACGCGTCACGATAGAAGTTGCGCAGGTAGTGCGCCGGAATGCCGTCCGTCATGGTAAAGAGGCTCTTGCGTACGCTCATCTGCGGCGTATCCAACAGCTCGATGCCCAGCAGGCTCTCGGCCTCACCATAGCGATCGGCCAAGCGCTCGAGCACATCGAGCGCAACGTGACGGCCATTGGTGGACGAATGCCACTCAGCGACGACTTCCGGCGTCGTGGGCGAATCGTTGGAATCGCCCTGACCGCCGGGTACAGTCGCCAGATCGAGCAGTACGCGGATGTTGTACTTGGCGGCCCACTCAATTGCGCGGTCGATGTAATCGACAACCGATATGTAGGAGGCATCGGACTCCTGTGAGCCAAAGGCATACCAGGGCACCGGCAGACGCACGGCATTGAGACCGATCTGCGCCATGCGGCGAAAATCGTCCTCGCTCACAAACGTCTCGTAATGGCGGCGCATGCGCTCGTTATAGGCGGCGGTACCCATGGCCTCCTGTAGCTCGGCCGCGTTGGATGCACCGGTCGCCGCGTACAGCGACGGGGTCACCCAAGGCTCGGGAATAAACCAGCCAGAGAGATTAACGCCGAGTATCCTCTCCATCACTGCCCCCTTCGGATCATGCAGGTCGAACCCGCATCGTATTGCATAGGATAAGTATCGTTTTGAGTATACCCGCGTGTGCGGACAGGCGACCGAACGGTCTGTAAAGTGACGCGAAAGTGGGAGGAATGTCTGGGAGCAGACGGGCTCGGAATGGTGCGACAAGGTGCGTACGCGCGCCGGAGGCAGGCACCGGAAAGCGCGTCCCGTTCTATCGCTCAATAATGGGGCGCATTTTCCGTTAGCAGGCCCAACCGGAAAGCGCGACCCGCAATTTCGCGTCATTCCGGGTCGCGCTTTCCCAGACAGGCCCGAAGCGGAAAGTGTGTCCCGTTCTGAGCCCTTATTCTGGGACGCAGTTTCCGCAGAACCCTACATAAAAGAAAAGGACCCCTTTGCAGAGGTCCTAGTCAATTCAAGGTGGCGGGGAAGGGAATCGAACCCCTGACACGAGGATTTTCAGTCCTCTGCTCTACCAACTGAGCTACCCAGCCATTTGAGGTGTGCCTTGTTTCAAGGCTTGATTAGTATAACCAAGGAC
>CABQJK010000063.1 GCA_902464495.1 uncultured Collinsella sp. | reverse complement strand
CAGTCCTGCGCAAGACGGAAAGCACATTAAGTGCTTTCCTTTGCGTGCGGAACTCGCGATAAACTTAATTCCGCGCCGCTCCCCGCCCGCGCCGGGCAAACGTCGTTGGACTTATCGCTGACATGAAATGGCCGCTTGCATATCGTCCACTAGCTTGGCACGGTACAATGCTTGCAGCTTTTAATTCATGAATTAGTGGAGTTATTGATGGCAGAATCTCGTGCGGAGCGTAAGGCTCGTCGTGCTTTGATCGAGGCGGCTGAGGGGTCGGAGGAGAAAAAATCTTCTACGAAATCCAAGTCGTCTCAGGATGCGAAGGGTAAGTCGGCCAAGGGCAAGGCTAAGGCCAAGCGCCCCAGTTCTCGTCGGAGCGAGGATAAGGCATCTCAGACTCGCTCCAAGCGCTCGCATAAAGATCCGGTTTCGTCTGCGCGTAAGGTTGTGGACTCCAAGTCTCCCTGTTCGATCATGAAAGCTTGCGGTGGGTGCACGGCGCTCAATCGTCCTTATAAGAAGCAGTTGGCGGCCAAGCAGGCTGCTATGGAGGAGCTGTTTGCTGAGCTCTGTGAGCGCGAGGGTGTTGCCGTTGATCCCATTCGCGGTATGGGTGTTACCCTGGGCGACCCGGGCAAGTATCCTGCGCCGCGTGGTTTTCGTCATAAGGCTGCCACTCCGTTTGCTCCCGGCAAAGAGGGCGCTGTCCGCTGCGGCTTTTTTGAACGTGGGACGCACAGGATCGTTGCTGTTCCTGAATGCCCTGTCGAGGCGCCGGGCACTCGTCAGATTCTCAACGGCATCGCTCGCGAGGCCGAACGTCTGCATATTCCTGCCTTTAACGAAGACAAGCATCTGGGGCTGCTTCGCTATGCTGTCGTTCGCTGCGGCTGGCGCACCGACCAGATTATGGTCACCCTCGTGACCGCTCAGCGCGACCTGCCGCATGCGCAGGAGTTCTTTGAGGCTGTCGCCGCACTCGATCCGCATATCGTCACCGTCGCTCAGAACATCAACGGTCGCCCCGGCAATGCCATCTTGGGTGAGGAGACTCGTATCGTCTATGGCGCCGAATGCATGCGCGACCAGCTGCTCGGCTGCGAGTTCGATATCTCCCCCACCGCGTTCTATCAGACCAATCCGCAGCAAACCGAGCTGCTCTATCGACTTGCCATTGACGGCATGGACCTGCAGCAGGGTGATATTCTTATGGACGCTTACTGCGGCAGCGGAACCATCGGCCTGTGCGCCGCGAAGGATGCCCAGGACAAGGGCATCGGCATTATGCTGCTCGGCGTGGAGCGCAACCCGGCGGGCATTGCCGACGCACGTCGCAATGCCGAGCTCAACGGCCTCACCCGCAGCGCTTGGTTTATGGCCGACGACGCCACCGATTACATCCTGGACGCCGCCGACAACAACGAGCGGATCGATGTCCTTTCCATCGACCCGCCGCGCGCCGGCTCCACCCCCGAGTTCCTCGAAGCCGCCTGCGCACTCAAGCCGCGCCGCATCACCTATATCAGCTGCAACCCTGTGACCCAAGAGCGCGACCTGCACCAGCTCCTCGACGGAGGCTATCGCCTGCTCAAGATCACGCCCGTCGACATGTTCCCCCATACCGACCACACCGAAACCGTAGCGGTCCTCGAGCGCCGCTAATCCACCCCGGTAGATTTTCGAGACAAGCGAAGGGGGCGGCCCGTCTGGACCGCCCCCTTCGCTTGGTTTATGAACTCCGCTACATCCCCTTGCGCAGGTCACACACGCCGGCTGCCGCCATCTCGCGCAGCAGCGTCTCGCGGTCGCGCGTCACGATCAAATCCAGCGGGAAGTGAATCTCGTCGAGCATCTTGCGCGCGTGATCGAGCTTGCCAATGGCCATGCCAATGTGGGCATCGGTCGACACGCCAATACCCACGCCCAGCTCGGCGCAGCGCTCGGCGATCTTGCGGCATACGGCCCAATGCTCAGTGTCGACACCGTGTTCAAGACTATGGTTGTTGATCTCGATGATCTTGTGCTTGGCCTTAGCCGCCAACAGCACCTCGTCGATATCGAACGGCACGCCCGAGCGACCCGCGTGGCCCAGCATGAACACCTTGGGGTGTTCCAAGGCATTGATGTACATCTCGGTTGTCTGGGCGAGCGTCGCGCCTTCGGCAAACTGCGGGTTATGCACGCTTGCCACCAAATAATCCAAATTACGCGTCACCAAATCGAACAGCGAATGCTGGTGACTGTACGAATCGCCGGCAATATCGAGCGAAACGGGAATGTCCTCGCCAAACAGGCCTCCATCCAGCGAAACGATATCGGCCTCGGCACCACGCAGCACCAGCACGCCGCTCCAAATGCGCGGCCAGATATCCTGGTTAATAAAGAATTGGAAACTGCGCAGGTCATTGGGACAAGGCGTAACCATCGAGCTTAAATGATCGGCGGAACCGAGCACCTGAAGGCCGCGCTCTGCCGCCCAATAGATGTTCTCCTCGATGGTTGAGTACGCATGCGCAGAGAACATCGTATGAGTATGAATATCACAAGAAAGAAGGTAGGGCATCGGGTCTCCTTGTCCAGTATGGCCGTCGCGTATATTCATTGTACGCATAGCTTTCGGCAGTCGTAAAACTGCTTCATCCCAATCACACAACGGCATAGACAACGGGGTCTGGCTTAGCACCAAACCCCGTTTCACGTAAAACAATGTAAGCAGAGCGCTTTACTTTCGACGATATTCGTCGGCCAGTTGCTTCCAGGCAGGCAACGAATTGACGATGGTCTCGTAGCTCACACAGTAGCCAAGGCGGAACCAGCCCGGCATGCCAAAACTATCCGAAGGCACCGCGAGCAGTTCGTACTTCTTCGCGCGCTTGCAGAACGCATTCGCATCGGGCTCCAGCGCCTTCACCCACAAGTAGAATGCACCATCCGGCTCAACATAGGTGTAGCCGTACTCCGCTAGTGCATCGGTAAGCGCGGTGCGGTTGCGCGCATAGGCCTCGACATCACTCGGTTCATCGATGCAATCGATGATCACGCGCTGGAAGAGCGCCGGTGCACACACGAAGCCCAGCGTACGGGCGGCACCGGCAACGGCGGGCATTAGACGAGCTGCCTGAGGATTCGTATTGGGAACCAAGATCCACCCGACGCGCTCGCCCGGTAGCGAAAGCGACTTGGAATACGAGTAGCACACGATGGTGTGCTCGTAGATCGAAGGCACCCAAGGCACCTCGGCGCCATAGACAATCTCGCGATACGGCTCATCAGAGATGAGCATAATCGGATTCTCGGGATCGCGCTGAGCGTTGGCCTCGCGCAGAACATTGGCCAGTCGCGTCAGCGTGCCTCGTGTATATACGGCACCGGTCGGATTGTTGGGCGAGTCGATAATGACGGCAGCCGTCTTATCAGTAATCGCCTTGAGCACGTTACTCACGCTCAGCTGGAACGTATCTTCATCGGCGAGCGCCTCAACACACGTGCAGCCGGCCTTCTCAATCCACACGCGATACTCCGGAAAGTACGGGGCGATAACAACAACCTCATCGCCCGGGTTCGTAACGGCATTGAGCGTGCAGGTGAGCGAAGCCGCGGCACCCACCGTCATAAAGACGTCCTTGCCCTCATAGCTCGTGCCAAAGCGACGGTTGAGCGAGTCGGCGACGGCCGCTCGACATTGCGGCAGACCCGGCGCAGGCGTGTATCCATGCAACTGGTCACTCGGCAGCTCCAATGCCTTCTTAATGGACTCAGCAACAGCAGCGGGCGCCGGAACACTCGGGTTGCCCAGCGAAAAATCGAATACGTTCTCCGCACCGATCTGTGCCTTGCGCCCAAGGCCATAGCTAAAGATCTCACGGATGATGGAGCTTTCCGCACCGCGAGCATACATAGTTTCGTTGATCATCTGTTCCCCTTTCGCATAGGCGCTATTGTACGCTTTAGTCGAGCAAAGCGCTGCAGCAATATTGATTGGGGACAGACTTAAATGCGTGAAAACGCTCATTTAAGTCTGTCCCCAATCAACATATCGCTCAAAAGAAAAAGCCTCCACAGGTTTCCCCGCAGAGGCTTTCGCTACAAGAACTATTTGTCGGCGTCGGTGTTGCCGTCAGCGTTGACAGCATTGCCATCACCGGCATCATCGGATGCGGCTTCGGCATCCTCCTGCATGGCCGCCTGCGCAAAGGCCGCAGCATCAGCCGCAAGCTCCTCCTCGCTCATGCGAGGCGAGCGCTTCTTGGTCGGCATGCCGGCCGCCTTGGCGTTGCGCTCCTCCTTGGCCGCCAGGATATCGCCCTCGCGCTCAAGGTAGGCATCCCACTCGTTGTCGAGCAGGGCGTTCACGGCGTCACCTTCGACGGTCTCGCGCTCAAGCAGCACCTTGGCCATCAGGTCGAGCTGATCGCGACGGGCATCCAGGATCTCGACCGCACGACGATGGGCCTCACGCATAATGCGCTGAACCTCGATATCGATGCGGCGCGCCGTCTCCTCGGAGTAATCCTGGTGATCGGCGTAATCGCGACCAAGGAATACCTGATGCTGCGCCTCACCAAACACTTGCGTACCCAGTTCCTCGCTCATGCCCAGGCGCGTGACCATCTCGCGCGCCATCTTGGTCGCGCGCTCCAGATCGTTGCTCGCGCCCGACGTGATGTCGTCGCACATGAGTTCCTCGGCAACGCGACCGCCCAAAAACACGGCAAGCTCGTCGAGCATCTCGTTCTTGGTCTTGAGGAAGTGGTCCTCCTGCGGAAGCTGCAGCGTGTAGCCCAGGGCCTGACCGCGGCTGACGATCGAGATCTTATGAACCGGATCGGAATGCTCCAGGATGTGGCCCACCAGGGCGTGACCGCTCTCGTGGTAGGCAATCGTGGTGCGCTCGGCTTCGGTCATCACACGACCCTTGCGCTGCGGACCGGCAATCACGCGCTCCATCGACTCCTCGACCTCGTCCATCGAGATCACGGAACGATGGCGGCGGGCAGCCAGCAGCGCAGACTCGTTGAGCAGATTTGCCAGATCGGCGCCGGTGAAGCCAACGGTCATCTGGGCGAGCTTCTCAAACTTCACGTCCTCGTCCATCGGCTTGTTCTCAGCATGCACGCGCAAGATCTGCTCGCGGCCCTTCACGTCCGGACGGTCGACCGTAACCTGACGGTCAAAACGGCCGGGGCGCAGCAATGCCGGGTCCAGAATATCGGGGCGGTTGGTCGCGGCGATCAGGATGACCGACTCGCTTTCCTCAAAACCGTCCATCTCGACCAGCAGCTGGTTGAGCGTTTGCTCGCGCTCGTCGTGACCGCCGCCCAAGCCAGCTCCGCGCTGACGTCCCACGGCATCGATCTCGTCAATAAAGATGATTGACGGAGCCTGAGACTTGGCCTCCTTAAAAAGGTCGCGCACGCGGCTGGCGCCGACACCCACGAACATCTCGACAAAGTCGGAACCCGAGATGCTAAAGAACGGCACGCCCGCCTCGCCGGCAACGGCCTTGGCCAGCAGGGTTTTACCGGTACCCGGAGGGCCAACCAGCAACACGCCGCGCGGAATCTTGGCGCCCAGCTTGCGATAGCGGTCCGGATCGCTCAAAAAGTCGCGAATCTCCTCGAGCTCCTCGACTGCCTCGTCCACACCGGCAACATCCTCAAACTTGACCTTGGGGCGCGTTGCCTCGTTGGTCTTGGCGTTGGTCTTGCCAAACTGCATGTTCCTGTTGTTGGCGCCCATCATCTGGCGCATAAAGTAGAACATGATGGCGATCAGGGCGATCGTCGGAAGCACGCTCATCGCCAAGTCGCCCCAAAAATCGGGGTCATTGGTGTTGACGATGTACTTGGTATCGGGGTGCTCCGCCATAAGCTCGGCAAGCGAATCGGAACCGACATAGGTCGAGGAAAAGCTCTTGAGCTCGCTCGTGTCGCCCTTGTCCTTTTTCGTCTTCCAGTAATGACCCGTCACGCTTCCGTCCTGAACCGTATAGGTCAGATCTTCGACGCGATCCTGCTTGATGGCGCTGACCATCTCACTCGTCGCGAGCTTTACGGTATTGCTGGAGTTGGCAAAGCCGGAGCCCATGTTAAAGAAGGCGTAACCCAGGAGCGCGCAAGCCAAAAGAAAATACAGCCAGCCCGTACGCGTGGGCTTCTTGCCTCCGGGCATCCCCGGGATCTTTGGGTCCCGGGGAGTCTGGGAATTGTTGTCGTTACGGTCGTCGGGCATCTTACGAATAAACCTCCGGTTTCAAAATGCCCAGATACGGAAGGTTGCGATAGCGCTCGGCATAGTCGAGGCCGTAGCCCACCACAAAGGCATCGGGGCAATGGGTTCCAACATACTTGGGCGTGACGGCCGAGACGCGGTCCTCAACGTCCTTCCACAGGAAGGCAGCGACCTCCAGCGAGGCGGGCTTACGGCTCTCGAGATTCTTCATCAGGTACTTGAGGGTCAGGCCCGAGTCCAGAATGTCCTCGACAATCAGCACGTCGCGACCACGGATGTCGATATCCAGGTCCTTAATGATACGCACGATGCCCGAAGACTTCACACCGTCGCCATAGCTCGAAACAGCCATGAAATCGATGTTGGTCGGCAGCTCGATCTTGCGCATCAGGTCGCCCATAAAGACCACGGCGCCGCGCAGGACCGCAATCAGCACCAGATCCTTACCCGCGTAGTCGCGAGTAATCTGCTCGCCTAGGCGAGAGACGATACCGTCGATATCCTCCTGCGTAAACAGAACCTTCTCGATATCCGGATGTTGAGAAGCCATGACAACCCTTTCTTGTGCTTATCG
>CABQJK010000062.1 GCA_902464495.1 uncultured Collinsella sp. | reverse complement strand
TCGCCGCCCTGCGGGAACATAAAGGTCACGTCGCCCTCGGGGTGGACCACGATGTCGTTATCGAGTGCCTGGGTAAAGTCGAGCAGGGGCTCGAGCACCTCATAGTCGACCTTGATGAGCTTGAGCGCCTTGTCGGCGGCCTCCTCGGTCTCGGCGGCGACGATCGCCACCTCCTCGTTTTGGTAGCGAACGAGGTTCTCGAGAATCAGGCGGTCGTAGGGACTCGGCTGCGGATAGCTCTGGCCGGCGATGGTAAAGCGGCGCTTGGGCACGTCCTCGTAGGTGTAGACGCCCACGACGCCGGGCACCTTCAGGGCACGCGACGTATCGATGGAGCGGATCTTGGCGCGGGCATAGGGGCTGCGCTTGAGTTTGACGATGAGCGCGCCGGCGGGCACCATATCGCCCGTGTAGACGGGACGGCCCTCGAGCAGGGCCTTCGAGTCCTTCTTGGGCTGCTTATGGGTGATCTGCTTGTACGAGACACCGTCGCAGCTGGTGTCGTTGTCCGGCAGCTCGGGCATCTCAAAGCCCACCTGCACGCCGGACTCGTTAAGGAAGCGGACGATGGCGCGCAGCTGGCTCTCGTAGCCGCTGCAGCGGCAGAGGTTGCCGGCGAGCTGGCGCGAGAGCTCCTCGCGCGTGGCGACGAGGCACGGATCCTCCTTGGCGGCGCGGGCAAGCGCCAGCACGTTCATGATAAGGCCGGGGGCGCAAAAACCGCACTGCTCGGCGCCTTCGGCAGCCATAGCGCGGGCAAGCGCCTCGGACTCGGCCTTGAGGCCCTCGAGCGTGGTGATGGTATGGCCCTCGACGCGCGCGGCGGGAACCGAGCAGCTCAGCACCGGGTCGCCGTCGAGCCACACCGTACACAGACCGCAGTTGGTGGTTTCGCAGGCACAGCGCACCGACGCGCAACCCTGCTCACGCAACAGCGCAAAGAGCATAGTGTCGGGGGCAATCTGAACCTTGACCTTACGGCCGTTGAGCGTAAAGGAAAGATCGATGAGTTTGGCAGCCATTAGCGCACCTCGCTAGAATCGACGCCGGGCACGCGGCGGCAGGAATACTCGTCCGTGGCAAACTTAGGGACCTGCACGCACTCGAGCTCGCGGGCAAGCGCGGCCGAAAGCTCGATGCCGGCGGCTCGGCGCACGGCCTGGACGGCGAGCGGGGCCGAGATGCGACGGCGGTAGTCGGCCGAGCCCCACAGGTTGGTTCCGTAGCTCAGCGCGCGTACGGACGCGGCAAGGGCGCGAAGCTCGTCCTCGGAAGGCTGCTCGTTGGTGAGACCACACGCCTCGCCCTGCAGCAGGGTCGCGCGCAGCGGGCGGGCGCCCACGGTGACGTGCCAGGTGTTGTCCCACCAGGCGGCGGTGACGTTCAACGAGGGGAAGTCGGTCGCGGCCTTGCGCACGGCCTCGTAGCTCGCGCGGTAGTCGTGCTTAACGACCACGACGTGCTCGATCACGTCGCGCACATAGCCCATGTCCACGAACTCCGCGAGCGGCACGCGACCGGCGCCCGTCAGCTCAACATAGGAATCGAGCGCCAGGAAAGCCGAGAGCACGTCCGAGAAGCCAAAGCGGCCGTAGATGCTGCCGCCCACCGTGGCGGTATTGCGCAGCTGCACGCCCACGATATCGTGGACGGCGAACTCGAAGACATTGTTGACAAGCGCGTTGAGCTCGGCATGGCGCTCGAGCTGGCGCAGGCTGCACATGGCACCGATGCGAAACTCGGTCTCGGTCTCCTCGATCTGATCGAGTCCGCAGGCCGAAAGGTCAATCGCCGTCGCCACACGACGCGAACCCAGGCGCATCCAGATGCCGCCGCCCACAATCTTGTTGTTGCGGTTCTTCTGCAAGAGCTCATAGGCTTCGGCCGCGTTTCCAACACGGACGTAGGTACCGAACTTGAGCACGTTCTCCCCCATCTCTCCACTTGTCCAGTACTTTTAAGTGTACCAAACGAGGGGCCGCAACCTTCCACAGCACAAAAACCTTCCTCCCATCCATAACTTGCGGTGAAATACGGACTGTTTGTCGGGCTTAGGGCGCCCAACAGTCCGTATTTCACCGCAACTTAAGGGGCGGCCGGCAGAGGGCCGAGGGAAATGATCCGTTTTCCTCCGTCGCATGCGGATCAAAAAAGGCTCCCGGCGTTGAGCCGAGAGCCTCATTACATGCTATGTCAGGCAGGGTTTAGCAGACGCCCTGGGCGAGCATGGCGTCGGCAACCTTCAGGAAGCCGGCGATGTTGGCGCCCATGACGAAGTTGCCCTCCTGGCCATACTCCTTGGCGGTGTCGTCCACGTTGTGGAACATGCCGCGCATGAGCTGCTCGAGCTTGCCGTCGACCTCCTCGAAGGTCCAGGACAGGTGCTCGGCATTCTGGCTCATCTCCAGGCCGGACACGAGCACGCCACCGGCGTTGGCAGCCTTACCGGGCATAAAGGCGACGCCGTTCTCCTGGAAGTAGGTCGTAGCCTCGATGGTCGTGGGCATGTTCGCGCCCTCGCCGACCACCTTGCAGCCGTTGGCGACGAGCGCCTGGGCATCCTCGAGCAGCAGCGTGTTCTCGCGAGCGCAGGGCAGCGCGATGTCGCAGGGAAGCTGCCACACGCCACGGCCGTCGCCCTCGTGCCACGTGGCATTGGGCTTCTCGTCGACGTACATAGCGAGCGTGACGCCCTTGTCGTGGCCGGAGCGCTTCTTGTTATAGACATGCTCGAGCACGGTGTAGTCGATGCCGTCGGGATCCTCGACCCAGCCGTGGGTGTCGGAGCAAGCCAGGACCTTGCCGCCGAGCTGGGCGACCTTCTGGACCGCGTAGATAGCGACGTTACCGGAGCCGTGAACGACGACGTTCTTGCCCTCGAAGGACTCGCCGCGGCTCTTGAGGTACTCGTCCACAAAGTAGACCAGACCGTAGCCGGTGGCCTCGGTACGGGCAAGCGAGCCGCCAAAGGAGAGACCCTTGCCGGTGAGGACGCCGGTCCACTCGTTGGTCAGGCGCTTGTACTGACCGAACATGTAGGCAACCTCGCGGCCGCCAACGCCCAGGTCGCCGGCGGGAACGTCGGTGTTGGGGCCGATGTGGCGGTAGAGCTCGGTCATGAAGGACTGGCAGAAGTGCATGATCTCGTTGTTGGACTTGCCCTTGGGGTCAAAGTCGGAGCCGCCCTTGCCGCCGCCCATGGGAAGGGTGGTCAGGCTGTTCTTGAGGATCTGCTCCAGGCCCAGGAACTTGAGCATGCCCAGGGTGACCGTCGGGTTAAAGCGCAGGCCGCCCTTGTAGGGTCCAATGGCAGAGTTGAACTCGACGCGGTAGCCGCGGTTGACCTGGACCTTGCCCTGGTCGTCGACCCAGGGAACACGGAACATAACGATGCGCTCGGGCTCGACGAGGCGCTCAAGCAGGGCGGCCTCCTCGTACTCGGGGTGGGCGTCGAGCGCCGGCTGGATGGTGCCAAGGATCTCGGTCGCGGCCTGGATGAACTCAGGCTGCTCGGGATAGCGGGCCTTGAGCTCGTCGAGAACTTTCTGCGTGTAGCTCATGCTTCCTCCAATTGATGGAAAAGAAAAGTGTCGTTCGAGGCGCCCCATGCGCCGCGAGCTTTATCGAGTATGGATAATATCGCACTGTTGCAGCAAAGTTACGCATAAGCCGACGAGCAGATGTTTCGTTTTGATTACGATGCAGGTAGAAGCGTTTTTGAGCACCCGACGTACAAATCGCGTGTTTCGAAGCTGTTTCGTCCGCATGGACTAAAACCACCACAAAGGTGCCTGTCCCCAATGTGGTGGTGTTGGTGGTTAAAGGACGAGCTGATGGTAGTCGGCGGGAGTTATGCGGCCTTCGGTGGCGGCACGGAATGCGGCGAGCGCATCGCCCGAGAACGGCATGGCCCAGCACAGCCCGCAGCCAGCGGTAATGGAGCCGGGCAGTGGCATGATGCGCCCGGGCACACCGGCATCCAGGCACAACTGCTCGCATTCCATCACATCGAAGGTGCTGTCGAACGAAACGATGATTTTGCGTTCGTGGTCGAGGGCATCACCGGACGGGCCTTCGCGGTGTGCCTCACGATACGCCGCGGCGGTCGCTTCCTCTTCCGCGGTATGCCCGCAGCCTCCGCAGCCGCAGGTACAGGGTTCGGACCCGTCGCAAGTGCAAGGTTCTCCCGTGTCGGGACAAATATCGTGAGACATGGCATCTCCCATCGTCTAGGCGAGCAGCTCGGCTGCCGCAAACTCCTCGGGCGTATTGACGTTCTCGAAGCAGAGCGTCGAGCCCGCGGCCTTAACGATCTGCGGCTCATCCATATAACCGGCCTGAACGCGATTGATCAGGCAGCGAATGCGTTGGCGGTCGCAGGCGAGCAGCTCTTGGGCAACCGGCGCGCACGCGTCACGGCGCCAGACAGCGCAAAGCGGCTCAATCCCCCGCTCCTCGCGCGGCACGCACACGTCAAGCGCCTCGGCCTCAACACGATCGGCAAGCGCGCCGATGAGTTCCGGCGAGACAAACGGCATATCGCAGGCAACGATCGCCACGAGAGGCAGCCGAGCCGCAGCCAACGAGCTCGCGATGCCGCGCATGGCACCGGCGGGGCCGTCGATATCCATCACCACGCGCGGCACCAGACCATCAAACTCGCGCTCCTCAAGATAGGCGAGCTCCTCGGGGCGCGAAGTCGTCACGACCAACTCGCTACCGACCAGGGCGAGCCGCTCCAGCACGCGCTCGATCAGGGGTTTGCCGCAAAACGGCATGCGTGCCTTGTCGCAACCCATGCGCGACGACAGCCCGCCAGCCTGAACGACGCAAGAAAGATCGGCCCGTCTTACGGTAGTCATACGGCAAAACACCCCCATCGGCTTGCTCGAAACCCGAAGCACGAAGCTAAATACCGCCACCGAAATAGCGGCGTTATGACAAGCTCGTGCAAAAACAAAACAGCGCCTTTGCGGCACGCAGCAAGACCGCGAGCACAAAAGCGCTGGTAGCGTATGGCGGGAACGTATGTGAATCGAACACATCCAAGACGTTTTGCACGCCTCGCAACGGTTTTGAGGACCGCGGAGCCCACCGGAGCCCATCCGTTCCCAAGTGCGGCGGTATTTTACCAAACCGAGCAGCCGATCTAGCGTAGGGACCTCAGGCCGCCGGCTTCCTTGTCGAGCACCGTAAAGCGCACGGCATCCAGGTGCTCCAAGATGCTGATGGCCCGTTTGCGCGACACGCCCAGCGCCTCGCGCAATACACTCGTGGTGGCAGCGCCACCGGCATCGGCGATAGCGGCGGCAACGAGCTCACGCGCATGGGCCTCGGCGGCAGCGGACAGGGCAACGTCGCGCTCGACCTTTACGATGGAGCGGTTGAGCGAAAGCTCGCGCAGGGCTCGCGTCATGGTGTCGCGGCAGAGCTGCAGCTGTTCGCCCACCTCGGGAAGCGCCGGTGCATCCAGGCCGGCCTCGTCCAGCAAGGCAACGATACGTTCGCAGGCCTCGCGCACCACACGCGCCGCGGCGGCAGCGGAGTGCGGGTCGAACACCTCGGCGCCCTCGGAGGCACACACGCCGCGCGAGCAGCCCTCGTAAATCAGGGCCGCGGCAACGCCTTCATCAGCGGCAGGCCACGCAGCATGGGCAACGGCGCCGGGCGTAAAGCCTGTCTCCTTGGGAGCCGCCGCGTGCATGGCTGACAGGGTCGCCGCCAGTGCATCCATCGCGGCGTCGAGCACCACGGCGTCCGCCAAGAGGCCCGCATCACCCACGGCAAGCTTGCGAACGGAGCCCTGCGCCACCAACCCGCGCAGTGCGGCATCGACCTCGCCGACACCAAGATCCAAAGCCTCGGCAACATCAATCGCCGTAACCGGCAGCGTCTGCAGCGCCAGCCAAGCGCCCACACCGCCCGCGATATCGCCGGACTCGAGCGCCGCGTACAGCACGCGTTCCCCCTCAGTAAGTTCGCGCGAACGGCGGCATCGCGACAACAGCACGCGCCCTCCACCAATAAGCATGACCGGCGAATAGGACAGCACCACGGCATGGTCGCCGGCGCGCAGCGGCAGCGAGTTTTCCAAGCGCACCTGAACAATACGGGTCTCGCCCACCGCCATGGGGGCCTCGCCCTCCATGAACATGATGCGACCGACAACCTCGGCCGTACCCGCCATCACATGCACGCGCGCGCCCGACTCGAGCACGCGCGGCTTGGCACCCTCGCGGCCCAGGTAAGTGAACACCATCATAAAGCGCATCGTCTGGCCAAAGCGACCCTGCACGCCGAGCATCTCTCCGCGATCGAGCGCGGCGACGGCATCGCCCACCAAGTTGAGCGCCACACGCTGACCGGGCAATGCCCGCGGCGTATCGCCATGCACCTGAATCCCGCGCACGCGACAGACCGTACGCGACGGCAGCGCGACGAGCTCATCGCCCACCGCAACCGGCGCATCGTGCAGCGTTCCCGTCACGACGGTGCCGACGCCCTTGATCGTAAAGCAGCGGTCAATCGGCAGGCGCGGCGCGGCATCGCTCCGCTCGGCACGCTCGCGACAGGCATCCCAGCAGGCACCCACCTGCTCGTCGAGCACGGCGAGCAGTCGTTCGATCCCCTCGCCTGTCTTGGACGACACAGGCACGATCGGCGCGTCCGCAAACACGGTGTCCGACAAAAAGTCATCGACATCAAGCTCGGCAAGCTCGGTCATCTCGGCATCAGCCAGGTCGCACATCGTCAGCGCGACCACCATATGCGTAACGCCCAGCAGCTCCAGCACATGCACGTGCTCGCGGGTCTGCGGCATCACGCCCTCGACGGC
>CABQJK010000061.1 GCA_902464495.1 uncultured Collinsella sp. | reverse complement strand
CCCGAGGGCTACAAGATCATGGTCGTCGGCACCGTCCAGGAAGAGGACTGCGACGGCATGTGCTGGCAGTACATCTACAACAAGGACGGCATTAAGCCCGAGTTCGTCATTTCCACCGAGCCCACCGACGGCGGCATCTATCGCGGTCACCGCGGCCGCATGGAGATCCGCGTCGACGTTCACGGCACCTCCTGCCACGGCTCCGCTCCCGACCGCGGCGACAACGCCATCTACAAGATGGCCGACATCATCGCCGACGTCCGCGCCCTCAACAACAACGGCTGTGACGAGTCGACCGACATCAAGGGCCTCGTCAAGATGCTCGACCCCAAGTACAACCCCGAGCACTTCGAGGACGCCCGCTTCCTGGGCCGCGGCACCTGCACCGTCAGCCAGATCTTCTACACCAGCCCCAGCCGCTGCGCTGTCGCTGACTCCTGCGCCATCTCCATCGACCGTCGCATGACCGCCGGTGAGACCTGGGAGTCCTGCCTGGACGAGATCCGTAACCTGCCGGCCGCCAAGAAGTACGGCGACGACGTGAAGGTCTCCATGTACATGTACGACCGTCCGTCCTGGACCGGCGAGGTCTACGAGACCGAGGCTTACTTCCCCACGTGGATCAACAAGGAGACCGCTCCGCACGTCAAGGCCCTCGTCGACGCCCACAAGGCCATGTTCGGTGACGAGCGCATCGGCTGCGAGCCCAGCATGGACAAGCGCACCGGTCGCCCGCTGTGCGACAAGTGGACCTTCTCCACGAACTGCGTTTCCATCCAGGGCCGCTATGGCATCCCCTGCGTCGGCTTCGGCCCGGGTGCCGAGTCTCAGGCTCACGCTCCCAACGAGGTCACCTACAAGGACGACCTGGTCACCGCTGCCGCCATGTATGTGGCTGCCCTGAACCTCTACGATCCGAGCCAGGCCGATGGCGACGCCACCGTGTTCCGCGCCGGTCTGACCAACAACAAGATCGATTAGTCCCATTCCTCGATCTTGTTGAGCCGGGGACAGCTCGTGTCCCCGGCACCCCCTGTTGACTTGGGGCCCGCGGTCGTTATCTCCCATGCTTCCTCGACGGTAGCGGGTCCTCGTCATAGTGCTCTGCATGTTCTAGCCACACGCGCATGCCGGAGCACATCTACTCATTGCAATCGTTTCATCTTTGGAAAGGATATTTACATGGACGCCAAGTTTACCGAGCTCGTCGAGCAGCTGAACGGCCTCGATTTTAAGGGCATGTACGGCAGCGACTTCCTGCACACCTGGGACAAGACCACCGATGAGCTCAAGGCTCTCTACATCGTCGCCGACGCCCTGCGCGAGCTGCGTGAGAACAACGTTTCGTCCAAGATCTTCGACTCGGGCCTGGCCGTCTCCCTGTTCCGCGACAACTCCACCCGTACGCGTTTCTCCTTCTCTAAGGCCGCCAACCTGCTCGGCCTTGAGCTGCAGGACCTGGACGAGAAGAAGTCCCAGATCGCTCACGGCGAGACCGTCCGCGAGACCGCTACCATGATCTCCTTCATGGCCGACGTCATCGGCATCCGCGACGACATGTACATCGGCAAGGGCGACGCCTACATGGCCGAGGTCTCCGAGTCTGTCCAGCAGGCCTACGAGGACGGCGTTCTGGATCACCGTCCCACGCTCATCTCCTTGCAGTCCGACTCCGATCACCCCACGCAGTCCTCTGCCGACATGCTCTACCTCATCAACGAGTTTGGCGGCCTCGAGAACCTCAAGGGCAAGAAGGTTGCCGTCACCTGGGCCTATTCGCCCTCTTACGGCAAGCCGCTGTCCTGCCCGCAGTCGCTGATCAGCCTGCTGCCCCGCTTTGGCATGGACGTCACCCTGGCTCACCCCGAGGGCTACGACCTCATGCCCGAGGTCGTCGAGCGCGCCAAGGGCTATGCCGCCGAGTCCGGCACCACCTTTAAGCAGGTCAACACCATGGCCGAGGCCTTCGAAGGCGCCGACATCGTGATCCCCAAGAGCTGGGCTCCGTTTGCCGCCATGGAGAAGCGCACCAACCTGTACGCCGAGGGCGACGACGCCGGCATCGCTGCGCTCGAGAAGGAGCTGCTCGCTCAGAACGCCACCCATCAGGATTGGTGCTCCACGACCGAGCTCATGGAGAAGACCGCCAACGGCCAGGACACCATCTTTATGCACCCGCTGCCCGCCGACATCTCCGGTGTCTCCTGCGAGCACGGCGAGGTCAACGCCGACGTCTTCGACATGCACCGCGTGGGCATGTACAAGGAGGCCAGCTACAAGCCGTACGCCATCGCAGCCATGATGTTCCTGCAGAAGGTTGCCGATCCCGCCGCTACCCTCAAGGCCCTCGACGAGCGCAACACCGCCCGTTGGTTCCAGGCCTAAAGCCGCGCTGAGGTAAGCCATGTAAAGGGGGCGCTCTGCCAACCGGCGGGGTGCCCCTTTTTGCATCGTGGGCGTGCGGGATAAGCGCTTTCGATGTAGATGCCCCGCGACGCGAGTTATGGGTACGATGGTTTCAGGGGAGGTATCGCCATGAAACTTGGTTGCGTCATTATGGCTTCGGGCGAGGGCAAGCGATTTGGCTCTAACAAGATGCTCGCCGATATCTATGGCGAGCCGCTGATTGCCCGGACCATTGATTCGGTTCCCCGGGGCTTTGACGTCGTGGTTTCGACGCGTTGGCCCGAGGTCGCTCAGATTTGCGAGGACAAGCATTGCCCGTGCGTGCTGCACGATGGCGAGCTGCGCAGCGAAAGCGTCCGTGCGGGCCTTTCGTGGGGAGTCGAACGCAACTGGAAAGGTTGCCTCTTTTTGCCGGGCGACCAGCCGCTCGTGAGTTCGGATTCTTTTGAGGCTAAGGTTCGTGCATTTGACGAGCGTGGCCGCAAGCATCCGGTGCGTCTTGCGTGCAACGGTGAGCCTTCGAGCCCGGTGCTCTTTCCGGCGGAACTGTTCGATGCACTTATGTGTCTTGAGGGTAAGGACGGCGGCGGTTCGATCCTCAAGGACCGTACCGACGTGGTGCTGGTCGAGGCGCGTGCCTACGAGCTGTGGGACGTCGATACCGTCAAGGGACAGCGACGCATAACGGAGCATATCGCCGCCTGCTCGTATTTTGATCGCGTGGCCAACTGCATCAATCAATAAGGAGCAATTATGATCATCATCAAAGACGGAGCACTCGTGACGCCCCAGGGGCTTCGCCGCGCCGATCTTGCCATGGAGGGCGACAAGATTGTGCGGATTGCCGCGGCAATCGAGCCGGGCGAGGGCGATACCGTCGAGGACGCCACCGACTGCTGGGTGTTTCCCGGCTTTATCGATGGGCACACGCACATGCAGTGCTGGACCGGCATGGATTGGACAGCCGATAGCTTTGAGACCGGCACGCGCGCGGCTGCCTGCGGCGGCACGACGACCATTGTGGACTACGCGACGGCCGATCGCGGCGTGACCATGCCCGATGCCTTGGCCGAGTGGCATCATCGCGCCGACGGCACCTGCACCGCCAACTATGCCTTCCATATGGCGCTTGCCGAGTGGAATGAGCATAACCGCGCCGATCTTTCGGCCATGCGCGAGGCGGGCGTGTCGTCGTTTAAGACCTACTTTGCCTACGACCATCTGCGCCTGGACGATGCCGAGACGCTCGAGGTGCTGGAGGAGCTCAAGCGCGTGGGCGGTATCCTGTGCGTGCATTGCGAGAACGGCACGTTGGTCAACGCGCTGCAGAAGCGCGTGTTTGAGCAGGGTATCCACGGGCCCGAGGGCCATGCGCTCAGCCGTCCGGACGTGTGTGAGGCCGAGGCCGTGAGCCGCCTGCTGTATCTGGCGCACTTGGCCGGGGACGCTCCGGTCAACGTGGTGCACCTTTCGACCAAGCTGGGGCTCGAGGCCATTCGCGCTGCCAAAGCGCGCGGGCAGAAGAACATCTATGTCGAGACATGCCCTCAGTATCTGATGCTCGACGACACCTGCTATCTGGAGCAGGGTGAGGACGGCTTTGCGGGCGCCAAGTACGTGATGAGCCCGCCGCTGCGCCATGCCGGTGACCGTGCCGCGCTGCGCGAGGCGCTTGTGGCTGGCGAGATCGATACTATTGCGACCGATCATTGCAGCTTTAACCTGCACGGGCAAAAGGACCGAGGACGCGATGATTTCCGCGCGATTCCCAACGGCGGGCCCGGCGTGGAGCATCGTCCCGTTGCGATTGCCACGAGCTTTGAGGGACAGCTGGGTCCCGAGGATCTGTGCCGCTTGATGAGCGAGAATCCGGCGCGCGTCTTTGGCATGTATCCGCACAAGGGCTGTCTTGCCGAGGGCGCCGATGCCGACGTGTGCGTGTGGGATCCGTGCGCGCGTTGGACGATCAGCGCCGCGACGCAGCATCAGGCCGTGGACTACACGCCGCTCGAGGGCTTTGAGGCACATGGCCGCGCCAAGGCCGTGTTTGTGAACGGCGTGCTGGCGGCACGCGACGGCGAGCCCACCGGAGCCCAACCCGGCCGCTACGTGCCCCGCTAACGGGAAGACCGCCGGGGTAGCTAATTTGGGAGATGATTTTTTGGGACGGGGTAGCAAAAAGAGCCCCGTCCCAAATTTGCTACCCCTGGAGGCTGGTGGCGATGAGGGGGCGGCCGAGGGCTGCCTCGAAGCGATCTGCCATCGTTGGATCGGCAAGCGTGTCGACTTGGTTGAGCATGACGCGTGCGGTGCTGAGTCCCAGCGCCTGCATCTCGGCATTGAGCACCTGGGCGACGCGCTCGGGCGTGGCGATGTCGGTAGGCTCGCAGCCGCAGCGCTCGCAGAAGAGCTCGGGGCGGTGGACAACCTCGGCGACGGGCTTGCCCAGCCCCGAGGCGCCGACGACCCAGACAACGTTTGCCGTGGCGGCGGGAATTACCGGCTCCCAGGCGGCATGCGCCTTGAGCGGGAGTCGCTTGCTGCCATCTGCCTCGGCCAACACATAGTCAAAGCGCTGCGCCAGCTCGTTGGGCGGCTCGGCGGGGGCGGAGAGCTTGCCTGTCTCCGGGTCCAAAACACCCGCCTGGCAGATGCTTCCGCGGCTCATGCCAGCGCATACCTTGCAGGTGCAGCCGGGGGCATGCGCGGCACCCGGCTTCCAAGGCGCGGCATCCAGGCGACGGTTTGACCCGTCCCACGGCACGCCGGCGACGGGAAACATGTGCGTGGTGGTGCAGAGGAGCACGCGGCCGCCAGCGCGCATGAGCTCGAGACCCAGCGTCTTTAGCAAGGTCGACTTGCCACCGCTGCCGATAATTGCGGTAATGCCCGGCTCGATCTTGAGCGCGGAGGCAAGGTTTCCGCTCGTCGTTTCCATCTGTTCACCGCCGTATAATACTGTGATAATAAATAATCATCAGAGTAGCGGCCGAACCGCTTTTGCTCTGCTCAAACCGTAGCACAGGGAGGTGCCCCGGGAATGCTCGTTTATGTTCGCGGCGCCGGCGATATCGCCACGGGCGTCGCCGCTCGCTTGGTGCGCGCCGGCGTTTCGGTCGTTATGGCCGATATCGCGGTTCCCACGTGCATCCGCCGCACAATCTGTTTTTGCGAGGCCATTCGCCTGGGCGAGGTCGAGGTCGAAGGCATTCGCGCTCGCTTGGCACGGACGCCGGCTGAGGCGCTTGAGATTACCGAGGCTGGAGACGTCGCCGTTGTGGTGGACCCTCAGGCCAAGATGCTCGATGAGCTTAAACCCGCGGCTGTGGTCGACGCGATTTTGGCTAAGCGCAACTTGGGCACCACGCGCGACATGGCGCCTGCCGTCATCGCTGTGGGGCCGGGCTTTACCGCGCCGGTCGATTGCGACGCCGTGGTCGAGACCATGCGCGGGCATTTTCTCGGCCGTGTCATTACCCAAGGTTCGCCCCAGCCCAACACGGGCGTGCCGGGCATTATCGCCGGCTATGGCAAGGAACGTGTTATCCACAGCCCCGCCGCCGGCGTGTTTAGGTCCGACCATGTGATCGGCGACATCGTGAGCGCCGGAGACGTGATTGGCTACGCGGGCGATACGCCCATGTGCACGCAGATCGATGGCTGTCTGCGCGGGCTTTTGGCGAACGGCGTGCAGGTGACTGAGGGCTTTAAATGCGCCGATGTCGATCCGCGCGGCGATGCCAGCTATATCAACTACATTTCGGACAAAGCGACGTCGGTCGGCGGCGGCGTGCTCGAGGCACTCGCTATGCTCACCGATGTCTTTAGAGGATAGAAGGCGGCAATGGAAAAGCTCGATGTTGTGAATGCGGCGCTTGCCGCCCTGCGTGCTGGCGAGACGTGCGAGCTGGTGGTAGTGGCCGGTACGGCGGGGTCGTCCCCGCGCGGTGTGGGCGCATGGATGACTGTCTTTGCCGATGGCAGCCAAGCGGGCACTATCGGCGGCGGCAAGATTGAGCTCTTTGCGCTGGACGAGGCGTGCGAGCTGCTGGCCGGGGGTAAATCGCGTCTGGTCCGCTACACCATGGGCGGCGAGAACTCCGATACCGGCATGATTTGCGGCGGAGCCATCTGCCTGTGCTACCTGCATCTGGATGCGACCCAGGCACCGTTGTTCCAGTCGGTTGCCGACGTCTTGGCCTATCGGCGCATCGGCGACTTCGCCATCGACTTTGAACCGTTTATCGCAAGTGCGCATGAAGGCGACGTTGCCGAATACCATGGCGAGGAGTCGCGCCGCACCATAATGGGCTGCCCCGGGCTTTCGCTGGTGGAGGAGGGGAGTAAGGTCACCTACACCAACGCGGCCTCCGAGATTCCCGCGGCGCACATCGAGACGCTCTGCCCCGAGGGCCTGACCTATATCTTTGGCTGCGGCCACGTGGGCGCTGCGACGGCGCGGGTGCTCACGGCGGCGGGCTTTGCCGTCGTGGCTTGCGACGACCGCCCCGGCACGCTGACTCCCGAATGGGTGCCCGGTGTCTACGACCGTCGTCTGGTCGACTACAAGAACCTGAGCGAGCTGTGTCCCATCGGTCCGCGCGACCTGGTGGTTGTGGCCACGGCGGGTCACAAGTCCGATATCGACGTGGTGATTCAGGCCATGCGCGCCAAACCCGCCTATCTGGGCTGCTTGGGCTCGCGTCGCAAGACGGCCTTTGTGCGCGCCCGCCTGGAGCAGGAGGGCTTTACGCAGGAGCAAATCGACGAGCTGCACCTGCCGATTGG
>CABQJK010000060.1 GCA_902464495.1 uncultured Collinsella sp. | reverse complement strand
GGCCAGCCCGTGGGAGGCCAGGGCGCCGCTGACCGGTGGACGGCACCGAGCCGTCTGATGACTTGAAGAAGGGGGAGGCCTCGCGGCCTCCCCCTTTTTTGTATCTCGGGCAATTTGTCTCACATAGTAGCTGTGTTTTATAACCCTCGTTTGTCGCATCTTCTGTGAACGGGCTACAATAACTTAGTCTGTGCGATATGGAGGTGAACATGGCTGAAGCTGGTATCGGCGTTGATATCGTCGAGATTTCCCGCATGAAATCAATTCTTGAAAAGACGCCGTCGTTTGCTCGGCGTGTGTTTACCGAAGAAGAGCGTGCGTATTGCGATGCATCATCGCGTCCCGCTGCTCACTATGCGAGCCGCTTTGCTTCGCGCGAGGCGGTGCTTAAAGCTCTCGGCACGGGTTTTAGTCAAGGCGTGGGTCGCAAGGATGTTTCGGTGACGCGTGATAAACTCGGCAAACCGAGGGCGCTGCTTTCGGGCCGTGCTCTCGAGATCGCTCAAGAACTGGGTGTTGTTGAGGTCGCTCTTTCCATTACGATTACGGGAGACTTGGCCGTTGCGAATGCCATCGCGATTACCGAAGATGCTCGGCCTAAGCCAAAAGATGAAAAGGTGAGCACCAAGAAACGCGTTGCGCAGACATTTAAAGAGGCTCGCTCTGTATTAGATGAGCTCGAGCAGCTGCAGAATTCAGCATTGACGGAGCACCTGGGCGATGCTTCGCAAGATACGCTAGGAGCATAGATGAAACCGGTTTTGAGTACCGAAGAAGTCGTTCGTCTCGAGGATATCATCGAACGCGAAGGAACTTCGAAGGCCGAGCTTATGGAGCTAGCGGGTGAGTTTGCCGCTAACGAGGTCTTGAAGCTCAATCCCGATCGGGTTCTCGTTTTGGTCGGTTTTGGTAATAATGGCGGCGACGGTTGGGTTGCCGCCGATATCCTGAGCCATAAGGGTGTGGACGTGGATATCGTTTCTCCGGTTGAACCGGATGAGATTCCTGCTGCTCTGGCACGTCACGTTGCTCGTCGTACTGCCGGCCGCGATGTGCACGTTTGCGTCGGCCCCTCGCGTGATGAACTCGAGGTTTTGATCGATAAGGCCGATGTTGTTGTCGATGCCATTTTTGGTACCGGTTTCCACGGGAATCTGCGTGCGCCGTTCTCCATTTGGATTCCTACGGTCAATGAATGCGCCGATTGTGTCGTATCCATTGATGTCCCCTCGGGCCTGAATGCCGAGACGGGCGTTGTTGATGACGACTGCATTCGTGCCGAGCGCACGGTGACGATGATTGCGCCCAAGATTGGTCTGTATAGCGCTGATGGCCCTGAGTATGCTGGCGATTTGATCTGCGGCAATCTTTACGACCGTCTTGACGAAGTCATCGATGATGTTGACCACGCCGCCGATATTGTCGAGCCCGGTGACTTAGTTGATTACTTTGCTCCGCTACCATCGAATATCGATAAGTATTCCCGTGGCTCTGTGCTTATTGTCGCCGGATCGGCGCAATATCCTGGTGCTGCCATTATGGCGGCCAAGTCTGCAGCTCGCGCGGGTGCTGGTTACGTGGCAGTCGCGGCTCCTGACGCCTGTGCCAATCTCATTCGCATGGCACTTCCTTCGATTCCCGTCTTTGCTATTCCGTCTGATTCGCGCGGCTCCTTTGGCGCCGCTGCGCGCATGACGGTGTGCGAGATCGCAAAGAAGTACAGCTGCGTGCTGTGCGGTCCCGGTATGACGACGTCTGCTGGCGCTATGCAGGTGGTTTCGGGCTTGCTCGAGCTTGATGTACCGCTAATTTTGGACGCCGATGCACTCAACT
This sequence comes from uncultured Collinsella sp., assembly GCA_902464495.1. GTDB lineage: Bacteria > Actinomycetota > Coriobacteriia > Coriobacteriales > Coriobacteriaceae > Collinsella. The sequence goes on along the minus strand of CABQJK010000060.1, from coordinate 5,398 downwards.
GCCTTGCTAAGATTGCCATTGACGGTATTGATAGTAACCCCGAGATGTATCGTCGCGAGCAGCCGTTGGTTATGACGCCGCACTATCGTGAGCTTTCGCGTCTGGTTGCCGGTGACGAGGTGAACGACCTTGGTACCGCGATTGCAGCTGCGCAGAAGGTTGTCTGGGCTGCAGGCTCCGACAATCTGGTGGTCATAGCCAAGGGGCCGACGACGGCTATCTGTGGCGTTGAGCGCGTGCTGCTGCCACTCTCGGGTCCGGCTTCTCTGGCAACTGCCGGTTCTGGTGATGTTCTCGCGGGTATTTTGGCCGGCACGCTTGCCACCATGCGCGACGAGATGGATCGTTGGGAGCTGCTGTATTCGTACGCCGTCGCACTTCACAGCTACGCCGGTTTTGCTGCGGCGACGGAGTATGGTGAGAAGAGCGTTATCGCGACCGATCTTATCGACTTGATCGGTCCTGCCATGGAGCTGGCGGCAAAGGATGCGCTCGAAGATCTGGGAATCATGGACGAAGGGTCGGATGACTAATCATGAATAAAGCCGATTTGACGCGCTGGTCCTGGGTCGAGATCGACCGCGGGGCGCTCCGTCGCAACACGAGGGCCTATAAGAACTTGCTGAATCCACGTCAGCGCCTGTGCTGCGTGGTCAAGGCCGATGCTTATGGTCATGGAGCTGTTGAGTGCGCCAAGATCATGTATTCGGCCGGTGCCGACATGTTTGCCGTGGCGACGGTTAACGAGGGCGTTGAGCTCCGACAGGGCGGGATTACGAAACCCATCCTCATCCTAAGCGAGCCGCCTATCGAGGCCATTCCGACGTTGCTCGAGTTTGATATCATGCCCTCGGTCTATACGTCTGACTTTGCTCTTGCGTATGGCGAATGTGCCGTCGCGGCGGGCAAAGTGGGCAAGTACCATCTTGCCATCGAGACGGGCATGAATCGTATCGGCGTTCACTACACGCAGGTGCTCGACTTTGTCCGCGGTATAAATTTCCATCGCGGTATTCAGTGCGACGGCGTATTTACGCACTTCGCCACGGCCGATGAACCTTCGGGCTGGGACTACAAGCTGCAGTGCCAGCGTTTTACCGAGGCCGTTCAGGCCATTAAGGACGCAGGTTTTGAATGCGGTATCGTGCATTGTGCCAATACGCCATCCTCGATGCTCGATTCTTCAATGCACTTTGACATGATTCGTGCCGGCATCGGTTTGTATGGTCTGCAGCCATGTGAGCTGAGTGGTCGCGTGATGCAGCTTGATCCCGTCATGAGCGTCCACGCGCGTGTGACGCGCGTGGCACACCCTGCGATGGGCGAGGGCGTGGGCTACGGCTTTACCTACCGCGTACCGCGCACGCGCGTTCAGATCTGCACCCTTCCGATCGGTTATGCCGATGGCCTTTCGCGTACGCTTTCCAATCGTATGGACGTGCTGTATCGCGGCGAGCGTGTGCGTCAGGTGGGCAATATCTGCATGGACCAGTTTATGGTCGCCATTCAGTCCAACCCGGCGCATGAGATTCCCGAGGCCGAGTATGGTGACGAGATGATCATTGTCGGCCGCGATGGAGATGCCGAGATTACCATGGACGAGATGGCGCGCCTACGCGGCACGATTAACTACGAGGTCGCTTGCGGCTTTGGTATGCGTCTCGACAAGGTCTACGTGTAGGAGTCGCTATGGGCGTCATGCACATTCCTGGCCATACCCATCAGGCGCCACGTGAGGTCGCACTCGAGGAGATCGAGGCCGTTCTGGGCGATTGTCACCTTTGCCAGCTTTACCAGTCGCGCCATAACATCGTGTTTGGCGTGGGAAACCCCCGCGCTCGCGTGATGTTTATTGGCGAGGCGCCGGGCCGCAATGAGGATTTGCAGGGCGAGCCCTTTGTGGGGGCGGCAGGCGAGGACCTCAACGGCATTTTGTCGCTGGCGGGGCTCAAACGCGAAGACGTCTACATTGCCAACGTGCTTAAGTGCCGCCCGCCGGGAAACCGCAATCCGCGCCCCGAGGAAGTGCTGGCTTGCTCACCGTTTTTGCGCGAGCAGATTCGAAGCATCTGGCCCGATATCATCGTGACGCTCGGCAACCCCGCAACGCACTTTGTGCTCAAGACCGAGATCGGCATTACCAAGCTGCGCGGCAGGTTCCATCAGATGGGGCACTTTGTGGTGATGCCCACTTTCCATCCGGCAGCAGCGCTACGCAATCCGGCGTGGCAGGAGCTGCTGGAGGAAGACTTTAAGATGCTGGGCGACTATCTGGGGCGACATCCCGCACCAGAGGACGCCTCGGAATAATAAGGAGCATATATGTCCCTGGAGCGCCTGGGGGTAGGTACTTACAAAACGACTTGCGCTGCCGATACGGAGTACTTTGGCGAGCTAATTGCACCGTGCCTTGAGGACGGCGATGTGCTCATCCTGACCGGTGGCCTGGGAGTGGGCAAAACTCACTTTACCAAGGGCGTCTCGCGCGGGCTGGGCGATGGGCATATGGTTACGAGCCCTACGTTTGCGCTCATGGCCGTCCACGATCAAGGTCGTATTCCGCTGTTTCACTTTGATCTATACCGCCTGGAGCATGCCTACGAGCTCGAGGATACGGGCATTTTCGATGTGCTGGGCTATGAGGGTGCTTGCCTGCTGGAATGGGGCGAACAATTCCAAGACGAGCTGACGGATGAGTATCTTTCGGTGACGCTCAAGCGTGATGAGGGCGACAGTGATGTGCGAACGATAACGCTCGAGGCGCACGGTGACCGTGCAATGGAGCTTTCCCATTTGATTGATAAGGCTGTACAAGATGAGCTTGCATAACGACAACGCGCTGGTGGTGGCGCTCGATACTTCGACCGACATGCTTGCCTGCGCGGCAAGCTGGATTGATGGGCAGACGGGCGAGACGAAGCTCGTGAGTGGCGACCACATGTGTCGCCGTCACGCCAACGTTGAGCTCGTGAATACCGTTGATGGCGTGCTGGCTCAAGCCGGTCTGGATCGCAGCGATGTTGGTTGCTACGTGGTCGGCCGCGGCCCGGGGTCGTTTACGGGTGTGCGCATCGGCATCTCCACTGCCAAGGGCCTCGCGTGCGGTGCCAATGTTCCGCTGCTGGGCGTGTCGACGCTCGACGCTTGCGCTTGGACGGCGTGGAAGGCTGGCGTGCGCGGCAAGCTTGGTATCTTGGCCGATGCTATGCGCGGTGAGGTATATCCGGCGCTGTATATGCTGGTCGATGAGGGCCCCGAGCGTCAATTTGAGCGCGAACACGTGGTCAAGGCCGCCGTGGCGCTCGATGAGTGGCGCCGAGCAGCGGACTGGGACCAGGTTCAGCTGACCGGTGACGGTCTCGTGCGCTATGGCAAGCTGCTGGGTGAGGACGAGACCGCCCGCTGCGTGGAGCGCGACCTGTGGTGGCCTTCGGGCGAGGGCTTGCTGCTCGCGCACGCTGCGGGTGACGGCGATCCGGCTCGCGTCCTGCCGATTTACACGCGCCTTTCGGATGCCGAGGAAAATGAGCGCAAGCGTCTTGGTCTTGCTGAGAGTGCACAGAGCGAAATTACGGGCGTTGCCGATGAGCTCGCCGGTCGTCATCTGCAGTTCCGTCCCATGGGCGCGGCGGATGCCGAGGGCGCGAGCGCGCTAGAGGCTGCCTGCTTTGAAGGTGCCGGACACAAGGCATGGACGCCGGGCATGTTCCTGTCCGAACTGGGCGAGGACGTCGCTGCGCCGCGTAGTTGGTGGGTGGCACACGACGACGGCAAGCTGCTGGGCCTTGCCGGCGGTATGGTCGTGGACGGTGATGTGCAGATTCTGGATGTCGCCGTCGACCCGGCACATCGCCGTGAGGGCATTGCCCGCAAGCTGCTGTCGCATGTGAGCTATGATGCCCAGATGCTCGGCTGCACCACGGCTTCGCTCGAGGTCGAGGACGGCAACGAGGGAGCGATCGCGCTTTATAACGCTCTGGGCTTTACCGAGGCAGGACGGCGCCGCGGCTACTATGGTGCCGGCAAGGATGCCATCGTCATGACGGCTCCGCTGCCCCTGGTGCTTCCGGTCGACAATGCTTCGCCCGAGCCGACGGCGGCAGAGCAGCGCGTATGGCCGCTGCCTGCGCCTGGGCGCTCTGCCGAGGAACGTGTCGAGATTGAGCGTCGCCGCCTAGTGCTCGCTATCGAGAGCTCCTGCGACGAGACGGCGGTGGCGATTATCGATGCGGATGGCAATATGCTGGCCAACCAGGTGTCGACGCAGATTGATTTTCATGCACGCTTTGGCGGCGTGGTGCCCGAGATCGCCTCGCGCAAGCACGTCGAGGTGATTGTGAGTGTCGTGGATGCGGCACTCGAGGACGCCGCAGCGTCGCTGGGCCTTACGGGCGGAGCCATTACACCAAGTGAGCTTGCCGCCGTGGGCGTGACACAGGGTCCGGGCCTGGTGGGCGCCCTGGTGGTGGGCGTCGCCTTTGCCAAGGGCTTTGCGTATGCTGCCGGCAAGCCGCTCGTGTGCGTCAATCATCTGGAGGGCCACCTGTTTGCCAACCTGTTGGCGCAGCCCGACCTCAAGCCCCCGTTTATCTTTACGCTTGTCTCGGGCGGGCACACCATGCTCGTGCACGTGAAGACATGGGGCGACTACGAGGTACTTGGTGAGACACTCGACGATGCTGTGGGCGAGGCCTTCGACAAGGTAGCCAAGGCGTTGGGTCTGGGCTATCCCGGTGGCCCCATCATCTCCAAGCTGGCCGAGACGGGCAATCCCCGCGCGATCGATTTTCCTCGCGCGCTTAACAGCAGGGGGGACTATCGCTTCTCGCTTTCGGGCCTCAAGACGGCGGTGACGCTCTACATCGAGCAGGAGACCAAGGCCGGGCGCACGATTCACCTGCCCGATCTGGCGGCTTCGTTTGAGGCAGCCGTCTTTGACGTTCAGTACAAGAAGGCCAAGAACGCGCTGCATGCCACCGGATGCAAGGAATACTGCATCGGCGGCGGCGTCTCGGCTAATCCGCATCTGCGCGAGATGATGATCAAGAAGCTTGGGCGTCAGGGGATCCGCGTAACGGTGCCACCGCTTTCGGCGTGCACCGATAACGCAGCCATGATCGCGGAGGTCGCCCGCCGTAAATTCGACCGAGGTGAAATCTCGCCGTTCGACGTCGATGCCGATCCGAACATGACGCTGTAGTCGTACGGGTGCGGTCCCCGGCGCTGCCCGGGCGCCAACGGCCGCATATGAACTTTCCTGCTCTACAGTCCTGCTCACGACGGAGGCCACATTAAGTGGCCTCCTGTTCGTGCGGAACTCGCGATAAAGTTCATATGCGGCCGTTGGCGCCCGGGCAGCGCCGGGGACCTTTCTGTATCGATATAGCTTCTGAGCTGG
>CABQJK010000059.1 GCA_902464495.1 uncultured Collinsella sp. | reverse complement strand
CTCGAAAAAGAGATCATGCAGATTAAGGAAGAGCTGAGCGACGTTTGCGAGGCACAGGAGGCAGGCCTGACCGTTGTGAGCGGTGAGTTCGACGGCCTGACGCTTGTCGCCACAACGGCGGGCATGGGCACGGTGAACGCCGCCGCTGCAACACAGCACCTCATTAGCAAGTATGCTCCGCAGGCTGTTGTGTTTTCGGGCATTGCGGGCGGTTTGAACCCCAAGCTTCATATCGACGACGTGGTCATTGGCAAACGCCTGCGCTATCTGGATACCGATACCGCGCTTATCGCCGAGTCTGCACCGGGGCTCGAGGAGTTTGGCTCGACGCCTGCGCTGGTCGATATTGCTGCCGATGTGCTTGCTGAGCGTGGCTTTGTCGATGCTTCGACAAATGCAGCCGCTTCGAACGAGGGCACCAAGCAGTTCCTGGTCGGCACGATTGCCACGGGCAACCGTTTTGTGACGGGTGCCGCCATGCGCAACGACGCTATCGAGGCGACGCATGCCGATTGTGTTGGCATGGAGGGCGCGGCGATTGCCCATGTCGCAACTAAAAATGGTGTCGATTGCCTGGTGCTGCGCGCTATCAGCGATAATTGTGACGAGGCGTACGATGCGATTTGCGACCGCGAGTTCGACCTGTTCGAGTATGCCCGTACCGCGAGTGGCATTACGCTCGATATCGTTCGCCGTATCGCTGCTATCTATTAGCGCGCCCATTTTGTAAGAACCTACGACCAAGGAGTGTCCATGGCCGATTCCATTAACTACCAGCTTGCCAAGTTTGTTGCCAGCTACGGCAAAGTTTCGCAGATTCCCGAGTCCACCTGTCCCGAGGTGAGCTTTGTCGGCCGCTCCAACGTGGGCAAGTCGTCGATTATGAACAAGCTTTTTGGCCGCAAGAACCTGGTTAAGGTTTCGAGCACACCGGGCAAGACGAGCAACATCAACTTCTTTGAGGCTGACGACGTGCACTTCGTCGACCTGCCGGGTTATGGTTTTGCCCGTCGTTCCAAGGCCGAGCGCGACCGTTGGGCCGAGCTCATCGGCGACTTCTTCGACTCCGAGCGCAGCTTTAACTTGGTCGTGTCGCTGGTGGATATTCGTCACGACCCGAGCAAGCTCGACCATGACATGATCGACTACCTGCAGGGCAACGAGTTCAACTTTATCGTCTGCCTCACCAAGGCCGACAAGCTCAGCCGCACCCAACAGGCCCGCCAGGCAGCAGCCATCAAAAAGCAGCTCAACGTCCCGGCCGAGAATGTAATCATCACGAGCTCCCAGACCGGCACCGGCATCGACGAGCTCAAAAAGCGCATCGCCGAGGCTTGCCTCTAATAAGTGCCCCAACCTAGCAAGAGGCCCTATCAATAAAAAGCAACTATCAGCCCGGCGACTTTCCAGAGTGTAGGTCCCTGTAGCCGCCGCCAGCGAAGTTAACGTAGGGGAGGCCAGGGGCTTTGCCCCCAAATCTTTCCGCAGGACGGCAGGACCCCCGCCGCACGAAGTGCGCAGCGGGGGTCCTGCCATGTCCGAGGACGATTTGGGGGCAAAGCCCCTGGCCTCCCCGGCGGGTATATGGGACGGCGACTACAGGTATTCGATCTGGGCGCCCTCGGTGTCGCACGTCAGAATATGCGTCTCACACTTGGGGAACTGCTCACGCAGCTTGACCTGCAGGAACTTGGCGACGATGGTGTCGTCGGTCACGGCCATGAGGGTCGAGCCGGAGCCACTGATCCAGATGGTCTTGGCGCCGCCGTTGAGGCAAGTGTCGCGCACGGCGTTGTAGTCGGGGATGAGGCGACGACGATAGGGCTCCTGAATGCGATCGTCGTTGGCGGCGGCAATCAGGTCGAGATCGCCGGTCTCCAGGCCGCGCGTCATGCCGGCGATGCGACCCATCTGCCACACGGCGGTGGAGAGCGGAATCTCCTGCGGCACGACCTTGCGCGCCTCGCTCGTGTGTACCTCGTAGGGCGGAATCACGGTAATAAACCGCAACTTGTCGCTTACCTCGTAGCGCAGGCACTGGGGCAGCGAGTCGGTCGGCGTGAAGGAGCAGACGGCGCCGCCCAGGATGGCGGGGGCGACGTTATCGGGATGGCCCTCGACCTCGGTGGCAATGCGAACGAGCTCGGCGCGGTCGACGGTGTGGCCCGTCAGTGCGGCGGCTGCCATGATGCCGGCGACGACGCAGGTTGAGCTTGAGCCCAGGCCGCGGGCGACGGGCACGTCGGTCTGGATGTCGATGGCGACGGGGAAGGCCGGCTCGCCCCATGCAGCCAGTGCATCGACAAAGCTCACGTAGACCAGGTTGTTCTCGTTTTGGAACTCTTCGGGGCAGCCCGTGATGGTGAGCTTGTCGGCGCGCTCAAAGGTGAAGTACGAGTAGAGGCTGACGGCCATGCCGAGGGTGTCGTAGCCGATGCCAAGGTTGGCGCTGGTTGCTGGGACGGTGATTTTGATCATGTGAGTCCTCCTGGCGTGCCTGGCTGTTTAGTTCGCTGCTCGGGCAGTCCTGCGCAAGACGGAAAGCACATTAAGTGCTTTCCTTTGCGTGCGGAACTCGCGACGAACTAAACAGCCAGGCACGCTGTGCGCGTTCGTCATCATCCCGGGGGTTATCTGATAAAAGAAAGTGCGCCGGCTTTCGCCGGCGCCTTGTAAGGGGTTTTAGTTGGTGGCCATCTTTTTGGCGGCGGACTCTACGTAGTTGGCCATGTCGGCTACGTCGCAGACGTCTTCGAAGCGGATGGGCTTGGACTCGAGTTCGGCGAGCTGGGTCGGGGCGACTGTGTTGGTGGCCTGCTCCAGTACGCGCATAGCCTCAAAATCGTCCTCGGGAACGTCGAGCCCCAGAGCGTCGCAGCAGGCGCGCGGGAACTTGTAGGGGCTGGCGGTCGAAAGCAGCACGCGGGCCTTGGCGCCCTCGGCGGGAGCGACCTGCTCAAAGACGTGATAGCCACAGGCGGTGTGCGGGTCGATCACGTAGTTGTTGGCGTCCCAGCAGTTCTTGATGGCGGCACGGACCTCGTCCTCGCTGGCCCAGCCGCAGCCAAACACGCTCTGAATCTTGGCCAGCAGCTCGGCGGGAACCTCGTAACGGCCCGTCTGGGCAAGCTGCTCCATAAGGCCGGCAACGAGCTCGCAGTCACCATCGGACAGGAAGTACAGCATGCGCTCCAGGTTGGAGCTAATAAGGATGTCCATCGACGGCGAGATGGTCGTGAAGAACGGGCGGTTACGGTCGTAAACGCCGGTGGTCAGGAAGTCGGCCAGCACGTTGTTCTTGTCGCTCGCGACGATGAGCTTGGCGACGGGTAGACCCATACGCTTGGCGTAGTAGCCGGCCAAGATATCGCCAAAGTTGCCGGTGGGCACGCAGAGCTCTACGGCGTCGCCAGCCTCGATAGCGCCGGCGCGCAGCAGCTGCGCATAGGCGGCAAAGTAGTAGACGACCTGCGGCACTAGGCGGCCGACGTTGATGGAGTTGGCGCTCGAGAGCACGGTGCCGGCGGCCTCCAGGCGCTCGGCAAGCTCCTTATCGGCAAAGATGCGCTTGACGGCGCTCTGGGCGTCGTCGAAGTTGCCACGGATGCCGCAGACGGCGACGTTGTCGCCCTCCTGCGTGGACATCTGCAGGTTCTGAACGCGGCTGACCTTGCCCTCGGGATAAAAGACGGTGATGCCCGTGCCCGGAGCGTCGGCAAAACCGGCGAGCGCGGCCTTGCCTGTGTCGCCCGACGTGGCGGTGACGATCATGATGCGCTCGGCGCCGCCGTCCTTGGCGGAGGTGCGGGCCATCAGGCGGGGGAGCATCTGCAGGGCGACGTCCTTAAAGGCGCTCGTGGGACCGCCAAAGAGCTCCATCACATAGGTCTGCGGGGCGTCGGCGCCCGGTGCTGCGTCGAGTTTGACGAGCGGCGTGACCTCTTCGCTCGCAAACGTGCCGCGGTATGCCTCGTCGACACACGCCGAAATTTCTTCGGCCGTGTAATCATTCAGTAACATTCCCAACACATCTTGAGCGATTTCAAAGTACGATTTATCTGCAAGCGAGCTGATATCGACCTGCTGGGTGCCGAGCTCGTCCGAGACAAACAAACCCCCGTCGGGAGCGATGCCGGTACGGATTGCCACCTTACTTGAGCACGATAAAGTGCGTCCTCGTGTACTATGATAAGTTCCCATATAACACTGCTCCTCGGATGCCTTGGTCCCAATCGGTGAAACCATGGTATCAGAGCGCGCAAAATAGGTTCGCAGAGGCTTTTTAGAAAGGTAACCTCAAGCCCATGATTAAGATTGCCAAGTTTGGCGGCTCGTCGGTCGCCGACGCCGAACACTTCAAGAAGATCAAGGCCATTGTCGACGCCGACCCTGCCCGCCGTTTTGTGGTGGTTTCTGCCTGCGGCCGCCGCTTTAAGGGCGACACCAAGGTGACCGACCTGCTCTACCTGGTTAACGCGCACGTTAAGTACCACGTGTCGTGTGAGGAGCTGCTCGAGGATATCGGCCAGCGCTACTTTGATATTGCTGACGAGCTAGGGCTCACCTATCCCATCCGCGAGGAGTTTGCGGCCTTTGCCGAGCGTGCTCGCTCCGGTGGCTACTCTACTGAGGAGCTCGTGAGCCGTGGCGAGTACTTCACCGCTCGCCTGATGGCCGAGTACCTGGGTCTGCCGTTCCTGGACGCCGCGACGGTCGTTGCGTTCCATCACGACGGTACGCTCAGCATGAACCGCACCTCTGAGCTGGTGCAGGAGTACGGTCAGCAGGGCGGCTTTGTTATGCCCGGTTTCTACGGCGCGACGCGTGAGGGCCAGATCAAGCTGCTCGACCGTGGTGGCGGCGATATTTCCGGCTCGATTCTGGCCAAGTGCCTTGGTGCCGACCTGTACGAGAACTGGACCGACGTTTCGGGCTTCTATTCTGCCGATCCTCGCATTGTGCCCGAGGCTCAGCCCATCGCCCGCGTTACCTACGAGGAGCTGCGCGAGCTTTCGTACATGGGCGCGAGCGTCCTGCACGAGGAGGCCGTGTTCCCCGTGCGCGAGGCCGGTATTCCGCTGGTCATCAAGAACACCAACGCGCCGCAGGACCCCGGCACCATCATTAGCGAGACGGCTGACGAGGGCGAGGCAGAGCCCATCATTACCGGCGTGACCGGCAAGCGCGGCTTTGTCGCCATCAACGTTGCCCGCGACCGCACCAAGCCCCGCGTCGGCTTTATGCGCCGTGCGCTTTCGGTCTTCGAGCGCTATGACGTCTCCGTCGAGCACATGCCCACCGGTGTCGACCGCTTTGGCGCCGTGGTGCAGGAGCAGGATGTGCACGACTCGCTGTACTCGCTCGTGGGTGACATTCAGCAGGAGGTCGAGCCGCTCGAGATCGAGGTCGTTGAGGGTCTGGCGCTTATCGCTACCGTAGGCCGCAACCTGCGCGGTCGTGCTGGCATCTCCGGTCACCTGTTTGGCATGCTTGGCCAGGCCGGCGTGAGCGTGCGTATGATTTCGCAGAGCTGCGACGAGATCAATATCATTATCGGTGTCGAGGAGAAAGACTTCGACCTGGCGATTCAGACCATTTACCGTGCCTTCTCCGATGAGAACGGTATTGTAAAGGTCTCCGACCTGGAGGCTTCCGCGCCGGTCGATCCCGCCTTGGCCGCGCTCCACAAATAGCTGCTATCACGCTAGATTTTTGGGTCATGTCTCAAAAATCTACAGCGGGGCGTTTCGTTTCGGTTTCGTTTCGACGGGGCGGGTTTTGTATCCGCCCCGTTCTTGTATAAACTGGGCAAGAATATCCGGCCTGCTTGGCGTGCGGGCGATAGCCACAACCTTTAAAGGGGGAAGCATGAAACAGTATACGGTTGCTATTTTGGGCGCGACGGGAGCCGTGGGCACCCAGATGCTCGAGTGTCTCAACGAGCAGGGGTTTCCGGTCGGCAAGCTCAAGCTGCTAGCGAGCGCGCGCTCTGCGGGCAAGACCGTCGAGTTCCGCGGCGAGCAGGTTGTGATTGAGGAGGCTTGCCCCGAGGCCTTTGAGGGCTGCGACATCGTACTCGGCGCTGCCGGCGACGATATCGCCAAGGAGCTGCTGCCCGAAGCCGTCAAGCGCGGCGCCGTCGTGGTCGACAACAGCCATGCCTTCCGCATGGACCCCGAGGTGCCGCTGGTCGTGCCCGAGATCAACGCCGACGACATCAAGTGGCATCATGGCCTTATCGCCAACCCCAACTGCGCGACCATCATCGGTTTGGTTCCCACCTGGCCGCTGCATCAGCTCGCCGGCGTGAAGCGTATGATCGTTTCGACGTACCAGGCGGCTTCGGGCGCCGGTGCCCCCGGTATGGCCGAGCTCGAGGCTCAGTTGGCCGCCCTGGGCCGCGGCGAGGAGATTCCCGAGCCGCGTGCATTTGCCGCCCAGCTGGCGAGCAACCTGATTCCGCAGATCGGCGGCGTCAAGGAGGAAGGCTTTACCTCCGAGGAGATGAAGCTGCAAAACGAGGGCCGCAAGATCATGCACCTTCCCGAGCTGCGCGTGAACTGCACCTGCGTGCGCGTGCCTGTGCTGCGCTCGCACTCCGAGAGCATTACGCTCGAGTTCGAGCGCGACATTACGGTCGAGGAGGCCCGCGCTGCGCTGGCTGCCGCTCCCGGCGTCAAGCTGGTTGACGATATGGCTGCCGAGGATGCGCACGATCGCTTCCCCATGCCGATGGATACGTCCGACCAGGATCTGATCTGGGTCGGCCGTGTGCGCCGCGACATCTCGAACCCTGAGGCCGCGCGCGGCATCACCTTCTGGTGCTGCGGCGACCAAATCCGTAAGGGCGCGGCAACCAACGCCGTCCAGATCGCTAAGCTGCTCTGCGAGTAGCGGCGGAGCCGTCCGGCGGGGGCCGGGCTTAGTTTTCAGAACGTCCTCGACCATGTGTGGCGCCTTGTCCTGCTCCTTCGGAGCCGCGGACAAGGCGCCACACTGGTCTGCGGAGTGTTCTGAAAACCAAGCCCGGCCCCCGCCTGCGGTGACGTTGCTGCGAGCTGCCCGCGATGGGGCCGTTGTTGGTTGGGGCCGCTGGGCTGATGTGGGGGCACGTGGTTGTTGCGGGCCCTGGTCCCGGCGGCGGCCTCGGCGCTTTGCGCCTGCCGCCTTGGGGGACTTTGGGGCGCGGCCGGCAGCTGTGGCGCGTTGCGCCTGCTGCCTGCGGGGACTTTGGGGTCGTGCGGCAGCTGCGGCGACGTCGTGCCTGCTGCCTTGGGTGACTTTGGGGTCGATTGGGGTTGTCTGCACAATTCGCGGTATTATGTTGCGGAGTTTTGAAAGGAGCCGCTGGTGGTCACGACGACATTTGCCTCGCCTTTGGGCGAAATCTTGCTTGCCGCTGATGGCCGCGGTCTGACGGGGCTTTGGTTTGAGGGGCAGGAGCACTTTGGTTCCACGCTTCTCCGGGAAGACTCCGAACATGTTGAAGGCGCCGACGCGGTTTCCGGTACCGGTGGGATGTCTTCGGTGAGTCCGGCAAATGGCGCGGCTTCTTCGGTGCTTGAGCGTTCTTGGGCTTGGCTGAATGCTTATTTTGCAGGGCAGGTACCTCGGTTTACGCCGCCGTTGCATATGATTGGCACGGCGTTTCAGCGTGAGGTTTGGTTTGAGCTGCTTTCTATCCCGCGTGGCGATGTCGCTACGTATGGCGAAATCGCCCAGCGTGTTGCGGCTCGACATCGTGTGCCGGGAAATGAGGCTCCCGTTGTGTCCCCGCGTGCCGTGGGGGCTGCGGTTGCGCGTAATCCCATTTCGATTATCGTGCCGTGCCATCGCGTGGTTGCCGCTGACGGGTCGCTCAACGGATATGCCGGTGGCCTCGATCGCAAGGAATGGCTGCTTCGGCTTGAGGGCGCGTACGAGGAGTAACGCCAGGGCACTTTGCATAGCCAAGACGCCACAATAGAACGGGACACGCTTTCCGAATAGCGTCTCAAGCGGAAACCGTGTCCCGGAATACAGCCTCAGAGTGGGACGCCGTTTCCGGTTGAGACCACCTACTTGGACATCTTTCTATGCCCGCTCCTGCAGGGCGTAGATCGATTTGTCCATGTTGAACAGATATGCCACAACGCAGACGATGAAGAACGCCGGCAGATTACCGAAACCGAAGACCTCGCAGCCAATGAGGATCGGCGCGAGCAGC
>CABQJK010000058.1 GCA_902464495.1 uncultured Collinsella sp. | reverse complement strand
GTCGCCGATGGAATCACGTACTTCGCCCAGGGTATCAGACGCCTCGGACACCGAGCCCGTCAGCGAATCTTGAGTCTGAGTCGCCTTATCTTTAAGGTCGATGCCGGCATCCTTAGCAATGCCCGCGACGGTCTCACCCACCGTGGAGACAAACTCCGCGTTGATCTGCTCCTCGATGGTGTTGGCGCCGGTGTCGGTGACCTTAGGAGCGATAGCGCTCTTCTTCTCGTTGACGTAATAGGTGAGCTTGGGCTGATGGTAATTACCGTCGAGCATCGAGACAAGATTGTCGGAGAAGTTCTTGGGGATCACGATCGCCGCGTAATACTCGCCACTCTCGACGCCCTCCTTGGCATCGGCGGCCGAGTCGACGAAGGTCCATCCCAGCTGATCATTCTCTTTGAGCTGGTCGACGACCTTATCGCCCGCGTTGAGCTTGCCCACCAGGTCGTTTTGCGTTCCTTGGTCATTGTTGGCGATAGCAATCTTAATGCCCTGGGTATTTCCGTACGGATCCCAGTTGGCCACGATGTTGTACCAGGCATACAACGAGGGAATGACGCACACGCCCAGAGTAACCACCAGGGCAACGGGGTTCACGAGCAATCGTTTGATGTCGCGTTTAAAGATCGCAAAGGAAACCTTTGCATCGGATAGTTTGCTGCCGAGACTCACGCTTGGACCATCCATCCTGTCGTTCAACCGAATCATGCTATTAACAACCATTGTACGGAGGCCTTTTAACGTCTCGCAGCACAATGGTGCCGAGTTTTGCGGGTAGCAATATACTACGAAGATGAGTTAACGTACAGATGTACAGTATCTCAAATTCCCGCAGCTCCCAAAACCACAACCCGCACAAATTAGCAACCCAACTAGTCATTGGGGACGTTCTTAAACGACTAGTCAAACAAGAACGTCCCCAACGTCTACTATGAACCACGAAAACATCGCGGGTTGAGCATAAGTCAGCGAAAACGCCCCTAAGCGAGCAAGGTGACGTGAAAGAGGAGGGAAGCGTACTTTGGTACGCGACCGACGATTGAACGTCAGATTGCCGCTTAGGGGCGTTTGCAGCGTCGACTGGTCCGCCGTTCGTTAGAACGGCGGAACCACATAACTACATCAAATTACAGACGGCCGCGGCGAAAGCTACGGGGTCCTCGGGGAGGATGCCCTCGACCAGCAGGGCCTGATCGTAGAGCAGGCCGGAGTACTGCTTGATCTTATCGGCGTCGCCGGCCTTCTGAGCAGCGACAAGCTTGGCGAAGACCGGGTGCTTGGCGTTGAGCTCGAGCACGCGCTGGCTCTTGGGCATACCGTCGGGCGCGCCCTCGGGACCCTTCTGAAGCACTTTCTCCATCTCGAGCGAAAGCGGACCCTCGGTGGTGATGCAGGCGGGAGCGTCAGTCAGACGCGCAGAGACGGCAACTTTCTCGACCTTGTCGCCGAGCGCCTCCTTCATAGCACCAAAGAGGTCCTCGTTCTCCTTGGTGGCGTCCTCGGCCTCCTTCTTCTCGTCATCGGTCGCCAAGTCAAGATCGCCGGTCGCGACGTTCTTAAGCTCCAGGTGACGATCCTCGACCTCAGGCTCGGCGCCATCGGCAACTGCCTTCTCGGCAGCCTCGCGAGCAGCGTCATCCTCGTAGACCTTGGGCATATCGGCAGCCACGTACTCACGCATGGCCTGGAAGGTGAACTCATCCACGTCCTGCGTCAGCAGCAGTACATCGTAGCCGCGGTCGAGCACGCCCTTCACGACGGGCATCTTGGTCAGACGCTCGCGAGAATCGCCGGCGGCATAGTAGATTGCCTTCTGGCCCTCGGGCATGCTCTTGGCATACTCGGCAAGGGTGATCATCTTCTGCTCCTTGGCAGACCAGAACAGCAGCAGGTCGGCAAGCTCGTCGGCCTTCATGCCGTAGCTCGAGTAGATGCCGTACTTAAGACCGCGACCAAAGTTCTCAAAGAACTTCTCGTAGGCCTCGCGGTCGTTGTCGCGCATGTCCTCGAGATCGGCGGTGATCTTCTTCTCGACACGCTTGGCAATGGCCTTGAGCTGACGATTCTGCTGCAGCGTCTCACGCGAAATATTGAGCGTCACGTCGGCAGAGTCCACGACACCGCGCACAAAGTTGTAGTAGTCGGGCAGCAGGTCGTCGCACTTCTCCATAATCAGCACGTTGGAGCTGTAGAGCGCCAGGCCCTTCTCGTAGTCCTTGCTGTACAGATCGAACGGGGCGCGACCCGGCACAAACAGCAGTGCATCGTACTCAAGCGTACCCTCGGCATGGAAACTGATAGTGCGCACGGGATCGTCAAAGTCGTGGAACGTGGACTTGTAGAACTCGTTGTAATCCTTCTGCTCGACGTCGGAGCTGCGCTTTTTCCAGATCGGCGTCATGGAGTTGATGGTCTCGAGCTCCTGGTAGTCCTCGTACTCGGGCTTGTAGTCGTCGCCGGCGTCCTCGGGCTTGGGTTTCTGGCGGCTCTTGCTCACCATCATCTGAATCGGGTAGCGCACATAGTTGCTGTACTGCTGAATCAGGCTCTTGAGGCCCCACTCGGTCAGGAAGCGATCGTAGGTCTCGGCCTCGCCGTCGGCGTCGAGCTTCTCGTTCTCGCGCAGCGTAAGGATGACATCGGTACCGTGCTCAGCACGCTCGCCATCCTCGATGGTGTAGCCCTCAAGACCGTCGGACTCCCAAACGTGGGCGGTATCCTCGCCATAAGCGCGGCTGACGACCTTCACGTGGCTGGCGACCATAAAGGCGGAGTAGAAACCCACGCCAAACTGACCGATGATGTCGACATCGGAGCCCTGCTGCTCGGCGTTCTCGGTCTTAAACTCCTCGGAGCCGGAATGGGCGATGGTGCCCAGATTGCGCTCGAGCTCCTCGGCGGTCATGCCGATACCGTTATCCGAAATCGTGATGGTACGGGCATCTTTATCAAAGGAAACACGGATGGCCAAGTCGCTCTGGTCGAGTTTGACACTCGGATCCTGCAGGCTCTTAAAGTTGAGCTTGTCGACGGCGTCGCTCGCGTTGGAGATAAGCTCGCGCAGGAAGATTTCCTTATTGGTGTAGATGGAGTTGATCATGAGGTCGAGCAGTTTTTTGCTCTCGGTCTTAAATTGACGCATGTGCAGTCCTTTCGCGCTACCCCCGTCCGCAAAAACGGCCCGGTTGCCCGAGCCGCATCGCAGACCTGCTATGTTCAGACTTAGATTTTATAACCCATTAGCGCGCATATATACATACGGAATCGAAAAACTGTATGTCCAAACGCTCTGATGCGCCAATTGCCAAGGAGTGTCCCCGACTGCCGGCAGGAAAGGAACGTCCCTATCTGCCATCTACGCGCTTGGCCATCCAAGCATGGGGCTGGCCCTCGTCTTCGTAGTCTACCGGGGCAATCTGCGCGTAGCCCGCCTTGGCATAGAGCGGCAGCACGTATTCCTGCGCATGCAGCTTAATGAGCTTGGCGCCGGCATCACATGCGGCGGCATCACTGGCCTCGACAATCTTGCTCGCCAGACCACGACGGCGCACGCCCGGCAGTACAGCCACGCGCCCCATAATGTAGGTCTCCCCCGCCGCGACGCCTTCGTCCAAGTCGCACGCCGGCGACACCGGAGCCTCTGCGTCAGCCGCGCGCTCAAGCTCTTCGGGAAACACGCGCGAGCAACCGGCAAGCTCGCCGTCCACATAGAGCGTCACATGAATGCAGTTCGAATCCTCGTCGATAGCGTCGAACTCATTCTCGTAGCCCTGCTCGTCCATAAAAACGACGCGGCGCACCAACGCCGCGTCATCAAAGCATCCCGTCTTAAGTTGGATATCCATGGCTGCCCTTTCATTCAATACGAACGTCAGGGACAGATTTTAGCGAAAATGAGCTCCGCGCACGCTAAACTTCGCGCGAGCCTTCGCCAGGCAGTCGTAATGACCCACGTTATGGGCATCGCTCGCGATGAAGCTGTACAGGTTCTGATCGAACAGGCGCTGTGCCGGCTTTTTCTCGCGACCAAAGCGACCGCCGGCAATAAAGTCCGCCGAAGCCTGCAGCTTGCAGCCCATATCGACCAGGCGCTCCGCCACGCTTACATCCTTTTGAACCGCACGATAGCGCTCAGGATGAGCGATGATCACCTGGTAGCCACGGCACTGCAAATCGTAAATCGTGTTCTCGTACTCTCTAAACGCATACGCATCGGCATGAGTCGAAAGCTCGAGCAGAAACTCGTTGGTCCCATCGAAATGCAAGTGATCCGCGGCATCGATACCAAGCTCAACGAGCTTTCGATGGTTGACCTCGAAGCCCATCTGGAGCGGAAAACCGTCAGCGTTATCGCGCAGCAGCTCAAAGGCATCCCACATCTTGTCGTAATCAAAATAGGGATCACGGCAGTGAGGAGTGCAAACGATTCTGGTTACACCGGCCCGCTTGGCAGCCTCGAGCATCGCCAAGCTCTCTTCGAGATCGGCGGCGCCGTCGTCTACACCCGGCAAGATATGGCAATGAATGTCACGCATAGGTCAACCTTAATCAACTAAACGTTTGCTCGGTTGGTGAAGATGCCCTTTTTGGAAGTGCCCTGATCGTCGGAGCCCTTCTTAACCTTCTTACCGTCCTTGGTGTAGTAAGAATAGTAGTACTCGCTGGTCTCGGTCTCGCAGTAATTCATGACGGTACCGATGAGCTTGACCTTCTCGGACTTCTTAAGCTGGGCGATAGCGTTGAGCGCCTCTTCGCGCTTGGTAAAGTCCTCGCGCACCACGAACAGCGTGCCGTCGGTCAAGCTGGCAATCTCGGCAGCATCGATGAAGGTGCCGACCGGAGGAGCATCGAAGATGACGTACTGGAACTTGGCGGACAGTGCCTTTACCAGCTTGGCAAAGCGATGGGAGACGATAATGTCGGCAGGATTGGGAATGTGCGGCTCGGCATCGAGGAAGTAGAAGTTCTTCTGACCCGTCTCGACAATTGCCTGGTCAATGGAGATCTGCTCGGAAAGGACCGCATAGAGTCCGCCGCGCGAACGAACGCCGAGCATATCGGGAAGGGACCTGCGGCGCATATCGGCCTCGACCAGAAGCACGGACTTGCCGCTCGTGGCGATTGCCTGAGCAAGGTTAATGGAAACCGTAGACTTGCCCTCGTTGGGAATCGAGGAGGTAACGGTGATGGTGCGAATGGGGTCGTCCACGCTCGCAAAGCGGATGTTGGCCAGAAGGGTCTTGGCGGCATTCTGTACAACGAGCTTATCGGTGTTCTTTGCCTTAGCCATGCCTATTTACCACCTTTCATAGCCGGAATTCGGCCAACAACGGGAATACCCAGGAGCTCTTCTGCCTCTTCGGCACCGCGGATGCGGGTATTGAGCATGTCTGCCAAAACGACATAGGCAACTGCGATAAAGATACCGGCGAGGAACGCGACGGCAATATACAGCGTGCGCTTGGGGCCGCTGGGGGCTTCGGGGGTCTTAGCCTCGTCGATAACGTTGATGCTCTGGGCAGCGCCGACGTTCTGAGCGACCGTACTCACCGAGCTGGCAATGGCCTTTGCGACCTCAGCCGTCTCCTTGGCATCGGTGCCGGTAACCGAAAGCGTAATGACACGCGTGGTGGTCTCGGAGGAAACAGACACCTTGTAGTCATCCAGATCGGTGAGGCCCAGTTCTTTGGCGGCGCCGCTCTTAACGCTATCGCTATCCAGCAGCGTGGCGATATCGTTGGAAAGCATCTGGCTCGCCGAGAGATCGTTGTAGCTCATCTGACCGCTATCATCGGTCTTGGCGAGAATGTACATGCTCGTCGTCGCGGTATAGGTGTTGTCCATCGCAACGAAGGACACGATGCCCATGGCGATCGCGCAGACCACCGGAAGGGTGATGACCAGCTTGAGGTGCTTCTTCAGCAGCTGGAACAGTTCGAGAAGGGTCATGCAGCTTGCCTTTCATTTCCCCAGTTCGGATTGACAAAACTGTCCGTATGTTATCGCATCTTTTTACCGAGACCAAACTCTATACATAAGAAACAGGCTCTCCTGTAAAAATGTCGGAAGCAATCGTAAAATTGCACAACAACGCCGCACCCGAAAGTCAAATGCGGCGTCTACATCAATATCTATGTTGTATCGCTATGCGAATGGCTCGTCCTGCTGTATGGGAAACGTCGCCGTAATGGTGGTTCCCACGCCCAACTCGCTCGACAGATCGAGCGTGGCGTGATGATACAGGGCCGCATGCTTGACAATGGCAAGCCCCAGGCCGGTTCCGCCGCGTGCCTTGGACCTACTCTTGTCCACGCGATAGAACCGCTCAAATACCTTGCCCTGTTCTTCAGGCGCGATACCGATTCCCGTGTCGGCGACAGCGAGGAACGGATGGCCTTCGTCGTTGGTGCCGCACTGCAACGTAACCGTACCGCCGGGTCGATTGTAGCGGATGGCGTTGCTTGCCAGATTATAGATGAGCTCGTCGATCAAGCGCGACACGCCTTCGATGACCACAGGCTTGGTCTCATGACTTATCGTCACATTCGCTTGACGGGCGACCTGTTCAAGACGCTGCTCAACCGCGTAGATCGCACGCGAGAGCTCAATAGGCTCCGTGGACCCAATGGGCACTGCCTCGCCTTCAGTTGCACGTTCGGCCTCGTCCAAGTTAGACAGCGTAAGGATGTCGTTGACAAGCGCTGCCAAGCGGCCCGCCTCACGATAGATGCGACCGCCAAAGTTGCGCAGGTCGTCCTCGCCCTCGACCATGCCATTTGCGATGAGCTCGGCATAGCCCGAAATCGCCGTAAGCGGCGTCTTGAGCTCATGGGTGATATTCGCCGTGAACTCGCGGCGCATACGGTCGTTGTCCGCTAGCACCGCCATTTGGCGCTTGAGTTCCTGGCGCTGCGACTCGATGCGCTCAAGCATGGGGACCATCTCGGCATAGGCGTGCTCATAGCTACGGCGTGGGTGATCCAAATCCACCTCTTGCAACGGCGCGATGATGGCACGGGACTCACGGCGCGCCATAAAAAACGAGAGTACTGCACCCGCTGCTGCGATAAGCAGCATCGGCGCCAGCATCGACAGCAAAATCGCCGCAACGCCAGGCTGGGCCTGCGCCAAGCGAACGACCTGGCCGTTATCAAGGGTGACGGCGCGATACAGCATAATCTCGTCGAGTGTAGAGCTTGCGCGCTCCGCGGAACCCGAACCACTCTCAAAGGCCTCGATGACCTCGGGGCGATCGCCATGGTTGGGCAGTGTGGAAGGCGACGCCTCGTTGTCGTAGGCAACAGATCCGTCCTTATTGATCAGCGTGATACGAAGATCCTCGCGATCGAGGCTTCGCAAGAACGGAATGGGCTCCTGCTGCTCGTCGAGGGCGGCAGCAATGAGCTCGGTTTCCTGCGCCAGATTGGCACTCGTGGCATCCGCCAAAGTGTTTTGCACAAAGAACGCACCCAGCACCGTAAACGCCACGATAACCGCCATGGCGCAGACAAAGATCGTCACAAAAACGCGGTGCGACAGCGTATGTTTTCCCTGGGGAGCGAAGACCACGGGTTACTCCTCCGATGCGGTGGCCGCGGTGTCGTCGCCTTCGGCACCATCACCGGCAGAAGGCTCGGCCAGGCGATAACCCACGCCGCGCACGGTCTCGATGGCGCTGGCATGCTCGCCCAGTTTTTGGCGAAGCGTCTGCACGTGCACGTCAACGGTGCGCGAACCGCCGTCGAAGTCCCAGCCCCACACGCTCTGCAGCAACGACTCGCGGGTAAAGACCACGCCGGGCTTGCGCATGAGGTACTCGAGCAGGTCGAACTCGCGCAGGGTGAGCTTAAGCGGCTCGCCGGCAACGGTCACCTCGCGATGGCTAGGCGAAAGCACGATGTCGCCCACGCTGAGCACATCGCTCGCCTGCTTGACCATGCCGCCGCGACGCAGCAGTGCGCGGCAGCGGCTCGCAAGCTCCATGAGCGAAAACGGCTTAGTCAGGTAATCGTCGGCACCGCCATCGAGCGCCATCACCTTGTCGAGTTCGGTGTCCTTGGCGGTAAGCATCATGATGGGCACCGTCGCCGTCAGGCGATCGGCACGCAGGCGACGCATAATCGCCAAGCCATCGGTGTCGGGCAGCATGATATCGAGCAGCACAGCATCGGGCACCCGTCGCGCCACGGCAGCTTTAAACTCGCCATCACACGAAAAGCCCTCGGCCTCGATTCCCTGCTTGCGCAGCGCGTAGACTGTCAAATCCCTGATGTTGTCATCGTCCTCGACGTAATAGATCATGTTGAACCCCT
>CABQJK010000057.1 GCA_902464495.1 uncultured Collinsella sp. | reverse complement strand
CTCCTCATGCTGTGTCTCATATAGAACAGAAGACCGGCATAGCTCCGCCGGTCTTCTGGGTACTTTAGCATACTAGAGTGCTTGCGGGGAGAATCGTCTCCCTCGGCTCACAGCGTATTCATTTGGAAACATTGGAACGGATTGCCCGCGGCCCGCCTCTACAGCGAAGGGCATCGACAGTCCATCCGAAAAAACGTCCGAGCTCCCGCTCGCTCAGCGGAAGAACATACGGACGAGGGCCGGGGAGCCTGTCTTGTTTTGAGAAGTGGGCTTCGCGAACTTCTCAAAACAAGACAGGCTCCCCGGCCCCGGCGATGTGTTTCGGGCTGGCCAAAGTCAGATGCGCGGTCTCCGGGGCAGCATCAGCAAAGTCCCCATTACATAAAAAAGAATCAGCCCCCGCATATCGAAACGGTCGAGAGGGCCGCCTCCGGGCGGGTTGCCTTGGTCTGAGAAGTTCGCGAAGCCCACTTCTCAGACCAAGGCAGCCCGCCCGGAGGCGGCCCCA
This sequence comes from uncultured Collinsella sp., assembly GCA_902464495.1. Taxonomy (GTDB): domain Bacteria; phylum Actinomycetota; class Coriobacteriia; order Coriobacteriales; family Coriobacteriaceae; genus Collinsella. The sequence continues at coordinate 7,896 of CABQJK010000057.1, read as the reverse complement.
GCGCGAGACCGTCCCGAATGCCTACCCGCACAGTGTGGCTACGAGTGGGATGGTCAAAATGGAGCAGATGATCGACAAAAACGTACACTGCATCATGGGGCGTGCATCCTTGCCGTATTGTAGGCAGTACAGCGTACCGTTGCTGCCCACCGGCATTGCCATCTCGAGCACAAGCGTCGCGATAAACATGGGCGTCATGCCGGGCCACAAGCGCGCGACGGCAAGACATGCCACCGGCACGACAACCAGGCGAAACGCCACGGCGACATAGGCGCGCCAGTTGGTAAGCATCTCGAGCGGACGGTACTTGGCGATAGACGATCCCATGAGCAACAATGCCGCTGGAGTGGTCATGGTGCCAACAATGGAAATCGAGTCGCCCAACACGCCCCAATCGGTCCATCCGGTTAGCACGATCCCAAGCACAACAGCACTTGCAATGAGACCAGGGCTCTTGCAGCAGGCGGCAATATTGCGCATCTGCTTTTTAAGGCCGCCATCCATTCCGCTAAATAACATGGCACCGACGGTAAACATAAGAAGGTTTAGGGGGATAAGCGCAATCGATGCATACAACAGCGCTTGTTTTCCCAACACCGCCGAAATAACCGGAAAACCGATAAACCCGGCATTACCGAAAAGCACGGCGAAGCGATACGAGCATTCTGTCCCTTTGGGAACGCGAAGAGCAGCGGTGACAGCAAACGCGATAACGGTCGCCACCGCATACATCACAAAGGACAGGCCCATGAGCGAAAACGTCTCGGCAATGCTCGGAAGCTTCACATCATCGCCCAGCGCTGACGAAAGCACCAAGCACGGTAGCGCCACCTGCAGCAGCAGATGCGACAGCTCGCGCTCGAACTCCGCTTTCATAAACCCCAGCTTGGCGATACACCACCCCAACAAAATAGGCAGCGAAACCGTCAACATCTGAAGCGCCACACTCGTAAAGCTCATGCTTCCCCCTTATCTATTCCACGAGGGCCGGGGCGCCTGCTTTGTTTTGAGAAGTGGGCTTCGCGAACTTCTCAAAACAAAGCAGGCGCCCCGGCCCCGGCAATGCATTTCAGGCTGACCAAAGTTAGATATGCGGTCTCCGGGGCAGCATCAGCAAAGTCCCCATTACATAAAAAATATCAGCCCCCGCAGATCGAAACGGTCGAGAGGGCCGCCTCCGGGCGGGTGCCTTCCTCTGAGAAGTTCGCGAAGCCCACTTCTCAGAGGAAGGCACCCGCCCGGAGGCGGCCCCAGCGCGAGACCGTCCCGGATGCTATTCGTTGTCGCCCGCGGTCATCTGCGTTGCGGAGAGTGCGCCGTCGGCAGCGGTTGCAGCTGCTGCGTCGGGCCAGACCCAGTCGGTAAAGGCCGGGTGATCGTAGCCCTCATCGCACGCGAACTCGAAGGCCTCGGTGCGGAATGCCTCCCACTTATCAATCTGCTCGGCAAACTTATCGGCGTCGACCAGGCGCAGCACGTCGGCGGCCAGTGCCCAGCGGTCCATGTTGTTCAGGCGCAGCATGTCGAACGGCGTTGTCGTGGAGCCTTTCTCCTCGTAGCCGTGGACGCGGAAGGCATCGTGGCCGGGGCGGTTCCAGATCAGGCGGCGAATCGTGCCGGCATAGGCGTGGAACGCGAAGAGGACTGGCTTCTCGCCGCAGCCGAACAGCTCAGCCCAGCGCTCGTCGCTGAGAGCCTGGTCGTTCTCGCAGACGTTCTGGATCTTGAGCAGATCGACCACGTTGACGAACCATACCTTGATGCCCAGCTCGCGCAGCATGTCGGTTGCAGCCAGAGCCTCGAGCGTCGGCACGTCGCCGCAGGTGGCGACCACGACATCGGCCTCGGCGAGCGAACCGGCGGTCGATGCCCACTCCCAGGTCGCAACGCCCTCGGCGAGCTCCGCCTTGGCCTCGTCGACCGTCTGGAAGGTCGGAGCAGGCTGCTTGCCGCAGAAGATGGCGTTGACGCAGTCGGTGGACTGGTAGACGCGCTCGGCAACGGCAAGGGCCATGTTGGCGTCGGCCGGATAGTAGGCATTCACGATGTGCGTGTCGTTGGCCTTGTTGAGCAGCAGGTCGATAAAGCCGGGGTCCTGATGCGAGAAGCCGTTGTGGTCCTGACGCCAGACGTGGCTCGACAGCAAAATGTTAAGGCCGCTGATGGGGGCACGCCACGGAATCTCGCGCTTGGTAGCCTCGAGCCACTTGCAGTGCTGGTTGACCATGGAGTCGACCACATGGACAAAGCTCTCGTAGGAGCTCCACACGCCGGAACGGCCAGTGAGCACGTAGGCCTCAAGGAAGCCCTCGCATTGGTGCTCGGACAGCTGCTCGACGACCTTACCGGAGCCTGCCAGCAGCTCGTCGTTGGCCTCGTCCTCGTAGAAGCCGGCGTCCCACTGCTTCTTGGTCACCTTGTAGGCAGCCTGCAGACGGTTGGACGCGGTCTCGTCGGGACCAAAGATGCGGAAGTCATCCATGTTCTTGGCCAGAACGTCGGCAGTGTACTCACCAAAGACGCGGGCGGCCTCGGTGGAGCCCCAGCCATGACCCTTAGTTGCGACGGGGACCTCGTGGGCATGAATATCGGGCAGCTCGAGCTCGCGACGCACCTTACCGCCGTTCGCGTTGGGGTTGGCGCCGATGCGCAACTCGCCGGTCGGCATAAAGGCCGTCACCTCGGGGCGCACCTGGCCCTCGGGCGTAAAGAGCTCCTCGGGCTTGTAGGAACGCAGCCACTCGCGCAGCACGCGGAAGTGCTCGTGGGTGTCCTTGGCACTCGCCAGCGGCACCTGATGCGCGCGCCAGGAGTCCTCGGTCTTCTTACCGTCGATGTGCTTGGGGCAAGTCCAGCCCTTGGGCGTACGGAACACAATCATGGGGTAGGCCGGGCGGACCACGGTCTCGCCTGAGGCGGCCTGGGCCTGCGCGGTGGCCTTGATGTCACAAATCTCATCGAAGACCTGCTCAAACAGGGCAGCGAAACGCGCATGAATGCTTGCGTGGCTCTCGTCGTCAAAGCCGGCGACAAAGAAGTGCGGCTTATAGCCCATGCCCTCAAAGAACTTGGTGAGCTCCTCATCGGACACGCGGGCAAGGATGGTGGGGTTGGCGATCTTGTAGCCGTTGAGGTGCAGGATCGGCAGGACGATGCCGTCGGTTGCCGGGTTCACGAGCTTGTTGGACTGCCAAGAGGTCGCGAGCGGACCGGTCTCGGACTCGCCGTCGCCCACCACGGCCACGGCCAGCAGGCTCGGGTTGTCCATAACGGCACCGTAAGCGTGGCTGAGCGTGTAGCCGAGCTCGCCGCCCTCGTGGATGGAACCGGGCGTCTCGGGCGCAAAGTGGCTCGGGATGCCGCCGGGATAGGAGAACTGGCGGAAGAACTTCTGCAGGCCGGCCTCGTCATTGGTGATGTCGGGGCGAATCTCGCGGTAGGTGCCGTCGAGCAGCGACTGAGCAGTACCGGCGGGGCCACCGTGACCAGGGCCCATCAAGAAGATAGCATTCTGGTTGTGGTCGGCGATCAGTCGATTGACGTGACCGAACAGGAAGTTGATGCCGGGCGTGGTGCCCCAGTGGCCAACCAGGCGGTGCTTAACGTCCGGACGACCGAAGTCGCGCACCTCACCGGTTTTCTCGTCGACAAAGTCGGGGCGCATTAGCGGGTTAGAGCGAAGGTAGATCTGACCGACGGACAGATAGTTCGATGCGCGCCAATACAGGTCGACGCCCTCGAGCTCGGAAGCCGGCACCTCGTGGCCCAGCTTTTGCCACGGCGTCCCCAGTGTTTTAGCCATTGTTTATGTCCCTTCGCTGTGCGGTCACCCTCCAATACGGCAACCTTTCGTTGGGACCAGTATATTTGCTAAAACGTTTTATCATGGTGAAAAAACGTTTTACCACCCTTATCAATCCCATCGATTAGCAAAACGCGACATTCACCTGCGGCGTTGATTGTCACAGGTGCTCCACATTCGGTCTCTGCAAATTGGTAAACGTGTTTAGTTGTGTTTAGTAAGCTCGAGCACGCTGTCCTTAACGATAAGCTCCGGCTCCAGAACGACCTCTTCGGCACGCCTGCCGCCCCTACCGGCAAGACGCTTGGACATGCAGCCAAAAGCATGCTCCGCAAGGACACCAGGGTCCTGCTCAATCGCGGTCAGCGCCGGCTCAAAGAGAACGTCGGCCGCCGAGTTGTCATAGCTCACCACCGAGATATCGCCCGGGATGCTCTTCCCCATCTCGTGCAAGCGCTTGAGCAAACCGAGGGCAATGTTATCCGAGCTTGCGAACACGGCAGTGGCGTCAGTTGCGAGCACCGCCTCCGAGGCCTCGTATGCGCTCGGAATGTAGTACTCGCTCTCAAACTCCAAACGCGCGTCGATCGGCAGGCCAACCTCGCGCAGCGCGCGCTCATAGCCGGCAAGTCGCTTGCGACCCGTATTGGAACGGCGGGCATTAACCAGGCAGGCAATACGGCGGTGGCCTTGCTCGATCAGATAGCGGGTGGCCATATAGCCGCCCATCTCGTGGTCGAACATCACCTTGTCGCACTCGAGCCCCTCAATGGCACGGTCGACCATTACGGCCGGGATGGGCAGGTGGCTGACTTCTTCGCGCAGGGCGCGGTCATCGGAGAACTCGTCACCCACCACCAGGAAGACGCCATCAACGCCGCGCGTCACCAGCTGGCGCAGCAGCTCCAGATCGTCATCGGCGCTTCCGCCCGAGCTGGTAATGAAGAGCGCATAGCCGTCCTCGCGGCAGCGCTTTTCCAGGCTACCGGCGAGCGAGGCAAAAAAGCGGCTCTCGATGTTAGGGACGATAAGGCCCAGCGTGCGCGACTCGCGCATGACCAGGCTGCGCGCAATCTGGTTGGGAACATAGTGGTTGCGCGCCGCGACCTCTTTGATGAGCTTGCGGTTTTCTTCCGAGATGCGACAGGGCCGATTATTGAGAACAAGCGAGACCGACGAGGGGGAAAGCCCCACCTCCTGGGCGATCTGCTTGAGGGTGACTTTGTTGGCCATCTCGCTCCTTCCGGGTTTACGCGCAATCTCTTGAAAGTATAGCGACTACCCCTCTACCTCGGTGATAAACACTTTACCAATCCGGTGGACGGCTGTTTTATCGCCGCCAGCGCACCAAATCCGTCCGGGTGGGGTATATTGCAATCGATTGATGACAACGACCACCAAAAGGCGGATATTCGTATGCACGAGAACGATTTTTTTAACGAGGACCTGCTGTGCGCGCTCGCTGGCGTTGCCGGCGAGGACAACGTGCTGATGAGCGAGCCCATGCGCGAGCACACCACGTTTAAGATCGGCGGTCCGGCCGACGTCTTTGTCACGCCCGATACTGAGCAGGGCCTCGTCGCCACGCTCGATACCTGCTATCGCTGCAATCTACCACTCACCATCGTGGGCAACGGCTCCGACTTGCTCGTCGGCGACAAGGGCATCCGCGGCGTCGTCGTAGCGCTGGGCGAGGGCCTCTCCGACATTACGGTCGACGGCACGCACGTCACGGCGGCAGCCGGCGCCTTGCTTTCCGATGTCGCAGCCGCGGCAGCCGAGGCCGGCCTTACCGGCATGGAGCCCATCTCGGGCATTCCCGGATCGGTCGGCGGTGCCTGCTACATGAACGCCGGAGCATACGGCGCTTGCATGGCCGATGTGCTGGAGTCCGTGCGCGTCTACAAGCCCGCCCGCATGCTCGACGACGGCACCCGCGGTAGAGGCAGCATTATTGAGTTCGATGTCGATGAGCTCAACCTGGGCTATCGCAAGAGCCGCATTGCCGACGACGGTTTCGTCGTGCTTTCGGCCACTTTCAATCTCGCCCCGGGCAACGCCGCGATGATCAAGGCCGACATGGACGACTACCGCCAGCGCCGCGAGGACAAGCAGCCGCTCGACATGCCGAGCGCCGGCTCCACCTTCAAGCGCCCCGAGGGCTACTTTGCCGGCAAGCTCATCATGGACGCCGGCCTGCGAGGACACGCCATCGGCGGCGCGCAGGTGAGCGAAAAGCACTGCGGCTTCATCGTCAACGCCGACCACGCCACCGCCGCCGATGTCGACGAACTCATCCGCCACATCCAAACAACCGTCAAAGACCAATTCGACGTAGACCTAGAACCCGAAGTCCACCGAGTAGGCGAATTCCTCTAAACAAAGAAGGCCCCGAAAGGGGCCTTCACTTTCTTTAATTCAGACAACCAGTCCGGTGTGTCGCGCCCCGAACCCAAGAGGGCCGGGACTGTCCGAGAGGCATAAGGTTGATCGCGAGTTCCGCACGAGCCGGAGAGCACTTAATGTGCTCTCCGTGCGAGCAGGACTGTCCGAGCAGGCAACCTTATGCCTCTCGGACAGTCCCGGCCCAACTTGCGTTACGACAGCGCAATACCGCCAAGCCAGCCCCAGCGCACGCCAGAGCCAGTGCCATAGAAGCTAATAAACGAGTCAAGCGACTTAGACGTAATGGCACCCTCGTTGCTCATAACGATGCCGCCGCCAACATAGATACCCACATGACCGTAGATAAGGCCCGGAGCACCCGTGCCGCTGTGCGAGGAATCGGCCACGATCATGCCCACCTGCAGCGCCGAGCGGTCGGAGCTATAGCACCAGGCGTTGAACATGTCACACGCGTTGCCGCCAAAATAGCCCACGCCGGCATTGCGGAAGACGTTGGTAACCCAGGCAGCACACCAGCCCTGGCCGGGAGAAGGCGTCGAGTAGCACGCATTGACGACGGCCTGCTGCTTGCCCGAACCGCCCGTCTGTTGCGGGGTGCCGCCGGCATACGAGCCGCCGCCCGAGCTCGAGCCACCCGAAGAAGAGCCCGTGTTCGCAGAGGCCGCGGCTGCCGCAGCCGCCTTCCTAGCGGCCTCCTCAGCCTGGGCGGCAGCGAGGATCTCGGAATCGCGCTGAGCCATGAGTTCCTTGACGTCGTCGGAAAGACCGTTCAGCACGGTCTGAACTTCTTGCTGCTTGGCCTGCATATCCTGCATCTGAGCCGTCTGCTGGTCCTTGAGTTTCTCCAGGTTGGCCTTTTGTGCTTCGAGCTCGGTCTTCTGCGCGTCGAGCTCAGCCTGAATCGTCTGGATATCCTCGATGGCATCGCGGTCGCTCTTGTTGATCTTCTCAACGTAATGCGCGTTGGCGACGAGTTCCTCAAACGAGCCAGAGGCCAGCAGCAGCGACAGGATGTTCGTACCGCCGGACTTGTAGCTGGCGGCCACGCGATCGGAAAGGTCGTTGCGCTTCTTCTTGAGCTCGGCCTTCTTTTCATCGATCTGGGCCTGCGTGTCGTCAATCTTGCCCTGGACATTCTCGATGTCGTTGAGGGTCTGGGCATTCTTGTTGGCCAGCGCCGCATACTCATTTGCGATGCTGTCGAGCTGGGCCTGAACCTCGTCGAGTTGGGCCTGGGCGGCATTCAATTTATCGGTGGTTTCTTTGGAAGCCTCCGCCGCATGGGCGCGAGTGGGCAGGCCAAAAAGAACTGCCGCAGAAGCGGCGCCGAACAGGGCCTTGAGGGCAGTGCGGCGCGAGAGCTCCTGGGAAAGGATGGAATCGCTGTTTGGTGACATATGTACTCCGTTACATGCTTATTTATATGTCGCTCAACTCATACATATTAGCGTACATATGGCGCGTCCCAACGATTTCCACGAACGGCAGGAAACTACAAGGTCGGCGGCTCGTAAGCAATTGTCAAATTTGAGGTAACAATTGAGCAAGCCCTTATATGAGTACGTTAACATAATCCTCTGCTTTTCCTACAGTGCACCATTTGGGCGTCCCCGCCTGCGCTATACTCCCCTCTAGAAGTGTTCCTGATTCGATAGGAGACTACATGTCCAAAGCACTCGACCCCAAAG
>CABQJK010000056.1 GCA_902464495.1 uncultured Collinsella sp. | reverse complement strand
GGCCGCGGCGGCCCGCGCTGCATGAGCATGCCCTTCTGGCGCGAGGACCTCTAAGTCTTTCCGTTTCCGGTGCGGTCCCCCTACAACCGCACCGGTTTCGCCCGTCAAACGGGCACTACTAATTTTTAGTAATTCATTTCTTCGAAAGGAAACGAACCATGGGTGTTAACCTCTCCGGCCGTAGCTTCCTCAAGCTCCTCGACCTCACCACCGAGGAGATCGAGTACCTGCTCAAGCTCTCTAAGAACTTCAAGGACATGAAGCGCGCTGGCGTTCCGCACCGCTATCTCGAGGGCAAGAACATCGTCCTGCTCTTCCAGAAGACCTCCACTCGTACCCGCTGCGCCTTCGAGGTCGGCGGCATGGATCTGGGCATGGGCGTCACCTACCTCGATCCCGGTTCGTCGCAGATGGGCAAGAAGGAGTCCATCGAGGACACCGCTCGCGTTCTCGGCCGCATGTATGACGGCATCGAGTTCCGCGGCTTTGCCCAGGACGACGTCGAGGAGCTCGCTGCTAAGTCCGGCGTGCCCGTGTGGAACGGCCTGACCACTGAGTGGCACCCCACTCAGATGCTCGCCGACATCCTGACCGTCCAGGAGAACTTCAACTACGACATCAAGGGCAAGACCCTCGTCTTCATGGGCGATTGCAAGAACAACGTCGCTCGCTCCCTCATGGTCGTCTGCTCCAAGCTCGGCATGAACTTCGTGGCCTGCGGCCCCGAGGAGTGCATGCCCGCTGACGACGTCATCGAGGCTTGCAAGCCCATCGCTGAGGCCAACGGCTGCACCATCAAGCTGACCACCGACGTCAAGGACGGCGTCACCGGTGCTGACGTTCTCTACACCGACGTGTGGGTCTCCATGGGCGAGCCCGACGAGGTCTGGGCCGAGCGCATCGCTCAGCTCACCCCGTATCGTGTCACCTCCGAGGTCATGGCTATGGCCAACCCGGGTGCCATCTTCCTGCACTGCCTGCCCAGCTTCCACGACACCAACACCACCATTGGCGCCGAGAAGTGCGAGCAGTTCGGCATCACCGAGCAGGAGGTCACCGACGAGGTCTTCGAGAGCCCCGCTTCCAAGGTCTTTGACGAGGCCGAGAACCGCATGCACACCATCAAGGCTGTCATGTACGCCACGCTCAAGTAAGAGCATCTAGCATCTCGCTCGGGGTGTATTGCTTCACACCCCGAGCGGTTTTGTCTGGTAAATATCTCGCGCCGGGCGGTGGGCACGGCACGGAAGATCCGCTTCGCGCGAGAGTAGTTAAATGATTTATGAAGGGGGGATGAGAACCATGACTGAGACCGCTAAGAAAAAGCGCGGTATGCCTTCATCGTTCACCATTCTTCTTGCTCTGCTGGCAATTGTTGCGATTGTTACCGTTATCGTCTCCGGCACGTCCGGCGGCGAGGTTACCGCTGCCCGCTTGAGCGATTTCTGCACCGCCCCGGTTAAGGGCTTCGCTGACGCTCTGCCCGTCTGCCTCTTCGTTATGATCCTGGGCGGCTTCCTCGGCATGATGACCGAGACCGGCGCCCTGGACAACGGCATTGCCGTTCTGGTGCAGAAGCTTAAGGGCAACGAGATCATGCTCGTTCCCGTGCTGATGCTCATCTTCTCCCTCGGTGGTACCACCTATGGTATGTGCGAGGAGACCGTTCCCTTCTACGCCCTGCTCGCCGCTACCATGATGGCCGCTGGCTTCGATCCTATGGTCGGCGCCGCTACCGTCCTGCTCGGTGCTGGCTGCGGCTGCCTCGGCTCCACGGTTAACCCGTTCGCCGTCGGCGCTGCCGTCGACGCTCTGACTGGCGTTGGCATTGAGGTCAACCAGTCCATCATCATCGGCCTCGGCGCCGTCCTGTGGATTGTCACCACCGCTATGTCGATCGTCTTCGTGATGAGCTATGCCAAGAAGGTCAAGGCTGACAAGGGTTCCACCATCCTGTCGATGCAGGAGCTTAAGGACGCCGAAGAGGCTCATGGCAAGGCTGCTTCCGAGGTTAACAAGGAGGTCAAGCTCACCGGTCGTCAGAAGGGTGTTCTGATCGCCTTCGCCTTCACCTTCGTAGTCATGATCGTCGGCTTCATCCCGCTGGCTGACCTCAACGAGGGCGTCGCCAACTTCTTCGACGCTGGCGCTGTCTACGACGCCGACGGTAACGCCGTCGTCCAGGGCTGGTCTGCCCTGATCACCGGCCTGCCCATTGGCCAGTGGTACTTCGACGAGGCTTCCACCTGGTTCTTCCTCATGGCTATCCTGATCGGTATCATCGGTGGCCTGTCCGAGAAGCAGATCGTTAACACCTTCATCACCGGCGCTGCCGACATGATGTCCGTTGTTCTCGTCATCGCCCTTGCTCGTGGTATCTCCGTCCTCATGGCTAACACCGGCCTCGACGTCTACGTCCTCGACGCTGCCGCCAATGCTCTGGCTGGCCTGTCCGGCGTGATCTTCGCTCCCATGAGCTTCCTGGTCTACTTCGGCCTGTCCTTCCTGATCCCCTCGACCTCCGGTATGGCTACCGTCTCCATGCCCATCATGGGACCGCTGGCTGTTAAGCTCGGCTTCTCGCCCGAGGTCATGGTCATGATCTTCTCCGCCGCCATCGGTGTCGTGAACCTGTTCACCCCGACCTCCGGCGCCATCATGGGCGGTCTCGCCCTGGCCAAGATCGAGTGGACGACCTGGCTCAAGTTTGCCCTTAAGCTCATCGTCGCGCTCTCCGTCGTCTGCGCCGTAATCCTGACCGTCGCCTGCGTGCTGCTCTAAGTACCCAACGGGTACCCCACGGAAACCTTGACGATCCTGTAAAGGATCACCTGGTCATCGTCTGTCCGGTGGGGTAAACCCACCGGTAGACTCCTACCTTTAGCCCCCTTCCGTTCCGTGCGCGGGAGGGGGCGCTCTTGTGTTCCGACGTTTTACCAAACGCCGGAACCACTCGACGCTGCAAGCCCGCCAGAGCGGCAATCTGACGTTCAATCGTCGGGCATGGCCAAAAGGCCTATGCCCTCCTCTTTCACGTCACCTTGCTCGCTCTGGTGGGCTTTCGCTGACTTATGCTCAACCTGCGGCGCTGCCATTGTTGGCACAGGGGGCGGCTTGCTCGCTCTGGTGCCTGTTCGCTGTCCGTTCTCTGCCCGCGACGTTTCTGCTGTTGGTGCAAAGGGGTCAGGTTACTTTGCGCCAAAAGGGGAAGTTGCGGTGGAATAGTTCCCGTTTGGCCGTCTTGAGGGGTTAAACAGGAGCTATTTCACCGCAACTTATCGATGGCGTGTTTGGTTGGTGCCTGTTGATGGCCTGGGCATCGGGGAGGGCAGGCTCCGTTATAATCGCCTAAGACATTAAATGGAAACGGGACGGGAGCCATATATGCGCCAGGGTTTCGACAACGCGAAGTATATCGAGCTGCAGGCCGCTCATATTAAGGAGCGCATCTCGCAGTTTGGCGGCAAGCTGTATTTGGAGTTTGGCGGCAAGCTGTTTGACGACTATCACGCGAGCCGCGTGCTGCCGGGTTTTGAGCCGGACAGCAAGTTTCGCATGCTCAAGAGCATAGCCGACGACGTCGAGGTCATCATCGCCATTAACGCGAACCACATCGAGAAGAACAAGGCTCGTGGTGACCTTGGCATTACCTATGACGAGGATGTGCTGCGCCTGGTTGACCTGTTCCGCGGCAACGGCTTTGCTGTCGCGGCCGTGGTCATCACCCAGTACGCCGGCCAGCCCGCTGCCGATGTGTTCCGCAACCGCCTGAACGCGCTCGGTATTCCCGCCAAGCTCCACTATCCCATCGAGGGGTATCCGCACGATGTCGATCTGATCGTGTCCGACGATGGCTACGGCAAGAACGAGTTTGTCGAGACCACGCGTCCGCTCGTTGTCGTGACGGCACCCGGCCCCGGCTCGGGCAAGCTCGCCACTTGCCTCTCGCAGCTGTATCACGAGCATAAGCACGGTACCGCCGCCGGCTATGCCAAGTTCGAGACCTTCCCGGTCTGGAATCTTCCTCTGACGCATCCGGTCAACATCGCCTATGAGGCCGCCACGGCCGACCTCGACGATGCCAATATCATCGACTCCTTCCACTTGGAGGCCTACAACAAGACCACGGTCAACTACAACCGTGACGTCGAGGCTTTCCCGGTGGTCCATGCCCTGATGGAAAAGATTTTGGGGGAGAGCCCCTACCAGAGCCCCACCGACATGGGTGTAAATATGGTCGGCTTTGCCATCACCGATGACGATGCCTGCCGCGATGCTTCCAAGATGGAGATCGTCCGCCGCTACTTTACCGCGGTCGAAAATGTGCGCCGTACCGGCGTGGGCGATGAGCAAGTCGACCGTCTCAAGATTATTATGAAGAAAGCCGGCATCGATAAGAACTACTCACCGGCGCGCTCGGCGGCCCTCACCAGGGAGCAGCTGACGGGTGGTCCCGTGGGTGCCATGGTCATGCCCGATGGCTCCGTGGTGACCGGTAAGACCTCCACGCGCCTGGGCGCCGCAAGTTCGCTCATTATGAACGCCCTCAAGCATGTCTCGGGCGTCGACCTTGAGCTCGAGGTCATTAGCGATGAGGCGATCGAGCCCATCAGCAAGCTCAAGACGCATTTCCTGGGCAGCAAAAACCCGCGCCTCCACACCGACGAGACGCTTATGGCGCTGTCGATCACCTCGGCCACGAGTGAGACGGCCGCTCGCGTCCTTTCGGGCCTGGAGCAGCTGCGCGGTTGCGATGCCTTCTTTAGCGTGATTATCTCGCCGACGGACGAGACGGTACTGCGCAAACTGGGTATCAACGTGTGCTGCGAGCCCAAGTTTGAGCGCCGCGGTTTCTTCCATCGCTAAGTTTGAAGCACCGCGGTAATTGCATTGCATTTTGGCCGTATCGGGTTAGCGCCCGGTACGGCTTTTTGATCAATAAAGCGTCTATTTCGGCGAAAAATAGCTGTTTACCTGCCTAGAAACAATTTGAGCGGTATACAATAACCGTAACTGTTTCATCCTTAGCGGGATGCCGCATGATGGATATTACCTGCCATCGTGAGGTGTGTCGGTCGCGCACGGCGCGTTAGATGCTCGTGCTCGGTTTGAGGAGGCTGCTATGGCGGGCAAGGGTCGTGCGAGTGTTAACGATATGAAGCGTGTCGAGGTGCTGGTGTTGATGGAGATCGACCAGCAAACCGAAGACAATGGCGGGCCGTATGGTTTCTCGCGCAAAACGCTTGCCGAGCGCGTGGGGGTTTCGCCGTATCGTGCCCGCGCCGCAATCGATCGCTTGGATTCCGAAGGTATGATTGATGTCGTCTCGCGTTATAGCGACGACGGCGGTCAGCTTGCAAATGGCATTTGCCTCACCGAACGTGGTGAGTGGTATCTTGAGGGCGTCCGTACCGGCATGCTCGTTCAAGAAATGCTTGAGGACGAGGTTGCTGATCGATAGCAGCATGTAACCCTTGCCATAGCGACGCCGCCTGGGAAACCGGGCGGCGTTTTGTTTCAAGATTGAGAAATGCAATCGCACGCGAGAAAAATTGCGGACGGTCCGCGGCGCGAGTATTACAATGAAGACCCGTAAGATGTGGATAAACAACTTCTACGGGAAGCGCAGGTAACTCAATATGACCAAGCATGTGTTCGTAACCGGTGGCGTGGTTTCGTCCCTGGGCAAGGGTATCACCGCGGCCTCGCTGGGCCGTCTGCTCAAGTCGCGTGGCTACAAAGTAACGATGCAGAAGGCCGACCCGTATCTGAACGTCGACCCCGGTACCATGAGCCCGTTCCAGCATGGTGAGGTCTTTGTAACCGAGGATGGTTACGAGTCCGACCTGGACCTAGGTCATTACGAGCGCTTTATTGATGAGAACCTGACCCGCGATTCCAACTTTACGACCGGTGCCATCTACAAAAGCCTAATCGCCCGCGAGCGTCGCGGCGACTTTTTGGGCGGTACCGTGCAGGTGATTCCTCACGTCACCAATGCCATTAAGGATAAGTTCCGCCGCATCGAGGAGCAGACCGGCTCCGATGTAGTCATCACCGAGCTGGGCGGCACGATCGGCGACATCGAGTCCCAACCGTTTGTCGAGGCCATTCGTCAGTACCGCAAGGAGGCCGGCCCCGAGAACGTCTGCTACATCCACGTGTCGCTCGTTCCCTATATCGCCGCCGCCCACGAGGTCAAGACCAAGCCCACGCAGCATTCCGTCAAGGAGCTCCGCAGCTTTGGCATCCAGCCCGATATTATCGTGTTGCGCTCCGACCACCATATCGATGACGCTATCCGCGGGAAGATCGCAAGCTTCTGCGACGTCGACACCGATTGCGTCTTTACCAACGAGGACTGCGCGAGCATTTACGATGTTCCGCAGCTGCTTGCCGAGCAGGACTTTGACCTGCGCATTTGCGAGCGCCTGGGTCTGGACCCGCGTGAGCGCGACATGAGCGAGTGGAACGAGTTCCTGCGCAAACAGAATCACGCCAACCATCACGCCGACAAGGTGAAGATTGCCGTCGTTGGCAAGTACACGCAGCTGCCCGATGCGTACCTGTCGGTTATCGAGGCCCTGCACCATGCGGGCGTCTTCTACGATCGCCATGTGGACGTCCAGCTGGTCGACGGCGAGAGCCTCGACGAGCAGAATGTCTCCGAAGTTCTGGGCGACGCTTCGGGCATCCTGGTCCCCGGCGGCTTTGGCAAGCGCGCCCTGGAGGGCAAGATCCTCGCGGCCGAGTTTGCCCGCGAGCACAAGATTCCGTATCTGGGCATTTGCCTGGGTATGCAGGTGGCCGTGTGCGAGTTCGCCCGCAACGTCGTCGGCCTTGCCGGCGCCAGCTCCTCCGAGTTCGACCCGGACGGTCCGTTTAGCGTCATCGATCTGATGAGCTCGCAGGAGGATGTGACCGAGAAGGGTGGCACCATGCGTCTGGGCGCCTATCCGTGCAAGCTCGCCGCCGATACCCTCGCTCGCGAGGCATATGGCGAGGATCTCGTCTACGAGCGTCACCGTCACCGCTTTGAGTTTAACAACGCCTTCCGCGACCAGCTCGAGGACGCCGGCTTGGTTATCTCTGGCCTCTCACCCGACGAGCGCCTGGTCGAGATGGTCGAGCTGCCGCGCGACGTGCATCCGTGGTATGTGGCAACCCAGGCTCACCCCGAGTTCAAGAGCCGTCCGACCAACCCGCAGCCGCTGTTCCGAGAGTTCGTGCGTGCCTCGATCGGTCAGCACGAGGGTGTCGATCGCCTACAGGTGACGCCCATGAACCTCGCTACGGACTAAGGGTGCCGGCGAACAAAGAACATACCGAAGCTACTCCCTCGTCGCTCGCCGTGGCGGCGGGGGAGTATCTCGATTACCTCGCGGTCGAGCGGGGTTTGGCGCGCAACACGATTGCGGCCTATCGTCGTGACCTGACGACGTACTGCGCCTATCTGGAGCGAGCGGGCATCATGTCTTTTGATGAGGTGACTCGTCAGGTCGTGGAGGGCTTTGTCGCCGACCGTCGCGATGGGGGCTATTCCGATGCCTCGGTGGAGCGTGCGCTTGCGGCCGTGAAGGGCCTGCATGCCTTTTTGGTGCGCGATGGGATTGTGGCCCAAAATCCAACGGCGGCGTTGCGCCTGCCTAAAAAGGCTGAGCGTTTGCCGGAGTATCTATCGGTGGAGGATGTCTCGGCGCTGCTCGATCAAGACTTCCCCGAGGGCGAGATGGGCTTGCGCGACCATGCCATCTTGGAAGTGCTCTACGGATGCGGTTTGCGTGTGAGCGAGTTGGTGGGGCTCGATGTGGGCGATATCCATATCGACGATGGCTTTGTACTCGTTCGCGGTAAGGGCTCAAAGGAACGCCTGTCCCCGTTGGTGGGAAGCGCGGCGCGAGCTCTGACGCGCTATATAACTAAGGGACGTTCTCGCTTGGCGGCCCATGCCCGCGGAACCGAGACCTCGGCGGTCTTTTTAAATAAGAACGGCCGCCGTCTGTCGCGCCAGGGCATCCATGCCATCTGCGAGCGCTATGGGCGCCAGGTGGGGCTGGTGGGACTCCATCCCCATACGCTGCGTCACTCCTTTGCCACCCATATGCTTGCGGGCGGCGCAGACCTCCGTGTGCTGCAGGAGATCTTGGGACATGCCGATATATCGACCACGCAGGTCTACACGCATGTCGATCGTACGCAACTGACCGAGGTCTATCTGGCAGCGCACCCGCTGGCACATCGTTAACACATCGCTGGCCTGCATATCTATAGGTATTTGGGGACGGGCCCCAGATTGCCGCGGCGTGCTTTTGCGCGCGCATGGGCAATCTGGGGCCTGTCCCATTTTTTGCCACTTGTCGTCGCGGTGGCGGGCCGCATGTGCCTTGGGTGGGGGAGTTTGGGGGCGATGTGAACGGCATGTAAAGGGACGCAAAAATCGCCTCAAGGTCAACTTGAAGGTTGAGGTTGAAAGGCGGGGTGCCACAGGTGGCATCCCGCCGTTGCTGTAAACACAACATATTGTGTTTTCGAACATATGATTGGGGGTGTTTTGCAATATATGGTGGGTGGAGTGGTGGGGCGGGGT
>CABQJK010000055.1 GCA_902464495.1 uncultured Collinsella sp. | reverse complement strand
CATGCCCATATCTGGTGCGACGATTCTGGCACATGGTTTGTCGAGGACCTGTCGTCCACGAACGGCACCGTGGTGGTAAACGGGGCCACGAGTGTGTGTATTCAAGTAGAGCCCGGCCGCTCCGCCCAGCTCAATCCCGGCGACGAGCTCAAACTCGGCGAATCCACCACCTACGCCATCCTCCTCGGCGCCCTCTAACCGACAGATAGGGACGCTCCTTTTCTGTCGGCACTTGGGGACACTCCTTGGCGCGCCAGGGCCGATCGTCCGGGAACGAAGGGTCATTTTCGCCCCTGGCGGTCACCCGGGGTAAACCTTTACCGCCCGCCTATATTTGCCGAAATTACACTTGACGGCGGGGTACAATAAACCCGCATGCGGATTTCCGTTGCGGGCGCTTCCCATCGCCGGGGCGTGCCCGGGAGCATCCGGCATGCGGCCTTTGCGGCGCTCGGTCATGTGCAAGACGGGTAGCTGGGCCTGTGGAGCGCGTACAGCCCTCCTCGCCTCGGCATGCCTTCTCTCCACGCCATGTACCTGCTGCTGAGTCCGCCTGTCAGATGATTGGAAGCAACAACGAAAATCCCATCACGCCAACATCCCGGCGATCGCCGGGGCCTGTATACCTATATGAGAGGAGAGGGGTATATGGCGCGTAAGTTTAAGTCTATGGACGGCAACGAGGCGGCCGCATATGTTTCGTATGCGTACACCGAGGTAGCGGGAATTTATCCCATTACGCCGTCCAGCCCGATGGCCGACCATGTCGACCAGTGGGCGGCCCAGGGTCGCAAGAACATCTTCGGCACCCCGGTCAAGGTCGTCGAGATGGAGTCCGAGGCAGGTGCAGCCGGTACCGTTCACGGTTCGCTGGGTGCCGGTGCTCTGACCACCACCTACACGGCTTCTCAGGGCCTGCTCCTGATGATCCCGAACATGTACAAGATCGCGGGCGAGGGCCTGCCGGGCGTCTTCCACGTTTCCGCCCGCTGCGTCGCCTCCCACGCTCTGAACATCTTCGGCGACCACTCCGACGTCATGGCCTGCCGCCAGACCGGCTTCGCCATGCTCGCCGAGGGCAACGTCCAGGAGGTCATGGACCTCTCGCCGGTGGCTCACCTTGCCGCCATCGAGGGCAAGACCCCGTTCCTTAACTTCTTCGACGGCTTCCGCACCAGCCACGAGATCCAGAAGGTCGCCATGTGGGACTACAAGGATCTGGCCGAGATGTGTGACATGGACGCTGTCCAGGCTTTCCGCGATCACGCGCTCAACCCTGAGCACCCGCACACCCGCGGCAGCCACGAGAACGGCGACATCTTCTTCCAGAACCGCGAGGCCTGCAACAAGGTCTACGACGAGCTTCCCGCCGTCGTCGAGGGCTACATGAAGAAGATCAACGAGAAGCTCGGCACCGATTACGGCCTGTTCAACTACTACGGCGCTCCCGATGCCGATCGCGTCGTCGTGTGCATGGGCTCCTTCTGCGACGTGCTCGAGGAAGTCATCGACTACCTCAACGCTCACGGCGAGAAGGTCGGCCTGGTCAAGGTTCGCCTGTTCCGTCCGTTCTCCATCAAGCACTTTGTCGACGTTCTCCCCGAGACCGTCAAAAAGATTGCCGTCATGGACCGCACCAAGGAGCCGGGTTCCATCGGTGAGCCGCTCTACCAGGACGTCGTCTCCGCTCTCTACGAGGCCGGCAAGACGGGCATCAAGGTCGTCGGCGGCCGTTACGGCCTGGGCAGCAAGGACACGCCTCCCGCGTCCGCGTTCGCTGTCTTCGAGGAGCTTAAGAAGGACGAGCCCAAGCGCGAGTTCACCATCGGCATCGTCGATGACGTGACCAACTTGAGCCTGCCCGAGGCCGAGGATGCGCCCAACACCGCAGCCCCTGGCACCATTGAGTGCAAGTTCTGGGGTCTGGGTGGCGACGGTACCGTCGGCGCCAACAAGAACTCGATCAAGATCATCGGCGACCACACCGACAAGTACGTTCAGGCCTACTTCCAGTACGACTCCAAGAAGACCGGCGGCGTCACCGTCTCGCACCTGCGCTTTGGTGATTCCCCGATCCGCTCGCCGTACTACGTGACCAAGGCCGACTTTGTCGCCTGCCACAACCCCAGCTACATCGTCAAGGGCTTCAAGATGGTCCGCGACGTCAAGCCGGGCGGCACCTTCCTGGTTAACTGCCAGTGGAGCGACGAGGAGTTCGCCGAGCACATGCCCGCCGTGGCCAAGCGCTACATCGCGAACAACAACGTCAACGTCTACCTGATTGACGCTATCGACCTGGCCGCCAAGGTCGGCATGGGCAAGCGCACCAACACGGTGCTCCAGTCCGCCTTCTTCGCGCTGGCCAAGGTTCTGCCCGCCGAGGACGCCCTGCAGTACATGAAGGACGCGGCTACCAAGTCCTACATGAAGAAGGGCCAGGCCATCGTCGACGCCAACCACAAGGCCATCGATGCCGGCGCTACCGCCTTCCGTAAGTTCGAGGTTCCGGCCGACTGGGCTACCGCCGAGGATGCCGCTCCCGTCGAGCTCTCCGAGGAAACCAAGTCTGCCATCGCCCAGCAGGTCAAGAACCTGCTCGAGCCCATCGATCGCATGGATGGCGACAGCCTGCCCGTTTCCGCCTTCGTCGGTTGCGCCGACGGCCAGTTTGAGCTGGGCGCCTCCGCATACGAGAAGCGCGGCGTCGCCGTGGTCGTTCCTCACTGGGACGAGACCAAGTGCATCCAGTGCAACCAGTGCGCCTATGTGTGCCCGCATGCCACCATCCGTCCGTTCGCGATGACCGAGGACGAGGCTGCCGCCGCGCCCGAGGCTACCCGCACGCTCGACGCCATGGGCCCCAAGGCCAAGGGCATGAAGTTCACCATGGCCGTGTCCCCGCTCGACTGCATGGGCTGCACCAACTGCGTCAAGGTCTGCCCCAAGGGTGCCCTCGAGATGGTTCCCACCGAGCAGGAGATGGACCAGCAGCCCGTTTGGGACTACATGGTCGAGAACGTCTCCGAGAAGAAGGAGCTCATCGCGGCCAACGTCAAGGGCAGCCAGTTTAAGCAGCCCTACCTGGAGTTCTCCGGCTCCTGCGCCGGTTGCGCCGAGACCGCCTATGCACGTCTGGTGACCCAGGTCGCCGGCGACCGCATGTTCATCTCCAACGCCACCGGCTGCTCCTCCATTTGGGGCAACCCCGCTGCCACCGCTCCTTACTGCAAGGACAAGGACGGTCACGGCCCGGCGTGGAACAACTCCCTGTTCGAGGACAATGCCGAGCACGGTCTGGGCATGGCCGTCGGTTACGAGGCCGTCCAGCACAAGCTGATCGCCGCTACCCAGGACATCATCGCCGCCGATGGTCCGTCCGATGAGCTCAAGGCCGCCGGTCAGGCTTGGATTGACTCCGTCAACGACGCCGAGGCCTCCAAGACCGCTGCCGCTGCCTACGTTGCCGAGCTCGAGAAGTGCGGCTGCGAGGCTTCCAAGGCAATCCTCGCCGACAAGGCTTACCTCACCAAGAAGTCCTTCTGGATCTTCGGCGGCGACGGCTGGGCCTACGACATCGGTTTCGGTGGCCTGGACCACGTCCTGGCTTCCGGCCACAACGTCAACGTCTTCGTCTTCGACACCGAGGTCTACTCCAACACCGGCGGTCAGGCCTCCAAGGCCTCGAACCTGGGCCAGGTCGCTCAGTTCGCCGCTGCCGGTAAGGTGACCAAGAAGAAGTCCCTGGCCGAGATTGCCATGAGCTATGGCTACGTCTACGTGGCGCAGGTCGCCATGGGCGCCAACCCGGCTCAGACCCTCAAGGCCATCCACGAGGCCGAGGCCTACGACGGCCCGTCTCTCATCATCGGCTACAGCCCCTGCGAGATGCACTCCATCAAGAAGGGCGGCATGCAGAACTGCCAGGCCGAGATGAAGAAGGCTGTCGAGTGCGGTTACTGGAACCTCTTCCGCTTCAACCCCGAGGCTGCTGCCGGCAAGAAGTTCTCGCTCGATTCCAAGGAGCCCGCGGGCGGTTATCAGGAGTTCCTGATGAACGAGGCCCGTTACGCTTCGCTGACGCGTTCCTTCCCCGAGCGCGCCGAGGAGCTCTTCAAGGAGAACGAGCAGGCCGCTATGGACCGCTACGCTCACCTGCTGAAGCTCAAGACGGTGTACAACGAGGCCTAGGTCTCTCACCGCAGGATCTGAGGGCTGACCTTCGCGGACGCCCTCGGACATGAAAGAACCCCCGCTGCGCACTACGTGCGGCGGGGGTTCTTTCGTCCTGCGGGGTGTCCGCGAAGGTCAGCCCTCAGATCCTGCTACGACTACGTCCTCGGATTGTGGGGCTGATGAAGGATGTGGCTGGGTGCCTTGTCCCGGGCGCTGTTTCGCGGCGTAGCCGCGAAAGGCGCGTCACTTTGGGTATGGAGGGGGACTTGGTTGTTGCTGCCCTCTATGCTCTTACTGTTTCGGTGGCTTTGAGACCTCAGTGAAACTCGCTATTTGCCAATTTTTGTACTATTTAGGTCATTACTATTTGCCAATTTTTGTACTATTACTTGTAATTCTATCTGCCAATTTTTGTCATTTAGGGGTTTTAATGCTACGCCGCAAGGTTACTGATAGGCTTTTGAGCTGGAAGAATAACTCCAATAAGGCGTTGCTTGTTACTGGCGCACGTCAGATTGGCAAGAGTTATGCGATTCGCGCGTTTGGAAAGGGCAACTACGCTTCGTATTTTGAGGTCAATTTGCTACTCGATGCCGAGGCAAGGGATGTGCTAATTGACGCTAAGAACGCCGTTGACTTTATCAACCGTGTAGCCCTTCTTGCGGACGCGCCGCTTGTTGAGGGGGATACGCTTGTCTTTGTCGATGAGATTCAGGAGTATCCGCAGATTGTCACACTTATGAAGGCGTTGGTCGAAGACGGGCGCTTTAGCTATGTATTCTCGGGGTCTATGCTTGGGACCGAGTTTAAGGGGATATCTTCTTTTCCGGTGGGGTATGTCGAGCACGTTGTTATGCGACCGATGGATTTTGAAGAGTTTTGTTGGGCAAATGGCGTCAGCGAGAATGTGCTTGCAGACATTCGCAACTGCCTTGTCGAGAGACGTCCCGTCGAAAACTACATTCATGAGGCAATGCTCAAAAACTATAGAGCTTATATCGTTTGCGGTGGCATGCCGGAGGTCGTTCAGAACTATATCGATTCGGGTTATTCGCTCGTGAGAACGCGTGAGCTTCAAATTCAGCTGGTCGATCAGTACAAAAGCGATATCTCTAAATATGCATCGACTCGAGCGTTTAACGTTCGCTCGATTTTCGAACAAATTCCCGTTCAGCTTGAAGCGGAGTCCCATCGCTTTGTTGTTTCGTCTCTGGGCGAGGGAGCGCGCCTTAAAAAATATGAGCAGGATTTCCTATGGCTGGTGAGCGCGGGCGTTGGATTGATGGTCGCCCAGGTAACGGAGCCTCGGAGCCCCCTCAAGAGGACGGAGAAGGCGACAGCCTTCAAGCTGTACGAGTCCGATACGGGTATGCTCGCATCGCGGTATCCCGGCAGCACGGCACGAGCTGTCTATCTTGATATGAAAACTACCAACCTCGGCGGTCTCTACGAGAACGTGGTCGCTCAGGAGCTTGTCGCCCTTGGGGCTGATGCATGGTACTACCAGACGCGTGAGGTCGGTGAAGTTGACTTTGTGATCGAAGGCGCCCGCGGGCATGTTGTCCCGATCGAGGTCAAATCGGGCAAGAAAGTTCGAGCGCATGCGGCTCTCGATCGCCTAATGAGTGTAGACGAGTACAAAATTCCCGAGGCTGTTGTGCTAAGCCACGAGAATCTCGGCAAAGAGGGCAAGATCCTGTACGTCCCTATCTATATGACATTCTGTCTCGATGAGTTTATAGAAAAGGATGACCCCGACAACGATTTCTCGTTTGCACCCATATCTCTCTAGGCTATCTGAGTCCGCAATCCAGCCCTTGCTGTTTCGCGGCTATGCCGCGAAAGGCGCGTCACTTTGCGAAAGGGCTGGGGTCGCTGCTGTATGCGTCTCCAGCCCTCTGATTGCTACTTTGGGTCCCGCGATGGGGTGTTGTTGGTGTTGCTAGTTCGGCTTACCTTGTCTCGCCGGTTTCGGTGCGTAGGCGGTGGCCGTGGACCAGGTCGCTGATGGCCGGCCAGGGAATCTGGCGATCGACCCAAAATTGCAGCTGGACCAGATAGCGCTCGGTGGCGCGGGTGAGGGCGGCAAACTGCTCGTGGGTCTCGACCTGGGCGTAGAGGTCGCGGCTGTGGGCGAGGATGGCGGTCGTATCGTCCATCTTGCCAGTGACGTCGAAGGCGCCCGAGAACCAGTCACACAGGCGCGCGGCACTGTTGCTGAGGGTTGCCAAGTCGGCGGTGTCGCCGTTGACGTCCTCGGTCGCCTGGGCGCGCAGGAGCGAGAGGACGTCGGTGGCGTTCATGCAGTAGCCGACGGTAAAGTTCCATACTGCGAACTCGCGGCCGGTGTCGAGCTTGCGGCGACGCATATAGTCGATATCGCGTGGTTCCTCGAGCATCATTTGGTCGGCAAGGGCCTCAAGCGAGGCGGTGTACTCCGCAAGATCGAGTGCAAGCAGGGTGTCGATATTCGTCATCTTTAGGCCTCCGCTTCGATCTCAACGATTTCGTTTTTGATGTACATGCCCTGGTTGTCCCAGACATTGCGGCAAGCGGCGGCGAAGCGCTCGCGATCGGCCTCGCAGATACGGGCAAACATGTTGCAGGTGCCAAAGGGCTCGCAAATATCAAAGAAGATGCAGATCGAAGACCAGCCGCCGTACCAGCTCACCGCACCCGCCGGCTCGTTAAAGACGGGATTCTCGATGTGCTCGTAGTTGGCGATGGGGCCCGATACGGGGTAAGTCACCTCGGTATCGCAGATCTTGGCCGAGAAGATGCGCGACTCGACCGGACAGGACGATTCGAACAGCCTGCATGTCTCGGGCGCTTCGTCCCAGAGCATGTCGGCGAGAAACGTCTCGTCATTCAGCGTAATCTTGAGCATTTTTGTCATGGTAAGGACCTCCTCAATCCGTCGCTCAAGGGGCTCGCTGGCGGATAAGGGAGAAGACAGCCACGGGGTCGCCGAACCCAAACTTCACGACAGATACCTGTCGCCCCAGCCCGTGCTGTACTCGGCTAAAGTATCATGCCGCAGGCATGGAAGCAATATCCCAGTTTTGTTTTTGGACGCTTGATCAAACCCGCTTGGTCAAAATGCAGTTTGCTCTCAGTCGCTTGCCGAAGGGTGGGCCGCGATTGATTATTCCTATTGCTGGATGAAAAGCCCCATGTTTTTGCAGGGGTGCATACTCGTCTTATAAGTGCATAGAATCTCGTATAGTGCGAGTAAGATTTTGCGCTGTCCGTTTTGTGTTTAGCAAAGATATAGTTTGCATAATCCGGTCTAATCTCTGCTCTATTTAAATAAAGTTGCACGTAAATGGCGTAGATATGCGTGAGCTGGGGTTCTTTACGCTGAGCGGGTAAAAACGACCGTTCACCGTTCCACTATTTTCAAAATGAATAAAATGAGCGATAAAGAGAATATAAACCTTAATAAACTCGCGTATTGCACGGACGCGGGTTATTAATGGGTTGTAGGCCTTTTACAGAAAGGATTCCAGCAATGTCTAAGCCTCTTGGCAAGCCCGATCGTATTGTCGTCGCCCTCGGCGGCAACGCCCTCGGCAACAACCCCGTCGAGCAGATCGAGGCCGTGAGCAACACCGCCCACGCTCTCCTCGGCCTCATCGAGCAGGGCAACGAGATCATCATCACCCACGGCAACGGCCCGCAGGTCGGCATGATCCAGAACGCCTTCGCCGCCGCCCACGACGCCATCGGCACCCCCGAGATGCCGCTGCCCGAGTGCGGCGCCATGTCCCAGGGCTACATCGGCTATCACCTGCAGCAGGGCATCGGCCGCGAGATGCACAAGCGCTACAAGCGTTGGCACGCCGCCACCGTCGTCACCCAGATCGAGTGCGACCCGGACGATCCCGCGTTCAAGAACCCGACCAAGCCGATCGGCCCCTTCTACACCGAGGAGCAGGCCAAGGAGTTCATGGCCGAGGATCCCTCCAAGGTCTTCGTCGAGGATTCCGGCCGCGGCTGGCGTCGCGTCGTCGCCTCCCCCGATCCCAAGAAGATCGTCGAGGCCGACTCCATCCTCAACCTGCTCGACAACGAGTTCATCGTCATCGCCTGCGGTGGCGGCGGCATCCCCGTCGTCCGCGACTACGAGAACAAGGGCTGCTACAAGGGCGTTCCCGCCGTCATCGACAAGGACCTGGGCGGCGAGCTGCTGGCCGAGGACTGCGACGCCGACGTCCTGTTCCTGCTGACCGCCGTCGAGCACGTCGCCATCAACTTCGGCAAGCCCAACCAGGAGGAGCTCGAGGACCTCACCGCCGACGAGGCCGAGCGCCTGGCCGACGAGGGCCAGTTTGGCAAGGGTTCCATGGAGCCCAAGGTTCGCGCTGCCATCAAGTTCGCCCGTTCCCGCAAGGGCCGCACCTGCATCATCGGCGCTCTGGACAAGGCTGCCGAGACCATGGCCGGCCTCTCCGGTACCCGCATCCACGAGTAGTCTCTACTCCGTTGCCTCTCTCGTGGGCGCCAGGCAAAGCGCCCGCAAACTAGCCTCTCTTCATGAGCCCCGCGGTCCGCTCCGACCGCGGGGCTTTTGCTAT
>CABQJK010000054.1 GCA_902464495.1 uncultured Collinsella sp. | reverse complement strand
TTTTTTAATCCCCGTCCCAGAAAAATCATTCCCAAAAAGACTACCTTGCGAAAAAGCGCACGCCAAAGGATGTGTCCTCACAGGTGACAATGCGGCGGTCGCGCAGAATGGTCCGCACGTAATACCAATCACCCACACAGCCCGACAAGTGCAGACCAGCCGCCAGGTAGCACAGCAGTGGATAGTCCGAGAACGCAAACCCCAGGGCAAATGCTGTCGTCACAACAACCGTCGGCGCCAGGCAAACCGCCATGTACCGCCGGCGCGAATACACAATCCCCTCGGCGCAGGCATAGATCATCGCCGTCTCGCGATTCGCCCCAAAGGTCACCTGCGCGCCCGCAGGCGCCAGCAGCTTAAAAAACACCGCATGCACCAGCTCGTGCACGGCAAACGACGCCATTGAAACCGCAGCCAAGCCGACTATCCAGCCCACGACAGCCATCCAGCCGCCCGCCTCAGCCGCGTCCAAGTCCGCAGGCCCGCCCAGCAGCATAAACACCGGCACCAGGCACACGGCAAACACGCCGACTACGACCATCCCCCACACAAAGCAGGCGTGCAGAAAATCCTCGTCCTCAAACGCATGTATGTTGGAAATCTCATTCATAGCATCTTAGGATAGCGCCCCTGCCACGTACCCGTCCGCATGTGCGATAATGTCGAACGATATGCACGAATTGACCACCGCGTCGCCAGGCCTTGCGCCCGGCTGCGCTCCCACCATATGCGAAGGAGTCCCATGGCATCCAAATACTCCATGAACGACCGTCCCAGCTGGCCGCGCCGCGCCATCGTTACCGCCGGCGAGCCCTACGGCAACAAGGGCCTTCACTTTGGCCACGTCGGCGGCGTCTTTGTCCCGGCCGACTTCTTCGCCCGCTTCCTGCGCGACCGCCTGGGCCGCGAAAACGTCATCTTCACCTCGGGCACCGACTGCTACGGCTCGCCCATCATGGAGAGCTACCGCAAGCTCAAGGAGAACGAAGGCTACGATAAGTCCATCGGCGAGTATGTCGAGTCCAATCACTCCCGCCAGGCCGCGACCCTCAACAACTACAACATCAGCTGCGATATCTACGGCGGCTCGGGCCTTGAGCCGGCGGCCCAGATCCACAACGAGGTGACTGCCGAGATTATCGAGCGCCTGCACGAGCAGGGCACCATCTCCAAGCGCTCCACGCTGCAGTTCTACGATGCCAAGGCCGGCACGTTCCTCAACGGCCGCCAGGTCATCGGCCGCTGCCCCATCCAGGGCTGCAAGTCCGAGAAGGCTTATGCCGACGAGTGCGATCTGGGCCACCAGTTTGAGCCCGAGGAGCTCATCGCGCCCAAAAGCCAGCTCACCGGCGAGGTGCCCGAGTTGCGTCCGGTCGACAATCTCTACTTTGACCTGCCGGCCTACCTCGACTTCATGAAAACCTACACCGCCAAGCTCGCCCAGAACCCGCAGGTTCGCTCCGTGGTCTCCAAGACCATGGAGGAGTGGCTGCTGCCGGCTCAGCTCTACATCCAGAACAAGTTTCGCGAGGCCTTCGACGCCGTCGAGGACCAGCTTCCCGAGCACACCGTGCTGGAGCCCGAGGGCAACAAGAGCAGCTTTACCGTCACCTTCCCCAGCTGGAAGGAGCGCGACGACGCCCACGCGGTGCTCGCCAACGGCGGCGTGCGCTTCCGCAGCGGCAAGGCGCTCGTGCCCTTCCGCATCACCGGCAACATCGACTGGGGCGTTCCGGTGCCCGAGGTCGATGGCGTCTCCGACGTCACCTGCTGGTGCTGGCCCGAGAGCCTGTGGGCGCCCATCAGCTATACGCGTACCGTGCTCGCGCGCGATGCCAAGGCAGCCGGCGTGACCGAGGGCGTCGCCGCCCAGGATGCCGCCCTCATGGGCGAGCCCGCTGCCGACTCCACGCAGGTCCCCGCGCCCACCTACCAGCACAGCTCGCTCGACTGGCGCGACTGGTGGTGCTCGGACGACGCGCAGATCTACCAGTTTATCGGTCAGGACAACATCTACTTCTACTGCATCGCGCAAACCGCCATGTGGGAGGCCCTGGGTTGGGACCTTACGCAGAGCACCGTCAGCGCCTGCTATCACCTGCTCTACATGGGCAAAAAGGCGAGCTCGTCCTCGCAGACGCCTCCCCCGCCGGCAGACGACCTGCTCAACCACTACACCTGCGAGCAGATGCGCGCGCACTGGCTGTCGCTCGGCCTGTCCGAGAAGCCGGTGAGCTTTAGCCCCAAGGCATATGACACACGCGTGACCGGCAAGGACAAGGACGGCAACGAGGTGCGCGCCTGCGACGACAAGCGCGTTATCGACCCGGCCCTTAAAGAGAGCGCCCTTTTGACCGGCGTCTTCAACCGCTTGGCCCGCAGCTGCTTCTACGGCGTCGCCATCAAGGAGGGCGACGAGAGCCCGTACCGCAACGGCTGCATCCCTGCCGGCGCCGCCTCCGCCACTGTGGTCGAAGCCGCCGAGCAGGCAGCTCTCGCCTTTGAGCAAGCCATGTACAAGTTCGAGACGCACCGCGCGCTCGCCGTGTGCGACGACTACCTGCGTGCCGCCAACAAGCGCTGGAGCGACGCCTCCAAGGCCGCCAACAAGCTCGAGGGCGAGCAAGCCAATGCCGCGATGACGCAGGCGCTCGTCGACGCCTTTACCGAGCTGCGCGTGGCGACCGTCCTGATGCACGGTATTGTGCCGACCGGCTGCGAGCTCATCTGCAAGTACTTCGACGTTGACCCGGTCGCCTTCTTTAGCTGGGATAACATCTTCGCCTCCACGGACGAATTTGTGGAGAGTCTGGGCGAGAAGCCCGGCGAGCACCGCGTAAAGCCACTGCCCCCGCGCTTCGACTTCTTCAGCAAGCACGAGAGCCAGTACTAAACACTCGACATGTAATGGAATGGGAAGGAAAGACGGATGTCCAAGCCGCGTCGTCGTAAGCAGAAAAAGCAGGTCAAGGCCGAGCTCAAGCTCAGGCAGTTTGCTGCTACCGAGCTTTCCGACCAGCTTGCCGCCCAACACTCCGCCGCCGACCTGCCGCGCTTTATGGTCGACACGGTTGCCGGCGCCTATGCGCCCGCCGATGCCGAGCTCATGATCGAGGGCTTCGGCGCCGCGGCCACACGCCCGGTCACGCTGCGCGCCAACACGCTCAAGGCAACCGCCGAGGACATCGCTGCGGCGCTCGATGCCGCCGGCATCGCCCACAACCCCGTCACCTGGTACCCAGACGCCTTCATCCTGCCCGAGGCCCAGGTTTCCGACCTGTGGGACCTCGACATCTACCGCGACGGCAAGATCTACTTGCAAAGTCTGTCGTCCATGATGCCGCCGTTGGTCCTGGGCGCCCAGGCAGGCGAGGACATCCTGGACATGTGCGCGGCCCCCGGTGGCAAGACGACGCAGATCGCCGCCCTCACGCAGGGACAGGCGCACCTTACCGCCTGCGAGATGAGCATTCCCCGCGCCGAGAAGCTCGAAGCCAACCTCCACCGCCAAGGCGCAAAAAACGTGCCCGTCATGCGCATCGACGCACGAGAGCTCGACGAGTTCTTCCGCTTTGACCGCATCCTGCTCGACGCTCCCTGCACCGGCACGGGCACCGTCATCAGCGGCAACGAGAAAAGCCTGCGCGGCCTGACCGAGCAGTTGCTGAGCAAGTGTGCCCGCTCGCAGCGAGCACTTCTGGACCGCGCCATGGGAGCCCTCAAACCGGGCGGCACGCTCGTCTATTCGACTTGTTCGATCTTGCCGCAGGAAAACGAGGACGCCCTGCAAGAGGCCCTCGACAAGCATATGGACTGCGAGCTCATCCCCCTCGACGGCACGCCAAGCGAAAGTGAGGCACGCCGCGCCCAGGAAGCTGGCGAGGAGCCGCGCATCGAGTCCAACGCCCTGACCGAGGCCATTGCCGCGGGTCAGGTATCGGCCATCGCCAACGGCCTGCCCGGCACGCTCACCATTCCGCCCAGCCGCGAATTTGAGGGCTTCTACATTGCCCTGATCCGAAAACGCAGCTAGCGCACGGATCAAAAACTCAACAAGCTATCTCCGTGCGCGTTTGCCCTGCTGGTCGCGATGCTGTTTAAGCATCGCGCGCTCCTTGCGTTCGGCCCTTTTGCCCTTAATGGCCGTGACCACAAAGTAGATGACCGCGGCGGCAACGATTGCGCCCACACACAGGCCAATCGAGCCAAACATTGCTGTCAATTCCATACCGCGTCACCTCTCTTTTAAACGGGACATTCAAGATAGCACCTCAATACCCGCCACCACAGCTCCTTCACGTTCGCCGGCCCTTCGGTCTAACGGATGGCGCGGCGGGGAAAAATCAACTCGTCAAACGATTTAGCATTCGCAATTCCGGCTGCATCGCGCCGGCCGTCATCACATAGAATCGAGCTTCCATGGATACCCTCAACGATCTAAATGAGCGCGTCGACGCCTTCGTCGGCACCAGCTCCTTCGACACGCCTGCCGCGGCAAACGACCAAGCCCCCATCGATGTGCCCGCCGAGGTTCACGAGGACATCGTCGCCTCGGTCGATTTCTCCGAGGTCGAGCTCGCAGACGAGTTCACCGAACCCCAGGTAGCCGTGACCCCCAACGGACTGCTTCCCATGGAGCCGCTGCCCATCGACGGGCGCCTGCGCAAGGCGGCCCTTCGCATGCCTGACGAGATTGAGGAGGCCAGCGGCTTCACGCTCTTCGGCCGTCGTATCAAATCGCTCATCTACACCACCGACGTCGCGGTCATCCGCAACTCCAACGCCGATGCCGTCTTTGCCGTTTACCCCTTCACGCCGCAGCCCGCCATTACGCAGGCGCTGCTGACCGTCGCCGAGTGCCCGGTCTTCGTAGGCGTGGGCGGTGGCACCACCACCGGCAAGCGCTCCGTTCAGATGGCAGCCGTCTCCGAGATGCAGGGCGCGGCGGGCTGTGTGGTCAACTCCCCCGCCACCGCCGAGATGGTCGAGCACATCACCAACATCGCCGACATCCCCGTCATCGCTACGGTCGTTCGCTGCGACGACGATGCCCACGCCAAGGTGCGCGCTGGAGCCAAGATTCTCAACATCGCCGCCGGCAAGAACACGCCCCAGGTCCTACGCGAGCTGCGCAAGCACTATCCCAACCTGCCGCTCATCGCGCCGGGCGGCAAGACGCCCGAGAGCATCCGTGAGACCATCGCCGCCGGCGCCAACGCCATCATCTGGACGCCGCCTTCGGCCCAGCAGCTACAGACCGACATGATGCAGCGTTATCGCAAGATGAAGGAAGACGCCACACCTGTCATCTCGCACGACGATGTGCCCATTATCGACCAGGTCTCCGCCGCCGAGGTCAGCCAGGTCGAGAATATGAATCCCGACGTGCCGATTCCCGACGAAGTCATCGAGCGCGTCGCTTCGATCCACGAGCGCGTCGAGGAGCATCGCGCCAACCGCGGCCTCAAGCCGTCACTGCACGGCTTCTTCTTCCGCGGAAAGAAACGCTAACCCCAACAGCAAGGCCCGCCCCACAAACGTGAGGCGGGCCGTTTTCGTTTGAGCAATCATGCAGCGATGTGATGGGGCAAACTAATCCACGCGCTTGTCGCCCATAAAGAAGAGCGCCACCGTACCAGGTCCGGTATGCGAGCCAATCAGAGTACCGATGTTATTGATCTCAATCTTGCCTTTAAGCTGCGGAATCTGTTCCTCGATCAGCGCCGCAACTGCCTCGGCATCCTCGCGGCACGCCGAGTGCGACATGATGCACTTACCCGAATAATCCGCACCGTCCTGCACGTGTGCCATCATGGTCTGAGCCATCTCGGAAATCGCGCGCTTCTTAGTGCGAATCTTCTCACGTGGCGACAGCCCACCTTCGCAATCGACCGTCATAAGCGGGCAAATCTTAAGCGCCGTGCCGATGATTGCGCTCGCAGCCGAAATGCGACCGCCGCGCAGGTAGCTCGACAGATCGGTCGAGAAGAACCAGTGGTGCAGGTTGAGCTTGTGCTCCTCGATCCAGGCAGCCGTCTCGTCGAGTGAAGCCCCGCTATCGCGCACGTCGGCGGCACATTCCGCCAGCAGGCCAAAGCCCGAAGACGCCGCCAGCGAATCGATGACGCGCACCTTGCCGCCCTGGGGATAGCGATCCGCGAGCATCTGCGCCGCAACGCAAGCCGAGCCATACGTACCCGAAATACCCGACGACAACGTCAGGTGCAGCACGTCTTTACCCTCGGCAACAAGCGGCTCCCAAAACTCCTCGTACTCACCCACGCTCACCTGAGACGTCTTGGGCATGGCGCCCGCGGATATCTGGGCAAAAAACTCGTCCGGCGTAATCGACTGATACAGATCGTCCGTATAGACAACATCGTCGATCTCGTAATGAAAACACACGACAGGGATATTGCGCGATTCAAAGAACTCCCGAGTTCGATCGGCGGCGGATTCACAGGTCAGGACAAAATCACTCATATGAGGCTCCTTACTCATTGCTGCGCAAATTATCGCACAGTGAGCCTACATACGGTACATATGTCCACTATTTACCAAATCGAACCAAAAATAGCGAACATCTTTACCACCATCGTTTCCACCGACCCCACGCATAAATATCTGAGAAAACACCCTCTATCGTCTCCACTCAACCGCCATATCTACCTCCACTAAATCGATTTACCAAACCGTTCGGCTAACAATTCGGCCGCCCATCCCCAATCGAAACAAAAGCGGCGCATACTGATAAACGTTTGACGCTGTTTATCAGTTTTACCAGCCCTATCGGAAGGTGTTTCATGGTCGCATTCGATCGCAATCCGCAAGACTTCAAGTATCTGCGCCTGCTGTCGAGACAGTTTCCCACCGAGCAATCCGCGTTTACCGAGATCATCAACCTCTCGGCCATCCTCAACCTGCCCAAAGGCACTGAGCATTTTATGAGCGACGTGCATGGCGAGTACGAAGCCTTTATGCACATCCTCAACAACTGCTCGGGCGTCGTGCGCGAGCATGTCGACGAGATTTTTGGCGACACGCTCTCCTTTGACGAGAAGGGCGAGCTGTGCACGCTCATCTACTACCCGCGCGAGAAGATCGAGCTGGTCCGCAGCCGGCGCGAGGACTCGCCCACCTGGTACAAGACGATGCTTGACCAGCTCATCATGGTCGCCCGGTCGCTTTCAAGCCGCTACACGCGCTCCAAGGTGCGTAAGGCTATCCCGCGCGATTACGCCTATATCATCGACGAGTTGCTGCACACGCATCCGGACGAGAACAACTATCGCGTGCGCTATCACGAGCGCATCGTGGAGTCCATTCTGGAGACCGCCAGCGCCGACGACTTTATCGAGTCGCTTGCCTCGCTCATCAAGCGCTTGGCCGTCGACCACCTGCACCTGGTGGGCGACATCTTCGACCGCGGCGGCGGCGCGGCCAAGATTATGGACCGCCTGCTCACCTACCATTCGCTCGACATCCAGTGGGGCAACCACGACCTGCTGTGGATGGGCGCTGCGGCCGGTGAGCCTGCCTGCATCGCCACGGTGCTGCGCAACAACCTACGCTACGACAATTACGAGATCCTGGAGAACGACTACGGCATCTCGCTGCGTGAGCTTGTCGCCTTTGCCGATGCCACCTACACCGCCGGTGAGTCCATCACCCCGCTGATCAAGGCCATCAACGTGCTGCTCTTTAAGCTCGAGGGCCAGATTATCCAGCGCCACCCCGAGTTCGATATGACCGACCGCCTGCTACTCGACAAGATCGACCACGACACCGGCACGGTCACGCTCGCCGACGGCAGCGTGTGGCCGCTCACGACCAACGACTTCCCCACCGTCGACCCGACGGACCCCTATACGCTCACGTCTCAGGAGCAGCACATCATCGACAAGCTCGTGTCCGAGTTTGTCACCGCCGATCACCTGCATCGCCATATCGATTTCCTCTATTCCCACGGCTCGATGTACAAGGTCGCCAACGGCGACCTGCTGTTCCATGGCTGCGTGCCACTCAACGAAGACGGCACCTTTAGCAGCATGAACTGCCTGGGCACCTGGCACACTGGCCGCGATTATCTCGATTTTTGCGACCACATCGCCCGCCGCGCCTGGCGCGTGGGCGACCGCGACGCTCTCGACTGGATGTGGTACCTGTGGATCGGCTTTAACTCGCCCGCCAGCGGACGCCTGGTGCGTACCTTTGAGCGCGCCTATATCGCCGATAAGAGCACCTGGGTCGAGCCGATGGACCCGTACTTTACGCTTACCAAGTCGCCCTCGGTCTGCAATGACATCATGCGCGAGTTTGGCGTCGCGCCCATGGCATGCTCACCGACCGGTCACATCATCAACGGCCACACGCCCGTTAAAACCACCAAGGGCGAGCAGCCCATCCGCGCCGAGGGCAAGCTGCTGGTCATCGATGGCGGCTTCTGCCGCGCCTACCATCCCAAGACGGGTATCGCCGGCTATACGCTCATCTCGAGCTCGCGCGGCTGCCGTCTCAAGTCGCACCGGGCCTTTACGACGGTTGCCGAGGCACTCACACGCAACGTGGACATCGAGAGCGAGACCAACCGTTTTGACCAAGCAGACCGTCGCCGCATGGTGAGCGACACCGATTCCGGAGCCAAGATCCGCAGCCAGATCCAGGACCTGCGCCAGCTGCTCGATGCATATAGAAACGGTGCTATCGAGGAGCGCGCCTAGCACCACCCGTGGGGATTGGCTAAACTTGCTGAGTTTGTCATCCCCGCGGCGCCCCGGCGCCACCATAAGGCAGGTACCATGCAAAAGCTCCTTGCGCAGATCATGAAGTTTGGCGTCGTCGGCGTC
>CABQJK010000053.1 GCA_902464495.1 uncultured Collinsella sp. | reverse complement strand
GCCGGCACCCTGCGCGACAACCTGCTGCTCGCCCAGCCCAACGCCACCGATACCGAGCTTTTGCGCGCGCTCGACCGCACGCGCGTGGCGGCCTTTGTGCAGGCCAACGGCGGGCTCGACATGGTGATTAACGAGGGCGGCACCAATCTTTCGGGCGGCCAGCGCCAGCGCGTGTGCATGGCCCGCGCCCTGCTGCACGACTCGCCGATCTATGTCTTTGACGAGGCGACGAGCAATGTGGACGCCGCAAGCGAGGCCGCGATCGGCGAGGTCATCGCGTCGCTTGCCGGCGAGCATACCGTAATCGTGGTGGCGCATCGCCTGTCGACGATCGTGGACGCCGACCAGATTCTGGTGCTGGAGCGTGGCCGTATTGCCGAGCGCGGGACTCACGGCGAGCTCTTGGCCACCGCGGGCGCCTATGCGCGCATGTGGAACAGCCAGGAGCAGCTCTCGGCATATGCGTATGCGGAGGGTGATGCCGAGGATGCCGACGCGGTTGAAGCTGTTGACGGCAGCGCTGCCTGTACCGATGGCCTCAACGGTGCTGGCTCGTCTCCCGCTGCCGTGGCGCCTGACTCCGGCCGCATCCGTCGCTCGGCGCCGTCCATCATGTGGCGCATGATGGGGCTCGTGCGCCCGCTTGCCGGCTGGCTTGTACTGGCCGTCGCGCTCGGCAGCATCGGCATGCTTACCGCCGCGTTTGTTCCGGCGCTGGGCGCCTTTGGACTTATGTCGGCCCTAGGCCACAACGCCCTGGGGTTGGGCCTGGTCGCCGCATGTGTGGCTTGCGCCGTCTGCGGCATCGCGCGCGGACCGCTCCACTACGGCGAGCAGCTCTGCAACCACTACATCGCCTTCCGCCTGCTCGCGCATATCCGTGACCTGGTGTTTGGCGCCCTGCGCCGGCTCGCCCCCGCCAAGCTCGAGGGCCGCGGCAAGGGCGAACTCGTGAGCCTCGTTACCTCGGACATCGAGCTGCTCGAGGTCTTCTACGCGCACACCATCTCGCCAATCGCCATCGCCTTGGTCTGCACCGTGGTGTTTGAGGGCTTTTTGCTGGCCGTGAGCCCCAAGCTCGCCGGCATCGCGCTTGTGGCCTATGCGGTCCTGGGCATACTGCTGCCCCTGGTCTCGGCCAAGGCATGCGGCACCACCGGTCGCC
Source organism: uncultured Collinsella sp. (assembly GCA_902464495.1). Lineage (GTDB taxonomy): Bacteria > Actinomycetota > Coriobacteriia > Coriobacteriales > Coriobacteriaceae > Collinsella. The sequence goes on along the minus strand of CABQJK010000053.1, from coordinate 8,054 downwards.
AGAGCCGCGAGGGCGCAGGCAAACTGGGCGCCTTTGTGCTCGATAGCCTGCGAGGCGCGTCCGAGACCATCCAGTTTGCCGGGGACACCGATCGCAGCCGCGCCCTGGGCGAGCTGACCGAGCAGGTCGGCGCCGTGGACGCACGCCTCAAACGCCGCCAGGCCGCCAGCGAGGCTGTGGCCGACGCGCTAATCCTTGTGACCAATCTGGTAATGCTCGGGCGTGCCCTGCAGCTGGTGGCCGCGGGCACGATCGACATCGCCGCGGCATTCGTCGCCGTCTTTACATTTGTGTCATCCTTTGGCTCGGTGATGGCCGTGAGCCGCCTGGGCGCCTCGCTGCAGGAGACGCTCGCCTCGGGCGCACGCGTACTCGATTTGCTCGACGAGCAACCCCAGTGCGCCGAGGTCGCCGACGGACAGGACGTTGAGTTTGCCGGCGCCGCAGCCGAGCATGTGAGCTTTAGCTATGCGGGCGGCGTGGACGCGGGCGGTGCCGACGCCACAGAGCCGGCCGCGAACGACCCCGCTTCGAGTCTCATCCTCGACGACGTGACCTGCACCTTTGCGCCCGGCACCATGACCTGCATCATGGGGCGCTCGGGCTCGGGCAAATCGACGCTGCTTAAGCTGCTCATGCGTTTTTGGGACCCCACAGCCGGCGCCATCACGGTGAGCGGCATCGATGCCCGCCGCATCAACACGGCGAGTCTGCGCAGCCACGAGGCCTATATGACCCAGGACACACATCTGTTCTGCGGCACCGTGCGTGAGAACCTGCTGGTCGCGCACTCCAACGCCACCGATGCCGAGCTGCTCGACGCTTGCCGCTCCGCTTCGCTTACCGCCCTCATCGACCGCCTGCCGCAGGGTCTCGACACGCCCGTTGCCGAGCTGGGCGACTCGCTTTCTGGCGGCGAGCGCCAGCGCATCGGCCTTGCGCGCATCTTCCTCAACGACGCACCCTTCATCTTGCTCGACGAACCCACCAGCGCGCTCGATGCCCTCAACGAGGCGTCCGTGATGCAGGCGATCGACGAGCTCAAGCGCCGCGGCAAGACCATTGTGCTCGTAAGCCACCGTGCCAGCACCTGCGCGTTTGCCGATTTCTCGCTTTCGGTCGAACACGGGAGGCTGAGCTAATGGCGCGCCCGGTCGACACACCGGAGCTGGCACGCAAACGTGAGCGCGAGGCCCAAATGGTGTCGCAGATGATTGCGCTGTGGTGTCGCGGGCATCATGGCGGCGGGCGTGCGGGCAAGCAGGCTGCCGGCGGCGATGTGCCCGCGCGCGTGAAGCTTGGATTCCGGACCATCACCCTCTGCCCCGAATGCGCCGAGCTACGAGAATACGCCGTCGCGCGCATCGAACACTGCCCGCATATGGGCACCAAGACGTTTTGCTCTGCCTGTCCCTCGCATTGCTATCGCCCTGCTATGCGCGAGAAGATCCGCGAGGTCATGCGCTGGTCGGGACCGCGCATGATTCGCTATCGCCCCATCACCGCCGTGCGGCACGCAATGGTGACCGTGCAATCCAAGCGGGCGGCGAAGCGGAGCAAGTAGCACTGGAGCCGGCGCGCCACTCCGCCCCCGCCTTCGCCTCAAACGTGTACGTCAGCCTCCAAACATGTCATTTTTTGTCGGTTTTGGAGGCTGACGTACATGTTTTGAGAGCGCAAGCGAGACGCCACCGCACACCGTCCGCCCTTTCCGCTCGATTTTGACTCGCAGCGTACCCGGCGCGTTGAGAGTCGTGCCATTACAATGGAGCGGATTCACCAAATGCAAAGGAGTCGCCATGTCCGCCTGTCCGCTGGTCGATTGCCACACCCATACTTCGTTTTCGGACGGCCATGCCTCGTTCGAGGACAACGTCCGCGCCGCTACCGCTGCCGGATGCCGTGTCATGGTCTCGACCGACCACCTCACCCTGCCTGCCAGCATGGATGCTAACTGCGAGGTGCAGGTCGTCGAGGGTGACTTGCCGGCACATCGCCTGGCCTTTGAGGACGCCCGCAAACTCGCCGCGCAGATTGCGCCGGAGCTCACCTTTATCTACGGTTTTGAATGCGATTGGTACGAGGGCTGCGAGCCCCTGGTAGAGCGCTGGTCCCAGGGCGCCGTCGTACGCCTGGGCAGCGTGCACTGGATTGGTAACCCAGGCGATATTGCGGCAGGCGCCGCGGGCACGGCAGGAACAGAGAATGTCGCGCGCCCCGATACACCCGATTCCCTTTGCGGTTGGATCGACGACGACACTAACCTGCACGTTTGGGAAAACCTGGGCGTGCGCGGCGTGTGGGAGCGCTACGTCGACGACTGGTGCCGTGCTTGCGAAAGCTCACTCAACTTTGACGTGATGGCCCATCCCGACCTGGTCATGCGTTTTTCGAAGGACGGCTTTGCACCCGACTTTGACCCCGCGCCGTTTTGGGAGCAGATGGCCGAATGCGCCCACGATACGGGTCGCCGCGTTGAGGTCTCGACCGCCGCACCGCGCAAGGGGCTCGACGATTACTACCCCGCGACCGGCCTTTTGCGCTGCTTTGCCCATGCCGAGATACCGATTACTTTTGGCTCGGACGCGCACCGCGTCTGCGACATCTGCTGGAACATCCGCGAAGCCCAAGCCCACGCCTACGAATGCGGCTACCGAACCTTCGACATCCCCCTCCCCACCGGCGAATGGCAACTCACGCCCCTCGCCTAAGATTAGTAACTAGTCATTGGGGACGTTCTTAAACGACTAGTGGCGGCGGGCGTTGAGTTCGCCGGCCAGCTCGTCGAGGGTGATGCCGTAACGCTCAAGGGTTACGAGCAGGTGGTAGATCAGGTCGCCGGCCTCGTAGCGGATGTGATCGTGATCGTTATCCTTGCAGGCCATGATCACCTCGCTCGCCTCCTCGGCAAGTTTCTTGAGCAGCTCGTCCTCGACATCGGTCAGTAGGCGGGCGGTATAGCTCTCCTCCGCGGACGCATCGCGACGACCGTGAATCACCTCGGCCAGGCCCGTCAGCGTCTCGCCGATGTTTCCCGGCTGCACGTTAGCTGTTCTGACTCCCATGGTTATTTCCTCTCGTTACTGCAGCGTAAAGTAGGTACCGGTCTCATCGAACCGAAGCTTTGCGCCCTTTTTCTCAAAGAACTCAATGATGACGGCATGGGCCTCATCGAGCCTTTCCTTCTCGGCCTCGAGCCAAAGCGACTGCGCCCCGCAGGCATCGGTCAGGTGCACGCGGCATGGCACGCCCGCGCGGAGGAGCTCGGTGTTGCAGTCGGCGACCTCGAACGGCGTCACGACTTTCATCGCACTCCCCCTTCCACGCGCTTAAAGAAGCAGGTACGGTTGCCGGTATGGCAGGCCGGACCCGGCGAGTCCACCTTGACCAGCAGCGTATCGCTATCGCAGTCGGCCCAGAGCTCCTTGACCTCCTGCATGTTGCCGCTCGTCGCGCCCTTGTTCCAGAGCTCCTGGCGGCTGCGGCTCCAAAACCACGTGGTGCCGGTCTTGAGCGTCAGCCCCACCGATTCCTCGTTCATCCAAGCAACCATAAGCACCTCGCCGGTGTCATACTGCTGAACCACACAAGGAATCAGCCCGCGGGCGTCGTATTTGAGCTCTGCCGCTTCTACTACCTCAGTCATCATTTCTCCCAAGTTATTACCGTAAACCCCACAGGTCGGCGAGGGTTGCCCAGGTGCCCGAGATTCCGAGCGACAAGCCCGACGACGCGTACTTAAGTACGCGAGGAGGGTTGGAGCCGGAAGGTCGGGTGCCTGGGCAAGCCGCAGCGCTAAAAGTCCAGCCTGACAGGGATTCCTTGGCTGGCCATATACTCTTTGACCTGGCGAATGCTGAAGGTTCCAAAGTGAAAGACGCTGGCTGCCAGCACGGCGTCGGCCTCGCCCTCGATTACGCCTTCGGCAAAATGCTCGAGCGTGCCCACGCCGCCACTCGCGATGACGGGAATCGGCACCGCACGCGCCACGGCGCGGGTGAGCGCCAGGTCGAAGCCGGCCTTGGTGCCGTCGCGATCCATGCTGGTGAGCAGGATCTCGCCGGCGCCGCGACGAGCCGCCTCCTCGGCCCATGCCACCGCATCGATGCCCGTGGCGTTACGACCGCCCGCCGTGAAGACTTCCCACTTGTCGGCACCCGGCTCGCCGGGCAGGCCGACGCGCTTGGCATCGATCGCCACGACCACGGCCTGGCTACCAAACGCCGCGGCGGCCTGGCTAATCAGCGACGGGTCGCGCACGGCGGCAGAGTTGAGCGATACCTTGTCGGCACCGGCCGCCACCATGGTTCGCATGCCCGCCAGGTCGCGGAAACCGCCGCCCACGGTATAGGGAATAGCGAGCTCCTCGGCCGCGTGCGCCGCCATCTCGATGGTCGTCGCGCGGTTGTCGCTCGTGGCGGTAATGTCCAGGAAGACGACCTCGTCTGCACCCTCGCGGTCGTAGGCACGGGCAAGCTCCACCGGATCGCCCGCATCGCGCAGGCTCACAAAGTTGACGCCCTTGACCACGCGGCCGTCCTTAACGTCCAGGCAGGGAATGACGCGTTTGGTAAGCATGGGCTACTCCTCCCCTCGCGCGGCGGCCAGCGCCTGTACCAGCGTAAAGTTGCCCTCGTAGAGCGCGCGACCGGTGATGGCGCCCTCAATAGCGCCCTCGCCCACCGCGGCGAGCGCACGGATATCGTCGAGCATCGAGATGCCGCCCGACGCCACAACGGGAAAGCCCGCGACCTCGGCCACGTGGCGATATGCTGCCACGTCGATGCCCGTCTGCATGCCGTCGCGCGCGATATCGGTGTACACCAGGTGCTTAAAGCCCAGCTCCGTGAGCTGCGCCACGGCATCGTCGAGCGCCACGCCCGCGCCATCGCGCCAGCCGTTCACCTTGACCTGGCCATCACGGGCGGCGATGTCTGCCACCAGCAGCTCGCCAAAGCCATGCGCCGCCACCTCGGCAAAACCCGGCTCGGTCACCAACACGGTGCCCAGAGCGATACGGCGCGCGCCGTAGCCGGCCAGCTCGTCGATGCGCGCGAGCGAGCGGACACCGCCGCCCACGTCCACGGACAGGCCGTCGACGCCGCAGATAGCCTTAATCGCCGCCGAGTTGGCAGCGCACGCGTCCTCGTCCTCGCCAAAAGCAGCGGACAGGTCGACGACATGCACCCAGTTCGCGCCCTGCTCGGCAAACGAGCGGGCGACGGCGACGGGGTCGTCGGAATATACCTTGCAGCGGCTGCGGTCGCCGCGCTCCAGGCGCACAACCTTGCCGCCGATCAGATCGATTGCGGGAAACAGGATCATCGGCCAACCTCCTCGACGATGTTAACGAAGTTCTTAAGAATGCGCTGACCCAGCGCGGAGGATTTCTCGGGATGGAATTGACAGCCCCACACGTTGCCATGACGCGCGATGCACGGGAAGCTCCGCGTGTAGTGCGTGCGCGCCAAAACATCAGCGGCATCGGCGTCGTCGGCCACCGCGTAGCTGTGGGTGAAGTACATGTTGGCGCCCTCGGCAAAACCGGCGAGCAACGGATCGGCCGCGCCGGCGGGCGTCATGTGCACCTGATCCCAGCCCACGTGCGGCACCTTCAGGCGGCTCGACTCCAAGCGCTTACACGAACCGCGCATGATGCCCAGGCCATTGACCCAGGGACCGCCAGCCTGCTCGGGGGTGCTGCCGTCTGCAGCCATGCCCTCGTCCGCAGGCACGCCCTCGTTGCCGTGCTCAAAAAAGAGCTGAAGGCCCAGGCAGATGCCGAGCAGCGGAGTTCCGGCGGCGACGGCATCGAGCACGGCCGCCTCCTCGCCGCTCTGGCGCATAAAGGCGATCGCGTCATAGAACGCGCCCACGCCCGGGATGACCAGGCCGTCGGCGCGGCGGATCTGCTCCGGGTCGTCCGACGTGCAGGCGGCGGCACCGGCGCGCGCAAGCCCGCGCACGACGCTCGACAAGTTGCCCTTGTGGTAGTCGACCACCACGATCTTCGGTTCGCCCACGCGACCCTCCCTTTTCCCATTCAAAACCTGCCAAAAAGGGACAGGTTTATTTTGGTCGGTAAAACGTTTACCCACCGCATGAGACAGCATTTCCGCAGATAAAACCTGCCAAAATAAACCTGTCCCTTTTTGGCAGGTTACAGCGAGCCCTTGGTGCTGGGGATGCCCTGCACGCGGGGGTCGAGCTCGCAGGCGTGGCGCATCGTGCGGCCCACGGCCTTAAAGGCGGCCTCGATAATGTGGTGCGAGTTGCCGCCCGCCAGCTCGCGCACGTGCAGCGTGAGCTTAGCATCGCGCGCAAAGGCATAGAAGAACTCAACGGCCAGCTCGGTATCGAAGCTGCCAACGCGCTCGGTCGGCACGGGCAGCTCGCAATAGGCCTGGCCGCGACCCGAAATGTCCACGGCGGCCATCACGAGCGTCTCGTCCATGGCGATCGCCGCATCGGCAAAGCGTGTAATGCCCGTCTTGTCGCCCAGCGCCCGGCAGAACGCCTCGCCCAGCACAATGCCCATATCCTCAACGGTGTGGTGCGCGTCGACTTCCACGTCGCCCACTGCGCGCACCGTCAAATCAAACAAACCATGGCGGCCAAAGGCGTTGAGCATGTGGTCGAAAAACGGCACGCCGGTCGAGATATCGCACGTACCGGTTCCATCCAGGTCGAGCTTGACGACGATATCGGTCTCCCCCGTCTTACGGGTTACCTCGGCATAACGGCCCATCTACATCTCCTCCTTCACCAGCGCGGCAAACGCGGCCAGCACCTCATCGTTTTCCTGCGGCGTACCCACAGTAATGCGCAGACAGTCCGCAAGCCCCGGCGCGTAGCTAAAGTCGCGCACCAAAATCGAATACTCGTCGCGCAGACGCTCGCGCACGCGCGTGGCATGCGGCGTGCGTACGAGCACAAAGTTCGCCGCGCTCGGCCATGCCTCCACGGGCAGGCCCTCGGCAGCCATTGCGCGCAGGGCACACAGCTCACGTTCGCGCTCGAATGCAACCTGTGCCACCACGGGCGCATACGTATCCCGGGCACGCACGCAGGCAAGTGCCGCCGCCTGGCTCAGCACATTGACCGAATAGATCTGTCGAATCGCCGCGAACACCTCGATAGCCTCGGGCGCCGCAATCACATAGCCCAGGCGCGTGCCGGCGGCGCCAAACGCCTTGGACAGCGTGTGCAGAATCACCAGGTTGGGATGTTCGGCGATAAGTCCCTGCGCCGTGGTGGCCGCGCCAAACGAATCGTCGGCAAACTCAACGTAGGCCTCGTCGACCATGACCATGCCGGGACACGCATCGCACAGCGCCGCGACAAAGTCGAGCGGTGCCACGTCGCCCGTGGGATTGTTGGGCGAGGTCACGATGGCCAGGTTGCACTCGGGCGCCGCCGCGAGCACGGCGGTCTGGTCGAGCTCAAAGGTCGCCGGGTCGCGCCACACGTCGCGCACCTCGGTCTGGCACAGAGACGCAAAGAAGGCATACTCGCTAAAGCACGGCGGGCAGTTGAGCAGGGTCCGCCCCGCGCCGCCAAACGCCAGCAGGCAGTTATAGAGCAGCTCGTCGCCACCGTTGCCCACGCAGATGTTCTCGCGCGTCACGCCATGCCAGGCGGCCAGCTCGTCACGCAGGTCGTTGGACATGGGATCGGGATAGCGGTTGAGCGGCGTGGCAACCAGGGCCGCATCAACAGCCTCGCGCACGCCGGCGGGCACGGGATAGGTGTTCTCGTTGGCCGAAAGGTTGATGCGCGTGGGCGTAAAGTTAGGATCGTAGGGCTCGATACCGGCCAAGTAGGGCTGGACGAGCTCCTTCATGTGAGGCGTGAGTTCGGCCATCTTAGGCCTCCTCGATGACCGCGCCAGCGGCACCGCCCGCAGCCGCCAGGTCCACGCCCTCGGCGACCGTCGCGGTCGTATCGCCCGGCCAGGCAACCTTAGTCAGGTCGGCCGCAGCCAGCGACGCGGCACTCACGGCATCCTCGCCCTGCTCCAGCACGCGGCGGCGCAGTGCGGCCGAAAGCGCGTG
>CABQJK010000052.1 GCA_902464495.1 uncultured Collinsella sp. | reverse complement strand
GCGGGCAGCTCCAGGCCGGTCTCCTCGGGGCCAAACGACACGGCGCGGGCAAAGTTGCGCGCGTACGTGCCGCCGCCCATGGCGAAAGGCTCGGCATGCTTACCCGTAAACTCGTTATAGGTATCGATGAGCGCCTTCACGGCCGGGTCGTCGGCCGAAACCGAGAACGGCACCTTGGCGCGGCCCACGCGATACGTCACGCCAAAGCGGCCCACGAGCGGCTCAAGCTGCTCGCACATGGTGTCGGCGCTCGTGCTGTCGGGAAAACGCACGTCGATGACCTGCTCAATGTGTCCATCCACCACACGGATGACGCCGGGGTTGCACGTGAGCGGGCCAAACGCCGCACTCGTCGCATCAATCCCCAGGCCGCGGCCATAAGCATCCGCATGCACAAAGGCCAGGAACTTGACGAACTCGTGCTCGGCAGGCGTCAGCAGGCGCTCGCCGCGGGCGCCAAACGCGTCCTCGGCCTCGCGCAGGTACGCCACGATCAGGCCGACGGCGTTGACCGTACCCTCGGGCATCGAGGCATGGCCACCGATACCGTGGGCGAAAATCTGCGCATGACCGTTGTCGAGCGCCGTGATCTCCAGGCGGTCGGCGTTCTCGACCGGCGCCGGCAGCTCGTCGACGGCAATCGCAAGCTCGCAAATAGACTGCGACGGGATAGCGTTGGTCGCCTCGGCACCGCTCCAGGACACGATGCGCCCGCCGTCGATCTTGGGGCTCACGAACGTCGCCTCGAACTGGCCCTTCTCGGCATTGCAGACCGGGAACTCGGCATCGGGCGTAAACAAAAAGTCGGGATCTGCGTAGTTCTCCAAATAATGGTGAACGTCGGACATGCCCACTTCTTCATCGCAGCCCAGCAGCGCGCGGAAGGTATAGCGCGGGGTGATGCCGTGTTTGAGCAGGTAGGCGCCGGCGTAGAGCGACAGCACGGCCGGGCCCTTGTCGTCGATCACGCCGCGGCCGAGCAGCCAGCCCTCGCGACGCTCCATCGCAAACGGATCGGTGTTCCAACCGGGGCCGGCGGGAACCACGTCCACGTGGCAGATGGTCGCGAGCTGCTTGTCGCCGCGACCCGGGATATCGGCGATACCCACATAGCCCTCGTCGTCGCTCGTCTGGTAGCCGAGCTTTTGTGCGATACCGAGCGCGCAATCGAGAGCGTCACGGACCGGGCGGCCAAACGGCGCGCCGGGCTCCGCATCGGCAGAAACCGCCACGGACGGATAACTCACCAGCTGCTCAATATCGGCGACGACATCCTCCCAGACCTCGTCGACATACTCGGCGACACTCTGCTCCACCTGATTCATGGACGACCTCCTAACCAATGAGCGGCGAGCTTGCCCGCCCCTCACATCACATACTTATATAGCGAAAAGTTTAGCAAGCTCGGCCACCGAGTGCACCACCGCGTCGGCGCCCGCGGCCTCGTGCTCACCCGGCGCCGCCGCGCCCGAATAGATGCCGATGCACGGCACGCCCATCGCGTGCGCACCCTCGACGTCGTTAAAGCGATCGCCGATCATCACGGCATCGTCCGCCGTCGCGCCGAGCGCCGCCAGGGCATCGCGAACCGAATCGGCCTTGGTCTCGCGCCCCTGCGGCGGATTCATGCCAACCACGGCTTCGAACTGAGAAAGACCAAGCTCATGCACCATGTCGATGCATTTGGCCTCCATGCGTGACGTCGCCACGGCCATACGCTTGCCCCGGGCGGCCAACTCATCCAGCAGCTCGGGAATCCCATCGAACACGGGGTACTCCTCCGGTCCCAGCTCATCAAAAAAGGCGCGGTACTCGTCGGCCACCACAAGCGACTCCTCGCGGGAAAAGCCGTAAAAGTCGTGAAAGCTCTTCCACAGGGGCGGCCCGATCATGCGGCGCAGATCACCCATCTGCGTCTCCGAAAACCCGCGCGCAGCCAGCGTCTTGCGCGTCGAGGTCATCACTGCCCGACCCGTATCGGCCACCGTGCCGTCAAAATCGAACAGCACAACCGGCCGCTCGCAAAGTTGCAATGCCGCCATCGGCACCCTTCTTCCCCAGTTGATGATTTCCACACCACCGCTTCAAACTGTTGACTATTCAACAATTGAACCTAGCAATGTAGAGCAACTCCACTATACTTGTCGCACTTTGCTTTCAGAAGGCGGCGCTGCCGCGCCCCAACGAAAGGTGCAATTATGTCTTTTGCCATCATAACCGACTCCACGTCGGACATCTCCCCCGCCCGCGCCCAAGAGCTCGGCATTTACGTGATTCCGCTGCATGTGATTATCGAGGGCGAGGACCTGCTCGACCAGGTGCAGATTACCGCCGAGGAGTACGTCGCCCGCATGGCCGGCTCCGAGCAGCTGCCGCACACCTCGCAGCCGAGCGCCGGCGAGTTCAAGGCACTCTTCGACCGCGTACGCGCCGACGGCCACGATAGCGCGATCTTTATCTCGCTATGCAGCGAGTGGTCCGCCTGCTATGCCAACGCATGCCTGACGGCCGAAACCCACGAGCTCGACGTGCGCTGCATCGATTCGCGCACCGGCTCGGGCGCCGAGGGCCTGCTGGTGGAGTACGCGCTGGCCATGCGCGAGGACGGCCGCAGCCTGGACGAGACCGAGGCGCAGATCCGCGCGACCCTGCCCGACGCCCACCTGCTGCTGATTCCCCGCACGCTCGAGAACCTCGTTAAGAACGGCCGCGCCCCCAAGCTCGCCGGCCAGCTCACGCAGATGCTCAACATTCGCCTGGCCGTTTCGCCGGAGTGGAAATCGGGCGAGATCAAGGCCGTCAAAAAGGGCCGCGGCGCCAAGCGCATCGTTGCCAACACCATGACCGATTGCCTCGCATTTTTGGCCGAGCATCCGGGCTCCAGCGTGCGCGTGCTCACGACCGGCGCCGCCGAGGAGCAGGAACTTGTCAACGAGGCGCTCGCGGGCCAGGACTACGTAGACGCCGGCACTGGCCCCATCGGCTGCACCATCGCCACCCACGTAGGCGTCGATGCCATCGCCATCAGCTACTGCCCCCGCTACCAGCCCATCCACTAGGGGCACCTTTACCTCTTGCGGTGGAATAGGGACTGTTTTTGGCTTATTAGCCGCCAATCAATCCCTATTCCACCGCAACTTTTTAGTTGCGCCATCCATATACAAGATATTAATGGCGATCGGCGCATTCCCAGCTGTTTGAGGGAGCTTCGACTAGCCTCCAACGATACCCAGTGGGCAAAAAATGGCAAATATGAGTACTGTTACCAAATTAGTAACAGCAAAATTTAGCTGAAATTGTCCGCTTCCACCGATTTCAGGGGTCCATAAAGCCCCGAATCGTCGTGTTTAGGGGGTTGAATATACTAAAAACCAGTCAATTGGTCTTAAATACTTTCCAAATGATATGATGCTATCCTGGCAACAGTACTCATATTTGCCATTTTTTGCCCACCGGGTCCGGATGAAGCCCGCTCTTTACGCCTCCGGCTGCCCACATGACCGCAAATCCTGATTATCAAGGGCCGTCGCGTACCTTAGCATCGATCGAAAGCCGCTCGCGGAGCAATCCCTCACCATTAGCGAACTTGAATCGAAATTGCATGCCCCGAAAAGCCGCAATGCCGTACCCTCGTTCTCAGCAACTCCACTACAAGAATGGCATTCAAATGGGCAACACCATGCATCAATACGCCCTCTTTGGGGCCACGCAATTTAAATACGATCAGACAATCACGCATATATCGGACCAACACCGACAAATCGTCATTTGCAACAACGGTTCAGACGTACGCTACGCCACACTTGAAGAGTGGGAAGAAGCCGGCGCTTTGTTCGATGAACGAGCGCAAATCGAGGGCATCGTCACCAGTGCGAGCCCAGCACGTGACAAACTCGAGCTCTTTCGCAGCCTCTTTACCGGGCGTAAAGATGTTTACGCTCATGGATATCGCAGAAAAGACGGAGGTATCGGCTATACGCCCGCTTGCGCAAACGAGTGGAAGCCGGGAATTTGTCCCAAAGTAGCCCATCAAAAAGTCAAATGCGCAGAATGTCACAATCGCGTCTTCCCCGAATTAAGCGATGCCGCAATCATTGCTCACTTTAAAGGCAACGATGACCGGTTCCGCGATGTCCTCGGGCAATATGTTCTCGACAGGGACTGCAACACGAAAGTTCTCGTCATCGATTTTGACAAAGCAGACTGGAAAGAGGCAACAAATGCCGTACGGCTTGTTGCAAAACGACGGAACATTTACGCCGCCGTCGAGCGCTCAAGGTCCGGCAACGGCGCACACATCTGGTTTTTCTTTCTCGAGCCAATCAGCGCAAAGGCCGCCAGAAAGTTTGGAAGTTGCCTCATAACCGAAGCTGCGGCGCTTAATAAGACAATCACGTTCGAGGCCTTTGATCGAATGCTACCCGCTCAGGACACTATTCCCGATGGAGGTTTTGGAAACCTCATCGCACTTCCCTTTCAAGGCAAGGCACAACGTGGAGGAAACAGCGTATTTGTGGACGAACAATTCGAGCCCTTTCCCGACCAATGGCTTTATCTGTCGCAAGTCCAGCTGATTCCGCGCTCGACAGTGCAAAATCTGATCGAGACCACTGGGAACAACCCACACGGGCTATCAACAGCCACGGTGGCAAACAAAGCCAAACGATATGTCCAAAAGCCACGAAAGCGGCTACCACTCACATCGCAGGACTTTCCTTCATCGCTGCCCGTCACGCAAGCCGATATGCTCTACATCCCCGAAAAGTCTCTGAGTCCTGCAGCTCAAATGGAAATCCGCGGGCTCGCGACATTCGCCAACCCAGAATTCTATCGAGCGCAGTCCATGCATAAATCAGTATTCGGCAAACCGCGGCTCATAGACCTTAGCGAACTGAAAGATGGTTATGTTGCGATTCCCCGGGGCTGCAAAACTCAGCTTGAGCAGCTGCTCCGAGAAACCGGCGTTACTGCCCACTATTCAGACGAACGCAAATCCGACAATCAAATTGTGATGACATTTAAAGGCGCCCTTCGCCCTGAGCAGCAAATCTCCGCTGATCAGATGCTCCTATACGAAGATGGAATCATGTCCGCGCCGACAGGCTTCGGCAAAACCGTCATCGGGGCTTACCTTATTGCCTCCATTGGCCTTCCAGCGCTCGTCATCGTTCCCAAGACCGCACTCATAACCCAATGGAAATCCCAGCTCGAGCGATTTATCGACATTACGGACAACAGAGAACCCGTCCGAACCCCAAAAGGACGAATCAGCAAAAGGCAGCCTCCGATCATCGGACAAATAGGAGGAGGCAAAAATGCCGTAAGCGGCCTCGTCGACATCGCTTCGTTCCAGTCGTTATCTGGCAAAGACGGCCAAACCGGAGAGCCGATAGTTAAGGACCTTGTTCGTAATTACGGTCTCATTATCTGCGACGAATGTCACCATGCCGCCGCGCCACAGCTCGAGCTTGTTCTCAAGTCTGCCCCGGCCAAATACGTATACGGCCTTTCTGCGACGCCCGAACGATCCGACGGCCTTACGAAGGCGCTCTCCATGCTCTGCGGCCCGCTTCGCTATGTCATAGATCCAAAAAAGCAAGCAATCCAGCAGGGCATCCAGCGCATCGTACGGCCTCGTTTTACCGGAATTCGACTACCAGCCTACGAGCCGGGAGCAAGCTTCAACCAGATTCTCGATCTGCTGTGTGCACATGCAGCAAGAAACGAATTGATTGTCAGCGACGCTCTCGAAGCTGCGTCAAACGGTCGGCATCCGCTCGTGCTATCTAAAAGGAAAAAGCATGCTGAGGAGCTGTTCAGACTGCTTAAAGACCGAGGACACGAACCCATTCTCCTGACCGGGGAAATCGACGCCAAAGAAAGAAAAGCGATACTGAACAGTCTTCCCTGCTTCGAACACGAACATCGAATCATCGTCGCCACCGAAAGCCTTCTGGGTGAGGGCTTCGATCTGTCCTACCTTGACACTCTCCTCATTGCCACGCCGATATCGTGGGACGGCAGCATCACGCAGCAGGCGGGCAGACTGCATAGAAGTCACGAGGGCAAGCGGCGGGTTGAGATATTCGACTACGTTGACCTGTCGATACCCATGCTCGCCCGCATGTACCAGAAAAGACTCAAGACCTACGCCAAGCTCGGGTACGAGGTTTATGTAGCGAAAGACGCCAGCCAAGCCGAGGCAAACATTCTAATTGACTCTTCGCATTTCCTTGAGACCCTGAACAAAGATATCGTCAATGCCACGAAGAACATTTTCATCGCCGCACCCTATGCATCTTCCGCATGCCTTACGAAACTCAAGAATTCACTCACCAGCTCCATGACTCGAGGAATTGGCATTGAGATTATCATTGCCTCTAATCCACGTGATGACGCAAAAGCGGTCTTTGCCGAAATGGGCATCGACTATTCCGTCAAAATTGAAGGGCGTTTGTGCGCGACAGTGATTGGCGAGGAAACCGTCTGGTACGGAACCATTCCATTACTGGCTTTTCCCAAGAAAGAGGATTGCAGCATTCGTTTTAAAAGCAGCGAAGTCGCCGCCGAGCTTTTGGACGAAATCCAGCGAAGAGGAGAACCGAATGTTGCAGCAACAAGTGGGACACCCCCATCACTTGCGGTGAAATAGGGACTGTTTTTGGCTTATCAGCCGCAAATCAATCCCTATTCCACCGCAACTTAAAATCGAGTGGCTAGCTCAGTGGGACCTGGAACAGTTCTTGATGCGAACCCATTCTTACAAGTCGGATCACTGGATTAGTTTTGTGCGGCAGGTAGAGAACGGCCACGTCGACCAGGCCGTCGGATAGATGGAAATCGATGTGACCGTTGTAGTTGCCGCCCGGGTTGGAGAGCTCGTGGGCGCCATACTCCGCCGGAAGCGAACCATGTGCCGCAAGCTCGGCGACAGCTGCCTTAAACTCGGTTTTTAACTGCGGGTGGCTCTGCATCGTTCGCTTATAGTCGGTCTTAAACTGAGCCTCGACCTTAATCTCAAACATCGCCTAGTCCTCATCGAGGAACGACATCAGCTCATCAACGTTATCGAATGACGGGCTGTCGTCCGGCAAAATTCCCAGCTCATGAGCCTCGGCGATCACCATGGCGCGCCTCGTCGCCTCATTGGGTGTCTCCGGTCGACCCACAATCTCAAACGGAATCTTCCGCTGATTTACAAGCTGCCGAACAGCCAGATTGAGATAGGAATTAAGGCTCAAGCCAACCGAATCTAAAAACTCAGTCGCCTGCTCCTTGAGCCCCTCTTCGATGCGAACCGTCGTGGGCTTAACCGTTGCAGTAGACATACGCGACCTCCTCGACCTCGTCTTTTGCATCAGTATACCCAATAAAAATGGCAATCTGATGTTAGATAGCATCAGATTGCCATGCATATTCGTGTCACGACGGGCACAATCACTCTACATCAGCCCGCTGAGGGCGACGTCGACCGCCTCGTTGAGGTCGTCGGTGATGTGCACTAGGTCCGGATCGAGCGGGCTGACCATACCGGCGTCCATCACCGGGCCGTTGAGCCAGTCGAACAGGCCCTGCCAATACTCGCTGCCCACCAGCACGAGCGGCATGCGTTTGACTTTGTGCGTCTGTACCAGCGTAAGCACCTCGAACATCTCGTCGAGTGTACCGAAGCCGCCGGGAAATACGATGGCGCCCGAGCTGTATTTGACGAACATGGTTTTGCGCACAAAGAAGTAGCGGAAGTCCATGCCGAGGTTCACGTATTTATTGAGCCCATGCTCGTGCGGCAATTCAATGCCCAGGCCAACTGACTTGCCGTTGACACTCGCCGCTCCCCTGTTGGCCGCTTCCATGATGCCGGGGCCACCACCGGTGATGACCGCCACGCCACGTTGCGCGATCTTGCGCCCGACGGTACGCGCCGCCTTGTAGAGCGGATCGGTCTTGGGCGTGCGGGCACTACCAAAGATGGTCACCGCAGGTCCAAGCTCGGCAAGTGCGCCAAAGCCATCGACAAACTCTGCCTGAATTCGCAGCACGCGCCAGGGGTCGGCGTGCAGCCAGTCAGTCGACTCCTCGGGCGCCAGCAGGTTGGCGTAGGTGTTGTCCTTAGGAATCATGGGGCCGCGCATGACCACGGGGCCGCGGCGGTACGTCTCGTCGTAGGCAGGCTCGCCCTCGACGTTCTCATTCTTAATCATGGGTACTCCTATCGAGAAAAAGAAAAGCGGGCGGGGTCGACGCCATGCGTCAAACACCCGCCCGAACATCAACTATTCGGTATGGTACCCACGATGCATCAAGCACTTGCAAGCTATCGGTCAGCGGTCGCGCAACCGGTGTCAGCGAACGTGACGACCGGCTGGCGCTCGACCATTGCCGTTGCCCACGCTCTGCAAGCGTGTCTGTCGCTCTTAGTAATCCACCGCCGCTGGGCTGTTCATCCAGTCACTCACGAACGCGCCGTAACGACCCTCGATAATGGCCTGGCGGGCGCGCTGCATCAGGTTGAGCAGGTAGTAGATGTTGTGCATCGACAGCAGAATGCCGCCGAGCATCTCCTTCTGCGTGACCATGTGACGGATGAGCGCGCGGCTGTAGCCGCCCGTGCACACCGGGCAGGTGCAGGTGGAGTCGATGGGGCCGTCGTCGTGCGCAAAGCGCGCGTTACGGAAGTTGAGGCGACCTTCACTGGAGAACGCCGTACCCATGCGACCGGTGCGCGTCGGCAGCACACAGTCGAACATGTCAATGCCCACGCCCACGCCGCGCACGAGCGTGGTGGGGTTGCCGACACCCATCAGGTAGCGCGGCTTGTGCTTGGGCATGTACTCACTCGCGAGCGGCGCCAGGGTCTCGAACATGGTCTCGTGGTCCTCGCCCACCGAGTAGCCGCCGATGCCGTAGCCGGGGAAGTCGCCGCACTCCTCCAGGTGGCGCAGCGAGCGCAGGCGCAGGTCCAGGTGCATGCCGCCCTGGACGATACCAAAGAGTGCCTGGTCATCGCGGGTGTGCGCCTTATAGCAACGCTCTGCCCACATACTCGACAGCTCCACGGCGCGCTCAACGTAGGCGCGCGTGGCGGGATAGCCCGGGCACTGGTCGAGCTGCATGCAGATATCGGAGCCGAGTTTCATGGCGATTTCCATGTTGTCCTCGGGCGTCCAAAACACATGGCGGCCGTCGTAATCGTTGACGATAAAGCGCACGCCCTCGTCGGTGAGCTTGACGGCATCGTTGTGGCTGAAGACCTGGAAACCGCCCGAGTCGGTGAGGATGGGGCCGTGCCAGTTCATGAACTTGTGCAGGCCGCCCAGCTCGGCGATGGTGTCCTCGCCGGGACGCATGGACAGATGATAGGTATTGGCGAGCACGATCTGGGCGCCGAGCTTCTTGACAGTCTCGGTAGGAATGCCCTTGACGTTTGCCTTGGTGCCCACGGGCATAAAGATCGGCGTCTCGATGTCGCCGTGCGGGGT
>CABQJK010000051.1 GCA_902464495.1 uncultured Collinsella sp. | reverse complement strand
GTTTCGCATCGTGGTACCATGGTTCATATCGTTGTTTAAACGACTAAGGGAGTAGACACCATGGAAGAGGCCTATCGTCAAGCACGCAAGCGCGGCGAGCAGGGACGCCGTCGCGCCATCAGCCAAAGCGAGCACCCGTACCTTACGGACCTCGACAGCTTGGTTGCCCAGCTCCCCTTAGGTCAGCGAGAGAGCGTCGGCCTGCGGGATATTCCGCTCGAAATGGTCGTCGGCACGGTTACCAAGGGCCGTCAGTCTGCCTTTTCGTGCAACTTTATGCCCCTGTTGCCATTTAGCACCGAGTTCGCCCGCAAGTGGTCCAACCTCTACGACATCCAGGTGACCGAGGGCTATCGCGACCCCATCATCGTCACCGAGTTCATGCATCGGTTCTACGTCCAAGAGGGCAACAAGCGCGTCAGTGTCCTCAAATTCCTGGACGCCCCGACGGTTTCGGCCAAGGTCACCCGCCTCTATCCCGGAAAATGGGATTCCGTCGAAAGCCGCCTCTATGGCGAGTTCTGCGCGTTTTGGCGCGTCTGCCCCCTATACGAGATCGAGTTCTCGCGTGAGGGAAGCTACGAGACGCTCGCCAAGATGCTCGGTCAGAACCTTATCGAAAAATGGCCGCAGAAAAAGGTCGACTACCTGCGCCACACCTTCCTGCTCTTTAAGCGCGCCTACCTGCGCGCCGGCGGCGACCATCTGGACATTACGCCCGCCGACGCTATGCTCGTTTACCTCAACGTGTACAACCAAGACCGCTTGCTGGACACGCCGACGGATATCGTCGTAAACCGCCTGTGCAAGATTTGGCGCGAGTTGGTCATTGCCGGCAAAAGTGATGAGGAGAAGGTCGATCTTGTCGAGGCACCGAGTGTCGATGAGGAAGAGGCGCCCGTCAAGTCCACCTCCGGCGTGCTCAACTTCTTTATGGGCAAGACCGTCTACTCGGCGGCCAACCCTCTGCGCATCGCCTTTATCCATGAGTTCCCCTGTGCGACGTCGAGCTGGGACAGCCTGCACGACCAAGGGCGTCAGTATCTCGATGAGCATTTTGGCGGTATCGTGCGCACCGAGGCGTTCGAGGACTGTCACAATCCGGACGTGTTCTACGCCGCCGTGGAAACGGCTGTCAAACATGGAGCTAACGTCATCTTCTCGACCTCGCACCGCCTGATGGAATACGCGCTCAGAGCTGCCGTTGAGTATCCACAGGTGCGGTTCCTTAACTGCTCTATCGGCCTTCCCCACCAAAGCGTCCGTTCGTACTTTGGCAAGATGTACGAGGCCAAGTTCCTCCTGGGCGCCCTTGCCGCCAGTATGGCGGACAACCACCGTATCGGCTACCACGCGTCGGTCTTCGCCTCGGGCGCGCTTAGCGAGATCAACGCCTTTGCGATTGGCGCCTCGCTGCTCGACCCCCGCGCGCAAATTATCCTGACCTGGGGCGATGTGCCCGCCGGAGGCCTTGCCGAGGCCATGTGCCGCGAAGGTGTGAGCGTCATGACCGGCGCTGACATGTCAAAGTCGCTCGTAGACCCTACGGCCTACGGACTCCACCGCCTGGTCGATGGCAAGGTCGTCGGCATCGCCATGCCGGTCTGGAACTGGGGCCGATACTACGAGCTTATCGTGCGAAGCCTGCTGCATGGCACCTGGGATGAGACCAGTGACGACAGCCAGGTTCGCGCCGTCAACTACTGGTATGGCATGAGCTCGGGCGTCATCGACATTCGCTACGCTCCGGGCCTGCCCTATCAGACGCGCAAACTGGTGCAGCTGCTCCGCAATGGCATCGTCGAGGGCTCCATCAATCCATTTGGCGGCGAGCTTCATAGCCAAGACGGCGTGGTGCAGATCGAGGGCTTTCCCCCACTGCCGAGCGCGCAGATTGTCGAGATGAATTGGCTGGCGGACAACGTGGTAGGCACCATTCCGCAACTCGACGATGAGCCGGGAGTTACCGCCCTATGAAGATCCTTGCCATAGCAGATACCGAAGAACGATGCCTTTGGGAGTGCTTTCGCAAGGAGCGCTTTGAGGGTGTCGACCTGATTCTGTCTGCCGGCGATCTGGACCCGGACTATCTTGAGTTTTTGGTCACCGTCATCAACAAACCGCTCATCTACGTGCGCGGCAATCACGACGACCGCTACGCACGTCATGCACCGGGCGGATGTATCTGCGTGGAAGACAGCGTGTACACGTACCGAGGGATTCGCATTGCGGGCCTTGGCGGGTCCATGCGTTATCGCGACGGCGCCAACATGTACACCGAACGCGAGATGTCCAAGCGCATGCGCAAGCTGTCGCGTAAGGTTAGGATGGTCGGCGGGTGCGACATTCTGCTTACCCATGCACCCGCCGCCGGTATGGGTGATCTGGACGATCTGCCGCATCGAGGGTTTGAGTGCTTTAACACGGCGCTTGAGTCCTGGGGGGCCGACTACATGGTGCATGGGCATGTACATCGAAGCTACGGTAACAATTTCCAGCGCGAGCGGCAGCATGTGTGTGGAACGACGATCATCAACGCCTGCGGTTATACGCAGTTTGAGCTCGACCAGACGCGCTACCCCATCCGTGGCTGGCAGGCAGCCTGGCTCAACTCGCAAACCATGCGCCGCGAGCTCAAACGCCACGAGGCCATCGAGTCCTCTACCGCCAGAACCCCCTGGTAACCACCTCAAATGGGACACTGTCCCCTTTGAGGTGGTTTTGCCCCGAGAGAGCAAGAAACCCGGTCCTGCACGAGGCAGAACCGGGTTTCTTTAGCAATGCTTGCTTTGCTCAGGCAGTAACTAAAAGTTACTCAGCCAGGAAGTCGCGCTGGACAGCGGGATCAACCTTGACGCCAGGGCCCATGGTGGAAGACACGGAGATGGACTTGACGTACTTGCCCTTAGCAGAAGAGGGCTTGACGCGCAGGATCTCGGTGTACAGGGCAGCGTAGTTCTCGACGAGCTGCTGCTCAGAGAAGGACTTCTTGCCCAGGGGCACGTGGCAGATGCCGTAACGGTCGGCGCGGTACTCAACGCGGCCAGCCTTGAGCTCGGAGACCATCTTGGCGACGTCCATGGTCACGGTGCCGAGCTTGGGGTTCGGCATGAGGCCACGGGGACCAAGGATCTTACCGATGCGGCCAACCTTGGCCATCATGTTCGGCGTAGCGATAGCGGCGTCGAAGTTGATCTCGCCCTTCTGGATCTGGGCGACGAGCTCGTCGGAACCGATGATGTCGGCGCCGGCAGCCTCGGCCTCGCGGGCCTTCTCGCCCTCGGCGAAGACGGCAACACGAACGGTCTTGCCGGTGCCGTGGGGCAGGGAGATGGAGCCACGGATGTTCTGGTCAGCCTTACGAGTATCGATGCCCAGACGGAAGTGGGCCTCGACGGTCTCGTCGAACTTGGCGGTGTCGAGCTCCTTGATGAGCTTGGCAGCCTGAAGGGGGGTGTAGAGCGTGGCGCGGTCGATCTTCTCGGCAGCGGCGTTATAGCTCTTACCATGCTTAGCCATGTGCATTACCTCCTGTGGTTAAACGGGCGTGAGCCCTCCCACATCGTATCGTGTGCCCTATTGCACACATTTAACGGGCGCCCCGGTCGGAGCACCCGTCATTACCTAAAGAAATCGCTACTCAGCGATGGTGACGCCCATGGAACGGGCGGTACCGGCGATGATCTTCTTGGCGGCGTCAATGTCGTTGGCATTGAGGTCCGGCATCTTGATCTCGGCGATCTTGGTGAGCTGCTCCTGGGAGAGCTGGCCAACCTTGTCGGCCTGGGGCTTAGCGGAACCAGACTTGAGGTTCAGTTCCTTCTTGATGAGGTGAGCCGCCGGCGGGGTCTTGGTGATGAAGGAGAAGGACTTGTCCTCGTAGACAGAGATCTCAACGGGGATGATGTCGCCCTTCTTGTCCTGCGTCTCGGCGTTAAAGGCCTGGCAGAACTGCATGATGTTCACGCCAGCAGCGCCCAGGGCGGGGCCGACGGGAGGAGCGGGGTTAGCTGCACCAGCAGGAATCTGGAGCTTAATGACGTTGGCAACCTTCTTCTCAGCCATGGTCATTCCTTTCGAATCACGAGTGTGAAGTACTTGCTATATCGTAAGCACGCACGTGTTAGAAGCACTCCTGAGATGAGCAGTCACAGAAGAAGCACGCTCGCGCGAACGGACGAAAACTTAAGCGATGACAGCGACCTGGTTAAAGTCGAGCTCGACCGGCGTCTCGCGGCCAAAGATCATCAGCGTGACCTTGAGCTTGCCAGCCTCGGTGTTAACCTCGGAGACCTTGCCATCAAAGTCGGTAAGCGGGCCATCGGTGACGCGGACGGACGTGCCGACCTGAATATCAACCGAGGTGCGCTTGGGCGAATCGCCCTTACCGGGACGACGAGTCATCTTGTTGTACTCGTCACGGGAAAGCGGAGCGGGCTTGCCGTTGCCGCCTAGGAAACCGGTGACGCCGGGCGTGTTGCGAACACACGTCCAAGCATCGTCATCCATCTCCATGCGGACCAGGACATAACCCGGGAAAATCTTGGAATCCTTGGTCTCGCGCTTGCCACCCTCTTTGATCTCGGTGACGCGCTCCATAGGAATCTCGATATCAAAGATACGGTCCTGCATGCCCATGGTCTCGATGCGATGCTCGAGATCGGACTTAACGCGGTTCTCGTATCCAGAGTAAGTGTGAACGACGTACCAACGCTTAGACATGGTTTAGCCCCTCAATCCAGAGAACAGAGCAAGAGCCTCGCCAAAGCCAGCATCGAGCAGAGCGATGACGACGCCGACGACGATCAGAGAAGCGCAAACGACGACCGAGTAGTTCACGAGCTCCTTCTTATCGGGCCACGTGACACGCTTCATCTCGGACTTCACCGAAGCGAAATACTTCTTGGTGCGGGCGAAGAAACCAGGCTTCTCGTTCTTCTTAGACTTCGCAGCCTTCTCGCTCTTCTTGGCAACGGCCTTCTTGGCCTCAACCTTGGAGTTGGCGGCAGCGTTGTTGGCAGGCGCCTGCTGCTGTGCCTTCTTCTTGTTCTTCTTGTTGGCCATTTGGGTTACCTCCGCGCAATGCGCTTATACATGAGTAAACCGTAAGCCCCCAAGTGGGAGCTTACGGAATAATGACTGGCACGCCAGGAAGGACTCGAACCCTCAACACTCGGTTTTGGAGACCGATGCTCTACCAATTGAACTACTGGCGTATGTGACTAGAGACTAGCGAGTCTCTTTGTGCAGCGTGTGGTGACGGCACCAGGGGCAATACTTCTTGATCTCCATACGATCAGGCATGGTCGACTTGTTCTTGGTGGTCGTATAGTTGCGGCGCTTGCACTCAGTGCACGCAAGAGTAACTAGAGTACGCATGTATCCTGAACCTTTCATTTCCGCCCCGTACGGGCACGAGTTGTTACTTTATCAGCTCCACGTAAGTGCTGTCAATGAAAACCTCGAGTCAATTGGTTCTCGGTGGATCCATTCATATTAGGAACACATCAATGAAGCCATCGAAAGCTAATCGACGGTGCATCCAGGACCATTATCGATCCTCTCGACACCAGCAACGGCTCAATATCCATTGCAGAAAAGAACCCGGCACCCATATAAGTGCCGGGTTCTCTAAGTCAACTATATCAGAGAGCTAATTTACTCAATGATCGTGGAGACGATGCCCGAACCGACGGTGTGGCCGCCCTCGCGGATAGCGAAGCGCAGGCCCTCCTCCATGGCGATCGGGTGGATGAGGTCGCCCTCGATGGTGATGTGGTCACCAGGCATAGCCATCTCGGTGCCCTCGGGGAGCTTGACCGTACCGGTAACGTCGGTGGTACGGAAGTAGAACTGAGGACGATAACCATCGAAGAACGGGGTGTGACGGCCGCCCTCCTCCTTGGTCAGAACGTAGATCTCACCGGTGAACTTGGTGTGCGGGGTAACCGAACCGGGCTTGCAGAGAACCTGGCCGCGCTCGATGTCCTCGCGCTTGATGCCGCGGAGCAGCAGACCGACGTTGTCGCCAGCCTCGCAGAAGTCCATGGACTTACGGAACATCTCGATACCGGTAACGACGGTGTTCTGGGTATCCTTGATGCCGACGATCTCGACGGGCTCGTTGAGCTTGAGCTCACCGCGCTCGACACGGCCGGTAGCAACGGTACCACGGCCGGAGATGGTCATAACGTCCTCAACGGCCATCAGGAACGGGAGGTCGTTGTTACGAGCAGGCGTCGGGATGTACTCGTCGACAGCGTTCATGAGCTCGCGAATGGCGTCCATCCACTTGGCGTCGCCCTCGAGAGCGCCCAGAGCGGAACCACGGATGACGGGGATGTCGTCGCCGGGGAAATCGTACTCGGAGAGGAGCTCACGGGTCTCCATCTCGACGAGGTCGATGAGCTCGTCATCGTCGACCATGTCGCACTTGTTCAGGAAGACGACGATGTAGGGAACGCCGACCTGACGGGCGAGCAGGATGTGCTCGCGGGTCTGAGCCATGGGGCCGTCGGTAGCGGCGATGACCAGGATAGCGCCGTCCATCTGAGCAGCACCGGAGATCATGTTCTTGACGTAGTCAGCGTGGCCCGGGCAGTCAACGTGAGCGTAGTGACGGGCAGCAGTCTCGTACTCGACGTGGGAGACGGAGATCGTAATGCCGCGCTCGCGCTCCTCGGGAGCCTTGTCGATGTTCTCGAACGCAGTGAAGTCAGCCTTGCAGCCCTCGGTCTCGGAGAGAACCTTGGTGATGGCAGCGGTCAGCGTGGTCTTGCCGTGGTCGACGTGACCAATGGTGCCGATGTTAACATGCGGCTTAGTGCGCTCAAACTTCTCTTTGGCCATAAAGCCCTCCTCTAAACAGGTCGTCCCCGGACGGGACTTTGCCTTTATACCATAGTGGCCTCTCAACATACTATTGAGAAGCCACCGTGTTACCTATGGTAGCGGTGACTGGATTCGAACCAGTGACGCCACGGGTATGAACCGTGTGCTCTAACCAACTGAGCTACACCGCCGGATGGAGCCTGCAACCAGACTTGAACTGGTGACCTCTTCGTTACCAACGAAGTGCTCTACCGACTGAGCTATACAGGCACTTGACGGGTGGGAGCTATAGGATTCGAACCTATGTAGGCAGAGCCAACGGGTTTACAGCCCGTCCCCATTAACCACTCGGGCAAACTCCCAATCGTTCAAGTATCCGCAGGTTCTTTGGTCTTTTGGACCGCCGCCCCCGCGAACGAAAAAGATAATACGATGCAACCTTGGGGGCTGTCAACGAAAACCTCTAGATACACGGTTCCGGGCGTATCTATATACCTTTGACCTGCGGTTTTATTGAGTTTGGATATGAAGGACGGTGGATTTTGCTGCACTGGTGACATTTCCCGAGGGAACACTTTGGCGTAGTGGAGTAAGCCTGCAGAATATTACTTCGATAACGACCCATTTGCACCTATATATAGGTCGAGATCGGGCTTCCCTGGCTCGACCGAGCGTGGATTTTCTCCCGTTTGAAATCGAGCGTGGATAATCTCCCACTTTTGACGTGCCACTGGGCCCAAAGTGGCAGATTATCCACGCTCATTCTCCAGGCGGGAGATTTTCCACTCTCGTGCGTCCGAATATCCACGCTCGATGACGATGACCAACCTCGCCCTGGCTTCTGTCTCGATCTGTAACAGTAAGAGGGTTATTCCTCCTCTATCTGTTACAGATCGAGATGTTTCCCTGGCGGCTTGTCTGTTTATCTAAATCTATAACAGCAAGAACGGCTTTCAGCCTCTTCGTGTTACAGATCGAGATGTTATCGACCATCCCTTGGCATTGTCTCGATCTGTAACTATAAGGAGGGTTTTCAGCCCGCCCGTGTTACAGATCAAGACAAACCTGAAGCCTGGTGGAAGTCAAACCCGCTGACATGTCAACATAAATAGAAACGGGCCCTGTCCCATATAGAGACAGAGCCCGAAACTTTCATGGAGCCAGTGACAGGAATCGAACCTGCAACCCACTGATTACAAATCAGTTGCGCTACCGTTGCGCCACACTGGCACACTTGGCGCTTTCGCGCGAAGCCAGTTAAGAATAAAGGAATTGCGGACGAGGCGCAACAGGCCCTTCACCCGACCACATCTCAAAACTATTCGCCAGAACGAATAGTTTTATCCGTTCGCCAAAACCAAAAACTATTCGTTTTGGCGACGGCAACCCACAGTCCATTGATTACAAATCAACGGGCCGGCCAATTGGGAAACGGGTCTCTATGGATAATCCCCTACCGTCCGCGCAACGCCTTGAGCTTGGCCAGGGCATCAGGGCTCAGGCGGCTGCCCAAGGTCATCTTGATCTGCGGAGCCTCCTCTGCCTCGTGAACGTCGTTATCGATCTGTTTGATCTCGTCCACCAGCATACGGCTCGAGATGCGCGTGACGCCCTTGCCCATGACGACGGCCTGGATGGTGCCATCGCTCGACACCACGGAGCATGCACGGCCTTCCTCGCGCGCTTCGATGCAGAGCTTCTGCACCACGGTGTCCGCAGAAACGCCCGTCGGCGAGAACTCGATGCGCACGCCGCGGGCCGGCAGGTTGGGGCGCTCGCTGGAGATGTTGCCTGCACCGTCAAAGACAATCACGGCCTCGTAGCGGCCTTGGGCAAACGCCGCAACATCGTTGATGAGCGCAGTACGCGCCATGTCGTGGACATCGCTGGAATACGGATCGTCAGAATGGTCGTACACGAGCTTTTCGTAGCGCGGCGTGCAGTGGATCACGTTGTAGCCGTCGACCACCAGCAGTTCGGGCTTATTGGAGTGCACCGTCGAGACCGGATCGGCAATGGCCTGCGCAAACGCATTGCCGCCCACGCCATAGGTCGTGGCCGAAACAATCGGCTTGGCCGAGCCCTCGCCAAAGCGCTTGGCCTTGGACTTGGCGCGGCTCTTCTTGGACATGCGCTACTCCTCCCCCATGAGCTCGCCGGCGTTGCGGCGCAGCCACTCAAAGCATAGGGCCGTGGTCGCCTGGGCAACATTGAGGCTCTCGGTCATGCCGCGCTGGGGAAGCTTGGTCAAAAAGTCGCATTTCTCAAGCACCAGGCGCGAGATGCCGTCGCCCTCGGAGCCCATGACGAGCGCAACGCGGCCCTCGAAGGGAGCATCCCAACAACTGCCCTCGGCGTGCTCGGAAGCACCGCCCACCCAAAAGCCGGCGGCCTTGAGGTCGTCGAGCGCTCGAGCGATGTTGGGAACCTGTGCGATGGGCAGATGCATAACGGCGCCGGCAGAGGTCTTGTAGCTGCCGACGGTCACACCAGCGGCGCGCCTGTTGGCAATGATTACGCCCGCCGCGCCCACGACCTCGGCAGAGCGCACGATGGCGCCAAAGTTACCGTCGTCGGTCACGTGGTCGAGCACGACGACAAGAGCCGGACCCTCGCCCGCGCGGTCGAGGATATCGGCAACATCGGCATAGGGGAAGTTGCCCACCTCGAGCGCAATGCCCTGGTGAGCGCCATGGCTCGACAGCGCATCGAGCTGCGCGCGCGGCACATACTTAATGCGGACACCCGCGGCGTTGAGGTCATCGACCAGACGAGACAAAGCAGCATCGCGCTCCCCGCCCTCGGCGATGAGCGCGCACTTGACGGGAAAGCCGGTGCGCAGGGCCTCGGCGGCAGCACGACGACCTTCGATAAACTCGCCCTTGGGGACCTGAACGTTGTCGCGGTTGCGATCTCGCTGCGGACGCGCAGCCTGGGCTTGGGAGCGCTCGCGCTGGCCCTTGGAAGCGGCAGC
>CABQJK010000050.1 GCA_902464495.1 uncultured Collinsella sp. | reverse complement strand
TTAGCTTGTCTTACTGTTTGGCTGTATTTTGAGTCCTTCTTTTGTATTTGCGCGATAATAACTCCCATTGGCGTTAGGGAGGACTTGATGTTTACCGTTTTTGTCTTGGGCAATATTGCTTCGGGTAAGTCGACTGCCTGCCGCTATCTCGAATCTCATGGCGCCATGCTTATCGATCTGGACGAGCTTGCCAAATCGCTGTATGTGCCAGGCTCCGATATCGTCAATGCCCTCGCGGAAGAATTTGGCTGGGATATTTTGGACGAGGAGGGCGGCGTTCGCCGTAACATCCTCGCTTCTCGAGCTTTTGTTTCTCCTGATGCGGTCGCGAGGCTCAATAGCATTGTGCACCCCGTTCTCATTGAGCAGCTGTCACTGAGGATTCTTGATCCGGTTTGCTGCACGGTTTCGTCCCCCCGTTATCCCTTTGCGGTTGTCGAGGTTTCTGCCCCGACTGGTTTTGAGGATGCTTTTGGCCTGGCTGATGAAATTCTGGTTATCAGCGCTCCTTTAGCAGTTCGTCGCGGGCGTGCTATTCATCGTGGTATGGAGTCCTCTGATTTTGATGCGCGTTCTGCATGCCAACCTGATGAGGCTTCGCTTTGCAATCTCGCTACGACGGTAATCGATAATGCGGCGGGCGACAACTCGCTCTTTGAACA
Source organism: uncultured Collinsella sp. (assembly GCA_902464495.1). Taxonomy (GTDB): domain Bacteria; phylum Actinomycetota; class Coriobacteriia; order Coriobacteriales; family Coriobacteriaceae; genus Collinsella. The sequence goes on along the minus strand of CABQJK010000050.1, from coordinate 9,445 downwards.
ACTGGACGCTTGGCTTGTGCGCCATGGCTTCGGGGATGTAGTGGATAAGGAGGAGGCCGATGCCTAGGACACGTTTCTTTACGTGGTATCGCGTGGCGCCACTTGCCGTTGTGTTCGTCTTTGGCCTTATTTCGCTCGTCTACTCGTATGCTCCTGCCGCTTTCTTTAAGCCTTTGTATCCGATTGACTACGAGGCGTACGTAAAGCAATCGAGCATTTCGCACAATCTTGATCCGTATCTGGTGTGTGCTGTCATAAAGTCGGAATCGAATTGGGATCCCGAGGCCGAGTCGAATCAAGGCGCTCGGGGATTAATGCAGCTGATGCCCGAGACTGCCCAGGATATGATTGCCAAAGGTCTTGTCGATGGTAGCGAGTATTCAGCCGACAACCTTAACGATCCCGCTACGAACATCGAGTTTGGCTGTGCGTATCTTTCGTATCTTCTAACGTATTTCAACGGGTCGACGGATAGCGCTATTGCCGCATATAACGCCGGCATGGGCAATGTGGATGGTTGGGCGCAGCAGAGCACCTCGCTTCACAATGCGATTACCTTCCCCGAGACGCAGGCTTATCTGATTCGCGTCAATAATGCCTGGGTTCGCTATAAGACGCTCTATCCCGATCGGTTCGTATAGGACTAAGCCCACCTCCTGCGTATACTGCAGATGTATGAGTTAGGAGTATCCATGACGGAATTTGAAGTAGAACGCGTTGGTGGTGAACTTAAGCGCTTTGGCGTTGAGGGCGCTGAGGTGCCGTTTGAAGTCGTTTCTCCCTATGAGCCTGCAGGTTCTCAGCCTAAGGCCATTGAGTCGCTTGTGCAGGGTGTGAGGGACGGAGATCGCTATCAGGTTTTGCTGGGCGTGACTGGTTCGGGCAAGACCTTCACGATGGCTAAGACTATTGAGGCCCTGGGGAAGCCGACGCTGGTCATGGCTCCCAATAAAACGCTCGCCGCTCAGCTTGCGAGCGAGCTCAAAGAGTTCTTTCCCAACAACGCTGTGGTCTACTTTGTCTCGTACTACGACTACTATCAGCCCGAGGCGTATGTGCCGCAAAGCGATACATATATCGAGAAAGACTCCTCGATTAACGAAGAGGTCGAGATGCTGCGCCATCAGGCGACCGCGTCACTGCTCTCTCGACGCGATGTGATCGTTGTCGCATCGGTCTCGTGTATCTATGGCATTGGCTCTCCTGAGGACTATGCGGGTCTGGCTCCAAACGTCGACAAGAAGGTGCCGCTCGAGCGCGATGACTTTATCCATGCACTTATCGACATTCAATATGATCGCAATGACTATGACCTGGCGCGCGGCACGTTCCGCGTGCGCGGCGATGTTGTCGACGTGTATCCGCCTTATGCCGAGCATCCGTTGCGGTTTGAGTTCTTTGGCGACGAGGTCGAGCTGATTGCCGAGATCGATGAGGTTACCGGTGAGATGCTTCGTGAGTACGAGGCCATCCCCGTATGGCCGGCATCGCACTACGTGACCGAGAAGCCGAAGGTCAAGGCGGCTCTGAAATCGATCAGCGAAGAGTGCGAGAAGCGCGTGGCGGAGCTCAAGGCGACTGATAAGTTGCTCGAGGCGCAGCGTCTGCAGCAGCGCACCGATTATGATCTTGAGATGCTCGAGACGATGGGTTTTTGCAACGGCATCGAGAACTACTCGCGTCATCTGGACGGTCGCAAGCCGGGTGAGCCGCCGTTTACCCTAATCGATTACTTTCCCAAGGATATGCTCTGCATCATCGATGAGAGCCATGTGACGGTGCCGCAGATTCGCGGCATGCACGAAGGTGACCGCTCGCGTAAAGTGACGCTGGTGGAACACGGTTTTCGCCTGCCCTCGGCGCTCGATAACCGCCCGCTTCGTTTCGATGAGTTTGAGGCGAGGATTCCCCAGTTCATCTATGTTTCGGCCACGCCGGGCGACTATGAGCTGCGGGTGAGCCAAAACGATGTTGAGCAGATTATTCGTCCGACCGGTCTGCTCGACCCCAAGATTGATGTGCGTCCGGTTCGTGGGCAGATTGACGATCTTGAGGACGAGATTCGCGAGCGCGTGGTGCGCAAGGAGCGCGTACTGGTGACCACGCTCACCAAGCGCATGGCCGAGGACCTGACCGACCATCTGCTTGATGCCGGCATTAAGGTCAATTACATGCACTCCGATACAGCGACGATGGACCGTGTCGAGATCCTGCGAACGCTGCGCGAGGGAAAGATCGATGTTCTCGTTGGCATCAACCTGCTTCGCGAGGGCTTGGATCTCCCCGAGGTCTCACTGGTGGCAATTCTCGATGCCGATAAGGAAGGCTTCTTGCGCAACCGCCGTTCGCTGATTCAGACGATTGGCCGCGCGGCCCGTAACGCCGATGGCGAAGTCATCATGTATGCAGACGTTATGACCGATTCGATGAAAGAGGCCATCGAGGAGACGCAGCGCCGTCGCGAGATTCAGATGGCATATAACGAAGAGCATGGCATTGTGCCCAAGACGGTGCGCAAGGCCATCAACGACATCTCAAGTTTTATTGCCGAGGCCGAAAAAACCGTGGGTTCCAAGGGACGCTCGAAGGGCGACTCTCTTGGCCATGGCGCATTCTATACGCCCGATGAGTCGGGCGAGGGTGGCGTGCCGGAAACGGTGGCGCCCGAGCAGACACTTGCGGAGCAGTTGGAAGAACTGCCGCATGACGAGCTCGTGCGGATCGTCGAAACCATGGAAGAGGATATGCGTAACGCTTCTGCTGCCATGGACTTTGAGGAGGCGGCGCGCCTGCGCGATGCCATCGTTCAGATTCGGGCGATGCTTGAGGGCGCATCTGAGGACGAAACGATCGAGCGTTTGCGTTCGCAGGCTCGCAAGGGTTCTACCTTTGCATCGGGCAGAAAACGCCAGGGTGCACGGTTTAAGAAATAGTGAACAGGCCCCGAGTTCCCTGTGGAGCTTGGGGCCTGTGTCTTTTGCGCGCTGGAATTCGTGCGTTAGAGGTCTGCGATCAGGGCTTCGGCACAACGGATGCCGTCGGTGGCTGCGCTCATGATGCCGCCGGCATATCCAGCTCCCTCACCACAAGGGTAGAGGCCCGGGGTCGACACGGCATGGCACGTTCGGTCTCGGGTGACAGTGACCGGTGAGCTCGAACGAGTCTCCACGCCGGTAAGAACGGCATCGGGGCGGTCGTAGCCGCGTAGCTTTTTTCCGAGTAGGGGAAGTCCCAGGCGGAGCGACTCGACGATATGCTGCGGCAGGGCTTCGTCAATTGCCGTCCAGGTCACACCGAGCGGATAGGTGGGCTTTACCTTTCCGGGCGCCTTGCTGGCGCGTCCTGCGAGGAAATCTCCGACGAGTTGTGCCGGTGCGTTCCAGTTGGAACCGCCCAGGCGATAGGCGGCCGCCTCGCAGGCACACTGGAGCTCGACGCCGGCGAGCGGGTCATCGTTGGGAAGGTCCTCAGGCGTGACGTTAACGAGTAAGGCGGCATTTGCATTGCGTCCGTCGCGGGCATTGAGACTGGCGCCGTTGACGCACAGGTGGCCCTGCTCGGAAGAGGCGGCGACAACCTGCCCGCCGGGGCACATGCAAAACGAGAACACGCTGCGGCCGTTGGGAAGATGGGCGACGAGCTTGTAAGGGGCTGCTCCGAGGGCAGGATGTCCCGCCGAGGCTCCGTATTGGACTCGGTCGATGTCGCGCTGCGGATGCTCGATGCGAACGCCCATGGCAAAGGTCTTTTGTGCGAGGGCCACGTTGTGGCCCTTAAGGAGCTCAAAAATATCGCGAGCAGAATGCCCGCAGGCGAGGATGAGGTGCTTTGTCTCGATTGGCTCGCAAGCGGCGTCTTGGGACGATTGGACATCAATACCGGTGATGGCGCCAGACGCGTCGATGCGAATGTCGACGAGCTTCGTTCGATAGCGGACGACACCTCCGAGCTGCTCGATGCGCTGGGATATAGCGGTGACGACCGTGGGAAGGATGTCGGAGCCAATGTGCGGCTTGGCATCCCACAGAATATCGCGGGGCGCGCCCGCCTCGACGAAGGTTTCGAGGATAAGGCGATGGGCGGGATTTTTGGTTCCCGTATTGAGTTTGCCGTCCGAGAAGGTTCCCGCGCCGCCCAGGCCAAACTGGATATTGCTCTCGGGGTCGAGGATGCGCTCCTTTAGAAAGAGGTCGATCGCCTGCGAGCGGCGAAATGCCGGGTCGCCGCGCTCGATGAGCAAGGGCTTAAGACCTGCTTCGGCGAGCGTAAGCGCAGCGAAAAGGCCGGCGCATCCGGCGCCGACAACGACAGGGCGTTCTTGAGGCGCGTCGGAGGCGGGGGAGGGGAATGAAGGCTCATCGTCTTCTATCGCGCGTACGCGCGAGCGGTCACGCTCGGCAACGCTGTCGACCGCTTCTCGCTCGAGGTGGGGACTAGTCAGCTCAACACGAAAGCTCAGGATAAAATGGACGTCTCGTTTTTTGCGAGCGTCGATTGACTTGCGGTGGAGCTCGATGGACTTGATCTCGGAGTCCTTGCAACGTAGGACGCGCTTGGCGACTCGCTTGCCAACAATGAGACAGGCATTTTCATCGCCGGCTTCATCGAGCGACGCGTTGACTTGGGTGATTTCGATCATCGAGGTCTCCTTAGAGGCAAGAAAGAGGCCGTCCGGTATCCCAGACGGCCCGAATGTGTTTTTGATTATAGACTGCGCGGCTACAGGCTGCTTGCAGCGCGAATGCCCGAGAGCCAGGCCCACGCAAGGTTAAAGCCTCCGCAATCGGCGTCGATGTCGAGCGCTTCGCCGCAGACGTAAAGCGGGGCGTCGACAACGCTGCGCGCGCGTAGACTGGGTGTTGAGATGCTCTCGACAGATACGCCACCACGCGTGACCTGCGCCGAGCGCTCATCGGTCGTCCCCTCGGCAAACAGCTTAAAGTGCTTGAGGATCGAGACCAGATGGATGACATCGTTGGAGCCTGGATGGCACTGCTCGAACGCTGTGCAGACGACGCGGGAGAGTTGCGGGGCGAGCATGCCGTCGAGCCAACGGGGATCGCGGGGTGAAAAGTCACCGAACAGCTCAACGCGCCGGTTGAGCATATCGAGCAACTCGTCTTTGGAGAGGTCGGGGAAAACGTCGAGCAGGATCGTATCGCCGTGCTGGATACGACGAGAGAGGTTGAAGACAGCGACACCCGAGATACCGAAGGTTCGAAACAGCACTTCACCGTCTTCGTGCCAGAGCTCATTATGATTGCGGGCGAGCGTCAAGCAGGCGCGGACGCGCAGGCCATCCAACGTCTTGAGTGCCGCTCGATCGCCAACGACCGTTGCCGATACGGGGCAGAGGATGGGGCGCAGCGAAGTGAGGGGAAGGCGAAACGTATCGGCGATACCGGTGGGGTTGCCGCCCGTAGCGATAATTACGGCATGTGCCTGCAGGGCCTCGTTCTTGCGAGGGACATCGGCGAGCGCCTTCCGAAGCGAGCGGAGCTCCGATTTTCGGTCGTCGTGCTTTTTTGCTTTGAGCGCCCGCGCTGGACGGTCTATTTGGAGTGCCCAGCCTTCGGAAGCTTTGTGCGCCGTGGCAACGTTGGCTCCGCAGATTAAGGTGATACCTAGGCGGTCGCAAACGTTGAGAAGCGCGTCGCGCACCGATTCGGCGCGAAGGGAGCGCGGGTACAGCCGGCCTTCCTCGGAGGTTGTCATGATGCCCAGCGAGGAGAAGAAACCCATAAGCTCTTGTTCGGGCTGGGGGCCCATGACGGATTCGACGAATGCGGGGTGGTTATACCGCTGAGGATCAATCGATTCGTTGGAGAGGTTGCAACGGCCGTTACCGGTCGCAAGGAGCTTGAGGCCGCAGGCGACATCGCGCTCAACGATGCAGACGCTTTTGCCAGCGCGTGCGGCCGTAATGGCGGCGGCGAGGCCTGAAGCCCCGCCGCCGATTACCAAGACGTCATAGAGGGCGCTCGCGTTCACTTAGGCCTCGTCGGTCTCGTTCGGGGTAATAGCCTCGACGGCAGAGACTGCCTTGGGCAACATGCCATCGGGCAGCGCGGTTTCGACCTCGCCCTTATCGCAGGCCTCGGCGAGTGCCGGATTAATGGGAAGCTGACCCAAGATGTCGAGGTTATAGCGCTCTGCGACCTCGGGGAGCTTGCTCTTGCCAAAGACCTCGATCTTCTTGCCGCAGTCGGGGCACTCAATATAGCTCATGTTCTCGACAATGCCCAGAATGGGGACGTTCATCTTCTCGGCCATGTTGACTGCCTTGGCGACGATCATCGAGACCAGGTCCTGCGGGCTCGTGACGATGACGATGCCGTCGACGGGCAGCGACTGGAAGACGGTGAGCGCGACGTCGCCTGTTCCCGGAGGCATGTCGACCAGCAGGTAGTCGATGGGGCCCCACGAGGTCTCGCTCCAGAACTGCCTAATGGCGCCTGCGATGACCGGACCGCGCCAAAGGACGGGGTCGGTCTCGTTTTGGAGCAGCAGGTTGGAGCTCATGACCTTGACGCCGTGCTCGGAGATTTCGGGCAGCATAAGGTTGCCAAGGGCATGGACGTGGCGTCCACTCATACCGAACATCTTGGGGATAGAGGGACCGGTGATGTCGGCATCGAGGACGCCGACCTTGTGGCCGTGACGGGCAAGCTCGGTGGCGATGGCACCGGTGACAAATGACTTGCCGACACCGCCCTTGCCGGAAAGCACGGCGATGACGCGCTTGACCTCGGACAGCGTGTTCTCCTCAAATTGCGACGGCGACGTTTGTCCGCCGGCGGCCTGTGCGTGTTCGCAACCCATGTATGACTCCTTTGTATATGCTGGGGCCGGGGCCCCGCGATGTGACACGAGCGTCATTGTACCCTCGTTTGCGAGCGGGAGTCATTTGCGATGCGTTTGGGCCGAGCGTGCTTGCAATACGATGGGCCCAAGCGAATGGGCGGGCTTACTGAACTTTGCTGGCGAACTCGAGGTATTGCATGCGCTGCAGCTTGTCGATCGTCGAGGCGTAGGGGCTGTCTTCCGATTCCAAGTCGTAGCGCAGCCCGTCGGCACCGAGATAGCCGGCGACATTGATGGTGGGCACATCTGACCTTGTCGCAAGCAGGGCCTTTTGGTAATTGGTGAGCGGGGCGCCGATCTTATTAAGGGTAATGGCTGCAATCTCGTTTGCCCCGACGGTGTCGTAGACGTTGAGCTCGGTATTGCCGGCGATCTCATAGTTAGCCCAGACGAGATATGTCGACTGATAGATACGGAAAGCGTGGCTTGCCGTATCTTCCTGAGGGTACAGCTCGTCGTTGAGAGTCGTTGCGGCACTCGGCTGATGGTCGCCAAAAAAGACAAGAACAACCGGTCTGCCGATATTGCGGAGCTCGTTGATAAAGTACTCGAGGTCCCGGTCGGATGCGTTGATGCAGGTGAGATAGGTGTTGAGCGCGCTGTTGGCACCCTCACTGGCTCCCTCGACCCAATAGTTTGTCAGCTCTTCGGCGGGAACGGTGCCATAGTCGTAGCCGCCGTGATTTTGCATCGTGACGTCAAAGATGAACTGCGGGGCTTCGTCGGTTCTAAGCAGGTCGAGTATCTTGTCGTAGGTGGCGTAGTCGCATACGCCGGCATGGTAATAGGGCGCACCTTCGAAATCGCCGATTGAAAGAAAGTCTCCAAAGCCCAGCTGCTGATAGATTTTATCTCGATGGTAGTTGACGGGGTTTTGCGGGTGCATAGCGGTAGTGGTATACCCAAGCTCTTTAAGGTCCTTTGCCAGGCTGTTTACGCCATTCATCTGATACAGCTGATAGGGGATCTTGCCTAATCCGACAAAGGCCGTTGTCGCTCCGGTCAAAAATTCGAATTCGGAGTTCGCCGTTCCGCCACCGGCGACCGAAGCGAGCATGGTGCCGCGAACAAGTGTGTCGGGAAGCGAGTTGTAGAATGCGGGGCCGGTGTACCCGGCCGCCTGGAGCTGCTCAAAGCACGAAAGGTCGCTAAAACTCTCATTCATGACGGCAACAATCGTCGGCTTGATTTCATTGAACTGGGCAACGGCCGCCGCGCGCTGCTCGCTCGAGCCATATGTGCTGTCGTAGGCGGCGGCGAGCTCCTGCTCGATGCTCTGCGCCTCATCGGGCGTATAGTCTTCGGGCTTCTCAATGGGCAACTCGTTGACCATTTCGGTGAACGAAGTGATAAAACCCTGAGACGCATACGTGGTGATGGGCTGCCAACGGTCAAATCCAAAATCCAGCGCCTGCTCCAAGTCGATGTTGGAAAAGCCTGAGAGCCCCACAACGGTCACTAGCAGAAAAGCACAGAGGTTAGTGGCGATAGCGGGGAAGACATGGGTGGGCGTACGGAGCTTTCGCGGTCGGATGAGCGAAAGAAGCCCCAGGGAAATCTCCAGCAGGGCGAGAGAGGTTACGATTCCGGCGGTAAAGGTAAACTCGTATCCCTCGCTCACTTCCATTGCGGTGCCAAGGGCCAAGATATCGCTTGGCAGGATGGCTTCGCCTTTAAACGTTATGACGAAGTGCTCGGCAATGCCAAGGATGCAGCAGACGACGGGCACGAGAGCCATGACGCCTCCATGACGCTGTCCCAGCAAATAAAGGGAGAGCAGAACCGTCGCGAGCAGCCCGACGGAAAACCCGAATGAGTTGGCGGGAATGCGATAGAACGTTTCGTTGCAGGCAATTTCGAGTGAAACGAACGAGAGCGCTGAAACAGCGGCGATGACAAGGATGTCACGGCAAATACAGGCAACCGTTCCCGTCGCAAGGTCGGTTTGGTCGATAAGTCCCGAAACCAAGGGCTCGACAAGAAGCATGACGGCGGCAGCACCGAGCGCCGAATAAGAAAGGACCCATAGGGAGCTGCCCTCATTTACGAGCAATTGATTCGTAACCCATGCAGCTACCACGCCGAGCGGGATGAGGAGCGTCGCGCACCAAAAGACGCGGGCAATGGGTGGCTTTTCGTTGCGTTTGATTGAAAAATACACGCGCACGACGACGGCGGCCACGATAAGGACGGCGATGAATATGGGCAGATTGGCCATGTCGCTCGAAGTGATTTCAAGGGGGATATCTTCGGTCATGGACGTTCCTCTGGTACAACAAATTAAGTTCAGTATTAGATTACTGTAACCTTTCCACGGCATTTCGAGAAACAAAGCGCCCGATACGCAAAGCTAAAGGTCTGCGAATCTTGTATTACGAACATCTGTGCGCGTCGAGTGCGCTAAACTCATCGGCAGTATGATTCGATGCAATAGGAGGCAAGGAGCTTCCATGTCTGATTCTTCTATCGTTATTCGCGGCGCCCGTGAGCACAACCTCCGTGATATCGATGTTTCCATTCCGCGTGACCAACTCGTGGTCATTACCGGTCTTTCTGGCTCGGGCAAGAGTTCGCTGGCATT
>CABQJK010000049.1 GCA_902464495.1 uncultured Collinsella sp. | reverse complement strand
TCCTCGTCAGCGACGGTAGCGACGTCCTGGAGCTCCAGAACGCCAGCGGGGCAGGAGTCGACGCAAACGCCACAAGCGATGCACTCGTCGGCATCAATTACGGGATGAGCCATGGTAGTTTCCTCTCTGTTGACCGACGCTACAAGCGATGCGCGCCGGTTTGATTCGGGCAAAAACATACCACGGGAGCGACCGTTTGCAATACCCTCTGGCCGGCATCTTCATACCGTTCGCCGAGTATGCCATGGTTTACTAAAAAAACACGCAGGTGGGGCCGTTGAGCTGCGCAAATGTTAGCTAAAGGTGACTTGAAATATTGAGCTATTGAGCGCGCCTGCGGAAAGGGCATCCCGTTATTTGGCCGAAAACCGGGTTGCAGTTTCCGGTTGGGCCCGCTGGTGGAAACTGCGACCCGGAATCCACGCTCAAACCGGGACGAGCTTTCCATAAGGCAGCCCCAGGCACCCCCGGATGCAAACCTCAGCTATCTCTACATAGATCTCGATAGATGTGCCGAGAACTCAATCAGCGCATCTACCTGCGTATTTGAGAACCTAAACTCTCAACAATAAGAAATCTTATATGAATTGACTTAGATTTTGTATATTCCGGCCCATAAGGGGATACACTACATCCTGAAAGACAAGCCGAAGCGCCGCGTGACAGACCGCCGAGGCGGCGCGAACGCACAAGAGAGAGGGAATTTCTAATGAGTAAGATTCTTGGTATCGACCTTGGTACTACCAACTCCGCTATGGCCGTTCTCGAGGGCGGTTCTCCGACCATCATCGTGAACGCCGAGGGCGACCGCACCACCCCGTCTGTCGTGGGCTTCCGTGCCGACGGCGATCGTGTCGTGGGCAAGGCCGCTAAGAACCAGGCGGTCACCAACCCCAAGAACACCGTGTTCTCCATCAAGCGCTTCATGGGCCGCAAGTACTCCGAGTGCACCTCCGAGATCAAGACCGTGCCGTACGAGGTCAAGGAGGGCCAGGGTGGCCGTGCCGTCGTCGACATCGAGGGCAAGGATTACACCGCCGAGCAGGTGAGCGCCATGACGCTCGCAAAGATGAAGGCCGACGCCGAGAAGTATCTGGGCGAGACCGTCACCGACGCCGTCATCACCGTCCCGGCCTACTTCAACGACGCCCAGCGTCAGGCCACCAAGGATGCCGGTAAGATCGCCGGCCTCAACGTCAAGCGTATCGTCAACGAGCCGACCGCTGCTGCTCTTGCCTATGGCCTGGACAAGCAGGGCACCGACCAGCGCATCCTGGTCTTCGACCTGGGCGGCGGTACCTTCGACGTCTCCATCCTCGACCTCGCCGACGGTGTGTTTGAGGTTCTGTCCACCTCGGGCGACAACCACCTGGGCGGCGACGACTGGGATCAGCGCGTCATCGACTGGATGGCCGACAAGTTCCAGCAGGAGAACGGCGTCGACCTGCGCCAGGACCCCATGGCCCTGCAGCGTCTGAAGGAGGCCGCCGAGAACGCCAAGAAGGAGCTCTCCGCCGCCCAGCAGACCACCATCAACCTGCCGTTCATCACCATGAACCAGTCCGGCCCGCTGCACCTCAACTACACGCTGACCCGCGCCGAGTTCGAGAAGATCACCCGCGACCTGCTCGAGCGCTGCAAGCAGCCTGTCACCAACGCCCTGCGCGACGCCAAGCTTAAGCTCTCCGATCTGACCGAGGTCATCCTCGTCGGCGGCTCCACCCGTATGCCCGCCGTCCAGGAGCTCGTCAAGACCATGACCGGCAAGCAGCCCAACATGTCCGTGAACCCCGACGAGGTCGTTGCCGACGGCGCTGCCGTCCAGGGCGGCGTGCTCACCGGCGACGTCGAGGGCATCCTGCTGCTCGACGTTACCCCGCTGTCGCTGGGCGTCGAGACCATGGGCGGCATCATGACCAAGATGATCGACCGCAACACCACGATCCCGACCTCCAAGACCGAGGTCTACTCCACCGCTGCCGACAACCAGACCAGCGTCGAGATCAACGTGCTCCAGGGCGAGCGCGAGCTTGCTCGCGACAACAAGTCGCTCGGTAAGTTCCAGCTGACCGGTATCCCGGCTGCCCGCCGCGGCGTGCCGCAGATCGAGGTCACCTTCGACATCGACGCCAACGGCATCGTCAAGGTCTCCGCTAAGGACAAGGGCACCGGCAAGGAGCAGCAGATCACCATTTCCGGCTCCACCGCTCTGTCCGACGACGAAGTCGACCGCATGGTCAAGGACGCCGAGGCTCATGCCGAGGAGGACAAGAAGCAGAAGGAAGAGGTCGAGGTCCGCAACCAGACCGACAGCCTGTGCTACTCCACCGAGCAGACCCTCAACGAGCTGGGCGATAAGGTTTCCGCCGACGTGAAGTCCAAGGCAGAGGCCGCTATCGCCGACGCCAAGAAGGCGCTCGAGGGCTCTGACGTCGAGGCCATCAAGGCCGCCGGCGAGTCCCTGCAGTCCGTGGCCTACGAGCTGGCCCAGGTTGTCTACGCCGATGCTCAGCAGCAGACCGACGGTGCCGCCGGTGCCCAGCCTGCCGACGATGACGTGGTCGACGCCGACTACGAGGTTGTGGACGACGAGGACAAGTAATCATGTCCGCCCGTAAAGCTCGCACGGAGGCGGCCGCCGCTGGCGCCGCCCCCGTTGACTCTGAGGAGAAGGACGTGAAGATTCCCGTAGAGGCCGTCGACGATACCGAGGCCAACGAGGCCCCGGCCGCCGAGGCTGCCGAGAACCAGGTAGAGGATTCCAACAAGGAGGCGACGATGACCGAGGACGAGATGGTGGAAGCCGCTATCCGCGCCGGTGAGGAAGCCGCCGACAACGACTTTAAGCTCAAGTTCGAGCAGGCCCAAAAGGAGCTTGCCGACGTGCGCAATGAGCTCGATGCTGCGGCAGAGGCTCAGAAGGCCGCCGAGGACAAGGCGAAGGACGCTACCGAGCGCACCGCTCGCCTGCAGGCCGACTGGGAGAACTTCCGTCGCCGCACCGCCAACGAGCGCATTGCCGAGCGCGAGCGCGCGACCGAGAAGCTTGTCACCGCGCTGTTGCCGGTGATCGACGATATCGAGCGCGCGATCGACCATGCCCGCAGCCAAGAGCTTTCCGACGACTTTAAGCAGTTCGTCGATGGCGTTGACGCGGTGCATGCCAAGCTGCTCGATGTGTTTGCGCACGAGGGCGTTGTGCCCATCGACCCCAAGGGCGAGGCGTTCGATCCGCTCGAGCACCAGGCTGTGGGTCGCGTCGAGGACGCATCGCAGTACGACGAGACCGTCAACGACGTGTACCAGAAGGGCTACCGCATGGCGGATCGCATTCTGCGCTCCGCGATGGTGACGGTGACCTACGGTGGCGAGAAGCGCCCCGCACCGGAGCCCGAAGCGGCGCCCGAGGATGCTACGGCCGATACGGCCGAGAGCACCGAGGAGTAATTGAGAAGGGCCCCGGGGCAACACCCGGGGCCCTTTCTGGCCTAGTGCCATATGAAAGCATGAGCCGTCGTCTGCATGGACGGCGGACGTAACAGGAGAGGAGCTACGATGGCTGCAGGCAAAACCTTCTATGACATCCTGGGCGTATCCAAGAGCGCCTCCGACAAAGAGATCAAGAGCGCGTTTCGCAAGCTCGCGCAAAAATATCACCCCGATGCCGGCGGCGACGAGGCCAAGTTTAAGGAGATCAGCGAGGCCTACGAGACGCTTTCGGACGAGAAGAAGCGCAAAGAGTACGACCAGATGCTCATGTTCGGCGGCATGCCGGGCGCGGGCGGCGCGTATGGCGGCGGCTACGGTGCCGGCGCGGGCGCCAGCGGCTGGGGCGATATCTTCGACAGCATCTTCAGCGGCAATGGCGCCTGGGGTAGCGATTGGGGCTCGGGCTTTGCCGGGGCTGCGGGCGCTGCCGGTGCCGGCGCGGGTCGCAGCCGCGCTCGCAAGGGCGGCGACCTGTCGCTGACTGTCGACGTAACGGCCGAGGACGCGTTCCGCGGCGTGACGCACAAGGTCACCTACCGCATTCCCTCGACGGGCGAGCAGCAGACCATCACGGTCTCGGTGCCCGCGGGCGCGGTCGACGGCGGCAAGCTGCGCTACAAGCGCCGCGGCGAGTACGGCGTTGCCGGAGGCGAGCGCGGCGACCTGGTCGTGACCACGCACGTGGAGGAGCATCCGCTGTTTAAGCGCAAGGGTGCCGACGTGACCATGGAGGTGCCGATCTCGGTCTACGAGGCGGCGCTCGGCTGCACGGTCGACGTGCCCACGCCCGGTGGCGCGACGGTCCGTCTGAAGGTGCCCGCGGGTACCCAGACGGGCAAGAAGTTCCGCTTTAAGGAGATGGGTGCGCCCGACGTTAAGCATCGCGGCCGTACGGGTGCGCTGCTCGTCGAGATCAAGGTGCAGGTTCCCACGAACCTGTCCGATGATGAGCGCGAGGCTATGACCAAACTGCGCGAGGCCGACACGCGCGATTATCGCGAGAAGGTCAACCGTTACAAGGCGACGTACTAGGGCGGTTGCGTGGCCCACGGGCTGGCCGCAGGCTTATGATGGAGATGTGCGAGACGGAAAGGGGTCAGGTAGCATGGCCGAGGACAATAGGAACAAACCGCTGTATATGATCAGCGTGGCGGCCGAGCTGACCGGCATGCACCCGCAGACTCTGCGCGTCTACGAGTCCAAGGGCCTGGTGAATCCTCAGCGCTCGGGCGGTAACACGCGCCTGTATTCGCGTGCCGATATCGAGCGTCTGGAACTCATCAACCAGCTGACCGACGAGGGTATCAATCTCGCCGGCGTGGTGCGCATTCTCGATATGAAGGAGCGTGCTGAGGAGCGCGAGCGCGAGAACGAGAAGCTCCGCGCTCGCGTGCGCCAGCTCGAGGACGAGCTGCACGAGTACAAGATGCAGAAGAAGATCACCGCTCTGGCCCCGCGCGACGGCTCGGTCAACCCCGAGCAAGTCATGCGCAAACTACTGGGCGCCGGAGGTGATCTGTAGGTCGCCGCTGCCAAAACATCGGTTAGTCGTTGGGGACGTTCTTAAACAACTAACCACAAAATGAGAGTGGATAATCTCCCACTTTTGGCCCCCTTGAGGGCTAGAAGTGGGAGATTATCCACTCTCATTTTCCTTAGGGACGGTCCTTTTGTGCCGGCACTTTGGGACACTCCTTGCGTCAAATCTGCCTTCTCGCGCCGGGCTTGTCTTATGCTTTACTGAGATAAAGTGAACGTGTAGATTCGTAACCCACTCGCAACCGTTCTATGGCACGATATTGAACGAATGTATGCTATGCGCCCAAATCTTTTGGGCAGAGTGGGAGACAGTATGGTCAAGCTGTACGAGGACGGCATCTACCTGCGCGGCGGCAGCGAGGTTGTGCCTGCGGCCGAGGCTGCTGAGCGCGGCATTACGCAGACGCCCGAGGATGCCAAGCGCGGAACCATCGCGTATTCGATCCTCCAGGCACACAATACGTCCGGCGACCCCGAGGCGCTCAAGATTCGCTTCGACGCCATGGCGAGCCACGACATCACCTTTGTCGGCATCATCCAGACGGCGCGCGCCTCGGGCATGGAGCAGTTCCCGCTGCCCTACGTGCTCACCAACTGCCATAATTCGCTGTGCGCCGTGGGCGGCACCATCAACGAGGACGACCACGTCTTTGGCCTCTCTGCGGCCAAGAAGTACGGCGGCATCTTCGTCCCGCCGCACATCGCCGTCATCCACTCCTTTATGCGCGAGAACTTTGCCGGTTGCGGCAAGATGATCTTGGGTTCCGACTCGCACACCCGCTACGGCGCCCTAGGCACCATGGCCGTGGGTGAGGGCGGCGGCGAGCTGGCCAAGCAGTTGCTGCGCGACACCTACGATGTCGCCTATCCCGGCGTCGTTGCCATCTACCTCACGGGTGCCCCGCGCCCCGGCGTCGGCCCGCACGACGTGGCGCTCGCCATCATCCGCGCCGTCTTTGCCAAGGGCTACGTTAAGAACAAGGTCATGGAGTTCGTGGGCCCCGGCATCTCGAGCATGACGACCGACTACCGCAACGGCGTCGACGTCATGACCACCGAGACCACCTGCCTGTCGAGCATCTGGGCCACCGACGAGGACACGCACGCATTCCTGACCATGCACGGCCGCGGCGACGACTACCGCGAGCTCAAGCCCGCCGATGTCGCCTACTACGACGGCTGCGTCGAGGTCGACTTGTCGAGCATCAAGCCCATGATCGCGCTGCCGTTCCATCCTTCCAACGGCTTTGAGATCGACGAGCTCAATGAGAACCTCGAGGACATCCTTCACGAGGTGGAGCTCGAGGCCGCCAAGATCGGCGAGGGTAAGACGCACTTTAGCCTGCTCGACAAGATCGTCGACGGCAAGCTGCACGTGCAGCAGGGCGTTATCGCCGGCTGCTCGGGCGGCAACTACGACTCCGTGGTGCAGGCTGCCCGCGTGCTCAAGGGCGCCAACACCGGCTGCGGCGAGTTCTCGCTGTCGGTCTATCCCACGAGCCAGCCCGTGGCGCTCGAACTCACGCGTCGCGGCTATATCTACGACCTTATGGAGGCCGGCGCGATCGTGCGCACGGCGTTCTGCGGCCCGTGCTTTGGCGCCGGCGACACGCCTGCCAACAACGGCCTGTCCATCCGCCACACCACGCGCAATTTCCCCAACCGCGAGGGTTCCAAGCCGGGTAATGGCCAGCTGAGCGCTGTGGCTCTGATGGACGCCCGCTCCATCGCGGCGACGGCTGCCAACGGCGGCGTCCTGACGCCGGCGACCGACCTGCCCGAGGAGACTTGGGACGAGGCCTGCGAGTACACCTTTGACGACGCTCCCTACAAGAAGCGCGTGTACTGGGGCTTTGGCAAGGCCGAGCCGGCAGACGAGCTGGTCGAGGGTCCCAACATCAAGCCGTGGCCCGCGATGGAGCCGCTCGGCGACGACATCCTGCTTAAGGTGTGCTCCAAGATCATGGACCCGGTCACCACGACCGACGAGCTCATTCCCTCGGGCGAGACGAGTTCCTTCCGCTCCAACCCGCTGGGTCTGGCCGAGTTTACGCTGAGCCGCCGCGATCCGGCCTACGTGGGTCGCTCCAAGGAGGTCGACGCCGTGGAGAAGCGCCGCGTGGCCGGCGAGGCCACGGGCGACCTGGCCGAGCTTGATGCCGAGCTTGCCGGTGTGTTTGAGGCGCTGGCCGGCGCGGGCGTCGCAGCCGACGCCAAGGCAACCGAGTACGGCTCCATGCTCTATGCCAAGAAGCCCGGCGACGGCTCTGCCCGCGAGCAGGCCGCGAGCTGCCAGCGCGTGATCGGCGGCCTGGCCAACATCGTCCACGAGTACGCCACCAAGCGCTATCGCTCCAACGTGATGAACTGGGGCATGGTGCCCTTCCAGATGGAGGCCGAGCCCAACTTTGAGGTGGGCGACTACGTCTTTGTGCCGGGTATCCGTGCCGCGCTCGATGGCGACCTGAAGGACATCGCCGCCTACGTGGTGCATGCCGACGGCACGGTCGAGCAGATTGAGCTCTACATTGCCGATATGACGGCCGAGGAGCGTGCCATCGTCAAGGCCGGCTGCCTGATCAACTACAACAAGTTCAAGGCCGCTGCCGAGTAACTCTGCTGTACGCCCCGGACGCACCTTTCCCTCGTGCTCACGCGCTTCGCGAGGGTCGCCCGAGGGAAAGGTGTGTCCGGGGCTACCGCGACGTTCTCGTTGGGTCTTGAGGGACGCTAAAAATAGACTTGCTTGATGCCGCCTCTTTTATTGGGGCGGCTTCTTTTTGTCGAAAACCACCACACTGGGGACAGGCGCCTTTGTGGTGGTCCGAGGTTTGTCTCGATCTGTAACATCTTGGCCGCTAAAAGCGGGCCTGGTGTTACAGATTGAGATTTTCGGCTGGGGTGCCCGCGGTTTGTCTCGATCTGTAACAGGTAGACCCTTATTTGCCGAGTAACTGTTACAGATTGAGATGAACGGCCGGCTGCCAGCCCCTTTGTCTCGATCTGTAACACCTAGGCCCAAAAATGACCGCTAGATGTTACAGATCGAGACAGTAGGGCACCGGGGCCGAAAACCACCACGAAGGTGCCTGTCCCCTTCGTGGTGGTGTGTGCCCTTGAGGTGCATATTAATGAACGTCCCTACAGGATTTCATCCGGGCTGGCGGGGTTGGTTGTTTTGGGAATGCCGAGTTTGGATGAGGTAAAATCGTCAATATTGCCTTTGATTCCGTCTTCGGTGTAGACAGTGACCATATAGGTGCTGTGTCCGAATTCACTCTTGTCGCGTATCGCCCGGGCTTGCCAGTAGGCGGCCCTGTCTCGTCCTTCTATTCTTCCGATACGGCGGAGCTCTGTTCGTTTTAGCTTCTGGTCGTTATCGATGGCCCGGCCGACCTCCTCGGTCAGTCCACACTGCTCAATCAGCTTGTCGAGGACTTGGTTCATGTGGTGATCGCTGGCGTTTGGCGCGTAGTCATAGGCGAGGGTTACGGAGGCAAGGGGCTGGTCGTAGAGCAGACAGTTAGCCGCCGGAGGTTCAAGGCTGAAATAAGGAGAGCATCCATCGACCTGACCGAGCAGCGGCAGCTTTGACTGCCAAATTCCGGCGGGAATTCCTTCTTCGTAGAACACGCCACGGCAGATGAAGGAGAACGAGGTGGCGCGCGAACCGGCGTCGATCATCCCGCACAGATCGAAGGGCGAGGCGATACCAAGGGAAAAGGGCGCGACGACGATAAGGAAGAGTATCAAGATGGAAACAGCGAGAATGATGATGGCGTTACGGCCAGCGGAACGAGGCTGAGGCTGCTTCATATTGCGCTCCTTGAGACGAAGGGCTGTCAAGGACGAGACGATAAAAATGAATATCCTCGGATAGCAATTCAATTCTAACCCCATAACGATCAAGAACAACAATATCGAATTCGTTAGGGCTGACTCTCTTTCTTGAATACTGTCTGTAGGCGATATCATTAGCTCAACAGACATGGGTCATGTTGCGAGGTGTTTTGCCGTGAGACGTTCTGTCCGTATTGGATTGATTGCTTTGGCGCTGGTTGCCACTGTGATTGGCATGGGCGTTGTTGGCATGTCGTTTCTGCCAACTGCGGTGACGGAGCCCGTGGTCAAGCCCATAACTCAATCTGTTGAGTTTCTGACCGGCGATACCAAGCCCGATACGATTACCGTTGATTTCGATGAGCAGCCGGCGGTGCTGGGGATTAGTAATTACCCGCTCATCCAGCTTGGAGCTATGCGCTACACCATGGATGAGGGTCTGATCGACAAAGCATCTGAGTTACTCAAGGGTAAAACCTTTAAGCGCTGGTACGGATATGCGTCCTATCGGGCAAAGGCGAACGACATGGTCGGTGGATACCGCTCTTCCATCGAGTTGGATACCACGAGCGGCACCAAACTGTGTGATGTCTCGTACGATCCGGGTTACGAGGGCAATGAGGGTCCGGGCATCTACATCATGGACGGTGATGCCGCCTATGTCATGGAGGGCTACCAGACCGAGCTCAACGATTTTATGGCCCAGTGTATCCAAGATGCCTATGAACAGACCTGCTTGCCCGACCCGCAGACTGCGCGCGATAGTGGGTCTGCCCGTACATGGCTGTTCGAGGATGAGATGCCCTGGACCGCCGAATCGGGAAGCACGAGTTCGGCGAAGGAGTAGAGACCGCGACCACCACAAAGGCGCCCGTCCCCTTTGTAGTAGTTCTCGGTTTGTCTCGATCTGTAACATCCTGGCCGCTAAAAGTGGGTCTGGTGTTACAGATTGAGATTTTCGATTCGGGTGTCTTCTGTTTGTCTCGATCTGTAACAGCTAGGCCCCAATTTGCCGAGTAGTTGTTGCAGATTTAGATAAACGGGAGCTGCTGAACATTTCATCTCGATCTGTAACATCTAGGATCAAAAATGGCTGCTAGATGTTACAGATCGAGATGGTAGCGCGCCTGGGCAGCGTCGGACTGACACCTCAGTACCCTATCCATCAATCACTCAGAAAATCTTATATATAGAGACTTAGATTTGTGTATAAGATCGCGCAAAGCTGGCAACAATACTTCTCGAACAACGTGAAACCGCCCCGTAGGGCGGCCGCCCCAAGAGAGGTGATTCCATGAGAATCGATAAGCTAGCAATGACGTCGCGCGAGGCGTTGCAGACCGCCATGAGCACGGCTGCCGACGCGCAGGCCGGCGCGGTTGAGCCGATTCACCTGCTGTCTGCCCTGCTCGGTGCCGGCGAGCGCAATATCTCCGTGATCATCGAGCGCATCGGCG
>CABQJK010000048.1 GCA_902464495.1 uncultured Collinsella sp. | reverse complement strand
ACGTTATCGATAAAGAACTTGGCAACACTCACGTTGACGCAGCCGGCGGCAACAAAGGGGATGAGCATGTAGGGGTTAAGGATCATCGGCGCGCCAAAGAGCAGCGGTTCGTTGACGGCGAAGGCAACAGGAACAATCGAGGCCTTACCGACGGCTTTGAGCTGCTTGGACTTCATAAAGAGAATCAGCAGAAGCGGCACGATGAATGTGGCGCCGGTGCCGCCGAACTCACCCACGAGCGACATGTTAAAGGTGAGGGAGTGGGCGGGGTGACCACCGGCCAGCAGAACCTGCAGGTTCTCGGCCTGGTTGGCAAGACGGATGGGGTCGATGCCCGGCTGGACGATCGAGGGGCCGTGGACGCCGATGAACCAGAAGAACGCGGTGGCAGCCTGGATAAGGATAAGGCCAGGATAGGTTTCTGCAGCGGTAAAGAGCGGGGAGAGCAGTTTGATAAGCAGCTCGGAGAACGGAACGCCCATGAGGTTGCGCACGACGACATCGATGATGCCGCAGATGATGACGGCGCCGCCAAAGGGGATGATGTCGCGGAAGTTCTGAGCGATGGCGCCCGGGACCTCCTTGGGCAGCTTAATGGTCAGATCGCGCGAGACGCAGAATTTGTAGACCCACACGGTAATGAACGCGGCGATATAGGCCGAGAACAGACCGCGCGTGCCCATGCTGGTGCAATCGAAGACCGAAAGTTCGGAGCCGTTGAACTTGGTGGTGAACTGCGTGACTGCGAGCAGCAGCATGCTGCACTGGGCGGCCACCATGGTGGAACCGTCGTTGAGCACTTTGCCGGCGGGCATACGACGGTTCATGGATGCCGTGAAGTTCTTGGCAGTGGTGCCGGCAACCATAATGCCCATGACGCCCATGGTGAAGTTGTACAGCTTATTGCACCAGTCGATGAGCGGCTGGGGCAGCGTGATGCCAACTACGCCAGGAAGGGTGGCGATCAACAGAAAGATCGAAGAGGTGAGGACGATGGGCATGCACCCAAGGAATCCGTCCTTAATGGCCTGGAGGTAGATGTTCCTCGAGATCTTCTCAAAGAACGGCTGATGCTTTTCGAGCATCTTTACGATGGCGTCCATAGAGCTCCTTTGCTGCTCGATGCGCGATGCATGTGGATGGAACTGGTCGTCGATGGATGGTCAGGACTGCCCGGAAACCTTCCTGCTTGAGGAAGGCATTAACGAAATGACAACGTTGTCATTTCGTTAATGACAACGTAAGACATTTTTGGAAGAGCAACAAGGATTTACAGGTGAACGGTCGATATTGTCCGATAAACGGCTGATTTGTCAGTCGGGCAGGTAGTGTATGCTAGAACGCAAAAAACAAGTGATGCATAACCGACTGGAGAAGTAGTGGCAACGATGGACAAGAAAAATGTCTCAATGAACGATGTAGCAGTTGCCGCGGGCGTTTCTCTCAAGACGGTGTCGCGCGTGATCAACGAGCCCGATAGCGTGCGAGAGTCGACACGCGATAAGGTCCATTCGGCAATGGAGGCGCTCGGGTTTCGAACCAACTTCGCCGCGCGTTCGCTCAAGTTGGGCCGTTACGGGTGCATCGGCGTGGTGCTGTTTCACTTGTCGGGCGGTGCCGTGGACATGATTGACGGTATTGCCGATGCCGCCGAAGAGCGAGGCTTTGCGCTCACGATGATCAAAAAGCGGGCGGGGGAGAAGATGACCCTTGCCGAAGCGGCGCGTAGGATGTCGCAGCTTCCCGTCGACGGCATGATTTTCAACCTGCGTCAGATGGTCGATGATTTCGATACGTTTGAGGCACCGAAGGACCTCAAGACGGTGATTATCACGCCGATGGAGCATCCTACCTGCTCTACCGTCAGTGACGATCAAGAGGGTGGTGCGCGCATGGCGTGCGAGTACTTCTTGAATCACGGGCACAAGAACGTGTACTTCGTCTCTGGTAAGCAAGAGTCGCTGTCGAGCCAGTGCCGTATGAAAGGCTGGCGTGCGGCACTCGAGGCGCGTGGCATTGAGCCGCCCGAGCCTCTGCAGGGCGATTGGAATGCGGATAGTGGCTATGCCGCGGGCCTTGTGCTTGCCGATAAACCCGATTGCACGGCGGTCCTCGCTGCTAACGACTGCATGGCAAACGGCGTGATGATGGCCTTGCGCGACAAGGGGCTGAACGTGCCCGACGATGTGTCCGTGATTGGCTTTGATGACGAGCTTTACAAGACGATGCCCAACTCGATTTTGACGTCTGTGAAGTTTCGCCACCGCGAGCTGGGCATCCGTGCGCTTAACGAGGTCGTCGCAGGTCTGGAAGCCCCGAGCTCCAGAAGCCGTACGCTCGTTTCGGGCGTGCTGGTCGAGCGTTCCAGCGTGAAAGACCTGCGGGCGTAGGTTTGCTCGGCCCGTTCATCTAGATCTGTAACAGTTGGGACCGAAAAACTCGACCAGATGTTACAGATCGAGATTGAACGGGCTGACTCGTGCGGTATGTCTCGATCTGTAACGGGTAGGGGCGGAAAACTCAGCTAGATGTTACAGATTTAGATTGAGGAGATTGGCCCGAGTGTTTGTCTCGATCTGTAACAGGTAGGCGACCAAACCCGGGCTTAGTGTTACAGATTTAGATCTTACGGGGTGGTCCATCTGTTTGTCTCAATCTGTAACAGTTAGAACTGAAAATCTCGGCTAAATGTTACAGATCGAGACAAACGGGAGCCCGCCGCGGCTCGACCCGCCCAAAACCAAAAGGCCGGGGGCGGCGCGTTGTGTGACGTGCCGCCCCCGGCTAGAGAAATGGGGAGCAGGTTATGTGAGCGGGACAATTCCGCTCGTCGCAAGCCGCTAGTCCAGACGACGGGTCTGCGCCACGTGCTTGTACCAGTAGGCGCTTGCCTTGGGCGTGCGCTTCTGGGTCTCAAAGTCTACGTAGAAGAAGCCGTAGCGCTTGTTGTAGCCGTTGGTCCAGGAGAACTGGTCCTGCAGGCTCCACAGGAAGTAGCCGCCCACGTTGACGCCGACCTCCATGGCCTTGAGCAGCCAGCGCAGGTGCTGCTCGATGTAGTCGATGCGCGGCTGGTCGTCCACAAAGCCGTCCTTGTAGGGGTCCTTGTAGCCCATGCCGTTCTCGGTGATGAAGATCTGCTTGTAGTTGGGATAGCGCTGCTTAATGTAGACGAGCAGATCGAACAGACCCTCGGGATAGATGATCCAGTCCCAGTCGGTGGTGGGGATGCCGGGCTTGTTCACATGCTCGCCAATGCCCTTGACGCGCCAGCGGCCGGTGCCCTTCTCGCCCGTACCGTTGTGGTGCAGGTCGTTCTCGCCGTCGTAAGCCTTGAGGAAGCGGCACTGGTAGTTGTTAACGCCCAAGTAGTCGTTGTAGAGCGCTGCCTCGCGCATGATCTCGAGGTCCTCGTCCAGGATCTCGATGGTGCCGCCCGAGACGGCAGCCAGGCGGTTGGCGCACTCGAGGGTGTCGGGGGCATAGTCGCCGCGGAAGGTGGCGTCGAGCAAAAACTGGTTCTGCAGCACGTGCTCGTTGTTGGCGGCCTTGATGTCGGCGGGGTCGTTCTCGTTGAGCGGGTACTTAAACTCCAGCGACTGGATGACGCCGATCTTGCCCTTAAAGCCACCGTTGTGGAAGGCGAGCACTGCCTTGGCGTGGGCGAGCATCATGTTGTGCTCGCACTGGAAGGCCTCGGCCAGATGCGCCTTGACGCCGCCGGGGAAGGTGCCCTCGATGTAGGTGTTGGAGGCGTCGGCCCAGATCTCGTTAAAGGTGAACCAGTAGGTTACCTGGTCGGCGTACTCCTTAAAGCAGAAGGTGGCAAAGTCCACAAAGGCGTCGATGGTCTCGCGGTTGAGGAAGTCGCCCTTCTCAAAGAGGGGGAGCGGCGTATCGAAGTGGTGCAGCGTGACGAACGGCTCGACGTGGTGCTTGTGGCACTCGGCGAAGAGGTCGTGGTAGAACTGCACGCCTTGCGCGTTGATCTCGCCGGTGCCGTTGGGGAAGATGCGGCTCCAGGCGATGGAGAGACGGATGCCGTTGATGCCGAACTCCTCGCACAGCTCCAAATCGACGGGATACTGGTTGTAGAAGTCGGAAGCGGGATCGGGGGAGAAGCGGCCCTGGGCCTCCAGGAAGTCGTCCCAGGCAACCTTGCCCTTACCGTGAGTGCGGGTCTCGCCCTCTACCTGGTAGGCAGCGGTGGCGCCGCCAAAGACAAAGTCCTCGGGAAACTGCGCGGGCGGGTTGGTGACGCTGGCAGGATTAACGGACATGATGAAATATCCAATCGTCTAAATCGAAGTGCCAGCCGGCTGTTGATGGTCGGCTGGCTCTGAGCGTTACTTACTTCGAGAGTTGCTCGCTTACGAAGGCGAGAGACTTGTCGCCGTTCTGGGAGAGCTCGATGTACTGCTTACCGCGGCAGGCGACGCACTTGTTGCCCACGCGCTCGCAGTCCTTCTGCAGGTCTGCCAAGTAGCTCGCGGCCTGCGGGGCCAGGACGACCAGGTCAAAGTCGGGGAGCATGTCCACGTGGTTGCCATAGGCGTCGGCAGCGGTCTCCAGGTCGATACCGCGCTCCTTGGCGGCCTTGGCCAGCGCGTTGGCGAGCAGGCCCGAGGTACCGCCGCCCTGGCAGAGCACGAGCACGCGCTTGCCGTTGAGGTCGCTGGCGGCCGTGGCCTCGGCAGCGGGGGCTGCAGCGGCGGGGGAGGCGTCGGCCTTTACGGCCTCGGCAGCGGCGCCGTCGGCAACGCTCTTGGCATCGGCCTTGCCCTGGAAGGCATCGTTGAGCTTGGCAGCCTTCTCGGCGTTCTTGGCGGCGAGCTCCTCCTGGGAGATCTCGGCCTCCTCGGCGCACTTCTGGGCGTCATAGGCACGGAAGAACGGGTAGTACAGAAGGAAGTCGACGACCAGGATGACGGCGAGCATCACAAAGGCGAGCGGCTGGAAGCCCAGGCCCATGATGGTGCCGATGGGGCCGGGGACGGTCCAAGGCAGGGTGTACATAAAGCCGTTCATGCCCAGGAAGTCGATAAAGACCTTGAGGATCCAGACGTTGGCGATCGGGGCAAAGACAAACGGGACAAAGAAGACGGGGTTGAGCACGATGGGCGCGGCGAACAGCAGCGGCTCGTTGACAGCGAAGCAGACCGGGACGATGGAGGCCTTACCGACCGCACGCATCTCCTGGGACTTAGCCAGGAAGCAGAACATGAAGACGAGGACGAGCGTGGCGCCGGTGCCGCCCATGCAGACGACGAAGTACTGGGCGCCCTGCGTCAGGACGGCAGAAGCGTGCTGACCGGCCTGGTAAGCAGCCAGGTTGTCGGTCATGTTAGCAACGAGGGCGGCGGCGATGGCAGGCTCGACGATCGAGGGGCCGTGGACACCGACGAACCAGAAGAGGCTCATAGCGCCGTAGATCACAGCGAGGCCGATGTAGCCGTCGGCAGCGGTGAACAAGGGCTGGAACACCTGGATGACGCCCTGGGCAAAGCAGAAGCCAAAGGCAGAGCGGAAGACAATGTCAAAGACCCAAAAGACGGTGATGCAGACGGAGAAGGGGATGATGTCCTTAAAGGTCTGCGAGATGTTGGGCGGAACCTGCTCGGGCATCTTGACGGTGATGTTGCGCTTGATAAAGAACTTGTAGATGATGCCGGTCACAAACGCAGCGATGAAGGCGGTCAGCAGGCCCTTGGAGCCAAGGTAGGTGGTGTTGAAGCCGCTGGCAGCGTCCGTGGAAATGGTGTCGCTCGAGAGCAGCAGGAAGCCGATGATGGCCGCACACATGCAGGAAATAAAGTTGATCTGGTTGTTCTTGGGCAGATCGCGGTTCTGAGCGTCGGCGAAGTGCTTGGCCGTGGTGGCGGCACAGGCGATGGCCAGGATGCCCATGGAGTAGTTGTAGCACTTCCACAGGGCGTTGTTGATGTCGTCGGGCCAATAGAAACCCCAGATGTTAGGGACCGAGGCCACCAGGCAGAAGATGGACGAGAAGATGATGATGGGGATGACGGAGATAAAGCCGTCGCGGATCGCCTTGAGGTACTTGTTGCGGGCGATCGCGTTGAAAAGGGGCTGGCCCTTTTCGATGGTGGCGATGAGTTGCTCCATGCAAAGCTCCTAAGAGTCGGTGGGTTAGCAACGATGGTAACGTTTGGACCTTGTTTGCCAAAATGTTGACGTTGCCATTTTGCGACACAAAAAAAGACGCGAACCGGTGGCCCCTGTGCCTGTGGACCGTCGATTCCTTGCGCGTAAACGTTTGAGCCGCCCGGTGGCTCTGTGTTTGCACAATGGCAACGTTAACATTTGGGCGACAAAAGCCGTTCGGGGACGCAGGATTGTCGGTGAACGGTAGGTTTTGGGTGGTGAGCGTATGGCGGTGGAGGCGTTGGATATACTTGGAGGCGTTCATTTTGTCTGTTGGGATGCCCGCGATGGCATCGTTGACATAGAAAGATCGACCTATGGCCGCTGTTAAAAAATCGGTATCCGTTAAGGACGTGGCGCGTCTTGCGGGCGTCTCGGAGCAGACGGTCTCGCGCACCGTGCACGATTCACCCAGCGTGCGCCCCGAGACCAAGGAGCGCGTGCGTGCCGCCATGCGCGAGCTCGGGTATCGACCCAATTTTGCCGGCCGGTCGCTGCGCCGCGGCAAGTTCAAGACCGTCGGCGTCGCCATGTTCAACATCACCGGTACCGGAAACCTCGACCGCATGGAGGGTTTTGCTGCCGCGGCCGACAAACACGGCTATGCCATCACTCTTACTAAAGTAGATGGACATCCCTATACCCTCGAGAGCGCGTCGTCGCGCATGAGTGCACTTCCGGTGGACGGTATGGTCGTGATTATGAACCGTATGCCGGCAGACTTTGGCACCTTTGAGCCGCTGCCCGGTATGCAGACGGTGCTCGTTACCATGCTGGAGCACCCGCTGTGCTCGACAGTCGATAACGACCAGTTCGATTGCTCGCGCCAAGTGGTCGAGTACCTGCTGGGGCAAGGGCACAAGACGGTGCACTTTATCTCGTGCCCCGAGCGCTCGCTTTCGGGTATGCAACGTGAGGAAGGCTGGCGCGAGACCCTGCGCGCGCATGGCATTGAGCCGCCGCGGCTTATCCGCGGTGACTGGACTGCGCAGAGTGGGTATGCCGCCGGGCAGGCTCTGGCAGACGATCCGACTTGCACTGCTATCTATGCTTCGAACGATGCTATGGCCTATGGCTGCATTCGCGGGCTCGAGTCGCGCGGAAAGCGCGTGCCCGAGGACGTGAGCGTGGTGGGCGTTGACGATAGCCTGGGCGATATCGTGCCCGATCGTCGCCTGACAACGGTACGTTTTGATAACAAGCGCGTTGGCATGTGGGCGGTCGACAAGATTGCCGGCGCCGAGGGCGTCGTGGCCGGCGTGGAGCACATGCTGATCCCCGGTGTGCTCGTCGAGGGCGATACGGTACGCAGTCTGCGCTAGGGTGCGGACCTGTTTGGGTCGTCGATTTATGTGTTCGATATTGTTCAGAATAGTTTAAAAACCGTTCACGGGTGAAAATCGACCGTTCATAGCCTGAAACTACGTTTTGGATTGTTCTTTTTTGTTTGAATGTTAATGTTTCTGGCATACACAACGCAGCGCGTATGCCCGGACGCGATGCTCTCCATTGGTTCATATGTGAAAGGAACGCAATATGGCAACCAAAGAAGAAATCTCGATGGTTGGATTCGAGATCGTCGCATACGCGGGTGACGCCCAGACCGACCTGCTTGCTGCACTCGATGCTGCCCGTGAGGGTGACTTTGAGAAGGCCGAGCAGCTGCACAAGGATGCGAGCGATGCGCTCATTGGCGCCCACGACACGCAGACCAAGCTGCTTTCGCAGGAGGCCGGCGGCGGCGAGATGGAGATGACCTTCATCATGGCTCACGCCCAGGACACCCTGATGACCACCATGATCCTGGAGAAGCAGACCCGCTTTACCATCGATGCCTACAAGCGCATCGCTGAACTCGAGGCCAAGCTCGCCTAACGAGCCCCCACAACCAAGTCCCCTTCCAAAAGCCCTGTCGCAACCCCGCGGCAGGGCTTTTCTGTCCTTCAGCCTAAGTTGCGGTGAAATGGGGACTGAATGGGCCTTCTAACAGCAAAAACAGTCCCTATTTCACCGCAACTTATTCGGCGCTGTTGGATATTTTGCTTCGTGGGTATACTTCCATCCGCAATACAGGCCGGAATGAGGAGGTATCCAAATGCCGGACAACGGATTGATTCAAAAAAGAGACGCGCACGAGATGGCTCATGGGCGTCCTGTCCAGATAACCGAGCATACGACGGTAACCGAGCTGCAGCCCAGCCTGTCCGATGTCGTGTGTGCAAACAAAAAGCTGCAGATTGGCGTGATTATCGCGCTGGTAGTGCTGGCGCTGCTGTCGGGCTTTGTCGCGCGCCCGCATTTTGCCGATACCAAGACTTGGGACTCCACCATCGAGGTCATCGATCAAAAGAAAGGTAACGTACTGGCGCTCACGACCTCGTGCGTGGCGCTATCTGCGGGCATTACCGCGCTGCCTGGTGATACGGGAACGCCGGTCGCTGAGCAGCTCGCGCAGCTTTCGGGTAACCTGGGCATCGTGCTCGCCGTGCTCTACCTCGAGAAATATTTGCTCACGATTTTGTGGTCGGTTGGCTTGGGCATCTTAATCCCGTTTGCGTTGGTGCTCTTTGCGGTGTCGCTTGGCGTTCATGGGCGCTGGAGCACGAGCGCTGTCCTGCGCCGTGTGGCGACGCGCGTGCTGGTGGTTGCCGTGATCGGCATGGCGCTTGTGCCCGCGAGCGTATGGGTGTCGCAGAAGGTCGATGAAACGTATCGCGTAAGTATTGAGCAAGCTGAGCAAAAGGCAGCGGACGCTGCGGAAAAGACCGATACCACGGACAAGTCAGGCGAGACCAGCTCAAAATCGAACAAGAAAAAGGCCGAGTCCACAGAGTCCAAGAACGTGCTCGAGCAGTTGACTGACGGGGCCTCGAGCCTGGTTACGTCGGTAACCAGCGGTGCCAAGCAGATGACCGACGAGATCGTGCAGCAGGTGACCGATCTGATCGAAGGCGTCATCGTGATGATCGTGACCTCGTGTGTGATTCCTCTACTGGTGCTCGTGGCGTTCCTATGGCTAGGACACGTGCTGCTGGGGATCGATGTCTCCGGTCCCGCGAACTATCTGACGGGTCGTTTCTTGAGCGCTCCGTCTAAACATGCCAAGAAGAGTGGGCAGTCTGAGTAGGCGGCAAAGCGATCTTTGAAAGATCGAACCGTAAGAAGGGCGACCGAGATGCGTTCTCGGTCGCCCTTTTTTGTTGAGCACGTGAACGCTCACGCCTCTGCCAGGCCCAAGCGGTCAACAAACACCCGTGAACGGTATTTGTTCAAAAAAGAACAAAGATAAACAAATAGTTGTTGCAGTCGTTGTTCGAATGTGTTCAAATAAACATGAACAGTGAAGAACCGCACATTCAGATGCCCGGACCTGAACGCGATTCAACACTTCCAAACAGAAACTACGCACCTGCGTATCTCTCAAGGAGGATGTCATGAGGGTTGTAATCGCTTCCGATGCCGACGGTATGTCGATGAAGGAGTCCATCAAGGAGATGCTCATCGCCGACGGTCACGAGGTCGTCGACTATTCCGAGACCCCTGCCGCGGACTTTGTCGATTCCGCGACCGCCGTTGCCAAGGACCTGCTGGAGCACAAGGATTCCCAGGGCTTCGCATTCGATAAGTACGGCGTCGGCTCCTATATGGCCGCCGTCAAGATCAAGGGCATGGTCGTCGCCAACATTTCCGACGAGCGTTCCGCCTACATGACCCGCGAGCACAACGGCTCGCGCATGGTCACCATGGGTCCGGGCGTTGTGGGCACCGAGGTCGCCAAGAAGATCGCCCGCGAGTTCCTGCGCGCCCAGTACGCCGGCGGCCGTCACCAGATCCGTGTCGACATGCTCAACAAGATGGCCTAACGAGGGCCACCGAGAACTCGAACTTCTACCTCAACTTGTGAATTCAGACGAAAGGACGTTCTGATGAAGAAGACCATCGCAATCGGTTGCGACCATATCGTTACGGACGAGAAGATCTATCTGGCCGACCGCCTGGAGCAGGCTGGCTACAAGGTGCTCGACTGCGGCACCTACAGCCACACCCGTACGCACTATCCCATCTACGGTAAGGCCGTGGGCGAGGCTGTTGCCAGCGGCAAGGCCGACTTTGGCGTGGCCCTGTGCGGCACCGGCATCGGTATCACCAACGCCGTCAACAAGGTTCCCGGCGCCCGCTGCGCCCTGGTTCGCGACATGACCTCTGCCCTGTATGCCCGTCGCGAGCTCAACGCCAACATCGTGGGCTTTGGCGGCAAGATCACCGGCGAGTTCCTGATGGCCGACATCATGCTTGCCTTCCTGGAGGAGCCCTACGAGAAGACCCCCGAGCACGATGCCCTGATTGCCAAGATTGACGCCTGCAATAAGGCCGACGCCGAGGCTCAGGCTGACCCGCACTTCTTTGACGAGTTCCTCGAGAAGTGGGACCGCGGCGAATACCATGACTA
>CABQJK010000047.1 GCA_902464495.1 uncultured Collinsella sp. | reverse complement strand
CTTGACGTTGAGGTGCGGGTAGCCAATGGAATTGCGGACCTGCTCGTAGGCGCGACCGGCGGCAAACATCGCAAAGGTGCTCGCAAAAGCAACGCGGCCCGTGGTCGCGATGCCGGCGGCAAGACCCATCAGGTTGCTCTCGGCGATGCCGGCATCGTAAAAGCGCTCAGCATGAGCAGCCTTAAACTTACCCGTCTGCGTAGCGGCTGCCAGGTCGGCATCGAGCACTACAAAGTCATCGTGCTCATTGCCCAGCTCGACGAGCGCCTCGCCGTAGCTTACGCGCGTGGCGACTTTTTTGACGTCTGCCATTAGAGCTCCTCTCCTGCTGCCGCGAGCTCGGCCATGGCCTGCTCAAACTGCTCGTCATTGGGCGCCTTGCCATGCCAGCCAACCTGGTTCTCCATAAAGGAGACGCCTTTGCCCTTCACCGTCTCGGCGATGATAGCGACGGGCACGCCGGTCACCTCACGAGCCTCAGCGAAAGCCGCCTCAATCTGCGCCATGTCGTTACCGTCGGCGAGCTCGATCACATGCCACTTAAAGGCGCGGAACTTGTCAGCGAGCGGCATGGCCGAGTTGACTTCATCGATCGTGCCGTCAATCTGCAAGCCGTTGTGGTCGACGACGGCAACAAGATTGTCGAGTGCATGGTTGCCGGCGAACATGGCCGCCTCCCACACCTGGCCTTCCTCGCACTCACCGTCGCCCAGCAACGTGTAGACACGGTAGCCGTCGCCCCAGTGCTTAGCGGCAAGCGCCATTCCAACTGCAGCAGAGATGCCCTGACCGAGCGATCCGGTGGACATATCGATGCCAGGGGCGTCGTTCATGTTGGGATGGCCCTGCAGTCGGCTGCCAATATGGCGGAGCGTCTCGAGCTCTTCGACGGGAAAATAGCCGCGATTTGCCAACACCGAATACAGGCCCGGCGCCGCGTGACCCTTGGAGAGCACAAAGCGATCGCGATCGGCCTTGTGAGGGTCGGCAGGATCGATATTCATTTCCTCAAAGTACAGATACGTCATGATGTCGGCAGCACCGAGCGATCCACCCGGGTGTCCCGACTTGGCCGCGTGAACCGCAGTCACGACACCCTTCCTGACCTCATTGGCGACCTTCGCCAGCTCCTGGTTGGTCATACGAATTCCTCTCTTGAGAACAACCCCGGCACCGGATGACACGATGCCGGGGCAATCCACTCGTTAAGCCTGAGCGACAACCTTCTGCCAGTCGGCCTCGAACGAGGCAAGGCCCTGATCGGTCAGCGGATGGTGCAGGCACTTCTTAAGGGCTGCCATGGGCACGGTCGCGATATCGGCGCCAAGCAGCGCGGCCTGGGTTACGTGGTTGGGCGTACGAACCGAGGCGGTGATGATCTCGACGGTGTCGTCGACGTTCTTGCCCGTCCAGTCGTAGTTCTTAATGCAGGTCACGACGTTGTCGAGCTGCGAGATACCGTCCTCGGCGATGTCGTCGAAACGACCGACAAACGGGCTGATGTAGCGAGCACCGGCGTTGGCGGCCATAAGGGCCTGCGTCGGCGAGAAGACGAGCGTCATGTTGACGCGCACGCCAGCATCGGCCAGCGCACGGCAGGCGGCAAGGCCGGCCTCGCACACGGGAAGCTTGACCACGATGTTGGGGGCGAGGGCGGCAAGGCGCTTGCCCTCCTCGATCATACCCTCGGCAGTGGTCGCGGTAGACTCGGCGGACACGGGCAGGCCCTCGCAGAGCTCGGCAATCTTGAGCATATGCGGCTCAAAGTCGGCAAGCTTGCCGCCGGTCTTGGCGTACAGGGACGGGTTGGTGGTAACACCGGCCAGGCAGCCCCAGCTCTTGGCCTCGGCAATCTCGTCCAGATTGGCGGTATCGATAAAGAACTTCATGGTGAACCCCTTCAAAGGAAGCTAAAACTCAAAAGAATGGGACAAAGGGACTGCCCCTTTGTCCCATGTGCCGGGCCTGCAGCTGG
The DNA here is from genome assembly GCA_902464495.1 of uncultured Collinsella sp. Lineage (GTDB taxonomy): Bacteria > Actinomycetota > Coriobacteriia > Coriobacteriales > Coriobacteriaceae > Collinsella. The sequence continues at coordinate 10,583 of CABQJK010000047.1, read as the reverse complement.
GACATGCCCCAGGCCCGGCGTCGCGTAGGAAAAGCTACTTACTCGGCAAGAGCGGCCTCGATGCGGGTCGTGACGCCCTTGAGGTTAAGACCGACGACGTACTGCTTGATCGGGCGCTTGATGTGCTCGATGACAAAGCGCTTGCCGTCGATGTCCAGAGCGGCGAGGTTGCGGTAGAGCTTCTCGACCTGCTCCTTGACCTCAGGATCGTTGAACGCATAGTGACCGGAGACATCCAGGATCTTCAGGCTGAGCTCATCGTCGGCAAGGATGTCGTCGACCTGCAGGTTGACGTCGTCGCCAGTCATCCACTTGCGCCAGCGCTCGGTCTTGATAGCCTTGACCAGCAGGGTGTGATACAGGTCGGAGGGGTCAGCGCACAGACCGTTGTCGACCAAGATCTGCTCGGTGGCGCAGAGCTTGAGGTAGGCGCGGGTCTCCTCGGTGCCATACTGCGGAGCGACGTTGGAGGCGGTCACGTGTGCCGGGATGTGCTCGAGCAGCGTCGCGTCGTCCAGATAGTCGGCGTTGTGCTCCTTCAGGCCCACGCCGTAGCGCTTAGCCATGTCGGCGAGCTCGCGGGCATTCTTGAAGTTGTAATGGCCGACCTGCTCGGTCCAACGGGTGAGCGTACCGGTCTGGCCGACGATAAAGGTGGGCATGGGGCAGCCGCGCTTCTCGAGCTCGGGCTGCAGCTGAGAAATGAACTCCTCGTACTTATCGGTAGAGGTCAAGCCGCCATTGGTCTCCTCGGTACCGACCTCATAGGCAACCTCGGGCAGGTTATGCTCGCGACGGTACTGCTCAAGGTAGTCGATAAGATCAATCGTGCGGCGAAGCACCACGTCGAGCGGAATAACCTTGCCGATCTGATAGGGGTCCTTGGTGGGGTCGACCATCAGCAGGTCAAAGCCTGCCTCCATGTCGGCGACGAAGGACTTGCGGGCGAGCTCCATGGCCTCGTCCTCGGGCAGGTGGGCGTTACGCTCCTCGTCGCGCTGCCACGGACCGCCGTGATCGCGGCACAGGTAGTACGGACCGGTGTAACCCACCTCGTCGGCAACCTTCTTGATGTCGGCGGCAAAGCGCGTCTGGTCCCAACCGTTGACGTAGCCGGCGCCCATCTCGTCCATATCGACCTGGTTGCGGCTGGCGATAAACATGGGCGGGAAATCCTCGTCCTTGGCAAGCTCGAACACGGCCTGAATCAGGTTGGGGCTCATGGGGCCAATGCCGACCATGGTTGCGTGATCGCCGCTATCCTGCAGCTTGAGCATGCCCTGAACGGCCTGACGGATGGTAAGGTTGGACATTTTGTTCTCCTTCTCCAGAGGATTTTTGACAAAAGTTCCCTGGGACCCAGATGTGGGCCCTATCAGTACGGATGGATTTTGTTGTGTAGGGGCGGTTGTGCGGAGTCAAATCCATCCCTCCGCACAACCGGAGTCCATAAAGGTTTACTTGGCCTGCTTATCGAGCGTGGGCTTCATGGCAATCAGGATTGCAGCGGCGACCACGGCGCCAATCACGATGTCCAGGCAGAACAGCGCGACGTTGTTGGTGGCAAGGGCGACGATAAAGCCACCGTGCGGGACGTAGCAGTCGATGCCCTGGAAGGCGGCAAGTGCCGCACCCACGGCAGAGCCGATGCAAATGCCGGGCAGGGTGTGACCGAGGTCCTTGACCGCGAAGGGGATAGCGCCCTCGGTAATACCGATGCAGCCCATGAACAGCGCGGAGATGCCCATCTGGCGGTCAGCGTCATCGAACTTGTTCTTGGCGATGAGCGCAGCGAGGCCACAGGCGATCGGGGGAACGGCGACGGCGACGCGGAACATACCGTTAGGACCGTAGATACCGGAGGCCATGATGGCCATGGTGAAGGTCGAGGCGGTCTTGTTGATGGGGCCACCCATATCGAAGGCGGTCATAACGCCAATGACCAGGCCCAGGACAACTGCGGAACCGCCCTGCAGGCTGCCGAGCACGCCGGTGAGCCAGTCCATCACAAAGCCAAGCGGCGTGGCCAGGATGTAGATATAGGCCATGCCCAGGACAAGCGAGGTCAGAATCGGGATGATCAGGATGGGCATGATGGTCTGGATGGTGTTGTTGACCTTCCAAGTCTTCATCCAGCGGACAAAGTAACCGCAGATGACAGCCATGATCATGGCACCCAAGAAGCCGGTCGAAACGCTGTTGCCACTCGGGGTGACGACGGCGTTGTTAACCAGGTAGCCCAGGACGAAGCCAGGGGCAAGTGCGGGCTTGCCGGCCATCGAGTAGGCGATGTATGCCGCAAGCACCGGAATCATCATGGAAATACCGGCCATACCGATGGTATTAAGGCTCACCATCAACGGGTTGGTGACCTCCATACCACTAGCGCCGGCAGTACCGGATGCCAACGAGAAGGCGAGGAACACGCCACCGATAACGACAATGGGGATAAAATAGGAAACGCCGGTATTGAATGCATTGAGCAGCGTCTTACCAGGATCGGCAAAGATAGACTGCTTGGACGCCGGTGTCGGGGCCTGCGGGGCAGCGGAGACGGCCTTCTTCTCTGCCTTGGCCTCGGCCTTGGGCGCGTCAACGGCGCCACCCGTCGCCTTGATGATCTCAACGGCCTGGTCGATGATCTTCACCGGATCGGCGATTACATCCGAGGTGCCGACCTTCAGGAACTTGCCCTCGGCCATCTTCTGCTCAAAACGGTCCTCGTTCTCGACACCCACGTCGACGGACTCCAGGACCAGGTCGGCGGAGTCCACGTCTTCCTGCGTGAGCTCATTCTCGATACCCAGGCCACCCTGAGCCTCGACCTTGCACTCGATGCCACGGGCGGCGCATTCATCCTGAATCGCCTTCTGGGCCATATACGTGTGGGCAATACCCACAGTACAGGCGGCAACGCCTACGATCTTCATTGCTTCCCTCTTTTCATAGAGTTGCGTGCGCAAGACACCGTTTGCGGAGGCCTCCGGAGCATCCCCTGCCGTTTGGACTTGCTGTCTTTTCGACAAGAACAATATAGGTGCTCGTTTTTCTTAATGCCAGCTTATTTCGGTAAACGCGCAGGTCAGAGCGTTGGTTATGCGATTTAGTTATGCGTTTAACCAAAAATGAATCCTGCGATTTTGCCCTCGATTTCAAAAGTCAAGAAGTATTTGATTTTCTCGGTAGACGGCAGATGCGCATGCCGGTCACAAATTTCGACCCCACCCGTATGCCGCATTTGTTGCATACTCATATGAAAGGAAAAAGCCGCTCACCGAAGCGTATCCTTCACCAAGACTCAAAGTCATCATGTTGGAAAATGCTCATCTGTCGGAAGGAGTCGCTGTGGCAAAACAGCGCGTTACGATCGCAGACGTCGCTCGAGAGGCGGGAACCTCGACGGCAAGCGTCTCGTATTACCTCAACGACAAACGAGAAAAGCTTAGCGAGAAGACGCAGAACAAAATCGCGCGCGTCATTAAGGAACTTGGATACGTTCCCAACGCCCAAGCGCAAACGCTCACCGGCAAGCAGACCCACGTCATCGCCATTATCATTTTGGATAACACCAACAAGTGGGCGGGCCTCGTCCTCAACGGCATGGAACAGGTCATGCTCCCCGCGGGCTACCAGACGGTCGTTTGCACGAGCAACTTCGACCCCGACACCGAGCTCATGTACGTCGACAAGATGCTCTCGCTGGGCGTCGATGGCTTTATCATCCAACCCACGGCAAATTTCAAAGCCGTCCACGACCGCATCAGGCGCGCCGGCAAGCCCGTCGTCTTTTTCGATGCGGCCATCTATAGCCCAGGTACCAGCTGGATCAAAACCAACCTTTACGACGGCGTGTACAACGCAACACAGGCACTCCTCGACGCCGGCTACGAAGATTTCTTTTCCATTGCCGCCAACATGACCGAAATGCGCACCCGCATGGAGCGTTTCCAGGGATATGCCGAGGCACTGGCCGCGAATGGGCAGCTCTACAAAGCCATCCCCATCGACCACAACAAGCCGTCAATCAACGAGCTCACCGAATACTTTAAATACAAGTTCAACCCCGCCAAGCGCACGCTCATCTTCGTGCAAAACCAATGGGCACTTCCGCGCGTCTATAAGGCGCTTCAGCCCATGGTCCATCTGCTCCCACAGCAAATCGGCCTTTTGGGACTCAACTGCGAAGACTGGACCAACCTCACCACGCCGACCGTCTCCACCATCATCGAGCCCGTCGACCAGGAAGGTCGCGAAGCAGCCGAGATGCTCCTCGCCCTACTTGACGGCAGCAGCGAACCCGGCGAGCAGCGTATTCTCGAGTGCAAACTCAATTGGCTCGATTCCACCTCGATCTAGCCATACGCCAAATATGAAGCAAATGAATCAGTAGTGTTTGTCCCAAATCTTAAGTATTTGTTCGATAGAACGGCCCCTGCCGGCTCCTGCTAGACTGGTAGATTCGCAACCGACTACCCAGGAGCCCCCATGTCGCGCAAGTCCGCCTACAAGCAAGTACTTTCCATCGGCACCGCCGTGGTGTTGGGGTTTGCGCTGTTTACAGGATCGCTCGACGGCGCACCCAAACTGCTATCACCGCAAAGTGACGAGCAGGCGGCGGCTCTAGCCGAAAAGCAGAATGAAAGCCCTAGCCGCACCGAAGACGAGGCCGATCTGGTCGCCCGACTCGAATCGGGGACGGCGAGCTCCGCGGACTCCGAAGGCGGCCCGGACGCCGGTGATGGCTCCGAGGCCACCACAACCGACACCGGCGGCGACACCGACCCGAACGGCTCCGTCACCCCCATCGACGAGGTCGAAAACCCCGACCTTAACCGCGCCCGCGGTGTTTATCTCAGCAGCATTCCCGACTACGCCGGCAACCCCTACGTTGCCCTTCGTGCCGACAGCACGCACCCGTTGGGCACGCCATCATTCACACTCGACGAATACGAGCGAGCTACCGAAGAGGGCTGCTTTAAGAAGTTCTCCAAGCTCGACAGCTTGGGCCGCGCCCGCAAAGCGCTCGCCTGTGTGGGTCCCGAGTCGCTCGGTCAAGGCAAGCGCGGAGATATCTCGCGTATCCACCCCGCCGGATGGCACCAGCAGCGCTACGACTTTATTCCGGGTCAGAGCCTCTACAACCGTTGCCACCTTATCGCTTGGTCGCTCTGCGGCGAAAACGCCAACCGCAAGAATCTGCTCACCGGCACACGCTATCTCAACGAGACGGGCATGTTGCCGTTTGAGGAGCAAATCCTCGACTATATCCGCGACACGGGCAACCACGTGCTCTATCGCGTCACGCCCATGTACAACGAAGAGGAGCTCGTCTGCCGTGGCGTACGCCTCGAGGCGCAATCGGTCGAGGACCACGGCAAGACGCTGTGCTTCCACGTATATTGCTACAACCTGCAGCCGCATGTGCAGATCGACTACTCCACCGGCCGCAACCAAGCCTCGGGTGATTAAGCCCCTAACCGCGACAAGAATCGATTTGCAGTCCCCAAGGGATCAAATAAGGCCGCCCCGGTTACCCAGGGCGGCCTTTTCGTCAGCACCTACATTGCAGGCAAAATCACACGCTACTTAGCGCGGCCCTCCTCATAGCGCTCGACCAGCTTGGCCTGAACGTCGTAGGGAACCTGCTCGTAGCCGGCGGGCTTCATGGTAAAGTCGCCCGTGCCGCGCGTGATGGAGCGCAGGCGCGTCGAGTAATCCGTCAGCTCGGCGAGCGGGGCCTGGGCGATGACCACGGTGTCGCCGCGCTCATCGGTCTCCATGCCCGTCACGCGACCGCGCGAGGCCGAGATGTCGCCCATCACGGCGCCGGCGTAGCTCTCGGGAATGGTCACGGTGATCTCCTCGATGGGCTCCAGCACCACCGGGTCGGCATCGGCGCACGCCTTGCGCAGGCCGATACGAGCCGCCGCGCGGAACGCCATCTCGTTGGAGTCGACGCTGTGATACGAACCGTCGTACACCGCGACGCGAATGCCCGTGAGCGGATAACCGGCGATAATGCCGTCCTTCATGGTCTCTTGGACGCCCTTGTCCACAGCGGGGATCAGCGAGCGCGGAATGCGGCCACCCACGACCTCGTCCACAAACTCGTAGCCGTCGCTCGTGCCGTCGGGCCCAATGAGCGGCTCCACGCGCAGCCAGCAGTCGCCGTACTGACCGGCGCCACCGGTCTGCTTCTTGTGGCGACCCTGGGCGCTCGCCGTGCGGCGGATGGTCTCGCGATACGGAATGCGGATCGGCACGCTCTTGGCCACGACCTTGGTGCGATCCTCCAAACGGTTGAGCAGCACCGAAACCTGCGCCTCACCAACGGCGGAGATGATAGTCTGGCCCGTCTCCTCGTCGCGGTCGATGCTCATGGTCGGGTCTGCCTTGCAGGCCTTCTCGATAAACGTGTAGAGCTTCTCTTCGTCGCCGCGGTTCTCGGCTTCGATGGCGATGCGGTACTGCGAGTTGGGGAACTTAAACGCCGCAGCCTCGACCTTGCCGGTAATCGAGAGCGTATCGCCCGTCTCGGCAGCCAGCTTGGGCGCCACGATGATGTCGCCGGCATAGGCATGGCCAACCTCGGTCATATCGCGGCCGCACATCACATACAAGTGAGCCAAACGATCGCTCTTGCGGGTACGCGCGTTGACCAACTCAAGACCCGGCTCAAGCGTGCCCGTCAGCACCTTGATAAAGCTGATGCGGCCCTGCTGCGGATCGGCCAGCGTCTTAAACACAAACGCCACCGGACGGTCATCGTCACTCGAAATCTTAAGCGAATCACCGTCGATGAGCGGCATCTCGCCGTAGTCGGTCGGCGCCGGGAAGTACGTGGCGATGTCGTCCATCAGCGAGTTGACGCCCTGCTCCTTAATGCAATCGCCCGCAAAGACCGGCACAAAGATGCGCTCGGCGATCGCCTTAGACAGCAGGCCTTCAAGCTCCTCCTGCGTCAGCGTCTCCTCGCCTTCCAGGTATTTCATCATCAGCTCGTCGTCAGCCTCGGCCACCAGCTCGCACAGATGGTCATGGGCCTCCTCGGCCTGGGCACGATACTCCTCGGGAATCTCCAACTCAACGGCCTCGGCGCCGTTGCAGTGGCGCGCCTTCATGCGCACCAGGTCGATGATGCCGTCAAAGTCCTCGCCCTCGCCCCAGGGAAGGGTCACGGCGCCCAGGCGCGTGCCAAAGCGCTCCTGCAGCAGGTCCATCGTGGTCGCAAAGCTGGCCTCGGAGCGCGACAGGCGGTTTACGAACACCGCGCGTGCCAGGCGTAGGTCCTCGGCGGCATACCAGAGCTTAACCGTCGTAGGCTGCGGGCCGGCCTCGGCGTCGACCACAAACAGAGCCGTCTCGCAGACGCTCATCGCGGCAAAGGCGTCGCCGATAAAATCGGGGTAGCACGGGGCATCGAGCACATTGATGCGCGCGCCCTTCCAGTCGATCGGCGCGATGGTCGTCGAGATGGAAAATGCACGCTTGACCTCTTCGGGGTCATAGTCGAGCGTGGGCTTGGTGCCGTCGTGGCCGCCCAGGCGGGCGGTCTTGCCGGAAAGGTGGAGCATGGCCTCGGCGAGTGAAGTCTTGCCCACCCCGCCTTGGCCTACGAGCACCACGTTCCTTACGTTGCCGGTCTTGGGAGCACCCATGATGACCTCCTTGCAGGGCCGCGCGCAATGCGCGACGCCAACGGGGAGAGTTCGCGGTCGGTGCCGTCCCGGGAACAGCATGGTCGGCAGCCGAGCCGACTCACCCTCCAAATGTCCTATGCCACCACCCTACCCTCACGGACGGCTGTCCATGCATACCTTTCGGCACACGTATGAATACAGGCGGCGAGAGGAAGAGACAAGCTTGTGGGGCAATTATTGAACCCCGTCGATGTAAACAAAAAGCCGCCACAGACCGTAAGACCTGTGGCGGCTTCGCCTCAATTAATAGTTGAGTAAATACCTGAGTCTATCCCTCGATACGGCTCAAGAACTCACGCGTGCGCTGCTCGCGCGGATGGTCGATAACCTGCTCGGCAGATCCCTCCTCGACAATGCGACCGCCGTCCATAAAGACCACGCGGTCGGCAACATCGCGCGCAAATTGCATCGCGTGGGTCACGATTACCATCGTCATATTCTGCGCCGCCAGGTCCTTAATGACACGCAGCACCTCGGCCGTCAGCTCGGGATCGAGTGCCGAGGTCGGCTCGTCAAAGAATAAGATTTCCGGATCGAGCGCCAGGGCGCGGGCAATACTCACGCGCTGCTGCTGACCGCCCGAAAGCTCACACGGCACCTTGTTCTCGTTGCCCGTAAGCCCCATCTGCGCGATCAACTCACGCGCACGCGCCTCCGCCTGCTCGCGCGGGCGCTTAAGCACGCGGATCGGCGCGTCGATGATGTTTTTCATCACCGTATAGTGCGGGAACAGATTGTAGTTCTGGAACACCAGACCAAACCGCGAGCGCGCCTGTTTGGGCACGTCGCCTTTCGCATAGACCGCACCCGGCCCCGCGTCCGTCGCAACGGCAAGGTCGCCAAACGAGAGAGAGCCTCCGTCGAGTGTCTCGAGCAGCGTAGCGCAGCGCAGCAGCGTGGACTTACCGCCGCCCGAAGGTCCGATAATCGCCACGACCTCGCCGCGCTTTACCTCGAGTGAGATATCATTGAGTACCTCATTGCCGCCAAACGCCTTGCGCGCGTTCGATATATTCATTACCGTTCCGGACACGGGAACCTCCATGTGTTTAAAAAGTCAGCGAGCGTGTGACTGGCGAGACAATGTGCTCCGAAAGAGGAGCGCCGCGTACTTCTGTACGCAAGCGACGGTTTGAGGAGCAGATTGGCCGTCAGGCACGCGCGCAGCGTCAAGCAGTCCGCCGTTCGTTAGAACGGCAGAGTGATCTAGTCATGATAATAGTCCAGCTTCTTTTCGGCGGCGCCCAGCAGCATCTCGACCACAAAGTTAAAGACCCAGTAAATCAGCGCCGCGATCGCAAACGGCACCATACTCACTTGCGAGGCAACCAGCGCCTTGGCCGTCGAGAACATCTCCCCCACACCGATGGCAAACGCCAGCGATGTGTCCTTGACCAGCGTGATGATCTCGTTGCCCATCGCCGGCAAAATGCGTTTGGCAACTTGCGGCATCACGATGTACAAAAATGTCTGCAGAAGCGAGTAGCCCAGCACCTCGGCGGCCTCATATTGACCACGCGGAATCGACTGCAGGCCCGAGCGATAGATCTCGGCAAAGTAGCCGGCGTAGTTGATGATGAACGCCACAACGCACGCCGTCCACTTGGAATCGGGCGTGAGCGAGATGCCGAACACGTAGTACGGGGCGAAGTAGATGGCAAACATCTGTAGCATGAGCGGCGTGCCGCGCATGACCGAAATATAGATGCGCGCGATCCAGCGAAGCGGCGCAATTTTGCTCATGCGCATAAACGCCACGGGAATTCCCAGCGGAATCGACCCGAGCAACGTCAGCACAAACAGCTGCAAGCTGACCAAGAATCCCTGGCCAAGCATCTGCATCATGACCTGAATAGACAACCCAAGCTCTCTTTCACAGTAACGGAACAGCGAACCCAATGCTAAAGCGGGTTTTCCAGGTGCCCGAGTTTGCCGTGAAAGAGGAGCGCCGCGTACTAAATGTACGCAAGCGACGGTTTGAACGGCAAAATCGGGTGCCTGGGAAAGCCGCTATTTGAGCACCCAGTTGTCGAAGGAAAGACCATAGCTTGAATACTTATCGCACAGGTCCTTGACCGTGCCGTCCTCGTAGAGCGCCTTGAGTGACTCGGTTACAGCATCGGCCGACTTGGTGTCGCCCTTCTTAAAGCCGACGGCGTAGTGCTCGCTGGACAGCGGCTTGTCGAGCTGCGTATAGGCATCTGGCTTGGCGGCCAGCTGATACTGAGCGATCGAGAGGTCACAGGCAACGGCATCGACCGCACCACTCTCGAGCTGCATAAACGCCGTGTTGTACTCACCGATGGTATCGAGCGTGGCAAACGTCGCGGCCAGATCCTTCTGGTCGCCCTCGAGCACATCCTGCGCAGCGGAATCAGTCTGGGTAATCACGGTCTTGCCGGCAAGATCGTCCCAGCTCTTGATACCCGCGTCCTTCTTGACCACGAGCACCTGCTCGTTGAGCATGTACGGATCGGAGAACGTGTAGTCGTCCTCGCGGCCCTCCATGGTAAAGCCGTTCCAGATGCAGTTGATGGCACCCGAGTTGAGCAGCGTGTCCTTGGCATCCCAGTCGATGGCCTCGTACTCAACGTCCCAGCCCTGCTTGTCGGCAACGGCCTTAGCAAGGTCGAGGTCAAAGCCGGTGTACTCACCGTCGTCGCCCACAAAACCATACGGAGGATAGGACTTGTCAAAGCCCACCACGAGCTTCTTGGACTCCGCGGCGCCCTTCACATCCTTGGCAGTGGTAGAGCCTGCAGCGGAGCCCTTGCCGGCACCACCGCCGCAGCCGACAAGACCAAGGCCAAGCACCGTGGCGAGCGAGCCGGCTAGACCAACAAACTGACGACGAGACATATCGGTATTCATGGTATTCCCCCT
>CABQJK010000046.1 GCA_902464495.1 uncultured Collinsella sp. | reverse complement strand
CAATATCTCGATCTGTAACAACTACGATGCTCAACGGGCTCCACGTGTTACAGATCGAGACAAAGCGACCGACAAGACCCCAGACCACCACAAAGGTGCCTGTCCCCATCGTGGTGGTTGGGGCGACCGGCATAGAAAAAGTCCCCGCCGGGCGTGTGCTCGACGGGGACTTTGCCGTTTAATGGCTAGCGCTGAGGGTGATTACTCGCCCAGCAGGCTCTTGGTGATGGAGGCAGCGGCCTTCTTGCCGGCGCCCATCGCCAGAATGACCGTAGCGGCACCGGTGACGATGTCGCCGCCAGCCCAGATGCGGGGATCGGTGGTCTGGCCGGTCTCCTCGTCGGCAACGATGTAGCCCCACTTGTTGAGCTCCATCTTGCCGCCGATCTTCTTTGCGAAGGGGTTGGCGTTGGTGCCGATAGCCGAAATAGCGACGTCGCAGGGGATCTCCTCGATGGCGCCCTCGATGGGCACCGGGCGACGGCGGCCGGACTCGTCGGGCTCGCCGAGCTCCATCTTCTGGACCTTGACGGCGCACACGGAGCCGTCCTCGCCAGCGACAAACTCGAGCGGGGAGACGAGCGGCAGAACCTCGACGCCCTCGGCCTTAGCATGGTGCAGCTCGGCGCGACGGCAGGGCATCTCGTCCTCGGTACGACGGTAGGCGATGATGGCGTGCTCGGCGCCCAGGCGCTTGGCGGTACGGACGGCGTCCATGGCCACGTTGCCGCCGCCAAAGACAACGACGTTCTTGCCGTGCTTGGTGGGGGTGTCGTACTCGGGGAACTTGTTGGCCTTCATCAGGTTCACGCGGGTGAGGTACTCGTTAGCGAAGAAGACGTTGGGCAGGTTCTCGCCGGGGACGTTGAGGAACTTGGGCAGGCCTGCGCCGGTCGCCACGTAGATGGCGTCGAAGCCCTGCTCGAACAGCTCCTCGGCCGTGGCCATATTGCCCACGACGGAGTTGTACTCAAACTTGACGCCCATGTCCTCCAGGCCGTCAATCTCGCGCTTGACGACTGCCTTGGGCAGACGGAACTCGGGGATGCCGTAGACCAGCACGCCGCCGCCGGTGAAGAATGCCTCGAAGACGGTAACGTCAAAGCCGTTGCGGGCGAGCTCGCCGGCGCAGGTGATGCCGGACGGGCCGGAGCCGACGACGGCGACCTTCTTGCCGTTCTTGGGGGCCATCTTGGGCGTGGAGGCGAGCTCGGGGCGATCACCCAGGAAGCGCTCGAGCTGGCCGATGGCCACGGGCTCGGACTTCTTACCACGGATGCACTTGCCCTCGCACTGGTTCTCCTGCGGGCAGACGCGGCCGCAGATAGCGGGAAGCATGGAGTCCTCGCGGATGGTATCGAGAGCGCCGCCGAAGTCCTTCGCGCGGATCTGCTCGATAAAGCGGGGGATGTTGATGTTGACAGGGCAGCCCTCAACACAGAACGGCTTCTTGCAGTTGAGGCAGCGCTCGGCCTCGGCCAGCGCCATCTCCTCGGTGAAGCCCTTGTCGACGGGGCGGAAGTCGCAGGCGCGCTCGGCAGCCGGCTCCTCGTTATCGGGGGTGCGGGGCGACTTCATATCGGCAACGAAACGACCGTTAACTAGTGGCATGCGCAGCTCTTTTCCTCATAGGCCTTGAGGGACTCGCCCTCTTCGGAACGGTAAGCGGCCTGGCGGGCACGAAGGTCATCCCAGTCGACCAGGGTGGCATCGAAGTCGGGGCCGTCGACGCAAGCGAACTTGGTCACGCCGCCCACCTCGACGCGGCAGCAGCCGCACATGCCGGTGCCGTCAACCATGATGGGGTTGAGGGACGCGGTAATGGGGGTGTCGTACTTCTGGGCGGTGAGGGTCGAGAACTTCATCATCGGAACGGGGCCGACGCAGAAGACCTGGCTCACGGCCTTGTCCTGCAGCAGGCGCTCCAGCGGAGCGGTGACAACGCCCTGCTCGCCGTAGGAGCCGTCATCGGTGGTGATATGGATGTGGTCCTCGTCGAGGAGCTCGCGGAACTGGTCCTCCATGAGCAGGAGGTCCTTGGTGCGGGCGCCCATGATGGCGTGGACCTCGTGGCCGGTCTCGACCAGGTGCTTGGCGACCGGGAAGGCAATTGCCAGGCCGACGCCGCCGCCAATGACGGCGCAGGGGCCCTCGGCCATCTCGGTGGGAACGCCCAGCGGGCCCACGACGTCGCGCAGTGACTCGCCGGCCTCATAGGTGGAAAGCATCTCGGTGGTCTTGCCGATCACCATGAAGATGAACTCGACCCAGCCCTCGTCACCGTTCCAACCAGCTAGGGTAAACGGGACGCGCTCGCCCGTCTCGTTGGCGCGAACCATGAGGAACTGTCCAGCGTGCGCATGCTTGGCGATCGCGGGCGCCTCGATGCGGAACTTGAACACCTTCTCCGAGAACTGCGTCTTCTCCAGGATCTTATACATAGAACCCCTCTCTTGTTAGGGCCGCCGAACCGTGCCTCCACGGAAATGGACGGTAGCCCGAGTAAAACCGTACGCGCACAGGCGTTGTGCAAACATACGGTGCAAATTATACCCTCATGGACATGCTGTTTACGTGTGTCTTCGGCGGTTGGGAAAAGGGTTTATCCACTTCGACCTACCAAATAGGGATAGGTTTATTTTGGTCGGTTTTATCAGGCAAAACGGCAAAGGGGGCCGGCCTCGGGTTGTGATGAGGCCGGCCCCCTTTGGGGTGTTATGCGTGTATGGCGGCGCGGGGTTTATTGCGATGCGGCCACCGGGGCGTTTCCGCAGATAAAACCTGCCAAAATAAACCTGTCCCTAAACGGTAGGTTTTAGTGCTTGCCGTTGGCGGAGGCGGCGCCGTTGACGTGGTCGCGGGCGTAGATTACGCCGTGGACGATGGCCAGACCGGCGGCATCTGCGGCGCGGGCGCAGGTGTCCTGGAAGTCCTCGGCCTCGCGGGCGCGCAGCTGCTTGAGCACATAGTCTGCCACGGCCATCTTGCCGGGAGGGTTGCCGATGCCGGTGCGGATACGGCTAAAGTCGCGGCTGCCCATCTTGTCGATGATGGAGCGCAGGCCGTTGTGACCGGCATGGCCTCCGCCCACCTTGACGCGCACGTCACCGGCGGGAATGTCGAGCTCGTCGTGAATCACGAGCAGCTCCTCGGCCTTGATCTTGTACTCGCGGCAGAGCTTGGAGATGGGTCCGCCCGAGGTGTTCATGTACGACTGCGGCTTGACCAGCACGATCTGGCGCTTGCCACCCTCTTCCTCGGGATCGTTGATGTTGATGAGTGCGACCTCGGCGCCGGCCTGGTTTTTCCAGTACGTGACACCGGCCTGACGGGCCAGCTCATCGATCGCCTTAAAGCCGGCGTTGTGGCGGGTCTCGGCATATTCCTCACCCGGGTTGCCAAGTCCGGCAACCATGCGAATCTTAAGCGGCTGTGCAGCTGCCATGTTCATCCTTTCGTTGATTTGTCGCCTGCTATGGTGAGCGACCCTGTTGCCGCTGTCAAATGGAGGGTAATTGAGGGCGTTTGGGGGCGTTTGGACGGCCGTCGAAATCCGAGGTGGACAGTTAGTTCAGATACGTATAAGTTCTGAGGACTCGAATTACTCAATTCAATGCCGATACGTTGTTTTGGAGCTTTAGTTAGTCCATATGGCGCTGTTTTGAAGTCTACCCTGCCTTCAAATAGGGCGAATGGTATAGAGATAGCTGCAAAACAGTCTAATTCAATGCGTCCATTTATACGTATTTGAACTAACTGCCCAGCCCTGCTCGACGGCGCACGGGTGATTCGCCGTTTAGACCGGCGCGAGGCCGGTTCCGGCCCGCAGAGCGTTGAGCCAAGCGGCCTGACGCTTGCGATAGCCCTTGATACGGTACCGGAATCGGACTCCTGCGAGTCGATGCATCGTTTGGGCGAAGGCTTCGAGTGCAACAAGGTCTTTCATTTGGTCGCGATTGATAACCAGGACGTGGATGCCCATGGCCTTGAGGCCATTATTTCGATTGCCATCGTGGATGCGAGCGTTTTGAAGCTCATGCCCAATTCCGTTGTATTCGTTGTCGACTCCGGCTGCCGGGCAATATAGGTCGCAGATGGCATAGGGGATGCCCGAGGACATGTTGACCGCAAGAGTATCGAAGTCGATTCGATGGTTGAGTAGCAGGCCGCCCATGGGCAGGCTGCTACACCCGAATCCGCCAAAGCGCATGGGCGCTCCGAGAACAGCAAACATTAGGGATTCGGCTGGGGATGCAGATCCGGGTCGGGCAAGTTTGACGGCTGTGCGAAACGAGGTATATGAGCTGCTTTTTGCGAACCGTGCGATCGCCTCGAGCTCCTCGATGGTCGTGGCTGGCTCGCATTTGTAGTGCGCCTGTTCGTAGCGGGTTTCATTTTGCTGCTCGGTCACCGACTGGTCGCTCCGGCAATCGAGATCGTTCGTCGCTTCGAAGGTGTCGGCCTTGGGCCAGATGTCGTCATAGGCGATGGGGTAGGTTGCCTCGGGCAGAAGAGAATACGTTCCGAGCAGCTCCATGAGAAGCATTAAGGTTTTGGCAACCGATTCATTTTTGGAACACAGCATGGCTGTCATGGCAGGAGACGTTGCGTAGATGTCGGCCTCGACGTGCATAATTGCACCTTCAGGAAGCGGAGCGGAGAGAATATGTTGAAGAAGTCGCTTGTCGGGGCGTCTGTTGTCTTCGTTTGAAACGAGAAGATCGAGTAGTTCGGAATCATCTTCATTCCAGGCATCGAGCATCGAAAGCGCGTCAAAGTCTATGGCGTCATTATTGGGGATGCAGCCAGCCAGAGCTTGTGATTGCTGTCCGATGTCGATGGAGTCCCACGGAAGCGCAGAGTAAGCCCGTCGTGCGCGGCGAATCGCGCGGAGGGCGGAGAGATGTGAAATCACGGTCGTCATAACTACAAGGTACTAAGCCGTTGGCGAAACGCGGTCGCCGCGTCGTTCTTTTCGCTCAGTGGGGTGTTGTGTGCCATGAACGGCTGGGTGTTATGAAGTCGGAGGAATTGGTTGAGGGGATTGCGGGAAATCGAGCTCTACCGCGAGGGTTGACGATGGCTACTGGACAGTTAGTTCAGATACGTATAAGGCATCGCGCGTTCGAGGCGTTTCTAAGGGCCCTCGAGGACGATTTGAGGGTAAATGTGCAGCGGTAATGCTCGAAAACGATGAGTTTTGGGCGGCATAGCGTCCGCCGGGGAGCTCAGAAAGCTCCGAACGGCCCTTTGGGGCTTTAAATAAATACGTATCTGAACTAACTGTCCAAGGCAGGTTGACGAGGAATAGAAAAAGGGTCGGAAGCGTGCTTCCGACCCTTTAAAAACATCGAAGATGATGCGATGCGCAGTAGACTACAGCGCGAAGTCGCCGCCGACGAGCGTGGAGACGGGCTCCTCGTGGTAAACGGCGGAGATGGCCTGAGCGAACTCCTCGGCGACCGAGATGGTCTTGATCTTGCCGCCGACCTCGACGGGGATGGCGTCGGTGACGACGCACTCGACGATGGGGGCATCGTTCAGGCGCTCGATGGCCGGACCGGAGAAGATGCCGTGGGTGGCGCAGACGTAGATGTCGCCGGCGCCCATAGCCTTGAGCTCCTTGACGTTGGCGCACAGGGTGCCAGCGGTGTCGATCATGTCGTCGTTGATGATGCAGGTCTTGCCCTTGATGTCACCGATGATGCCCATGACCTCGGCGGCGTTGTGGCGCGGACGGCCCTTGTGGGCGATGGCCAGGTCGCAGCCGAGCATGTCGGACAGCTTCTTGGCGGCCTTGGCGCGACCCACGTCGGGGGAGACGACAACCAGGTTGTCGGTGTCGAAGTGCATGTCGTTGTAGTACTGGCCAAACAGCGGCAGTGCGGACAGGTGGTTAACCGGGATATCGAAGAAGCCCTGGATCTGGCCCTGGTGCAGGTCGAGGGTGATGATGCGGTTGACGCCGGCACGCTCGAGCAGGTTGGCGACGAGGCGGGCGGTGATGGGCTCGCGCGGGCCGGCCTTGCGGTCCTGGCGGGCATAGCCGTAGTGGGTGATAACGGCGGTGATGGAGCGGGCGGATGCGCGCTTGGCAGCGTCGGTGGCGATGAGCAGCTCCATGAGCATGTCGTTGACGTTGCCGCCGGCCACGGACTGAATCAGGAAGACGTCGGCGCCGCGGACGGTCTCGTCGTAGCGGGCGTAAATCTCACCATTGGCGAACTGCTTTAGCGTAAGGCCCGAAAGCTCGACCCCAAGGTACTCAGCAATCTTCTGAGCGAGGGGACGGTTGGAGGAACCGGAATACACGCGGATGGACTTGCGCATATTCTCCGACTTCTCGGGATCATTAATCGGCATTACCCTTCTCCTTTATATCGAATGCCATATAGATGCCTTGTTGCATTGTAACCGCGCGGCGGGGTTTATCGAGTCTTGATAACGTCTTTACCGTCAACGGACACGAACCGACCACTCATCCGGCCGCGCAGGTCAGCATAGAAAAAGGAGCCGTCCCCATGGGAACAGCTCCTTAGATGCTTGGTAAAACGTTATACCTCGTCGTCCTCGTGCAGACGGCGGCGATAAACGGCGGCCCAGCCCTCAATATTTACCTGACGGGCGCGGCCCAGACCGAGTGCGTCGGCCGGGACCGGCTCGGTGATGACAGAGCCGGCGGCCACGAGTGCACCGTCGCCAATCTGGGCGGGCGCGACCATCATGGTGTCGGAACCGATGAAGGCATCCTTGCCGATGACGGTCTTGTGCTTGTGGACGCCATCGTAGTTGCAGGTGATGGAGCCTGCGCCCACGTTGACGCCGGAGCCCATGGTGGTGTCGCCGATGTAGGACAGGTGGGGCACCTTGGAACCCTCGCCGATCGTGGACTTCTTGATCTCCACGTGCGTACCGGCCTTGGAGCCGTCGAGCATGTGGGTGCCCGGGCGCAGGTAGGCGCGCGGGCCGCAGTCGACGCCGTTCTCGATGACGGCCTCGATGGCGATGGTCTCATCGATGGTGCAGCCGCTGCCGACGGTGGTGTCGGTGAGGCGGCTGTTGGGGCCGAGCTGGCACTCCTCGCCCACGGTGACGTGTCCGATCAGGTGCGTCTGCGGCCAGACGACGGTGTCGCGGCCGATGGTGGCGTCGGGGCCGATCCAGGCCTGCGTGGGGTCGATGAACGTGACGCCCTCGGCCATCCAGTGCTCGTTGATGCGGTCGCGCGCGATGGCGGTAAGCTGCGCGAGCTGGATACGGCTGTTGACGCCCAGGCCGTCGCGGTAGTCGTCGCAGTGGAAGATGGAGACTGCCTGGCCGTGACCCTTGAGGATTTCGAGCATGTCGGGCAGGTAGTACTCGGACTGCGCGTTGTCGTTGCCGATCTCGTTAATGTGGGCGGCGAGCTGCGCGCCGTCGAAGGCGTAGCAGCCGGCGTTGCACTCGAGTAGCTCGGCGGCCTGCTCGGGCGTGCAGTCCTTCTGCTCGATGATGCGCTCGATCTGCCCGTCGGCGCCCAGCTTGATGCGGCCGTAGCCGAAGGGGTCGGGCGGGGTCATGGTCATGACGGTGCAGGCGAGCTCGCCGGTGGCGACGGTCTGTGCGAACTTGGCGACGGTGTCGGCGGTGATGAGCGGCAGGTCGCCGTTGAGCACGACGACGGGGCCTTGCGTGATGCCGCAGGCCTCGAGCGCGACCTTGACGGCGTGACCGGTGCCCAGGCGCTCGGTCTGCTCGACGCACTCGACCTTGGTGGCGCTGTTGGCGTAGGCGCCATCGATGAGGGCGCGCATCTCGTCGGCGTGGCTACCGATGACGACCACGACGCGGCTGCAGCCGGCCTTGATGGTGGCGTCGACGATCCACTGGACCATGGGCTTACCCAGGATCTTGTGCGAAACCTTGCAGTGGTTCGACTTCATGCGGGTGCCCTCGCCGGCGGCGAGGATAATTGCGGTTGCGTCCATGTGATCTCCTGTTACGTTATAGAGACGTGTGTTTGGAAACGATACACGGCGCAATATGATACCGCAGGCATATGATGAGCGCGTAACGATTGACGCGTGACGGCCGATGTCGCTGCCGCCGGTGTGGTGTTTGCGCTGGTTGTGCATGGCGGCGGCGCTGCGGCGTTGACGTTTTGCGCGAGGGGATGGGAGGTGCCCGTGGATATCATGCGAGAGGAATCGGGCAACGAGCCCGTCGCGGCGTTCTCGATGTCGCATCCGGCTGTGCCGGCACTCTATATAGTGCTGACGCTGGGGCTCACCATGTTCTCGATGCAACCGGTGCTGATCGCGCTGTCGCTTGCGGGCGGGCTGGCGTACGGGTTTGCGACGCGCGGTGCTGCGCGCACGTTGGGGGCGCTTCGCTGGCAGCTGCCAGTGATTTTGATCATTGCGCTGGTCAACCCGCTGTTTAGTGCATCAGGCTCAACGGAGCTGTTTCGTATTGGCATGCGTGCGGTGTATCTAGAGAGCATGGTTTACGGCCTGTGCATGGGTGGGCTGTTTGTGGCGAGCGTGCTGTGGTTTGAGGCCGCGGCGTCGATGCTTGGCTACGACAAGGTGCTCTCACTTTTGGGCAACGCCGCGCCGGTAATCGCGCTCATGATTTCGATGTGCATGCGGCTTATCCCGCAGTTTTTACGCCGCGGTCGTACGGTGCTGTCGGTGCAGGATGCGATCGATGTACCGGGGCGTGCGCCCACCGATCCCGTGCGATCGCGCCTGCGGGCGTCGAGCGTGCTGATGGGCTGGGGCATGGAAGATTCGCTGGAGCGTGCGGACGCCATGCGCTCCCGTGGGTGGGGCGCCGCGACGCGTCGCACGACGTATGCGCGGTATCGACTGGGGCGCAGCGACGTTGCCGCGCTGGTCGGGCTCGCGCTGTTTGGTGCCGCCACGGTGGCGGTGGCATGGACCGCGACAGCGCAGTATTCGTTTTACCCGCAGCTCTCGGTGCCCGTACCGTGGCTGGGCTATGTCGTGTACGCTGCTTGGATGGTGCTGCCCTGCGTGCTGCACGCGATCGATGAGAAGAGGTTCGGCTGATGGCTCGGTTGGATAGGGACCCGGTGTCGGGCGCGGCGTGCGGCCCGGATATGCCGGCGATTGAGGTGCGGAGCCTGAGCTTTGCCTACCCCGGGGCTGATGCTTCGGTGCTCGAGGGGCTCGACTGGTCTGTTCCCCAAGGTGCATTTGCGCTGCTTGTTGGCGGTACCGGCTCGGGCAAGTCGACGCTGCTGTCGCTGCTCAAGCCCGAGATCGCTCCGGCGGGCGAGCGCACTGGTGATGCGCGCGTGCTGGGCGAGAACGTTGCCGACATGGACGTGCGCGCGTCTGCGGAGCGCGTGGGCTACGTGTTCCAGGATCCCGAGAACCAGATTGTGTGCGAGACCGTGTGGCACGAGATGGCGTTTGGCCTGGAAAACTTAGGCATGTCGCGCGACGAGATGCGCCGCCGTGTTGCCGAGACCAGCTATTTCTTTGGTCTAGAGGACTGGCTTCATCGCTATACCGATACGCTTTCGGGTGGCCGCAAACAGCTGCTGTCGCTTGCCGCCGTCCTGGCGCTGCGTCCGCGTGTGCTGCTGCTCGACGAGCCCACGTCTCAGCTCGATCCCGTTGCCGAGAAGAATTTTCTTCACGCGCTGTTTCGCGTGAACCGTGAGCTGGGCTGCACGGTTGTAGTGGCTACGCATCAACCGCGGCCGATGCTCGAGTATGCGACGTGTGCGTACCGGATTGAGGGCGGTCGCGTGCGCGAAGTGGCGGATATGGCTTCTTTGGGACGCCGAGAATCGCTGTTTTCCGATGACATGTTGGGGTGGGGTGCCATCCGATGTGCAAAAAACGGAGTATTCAGCAGGCGTGAGGACAATTTGGGCTCTCTGGAGCCGCCCGGGGACGTATCGAGCGCGAAAAATAGTTCGGAATTGGACAAATCGTCCGAATTTGTGGCGCAAACGTCGCTCGAGGACGGATCGGAAGCCTTCCCACGCACGGATGGAAGCAGAATACTCCAAAAAATGCACGGCGGATCGGCTACCACCCTGTCGGAAGGCTGGTTTCGCTACGATCGCGCGGGCGGTTGGGTGCTGCGCGGGCTCGATGTGGCGTTTTCAGCCGGCGCGGTGCATGCGGTCGTGGGCGGAAACGGCTGCGGCAAGTCGACGATGCTCTCGGTGCTGGCCAAGACGGCTAAGCTGCAGCGTGGCCGCATGGTGCGTGGGACGGCTTCGGCGGCGCTGCTGCCACAGAATCCCAAGGCATTGCTGGTCGCCGAAACGGTGCGCGACGAGCTGATGGAATGGGCTTCGGCCTGCGGGTACGACGAGGCCACAGCACAGGAGCAGGCAGCGCGCCTGGGTCTGGCGGGCTTGGAGACGCGTCACCCGTACGATCTTTCGGGCGGTCAGCGCCAGCTGCTTGCGTTGGCAAAGCTGCTGTTGATTGGTCCGGAGCTGCTGCTGCTTGATGAGCCCACCAAGGGCCTTGATCTGGCAAGTCGCTGCATTATCGCCCGAGCCCTGCGCGAGCATGCGCAGGCAGGTGGCACCGTCGTCATTGCCACGCACGACTTAGTCTTTGCCGAGCAGGTGTCCGACGACGTCGCCATGATGTTCGACGGCGAGATCGCCTGCATGGAGCCTCCGGCAGATTTCTTTGCCGACAACGTGTTCTACAGGGCGTGATGGGATGACGGATTATCGCGTCGCTCGCCTACTCGCAAAAATGGAGATCCCGCTGCTCCTGGCGGTGCCGGCAGTGATGACTGCGGCGTTGTTGGCGGGCATTGAGCAGGCGGCGCTTGCCATGCTGGTTGTAGTGGCGCTCGTGCTCGCACTGTTCTTTGCGGGCTATGAGACATCACGTCCAGGCCTGCGCCAGATCATGCCCACGCTGGTGCTGGCGGCGCTGGCCGCGGCGGGACGCATCCTGTTTGGGCCCATTCCCGATTTTAAGCCCGTGAGCGCTATCGCCATTATCGCGGGTGCGACACTTGGCCGTCGCAATGGTTTTATGGTCGGCGCGTTGGCAGCGCTGACCAGCAATTTCTTTTTTGGGCAGGGCATGTGGACGCCGTGGCAGATGTATGCCTGGGGTCTGGTGGGCTATATCGGTGGCGCGCTGGCGCATGCGGGCGCGTTTGACCGCGCCGATGGAACCGTGCGAATGCCGGCGCTGTTGGCGTATGGCTTTGCCTCGGGCTTGCTGTATGGTGTCGTAATCAACGCGTATGACATCATCGGTTTTGTGCAGCCGCTCACCTGGGCAGGCGCCATAGCGCGTCTTGCCACCGCCGTACCGTTCGATATCACGCACGGACTCGCGACCTGCGTGTTTTTGGCCGCTCTGTACAAGCCCTGGTGTCGCCGCATCAACCGCGTCGTCGTGAAGTACGGGCTGTAGTGGTGGTTGCGCCGAGGCAAGAACCAATACTGTCTTGGTGTTATATCAAAACTATGCCGGTTTACGGGGCTAGATTGGCACAGACAGACCATACCGGCTTTTTTCGAAATGGAGTAAGCCGTTTGCCTGCGGTTTTATTATTTCGGAATTGCGTATGGTTGGGGGTTTGCGATTTAGCCCCGTAAACCGGCATAGTTTTGAAATGGCAGGTTGATATGACGGGCATCGTGGCCCTCAAGAGCCAAGCTGATCCGTTATCTTCCGTCCCCAGACGTCCTCGGGGAGTCAACTGAACCCGCCCGCTACGAAATCGGCCCATCTACTACGTTTAGCCTGATACCCCCGACCATGACCGCGTTTTATGAAAAACCGCAGGCTTTCTACCTGCGGTTTTCTTTTTGCGTTGTTCGCCGTGGTCGAGGGTAGTGGCTTAAACGTAGTAGATGGGCCGGCTTCGTGGCGGGCGGGCCGCGTGGATGCCCCCGCGAGGTGAAGATGACCCCTTTTTCTCCGTCCCCAGGGGATCAGTTGGGCTAGAACTCCAGGGCGAGGGTGACGGGGCAGTGGTCGCTGCCGAAGATGTCGCCGCGGATGCCGGTGTCGCGTACGTTGCCGGCGATTGCGTCGCTCACCAGGAAGTAGTCGATGCGCCAGCCTGCGTTGTTCTTGCGAGCATTAAAACGGTAGCTCCACCAGCTGTAGACGCCCTCGACGTTCGGATTTGCCGCGCGCCAGGTATCGGTAAAACCGGCGTCGAGCAGCTCGGTAAACTTGTCGCGCTCCTCGTCCGAAAAGCCTGCGTTGCCGCGGTTGGACTTGGGGTTCTTAAGGTCGATCTCCTCGTGTGCCACGTTAAAGTCGCCGCAGGTTACCACGGGTTTGCCGGTCTCGCGCTCGAGCGCGTTCAAAAAGCCGCGGTAGGCATCGTCCCAGGCCATGCGCACGTCGATGCGGGCGAGTTCGTTTTGCGCGTTGGGCGTGTAGACATCCACAAACCAAAACTTGTCGAACTCGAGCGCGCAGACGCGGCCCTCGGTTGCGGCTTGGGCGACGAGCTCGCCCGCCTCGCCCTCGCCGGCGTAGGGCAGCAGTGCATCGGCGTGCAGCACGCACAGCGGTTCCTGGCGGCTAAAGACCGCGGTGCCCGAGTAGCCCTTGCGCTCGGCGTAGCTCCAGGTTTGGTGATAGCCGGCCAGGTCGATATCGACCTGGCCCTCCTGCAGCTTTGTCTCCTGCAGTGCCAAGATATCAACGTCAAGTTCTTGCGCGATCTGGATAAAGCTCGGGTCCTTTTTTAGCACGGCGCGCAGGCCGTTGACGTTCCACGAGGCGAAAGTGTAAGTCTGAGGCATGGTGTCCTTTCGACGGGGTTGGCAGGCTTAAGATTA
>CABQJK010000045.1 GCA_902464495.1 uncultured Collinsella sp. | reverse complement strand
GTGCCTCGCAAACGTCGCTCAGCTCTTCCTTAATCTGCATGATCTCTTTTTCGAGCGCACCGATAATCGCGATGGTAGCCATGCCATTCCCCAAACCTATTCGAAATTCTCAACCACGGTATGGTACCAGCATTTTGTTTGACCTCGCCAAACGAACACGCTAAGCCAGTGCAGCGCGGGTATCATAGAGCGCCTTGGCGATGGCAGCCACTAGCTCACTCGAGCGATCGCTCCATGGCATCGATGTCATGACGCTCATGACATAGGTACGACCATCGATGTCGATAGCAGGCATTTCTTTCCAAAGATATTCAGCAGCGTTTAAGGTGTCTTTAAAGAAACCACAAGCGTATTTATCCATATGGCACGATTCTGCGCATCTCCGCCCAAAACGCAGTTGCGGTGAAATAGTTCCTGTTTGGGCGGCATTAGCCGATAAACAAGAACTATTCCACCGCAACTTAACGGGGCTCTTTAGCAATCAACTAGGTGCCCGGGGGCACTCATTTAAGTCTGTCCCCAATGAGTGCCGCTAGCCGATGGCTTTTTTGAGCTCGGCACGGCGCTTTTTCATGCCGGTCATGACGGCGCTGCGCAGCTCGGGCATGCGCGCGGTATCCATCTGGGGCACGCCCTCGAGCTTATAGGGAATACCCAGTTGCTCGTACTTGACGACACCCATCGTGTGATACGGCAGCATCTCCAGGCCGACCACGTTATGCCACGGGGCGATCAGACGACCGAGCGCCTCACACTCCTCCACCGTGTCGGTAATGCCCGGCACCACCACGTGACGGATAACGACCTTGATCTTGCGACGAGCAAGCTCATCGCCAAACGCCAGGATGCGCGCAGGATCGCAACCGGTCAGCTTTTTATGCTCAACCGGATCGGCATGCTTGATGTCGAGCAGCACCATATCGGTCTCGTTGAGCACAGCATCGAACTTCTCCGGATGCTTGGGATCAAACGCATAGCCACAGCTGTCTAGGCAGGTGTGTACGCGGCCATCGGGGTTGTTGTGCATTGCACGGAACAGGTCGGCCAAAAACTCGGGCTGCAGGAGCGGTTCGCCGCCCGAAACGGTAATGCCGCCGCTACGGTAGAACTCATGGTTGCTCTGGAACTCGTCCATAAGGTGCTCGACGGTCACCATGGTGCCGCCTTTAACCGACCAGGTATCGGGATTGTGGCAATACGCACAACGCATGGGGCAGCCCTGAACAAACACCACAAAGCGGATGCCGGGTCCATCGACCGTTCCCATCGTCTCAATCGAATGTACGCGGCCCAGGGCAAACGCAGAGTCCTCGGGACGAGCGTCCACACCCTCAAGCGTCATCTCAGCCATTCCCGCAACCTTGCCTCTCTTTGGTTATTGCCAATTAAAATGCCAGAGCCATTCTAGCCCATACGCATGATGGTGAAACGGTTTGGCGGCCAATTGGGTTGTCCTATTTGGCCCCACGCAAGAGCGGCGGAAAAGTTATCGCAACCCGCCCGCCGCCGAGGCAATAGATATCGATAGACGCCAGGCCTTACGCCTTAAGCGTGAGCACCGCACCAAAGGCAGTCGGGCCGCAGTGGCTCGAGATGACGCCGCCGACCTGAGTCCAGGTAACGTCCTTAAAGCCCAGGTCGTGCGCATAGACTTCCATATCGTCGCGCAGCTCCTCGGAAAGGCCCACTGAATACGCCAAACCAATGTGCGAGTAATCGATATCGCCCTTCGCAACCATGTGGTCAATAAAGGCACGGGCGCACTTGAGCATAGAGCCGCGGAGCTTCTTGGTCGCCACGAACTTGCCGCCCGTTACCTCAATGCAGGGCTTAATCTTGAGCAGATGGGCACCGAGGAATGCCACGTTGGACAGGCGACCGCCGGCCTTAAGGAAGGCGAGATCGGTGGGGACAAAGCCCAACAGCACGCGGTCCATCACCGAATTGGTGAAGGCAAAGATCTCGTCGACGGTGGCATCCGGATGGGCTTCGATATACTTGGCAGTCTCAACGGCGACAAGCGACTGGCCCACCGACACAAAGCGCGTATCCATGGAGAACACGTAGTCGCGCCCCTTAGCTGCAATCTTGGAGGACTGATGTGAGCAGGTCGTGACTTCGGAGTACGCAAGATGCAGGATGGTCGCGTCGGGCTGCTCGGCATGAATGCGGTCATACACGTGAGCAAAATCCGCAGGCGCGCAACCACTGGTCTTGGGCATAACGCCAAACTCGTTACAGCGCGAGTAAATCTCGAGTGGATCGATCGAGCCGTCCTCGACGGTCTCGTCGCCAATCGTGACATGCATGGGCACGCGCACGATGCCATAGCGCTCGCAGAGCTCCGGCGTCACATCCGAACCAGACTCAACCACGATTACGTACTTGCCCATTATCATCACGACCCATCTCGACGTTGGCTTTTCACTACATGGCACACGCCCGGCGCACTGTTGCACAACGGCGTCCAAGCGCCAAAGAGACGCCGCCCCTTGCACACAACAAAGGACAGCGTCTCCCTGGAAAACTCCGTGCTTATCTGAGATTCTACACGGTTTATTAGGGAGTGTTACTTATTCCGCAAACGGTAGCTATACGCGATAAACGGTAGCCATCAACCAAAACAACCCAGACATAGAAGGTCACCTCACAACCTAGTCAACAGCACATCCAAATTAATAAGGTGGGTTCCGCCTAAAGGGTGACTCCGAAGGACCCCGCCTGGCCGGATTTGGGTTATTTTCCAAAACATCCCGCAGGACGCGAGAAGCCCCCGCCGCACGTAGTGCGCAGCGGGGGCTTCTCGCATGTCCGAGGACGTTTTGGAAAATAACCCAAATCCGGCCCCAGCAATCCTGCAGGAGTTGAACCCTTTAGAACTTGTTGTGGAAGGTACGCGAAATGACCTCGTCCTGCTGCTCCTTGGTGAGCGTGTGGAAGTTCACGGCGTAGCCGGAAACGCGGATGGTCAGCTGCGGATACTTCTCGGGGTGAGCCTGAGCGTCGAGCAACGTCTCACGGTTGAAGACGTTGATGTTCAGGTGGTGGCCACCCTTCTCGGCGTAAGCGTCGAGCATGTGGACCAGGTTGTCGGCCTGAGTCTCGGAAACTTCAGAAACCTTCATAATGTGTCTCCTTCGATCGATAGGCGCCGGCCGAAGCCGGCGCGCTAATCAGTAATCATTATTGTTAGTATAGCACTAACAATAGTTACTCGCCCAGCTGATCAAGGTCGATATCGCCAAAGAACACCTGGTCCTCCTTGCCGAGCGCGCCCGGGATGATGGAGAAGGTGTTGGAGATGCCGTCCTGAGCATCGCGGAACGGGAGCTTGGAAACCGAAGACAGCGAAGCGATGGCGCCGTGGCTATCGCGCTTGTGCATGGGGTTAGCACCCGGGGCGAACGGCTGGCCAGCCTTGCGGCCGTCAGGCGTGGAGCCGGTCTTCTTGCCGTACACGACGTTGGAGGTAATGGTCAGAACCGAAGTCGTGGGCACGGAGTTGCGGTAGGTGTCGTTCATGCGGATGTACTCCATGAACTGATGCACAACGTCGTGAGCGATCTGGTCGACGCGGTCGTCGTCGTTACCGTACTTGGGGAACTCACCCTCAGTCTCGAAGTCGACGATGATGCCGTTCTCGTCACGGACGGGGTGGACCTTGGCGTACTTGATGGCGGACAGGGAGTCAGCCACGACGGAAAGGCCAGCGATGCCCGTAGCGAACCAGCGATGCACATGCTTGTCGTGCAGAGCCATCTGGATGCGCTCGTAGCAATACTTGTCGTGCATGTAGTGAATGATGTTCAGCGAGTTGACGTACACGCCAGCGAGCCACTTCATCATGTCGTTGTACTTGGCCACAACGTCGTCGTAATCGAGCGTATCGCCCTCGACGGCGCGATACTTGGGGCCGACCTGCTTCTTGGAGACCTCGTCAACACCGCCGTTGAGTGCGTACAGCAGGCACTTGGCCAGGTTGGCGCGGGCGCCGAAGAACTGCATCTCCTTGCCGATGCGCATGGAGGAGACGCAGCAGGCAATGCCGTAGTCGTCGCCGTGATAGACGCGCATGAGGTCGTCGTTCTCGTACTGGATCGAGGAGCTGGCGACAGAGGTCTTGGCGCAGAACTTCTTGAAGTTCTCGGGCAGACGGGTCGACCACAGAACGGTCATGTTGGGCTCGGGGCTGGTGCCCATGTTCTCGAGCGTGTGCAGGTAGCGGTAGCTCATCTTCGTAACGAGCGTACGGCCGTCAACACCCATGCCGCCGATGGACTCGGTGACCCACTGCGGATCGCCGGTAAACAGGGCCTGGTACTCGGGGGTACGGGCAAACTTGACCATGCGGAGCTTCATGATGAAGTGATCCACGAACTCCTGGATCTGCTCCTCGGTGAAGGTACCGTTGGCAAGATCGCGCTCAGCGTAGATGTCGATGAACGTAGAGGTACGGCCGATGGACATAGCGGCGCCGTTCTGCTCCTTGACGGAAGCGAGGTAGGCGAAGTACATCCACTGGATGGCCTCCTGCGTGTTGGTAGCAGGGTTGGAAATGTCGAAACCATAGGTCTCGGCCATCATCTTGAGCTCGCCGAGGGCGCGGATCTGCTCCTGCAGCTCCTCGCGATCGCGGATGTTGTCGGCGGTCATGACCGTCGGGGTGGAAGCCTTCTGGGCCTCCTTGTCCTTGATCAGGTAGTCGACACCGTACAGGGCGACACGACGGTAGTCGCCGATGATTCGGCCGCGGCCATAGCCATCGGGCAGGCCGGTGATGATGTGGGCCGAACGGCAGGCGCGCATCTCGGGGGTGTAGACATCGAAGACGCCGGCGTTGTGGGTCTTGCGCTCGAAGGTGTAGCGCTCGACAACGTTCTCGTCGATCTTGTAGCCGTGCTGGCTGGCAGCCTGGCAAGCGATACGGATACCACCGTTGACGTGCAGAGCACGCTTGAGCGGCTTGTCGGTCTGGAGGCCGACGATGGTCTCCTTGTCGCGATGGGCGTTATCGATGTAGCCAGCGGGGTGGCTCACGATACCCGTGACGGTCTTGGTGTCCATATCGAGGACGCCGCCCTGCTCGCGCTCCTTGAGCAGCAGGTCGAGAACCTCGCCCCACAGCTCCTTGGTACGCTCGGTCGGGCCGGCGAGGAACGACTCGTCGCCCTCGTAGGGGGTGTAGTTCTTCTGGATGAAGTCTCGGACGTCAACCTCTCCCGTCCAGATGCCTTCCTTGAAGCCTTCCCATGCCTCCTGCATTGTGTAACCACGCTCCTAGTTACGTGTAATGCGGCGCTCTCTCACACCGCTGCTTATTGAATTCTTGAATGTTCGGCTTGCACGACCGGCTTCTCCCGTTTTCCGCTACGTGTCGACGCAGGAAAAACGTTTGTCCACCTTGGCGCTGCAACCCTAAACCCAAGATTTCACCCGTTTGAGAAGGATAACATAGCGACCCTCTCCATCTGGGCTGTTATATGTTTCTTTTTTTATAACATAAGAGCGTTTTTGACAAATCCGCAGGAAATGCGGGCGCGGGCAGATACCGTTCACCGAATTGTCTGATATTTCCCCTTGCCTTTATACGCCTGTCGCTCTAGCTGTTATGCCAGCTTTAGCAGGGTAAAGCGCCCCACAGTAGATTTTTGGGACATGCCTAGAAATCTACTTTTCGCCGCAACGAAGGCGTGGGCGCGGCGCGTCCGCATGGGTAGATTTCTAGGCATGTCCCAAAAATCTACCCATGGCAGCAGGGCGGCCACGGAGGATTACCCCGTGGCCGCCCTGAAGCGTTGGCTTGTTGCGAGCATTGATTTGCCGCGCGTGGCGTTACGCGGCAGTAGCAGCCTTGTCGGTTGTAGCGTTCTTGCTTTCGTCGTGACTCTGGCCCTCAAAATGCTTGTAGCACCAGCTGGTGACCAGCGGGGTCAAAATGGCCGTCACGATAGCACATGCTGCGACCTGTGCCGTGGCCGTCGCGAGCACCGCGCCGCCGTACATGGCCTCGTTGACGCTTGCCATGGCAGCGGGCGTGGCAACATTGGCGCCAGCGCAGCTCGAGATTGCCGCACCTGCGACACCCGTGCCACCGGTAAGCTTGTCGACCGCGATGACGGGAATTGCAAAGACCACCGAGCAGATCACGCCGAGCAGGATGCCGGGAAGACCACCGTTGATAAGCTGGCCAAAGGTCATGGTCGAGCCCATGGCAAAGAAGACGAGCACGATGATGGCGGAAAGTGCCGGTGCCATCATCTTCTTAAAGCTGGGGAAGAGGTTACCCAGAATAATGCCGACGACGATCGGCAGGATGGCGCCCACGAGCGACCAGCCGATCGGAGCCTGACCGGCAGCGCCGAGCACGATCATCGTGACCGGAGGGCCGACAACCAGCGTGGTGATGGCGACGGCGCCACGCTCGGCCTCATTGCCCATGGTGCCCATCAGACCAGCGTACATAGCGTTGTTGGCGCCGGTGCAAGCGGCCAGCATCACCATGGCAGAGATGCCAAACAGGTTGTCGTTGAATACATAAAGGATGAGCAGCGACACGGCAACGACCACGATCTGCTTGACGGCGATGATGATGGCGCCGCGGGCAGCGGCGGCAGGAGCACTCTTAAACGAAATCGTCGTACCGACGATGAGCAAAAAAGCGCCCACGAGCGGGCCTGCGCCCTGCTGAGTCATGCCAAGCGTAAAACTGCCGAGCGTTTTGAACAGGTCGGGGAATAGCGTGTTGAGCAGGCAGCCCAGCAAAAGCGGCACCAAAATATTGGCACCCGGGATGGAGGACATCTTAAAGAACGGCTCCTTTGCCGCCGGCGCCTCCACCGCAGTCGATTCACTCATATATATCTCCTTTGGATGCATGCGAATCGTAGCCGCACGCGCCTATATCAGAAAGAAGGCGACGGTCCCGAGTCGCAGGAGCCGTCGCCGAATAATCGTCGCGGGGTATTACCCGTCCAGAACGATGCCACCGTCGCAGTCACCGATCTCGCCGTTCACGAAGCTAGCGAGGTCGGAAGCGAAGAAGAGCACCATCTGCGCAGGCTCGCTGGCCTGGGCGGCGCGGCCCAGAGGAATACCGTTGATGATGCGCTGAGAATTCTCGTCAGAGAGGATCGAGGTCATATCGGTAAGGGTGAGCGACGGGCACACGGCGTTGCAGCGGACGCCAAACTTGCCGCCTTCCTTGGCGACTGCCTTGGTTAGACCGTTAACGCCGGCCTTGGAGCTGGCGTACGCTGCGGTACCAAGCAGGCCGCCGCCAATCTTGCCAGCCACAGAGCTCACGTTGACGATGCTGCCGGCGTGGGCCGCCTTAAAGTGCGGGTACACGGCATTCATCATGGTAAAGGTGCCGTTGAGGTTGATGTCGATGGTGCGGCGCCACTCGGTGTCGTCGATCTCGTCGAACTTCTTGGTGCTGATGACGCCAGCGCAGTTGATCAGGATGTTGGTCTGAGGCAGATCGGCGAAAATCTGCTCGACAGTCTCGCGCGCCTTGGGCGCATCGGCAACGTCGAGCTGGTAGAACTTGTTGCCCTCGCCGAGCTCGGCCACCGCGGTCTCGCCCTTGGCAGCATTCCTTGCGATGAGCGCGACGTGTCCGCCGCCCTCCACGATACCCTTGGCGATCTCGAGGCCAATGCCCTGAGTGCCGCCGGTAACGATCGCGGTTTTACCCGTGAAGTCAAATGCCATGACTCCAACCCCCTTGATTCAGGTGTCTCCTTGCGGGAAGTTGGAGCATCGCACGTGGCGATAAATGAGTCCCAGTCGTCATGGTGGTGACAACCCCTCGCCTAGCCGCGTGCATGATAGTTCTTTGAAACGCTTCAGCAATTGAAAAAATTGAATTGTTTATACGACCTTTATATCGCACAGCCCCCGGTAGATTTTTGAGACATGCCTAGAAATCTATCGATTATGGCGCACGTGTAGGGGTATCATCTTTCACCGAAAATAGTTTCTAGTGTTAGGGGTTTTCGGTGGAAGATACCGATTTCCATGAACTTGGGCGTCAGCTCTTAACTGAGTTTGGCAGCATGCATCAGCGCATTTCGCGCTTTGCGGACAAAGCTCTCGGCGGCGAGATGGCTGTCATGCGCGCCCTCATGCTCGCTGGCGGTTCGCTCACGCCGAGCGAACTCGCAAATCGCGCCTGGGTCTCGAGTGCCCGCATCGCCAATATCTTACGCACTCTCGAAGCCAAGGGCTGGGTCGAGCGCGAGCACTCAAAGACCGACCGTCGTCGTGTACACGTCACGATGACCGATAAGGGATTCCAGAATCTCGAAATCAAACGTCGGGAATTCGAGGAGCGCACCGCGGCCTTCCTCGAGCAGCTCGGCGAAACAGATACCCAAGAGATGGTGCGCCTTCTAAGGCGTTTCAACGAAATTATCGACCGCAATCAAGAAAGGAGAGATGCCGAGTGAGGATTCTCAAGCTCTTTAAAAAGCATGTCCTGGCACTGTTCACAGCTATCGTACTTATCGTAATCAGCTGCAACGCCGATCTGGCACTGCCTACCTACATGAGCGACATCGTCGACGTGGGCGTACAGCAAGGCGGCATCGCCTCGCCCGTGCCCGACACCATTCGTGCCGAATCACTCGATGACCTTGAGCTCTTTATGAGCACCAAGGACGCCAAAGCTGTGGAGGCCGTGTTTAGCAAGGCTGACAAAAAAGGCATTCGAACGTACAAGGGCACCGAGGAAGAGCGTGCCGATGGCGGCAAGATTGCCGACATTATGAGCCTGCCCGAGACCGTCGTCCTTTCTCTCAACCAGGGCATCGACGCCAGCTCCATGGGGGACATGACCGGCGCATCCACCGAGGCAAGCAATGGCGGCGGCGCCCAGGCCATGCCCACCCCCGAGCAGATGGCGGCAATGACGCCCGAGCAGCTCGCCGAGATGCAGCAGAAGGCCACAGCGGCGCAAAACATGCAAAAGCAGATTGATGCCGACGGCGGCAAGATCACCATGAAGAGTCTGCGCCTAGGTGTCGAGGGCGGTCTGGTAGACCAAAGCAAGCTCGTCGAGGGCGCCAATGAAATGGCGGACAAAATGGGCTCCATGTCGGGCTCCATCGTGACCCAACGCGCCGTGAGCTATGTGCAGGACGAGTACAAGGCACAGGGCATCGACCCCGCCGACGTGCAGAACGCCTACCTGGGCCGCATGGCGACCACGATGTTTGGTCTGTGTCTGGTGTCGCTGGTCGCCACCATCCTGACCGGCGCCGTGGCCTCGCGCACCGCCTGTTCCATCGCACGCGACCTGCGCCGCGAGACCTTCAACAAGGTCATGCACTTCTCGCCAGCCGAGGTGGGCAAGTTTAGCCAGGCCTCGCTCATCACTCGCTGCACCAACGACATTCAGCAGATTCAGATGGCCGCAACCCTGTTTATCCGCATGTGCCTCATGGCGCCCGTCATGGGCATCGTCGCCGTCATGCGCGTCCTGGCCAACCACACCGGCCTGGAGTGGACCATCGCCGTGGCCATCATCGCGGTCTCGGCCGTCGTCGGCGTGCTTATGGGCCTCACCATGCCCAAGTTCAAAAAGATGCAGAGCTTTGTGGACCGCGTGAACCTTACCGCCCGCGAGCTGCTCGACGGCCTTATGCCCATCCGCTCGTTTAACCGCGAGGAGCATGAGCTCGAGCGTTTTGACCAAGCATCGCTCGACCTAATGACCACGCAGCTCTACACCAACCGAGCCATGAGCTTTATGATGCCGCTCATGATGCTCGTCATGAACTGCGTCACCGTGCTTATCGTGTGGTTTGGCGCGCAGGGCGTGTCCGACGGCGTGATGCAGGTCGGCAACATGATGGCGTTTATCTCCTACACCATGCAGATCGTCATGGCGTTTATGATCCTCACCATGGTTTCGGTCATTCTGCCCCGCGCCGAGGTTGCCGCCGAGCGCGTGGAGGAGGTTATCACCTGCCCCACGAGCATCAACGACCCCGTCTCGCCCAAACTGCCCGCGGCCAGCGCCCCGCGCGGTGAGCTCACCTTCCGCGATGTGAGTTTCCAGTATCCCGATGCCCGCGCCGACGTCATTAGCGGCGTGAACTTCACCACGCATGCCGGCCAGATGCTCGGCATCATCGGCTCCACGGGCTCGGGCAAGTCCACGCTCGTGCAGCTGATCCCGCGTCTGTACGACGTCACGGGCGGCAGCATTTCGCTCGACGGCGTCGACGTGCGCGACATGACCCTCTCCGAGCTGCGTCGCCGCATTGGCTATATTCCGCAGCAGGGCCGCCTGTTCTCGGGCACCGTTGAGAGCAACCTCAAGTTTGCCGGCGACATGGTAAGCGACGAGAACATGCACGAGGCCGCGCGCATCGCCCAAGCCGAGGACTTTATCGCCGAGCGCGAGGGCGGCTACGACTCCCCCATCAGCCAGGGCGGCTCCAATGTTTCGGGCGGTCAGCGCCAGCGCCTGGCCATCGCCCGCGCCCTGGCCAAAAAGCCCGAGGTCGTGGTATTCGATGATTCGTTTAGCGCCCTCGACTACAAGACCGACGCGCGCCTGCGCGAAGAGCTGGCCAAGAACGTCACCGACGCCGCGCTGGTAGTCGTGGCCCAGCGCATCGCGACCATCATGCACGCCGACCAGATCATCGTGCTCGACGACGGCCATGTGGTGGGCACCGGCACGCACGAGGAACTGCTGCACAACTGCCCGGCGTACCTAGAGATCGCACAGTCGCAGCTTTCCGCCGAGGAGCTGGGGCTTACCCAAGAAGAGATTGCAGCCGTTATGGAAGGAGGCGAGCGCTAATGGCAGACGAGACCAAGACTCGGATTCCCAAACCCACCCGTCAGCGTGGCCCCATGGGTCGCATGGGCGGCATGGGCCGTGGCGAAAAGGCCAAGGACTTTAAGGGCACCATGAGGCAGCTGCTCGGCTATATCGGTCAACACAAGGTTGCCGTGTTTGCCGCCGTCGCCTTTGCCGTGTGCTCGGTCATCTTTAACATTGTGGGACCCAAGGTGCTCGGCCAGGTTACGACCAAGCTGTTCGAGGGCCTGGTCGCCAAGGTCAACGGCACCGGCGACGTTGACTTTGATTGGATCGCCAAGACGCTCGGCTTTTTGCTCTGCCTGTATCTGGCAAGCTCTGTCTGCAGCCTCATCCAAGGCTGGCTTATGACCGGCGTCACGCAAAAGATTTGCTACCGCATGCGCAAGGAGATCGCCGCCAAGATTGCCGTCGTGCCGATGAGCTACTTCAACGGCCACAGCAAGGGCGACGTGCTCAGCCGCATCACCAACGACGTCGATACGCTGGGTCAGTCGCTCAACCAGAGCGTGACGCAGCTCATCACGTCGGTGACGCAGATTATCGGCGTGCTCGTCATGATGCTTTCGATCAGTCTGCCGCTCACCGGCGTCACCGTGCTCACACTGCCGGCCGCCGCGATTATCCTGACCGTGATGATTCACTTCTCGCAGCCGTACTTCCGCGAGCAGCAGCAGGTCCTGGGCACCGTCAACGGCATTATCGAGGAGGACTTTGCCGGTCAGAACGTCATTCAGGTGTTCGACCGCGCCGAGGCCTCAATCGAGGAGTTCGACCGTCAAAACGACCGCCTCTTTATTAGCGGCTGGCGCTCGCAGTTCCTGTCGGGCCTGATGATGCCGCTTATGAGTCTGGTGGGCAACATGGGCTACGTGGGCGTCGTCGTGGTAGGCGCGCAGCTCGCGCTGACCGGCAATGCCACGCCCGGCGACATCCAGAGCTTTATCCAGTACGTGCGCAACTTTACGCAGCCGGTGCAGCAGCTGGGCAACGTGAGCAACACGATGCAGTCGATGGCCGCTGCCACCGAGCGCGTCTTTGAGTTCCTCGCCGCGCCCGAGGAGGAGCAGAAGGCCGACGCCCAGATTCCCGAGAAGCGCCCCGGCCACGTTGAGTTCGACCACGTCAAGTTTGGCTACACGCCCGACAAGACCATCATCCACGACTTTAGCTGCGAGGCGCAGCCCGGTCAGACCATCGCCATCGTCGGCCCCACCGGCGCCGGCAAGACCACGCTCATTAAGCTGCTGCAGCGCTTTTACGACGTGGACGGCGGTTCGCTGCGCGTCGAAGGCGTCGACGTGCGCGACTGGGACCGCGCGGCGCTGCGCGGCGAGTTTGCCATGGTGCTGCAGGACACCTGGCTGTTTAACGGCACCATCCGCGAGAACATCCGCTACGGACGCCCCGATGCGACCGACGCCGAGGTCGAGGCCGCCGCACGCGCCGCACGCTGCGACCACTTTATCCATACGCTCGCCGGCGGCTACGACTTTATGATCAATGAGGAGGGCACCAACCTCTCACAGGGCCAGCGCCAACTCGTGACCATCGCCCGCGCCATTTTGGCCGACCGTCCGGCGCTGATTTTGGACGAGGCGACCTCCAACGTCGATACCCGCACCGAGGAGCTCATCCAGCG
This sequence comes from uncultured Collinsella sp., assembly GCA_902464495.1. Classification (GTDB taxonomy): domain Bacteria; phylum Actinomycetota; class Coriobacteriia; order Coriobacteriales; family Coriobacteriaceae; genus Collinsella. The sequence goes on along the minus strand of CABQJK010000045.1, from coordinate 552 downwards.
CGCCATGGATGCGCTGATGCAGGGCCGCACGAGCTTTGTCATCGCGCATCGCCTGTCCACGATCCGCAACGCCGACGTGATCTTGGTGATTCGCGACGGCGACATCGTCGAGAAGGGCACGCACGACGAGCTGCTCGCCCAAGGCGGCTTCTACGCCGACCTGTACAACTCGCAGTTCGACGAAGCGGCGTAAATTCTGTCGCAAGGAACGAATAACGCCCGAGAACGGGGACGCAGGACAATCTGCGTCCCCGCTTTTGTTTTGCAGCCCTCGAACCGCCTCCCCTGGGACCTGATTGACGCCCTCCCTCAAGGCCCAGTGGACAAAAAATGGCAAATATGAGTACTGTCACCTTTTTAGTAACAGCCAAAACTGCCCCAAACGACCTCATTGCGGCCTAGATATGCCTTCAAATTGATCAAAATGCCCGGTAGCATGCTTCTGTGTGCCAACGTTAATGAACATATTTACTGTTGTGTCTATTATCTTGTAAGATCGATATGATACTACGCTAGCAACAGTACTCATATTTGCCATTTTTTGTCCACAGG
>CABQJK010000044.1 GCA_902464495.1 uncultured Collinsella sp. | reverse complement strand
GTGAACTTGTCCTGCAGGTAGCTGCAGTAGTAGCGGGCGTCAAAGTCCATGCCGCAGGCACCCTTGATGAGTTCCGGCGCGTCCTTGGCGCGGCCCCACTGCCAAATGTGCTCGCCCAGCCACGCGCGGACGGGTGCCAAGTCGCCGCTCGCGCAGGCACCGGTAAGGTCGACGCCGTCGCGGCACATGGCCGGCACGAACATGGCGTCGTAGGCGCTGCCCAGCGCATAGGTGGGGAAGTAGCCAAACGAGCCACCGCTCCAGTGCGTATCCTGCAGACAGCCGTGCGTGTCGTCGGGAACGGGAATGCCCAGGTACTCGTCCATAAAGCGATTCCAAAGCACGGGGATGTCCTTGGCCGTGGCTTCGCCGGCAAACAGCATACGCTCAATCTGGTAGCGCACCATAATATGCAGCGGGTAGGTGAGCTCGTCGGCCTCGGTGCGGATCAGCGACGGCTGCGCGATGTTCACGGCGCGGTAGAGCGTATCCTCGTCCACGCTGCCGTAAACCTCGGGCGCGTGACGGCGCAGCACCTCGAGCAGCGGTCCCATAAAGGCGCGACTGCGACCCACGGTGTTCTCAAAGAAGCGGCTCTGGCTCTCGTGGATACCCATGGAGGTGCCGCCCTCCAGGCACGTGCGCGCATAGGCGGGGTTCACGCCCAGCTCGTACATGGCGTGTCCCGCCTCGTGGATGATGCTGTAGACGTTGGAGATGCAATCGTTTTCGTAGATGTGTGTGGCAATGCGCGCGTCACCCACCGAGAAGCCCTCGCTAAACGGGTGCTCGGTAAAGGCAAGCGTGGTGTCGTCCAAGTTCAGGCCGACGAGCTTCATAAGGTCGAAGCTCATGGCACGCTGGGCGGCCTCGGGCACGCGGGCGTGCAAAAAGTCGGTAGTCGGCTGCTGGCCGCGCTCGCCGATGGCGTGAATGAGCGGCACGACGGTGGCCTTGACCTCGTCGCAAAACGCGTCGAAGCTCTTGGCGGAAAGGCCGCGCTCGTACTGGTCGAGCCAAACATCGTATGGGTCGCGCTTGGGGTCCATGAGCTCGGCCTGATGCTTAAGTTGGGCGACGATTCTATCCACATAGGTCTCAAAGCTCGCCCAGTCGTTGGCTGCCTTGGCCTTGTGCCACACGGCGTCCGCCTCGCAGGTGAGCCTGGTCCAGGCCTCGGCTTCTTCGGTGGGGATGGCACTGGCCTCACGTTGATCGCGGCCGAGCACACGGATCTCGTCGAGCAGCTGAGGGTCGTCGACTTTGCCGCCGGCGACGGTCTCGCGCGCTAACGAGCGTACGAGCTCAACGGACTTCTCGCTGGTCAGCAGCTTGTGATGCTCGCCGGCAAGCGTGCCCATGGCGTCGGCACGCGCTGCTGCGCCGTTGGCAGGAGCAATCGTCGCTCCATCGAACTCGGCAATCTTGAGCAGGTACTCGCGGGTCCACAGTTTGCCCTCGAGCTTGCGGAACTTCTTGACGGCCTTATCGACCTTCATGCCTTTGGGCGTCTTATCCGCTGCGGGCTTGGCCATCTTATCCTTGTTCTTTCCCATACCATATCCTTGATCTCGCAGGTCGCCCGTCGCACGCGGCGGCGCGGCCAGTTTGCACAGCTACCTGCCTTGTACCCAGTGCGAACAAAACGGAACGCGGCGATGCACACGCAGAATGTGTTATCCTATAGCCCAATGCGTAGACGGAGAGGGTTTTGCCCGCCGCGTCGCCGGCAAGAGAGGGAAGGTCATGGGCTGCGAGCCTTCCTGCGGTGACAAGGGCCAAGCGTTCACTCCCGAGCAGCGACCTCAACGGGCACGCGGCCAGCGGCGGCGAAGCCCCAGTAGGGAAGCCGTGAGCCTCGCGACAAGGGGCATAGAGTGGGCGCGGCGGGCCAGACATCCGCCGGGTCAAACAAGGTGGTACCGCGGAATTCAACCGTCCTTGGGCAATGCACATGCCCGAGGGCGGTTTTTTGTTACCGAACCGGGCCGCACATCCGCAGCTCCGGGTGGCTCCAGCCGCCGCGGCAAGTGGATGCGCGAGAGACGAAAGGGAAGACATGAGTCTGATTGATGATCTGGTCAAACTCGAGGAAGAGGCCAAGGAGCTCGTCGCAGGCGCCGACGACGCAGCCAAGCTCGAGGCTGCGCGCGTTGAGCTGCTCGGCCGCAAGGGCCGCATCACCGGCCTGATGCGCATGATGGGCAAGCTCGCCCCCGAGGATCGTCCCGTGATGGGCAAACGAGCCAACGAGATGCGCCAGCTGATTGAGGGCATGCTCGACGAGCGCAACATCGAGATGAAGGCCGCCGCCCTCAAGCGCGCACTGGAGCACGACGCCGTCGACATCACGCTGCCGGGCATCCGTCCGCAGATCGGCCACCAGCACCTGATCAAGCAAATCATCGAGGAGGCCGAGGACATCTTCTGCGGCATCGGCTACACCGTCGAGTCCGGCCCCATGGTCGACACCTCCTACTACAACTTCACCGCGCTCAACGCTCCCATGGATCACCCGAGCCGCTCGGCCCGCGATACCTTCTACGTGGTCGACAACAACCCCGGCAGCGTCGCGCACCCCGAGGCTCACGCCCACGGCGAGTCCGACGTGCTGCTGCGCACCCAGACTTCGGGCGTGCAGATCCACACTATGGAGTCGCAGAAGCCGCCCATCTACATGATCTGCCCGGGCACCGTCTATCGTCCCGACACGGCCGATGCCTGCCACCTGCCGCAGTTCAACCAGATCGAGGGCCTGGTCGTCGACGAGGGCATCACCTTTGGCGACCTGAAGGGCACGCTCGACTACTTTGTTAAGTGCATGTTTGGCGAGGATCGCAAGACGCGTTACCGCCCGCACTTCTTCCCCTTCACCGAGCCCAGCTGCGAGGTGGACGTGAGCTGCCACGTGTGCGGTGGCAAGGGCTGCAACTTCTGCAAGCATAGCGGCTGGATCGAGATCTTGGGCTGCGGCATGGTCGACCCCAACGTCCTGATCAACTGCGGCATCGACCCCGAGAAGTACACCGGCTTCGCCTTTGGAATTGGTGCCGAGCGCGTCGCGGCCCTGCGCTACGACCTGCCCGACCTCAGAACGCTCATGACGGGCGATATGCGCTTCTTAAATCAGTTCTAGGCTGCGGCTTGCCCAAGCACGGCACCTCGGCGCTCATTCGTCGCTTGCGTACCAAAGTACGCGGCGCTCCTCTTTCGGGCCGATCTGCCGCACTTGGACAACCCTCGCTTTGTAAGGAATGTTCACAAAGTTGAAGTTTCCACCTGCATCTCTTCGCAGGCTTTCAGTATGAAAGGAGAGCTAGATGCGTGTTTCTTACGACTGGCTCAAGACCATGATCGATATTCCGGAGGATCCCAAGACTCTTTCGGACGAATATATCCGTACCGGTACCGAGGTCGAGGCGATTGACACCGTGGGAGAATCCTTCGACCACGTGGTGACTGCCAAGGTGCTCACCAAGACCCCGCACCCCGATAGCGACCATATGTATGTGTGCTCGGTCGACGTGGGTGACAAGAACCTCGACGCTGACGGCAATCCCGCTCCGCTGCAGATCGTCTGCGGCGCGCAGAACTTCGAGGCCGGCGACCACATCGTCACGGCCATGATCGGCGCTGTCCTGCCCGGCGACGTCAAGATCAAGAAGAGCAAGCTTCGCGGCGTCGTGTCCATGGGCATGAACTGCTCCGCGCGCGAGCTCGGCCTGGGCGGCGACCACTCCGGCATCATGATCCTGCCCGAGGACACGCCCTGCGGTATGCCGTTTGCCGAGTACGTGGGCTCGAGTGATACCGTGCTCGACTGCGAGATCACGCCCAACCGTCCCGACTGCCTGTCCATGATCGGCATGGCCCGCGAGACCGGCGCCATCTTCGACCGCGATTTCCACGTTGAGCTGCCCGCCATCAAGGCCGAGACCGGCCGCGCGACCGACGACGAGCTTTCGGTCGAGATCGCCGACGAGGGCCTGTGCGACCGCTATGTCGCCCGCATCGTGCGCAACGTGAAGGTCGGCCCCTCGCCCGATTGGATGGTCAAGCGTCTCAACGCCCTGGGCGTGCGCCCGCACAACAATATCGTCGACATCACCAACTACGTGATGATGCTCACCGGTCAGCCGTTGCACGCTTTTGATCTGGACACCTTTGCCGAGCGCGAGGGCAGGCGTCGCGTGGTGGTTCGCGCCGCCCAGCAGGATGAGAAGTTCACGACGCTCGACGGCGAGGAGCGCGTGCTCGACGCCGGCATGGGCCTTATCACCGACGGCGAGCGCCCCGTGGCGCTGGCCGGCGTTATGGGTGGCATGGATTCCGAGATCGAGGACGATACCGTCGACGTGATGGTCGAGAGCGCCTGCTTCAACGCCGGCCGCACCTCGCACACCAGCCGTGACCTGTCGCTGATCTCCGACGCCTCCATTCGCTTTGAGCGCCAGGTTGACGAGACCGGCTGCGTGGATGTCGCCAACGTTACCTGCGCGCTCATCGAAGAGATCGCCGGCGGCGAGGTTGCTCCCGGCTATGTCGATGTTTTCCCCGCGCCCAAGACCATCGACAGCATTAAGCTGCGCCTGGCCCGCGTGCACGCCATCTGCGGTGCCGACATCGAGCCCGACTTTATCGAGCGTTCGCTTACCCGTCTGGGCTGCACCGTCGAGCGCGACGGCGAGGACTTTATGGTTACCCCGCCGAGCTTCCGTCCCGACCTGCCGCGCGAGATTGACCTGATCGAGGAGGTCCTGCGCCTATGGGGCATGGGCCGTGTGACGGCGACCATCCCGGCTGCCAAGAACCACATCGGCGGCCTGACCCGCGAGCAGAAGCTCACCCGCAAGGTCGGCGAGATCCTGCGCGCCTGCGGCCTCAACGAGACCACGACCTTTGGCTTTGCCGCCCCGGGCGACCTGGAGAAGATTGGCATGTCCACCGAAGGCCGCGGCTGCCCCGTGGTGCTCATGAACCCGCTGGTGGCCGAGCAGACCGAGATGCGCCGCTCGCTGCTGCCGGGCCTGCTGCAGTCCGTGGCCTACAACGAGGCACACGGTACGCCCAACGTGCACCTGTACGAGGTCGGCAACCTGTTCCACGGTCGCGAGAACGCCAGCCTGCCCAAGGAGACCAAGTCCGTGGCGGGTGTGCTCTCGGGCCAGTGGAGCGAGCAGTCCTGGAACATGAAGTACCGCAAGCTGCGCTTCTTCTTTGGCAAGGGCATTGTCGAGGAGCTGCTCGCCCAGCTGCGCATCGAGAAGGTTCGCTTCCGTCCCGTCGAGGGCAAGGGCTACGCTTTCTTGCAGCCGGGTCGTGCGGCCGAGGTTCTGTCCGGCGGAACCGTGCTGGGCTGGGTCGGCGAGATTCACCCCGAGGCGCGCGAGGCGATGGGCATCGATGAGGTCGTCGTTGCCTTTGAGCTCGACTTGGACAAGCTGGTCAAGGGCGCCCGCAACCAGGAGAACTATCGCGAGTTCTCGCAGTACCCGGCTGTTGAGCACGACCTTGCTATCGTGGTCGACAACACTGTGACCTGCGAGGATCTTGAGCGTCGTATTACGAGTGCCGGCGGCAAGCTGCTCGAGGGCGTGCGCCTGTTCGATGTCTACCGCGATCCGGTCCGCATCGGTGCGGGCAAGAAGTCCATGGCCTTTGCGCTCACGTATCGCTCGGACGACCACACGCTTACCAGCGAAGAGGTCGAGAAGGCGCACCAGAAGATCGTCACCAAGGTGTGCAAGGGCGTAAACGGCGAGGTTCGCTCGTAATCTTTGCCGTTCGAAACCCGCCCCCTGCGGGGTTTTCACGGCAACGTCCTCGCCGCTTCGCGGCTGCGGGATGTTGCCTTAGAAAACCCCTCTCGGGGGCGGGTTCCTGCGTTAACCTTGTTGCGAGCGGACCGCACCTTCTTCCGGGTGACCGGAAAGTTGGGAGTGCATGGGCCCTTTATTGGGCGGTGCGTGGACCTGGGTTAATAACGTACGTATTGCAAGGACGTGCTGCGTTGTGGGCGGTGCGCCTTTTTGTTAGTATGCTGAGTCGGTGTTACGGATTGTTGGAAACGTAACACGCAACGTTCTGATTGAGAGGGCTCATGCATATTCCCGATAACTATCTGTCCCCGCAGACCGATGCCGTCATGGCGGTGGCGATGGTGCCCGTATGGGTTCACTGCATCAAGAAAGTGCGCGCCACGCTCGATCGCGAGCATATGGCCTTTCTGGGTATTTGCGCTGCGTTCTCCTTTTTGCTCATGATGTTCAACGTGCCGCTGCCTGGCGGCACCACAGGCCACGCCGTCGGCGGCGCGCTCATCGCGCTGCTGCTAGGCCCGGAGGCCGCGGCCATCGCGGTTTCGGTCGCGCTGGCGTTGCAGGCGCTGCTGTTTGGCGACGGCGGTATCCTGTCCTTTGGCGCCAACTGCTTTAACATGGCCTTCGTGCTGCCGTTTGCCGCTGCTATCGTGTTCCGTGCGCTCAACAGCCGTTTGCGCGACAAGAACTGGGGCACCTCGGTTTCGGCCATCGTAAGCGGCTGGGTCGGCCTGTGCCTGGCGGCCCTGTGCGCGGCGATCGAGTTTGGTATTCAGCCCATGCTCTTTACGAATGCTTCGGGCGCTCCGCTGTACTGCCCCTTCCCGCTGTCCGTGGCTATTCCTGCCATGTTGATCCCGCATATGCTGGTTGCCGGCGTGATCGAGGGCGTGGCGACGGCCGCCATCTACGGTTTCATTAAGAAGACGGCGCCGAGCGTTATCGTCGGGCCCGAGGCCGTCGATGGCCAGTTTGCTGCCGAGGGCGCTGCCGCCAAGAAGACCTCGCTGGTCCCCACGCTCATCCTGGTCGCCGTGCTTGTCGTGGCTACGCCGCTCGGCTTGCTCGCCACCGGTGACGCTTGGGGTGAGTGGGACGCCGAGGGCGCCGCGACCGCCGTTCAGGAGGCTGGCGATGACAGCCTGCAGGCTTCGGTCGGCCTCGATACCCCGACCTTTGCCGATGCCCTGCCCACGGGCGATTATCTGCAGGCCTATTCCGAGGAGCAGGGCCTTGGCTTTGCCGGCCAGGCTGCGATGTATATTCTTTCGGGAGTGATTGGCGTGGCGGTGCTCACCATCGCATTCCGTCTGGTCTCGCTGACGGTCAAGGAAAGCGGTGCTCATGGCAATAGCCGAGCTGCCTAGCTGGCTTGCGGTCGAGCAGCGTTACGAGCCCGTGGGGGCTCGGTATCGTGTAATGCAAAAGAATGTCCTGCACCTGGCGAGCCTGCTTGAGCGGGTTCGCCTGGGTGGAGGCGCGCACGAGGGCGGGTCGGTGGTCGACCGCGCCCTTTCTTGCGTTTCGGCGCCGGTGCGCCTGGTGGGGATGTTCGTTTGCGTCCTGTGCGTGTGTCTGACGCAGAGCCCGCTGTACCTCATGTTGATGGCGGCTATCGCGCTGGTGCTCGTTGCCGTGCGCCCCGTACGCGGGCTGCGGGCAACCTTTGTACCGGCGCTTGGCGCTGCGGGGCTCGCGGTGGTTCTGGCGCTGCCTGCCCTGCTGTTGGGCGCTTCCGCTACGGGCGCCATGCTCAAGATCGCGCTCAAGACGTTCATTAACGTGTCGCTCGTGCTGGGCGTTTCGTGGACACTCACCTGGAGCCGCATGTCGGCGGCGCTCAAGACGCTACATCTGCCCGACGAGGTTATCTTTACGTTTGATATGGCGCTCAAGCACATCGAGGTGCTGGGCCGAACGGCGCACGATCTGACCGAATCGGTCATGCTGCGCAGTGTGGGTCGCGCGCCTGAGGGGTTTTCGCGCACCGACTCGGTCGCGGGTATCATGGGCATGACGTTTATCAAGGCGATGGAATGCAGCCACGCGATGGACGAGGCTATGCTTTGCCGCGGCTTTGCCGGTGCGTATCCGGCGCCCGCGCGCGCCGGGTTTGGCTGGCGCGATGCGGTCTATGCGGCCGGTGTGGCGCTGCTGGCAGTGTTGTGCGCCGTGCTGTAGGCGCTGCTGGTTCTGGCTGGGGATGGAAATAGGGAAGGGCGACGTTTTGACGATCGATATGAATAGTGCGGCGGGCACGAACGGTGCGGGCGCCGAGGTCGCGCCGCTCATCGAGCTGCGCGACGTGGTGTTCTCCTATGCGGGGCATACGGTTGTCGATGGCGTGTCGCTGCGGGTTGATCGTGGTGAACTCGTTGCCCTACTCGGTCCCAACGGCTGCGGTAAGACGACGATTATGCGCCTTATCAACGGTCTTGAACTAGCGGACGGGGGTGCGTACCTGTTTGACGGGCACGTGATCGATGCGGCATATCTCAAGGATTCCGCAGCCGCTCAGCGTTTTCATCAGCGCGTGGGCTTTGTGTTCCAGAATGCCGACGCCCAGCTGTTCTGCGCTACGGTGGGCGAGGAAGTTGCTTTTGGCCCCGCGCAGATGGGGCTGCCGACAGACGAGCTCGAGCGCCGCGTCCGCGATGCCATGGAGCTGTTCCAGGTTGCCGATCTGGTCGATGCCTCGCCCTATCAGCTTTCGGGCGGGCAAAAGAAGCGCGTTGCGCTGGCTGCGGTGGTGTCGATGAACCCGGATATCTTGGTCCTCGACGAACCTACCAATGGGCTCGACGAGGATTCATGCGACATCGTGGTCAACTTCTTGCTGGCCTACGTTGCTGCCAGTAAGACGGTTTTGATGAGTACGCACCATCAAGATTTGGTGCGCCGCCTGGGGGCCCGTGCCATCTATATCGATCGATATCACCATGTGGTCGAGGCGCCTTCGCCGTCGTATGGAACCGAAAGCGGTGCTACGAACCAGTTGCTGCGTAGAGCGTGCGTAGCCGCCCGCGCGGCTTTGCCGTGATGGTATAGTTATCCAGGTTTTTTATGGGGGTTGCTATGCCAAGCTGGAACATTCATATCGCTCAGACGGAGCGTTTGCTGGAGCGCACCAGTGCGCTTGCCGATAGCGTGCGCGACCGCAATGCCTTTTTGTTTGGCTGCGTGGTTCCGGATATCTTCGTGGGCTATATGGTCCCTGGCATCGCCGATCCCATCCCGTACCGCATTACGCACTTTGCAAAGCCCGAGCCTATCCCTAAGCCGCGCGAGCACGAGTTCTGGGATACCTATGTGGCGCCGCTGCTTAAAGGCGCACCCGCGGGCAAACCTGCTGAAGCTACCTCGATTGTCGAGGAGCGCGAGCGACTGAATCGCGTGCACTATCCCCAGCGCTACAGGGATGCTGAGCCGGCTGTCGGTCCCGGCGCTAGTGAGTTCTCGCTTGCACCTGAGGACGTGGCGCAGTCGTTGCTCGACCTGACGCTTGGCGTTTGGTCTCACCTCGTGGCCGATACCGTATGGAATACGCGCGTGAATCAGTACCTGGAGGCGCACGGCGGCAAGCCGTGCGAGGAATTCCGTATTAAAAAGCAAGGTGACTTTGACTGGTTTGGTAAGACGCTCGGCATCGTTTCGATTCCGCGCGCGACCGATCGCCTGTATACTGCGGCGACGCGTTTTGGGCAGTATCCCATCCATAAGGAGTATGTGCTCAAGACTATCGGCGTCATGCACGAGATTGTACGCGAAAACCCCGGCGAGCCCGATCATCCGCCGTATCGCCTGCTAACCGAGGAGTTCTTCGATGCAACATTTACCGAGGTCATCGAGCTAACCGAGGCGGGATTTGCGGCTCGCGTTGCTGCTTCTGACGTTCCCGCAGTCCCCCTGATCGCTAGCTGCTAGCCGGCCGGCTTAACGGTGAACAGTTCATTCCAATTGACCAACAGTTCCCGTCGCAGGGCATCTTCGGTGGTACGCTCGGCATCGGAAAGGTTCGCGACTGAACACAAATCGATGAAGCGGCATACGAAGAAGGTTTAAAAAAGGGCCCGGAAGGCAAAGCCTTCCGGGCCCTTTGCAATGCAAATCTGCTTGCAAGTACGACTTAGCGCACCTGAGCGACGTAAGCGACGTTGGTCGAGGAGACCTTGTCCTCGAGCTGGACGCTCATGCGGGGATCGCCGGCGGTGGCGACGGTCAGATCGCCGGCCTCGACGTAGCCGAGCTCCTTAGCGGTCTCGATCGCCTTGACAATCGTGCCGTTGACGGTGCCCTGGGTAATCTCGGCCTGATGCGGGATAACGCCCCAGTACATGATCATCTGCTGGACGGCCCACTCGTGGCGGGAGAACGCGCAGATCGGCATGTTGGGACGGAAGTGCGAGATCAGGCGAGCGGTGCGACCGGTGGTCGTCGGCACGGTGATGCACTTGGCGCCAACGGTGGTAGCCATGTTCACAGCGGACATACCCACAACGTTGTTGACGACGCGGGTGCCGTGAGCATCGGCCGGAACCTCGAGCGGAGCGTGAGCCGGGAGGTACTTCTCGGTCTCGAGAGCAATGCTGGCCTGCATCTTGACGGCCTCGACCGGGTACTTACCGGCAGCGGACTCGCCAGAGAGCATAACGGCGTCGGTGCCGTCGTAGATGGCGTTAGCAACGTCGGCAACCTCGGCGCGCGTCGGGCGCGGGTTCTGCTGCATGGAGTCGAGCATCTGCGTAGCGGTGATGACGGGCTTGTAAGCCGCGTTGCACTTGGCGATGATCTCCTTCTGGATGTGGGGAACGAGCTCGGGCTTGATCTCGATGCCCAGGTCGCCACGGGCGACCATGATGCCGTCGGAAGCCTCGAGGATCTCGTCAAAGTTCTCGACGCCCAGGGCGCACTCGATCTTCGGGAAGATCGTCACGTGCTCGCCACCGTTCTCGCGGCAAAGCTCGCGGATGCCGCGGACGGACTCGCCGTCACGGATGAAGGAAGCGGCGATGTAGTCGATGTTCTCGGTCAGGCCAAAGAGGATGTCCTGACGATCGCGCTCGGTGATGGCGGGCAGCGAGATGTTGACGTTGGGCATGTTGACGCCCTTGCGCTCGCCAATCAGGCCGTCGTTCTTAACGACGCAGGTCATGTCCTGGCCGCTGACGGACTCGACCTCGAGGGCAACCAGGCCGTCATCGATCAGGATGAGGGAGCCCTTCTCGACCTCGGAGGGCAGAGCCAGGTAGTCGAGGGAGATGTGCTCAGCGGTGCCGTGGAAATCCTCGGACGTGGGCTGAGCGGTGACGACAATCTTGTCGCCGGTCTTGACGGCAACCTTCTTGCCATCGACCAGAAGGCCGGTGCGGACCTCGGGGCCCTTGGTGTCGAGCAGGATGCCGACGGGCAGACCGAGCTCCTTGGAAATACGACGGACGCGCTCGATGCGACCGTGGTGCTCGTCGTAGGATCCGTGCGAGAAGTTAAAACGGGCGACGTTCATGCCCGCCTTGATCATCTCGCGGATGGTCTCGTCGCTATCGCAGGCGGGACCCATGGTGCATACAATCTTGGTGCGCTTGTACATTCAGACCTCCATCTGACATCGTCTTGCGCTGATAGATAAACCATAAGAAATAAAACCGAGATGATTATAACGAAATGCCGACCGAATACCCCAAAAAATCGACCGTATGCCGAAATGGAAGTTCATTTTTTGCGGGAAAAACGGTATATGAAAAATCTTTACCAACCACTCCAACCGCTGCTATCTGGGCGATATGTCAGTTTGGCGATGTGCCGAAGAAAAAACGTTTTACCAATGTTGAGCATCACACGGTCTGCACCGTTGCGTGCGGGCCATATTTCCAAACCGATTGTTTTGGCTAGACGCGCCGCTTTGGGGTACCATAGCTCCACTATCAACTGCCGCTCAGCACGGCAGCCTTGATGAGCCCTTGCCCTTCTCCTGGGAATTATGATCGGGCATCAATCTGCTGAGTGGCCCGAATCCCAGGAGGGGACTTTATATGCAAAAGGAATACCTGTCCGCCGCGGCGGAGGTACTCAGCGACCAAGGTGTCGATGAGAACCTCGGCCTGAGCAACGACGAGGCGTTGTCGCGCCTCGCCAAGACAGGCCCTAACAAGCTCGAGGAAGCCGAGAAGACGCCGTTGTGGAAGCGCTTCTTTGAGCAGATGGCCGACCCCATGGTTATCATGCTGATCGTTGCCGCCGTCATCAGTGCACTCACGGGCATGGTCAAGGGCGAGGCGGACTTTGCCGATGTCGCCATCATCATGTTCGTCGTTATCGTCAACTCGGTGCTGGGCGTGGTCCAGGAGGCTAAAAGCGAGGAGGCCCTCGAGGCCCTGCAGGAGATGAGCGCGGCGCAGTCCAAGGTGCTGCGCGACGGCAAGCTCGTGCATCTGCCGAGCGCCGAGCTCGTGCCCGGTGACGTGATCATGCTCGAGGCGGGCGACTCCGTCCCGGCCGATTGCCGCGTGCTCGAGAGCGCCACGATGAAGATCGAAGAGGCCGCGCTGACCGGCGAGTCCGTGCCGGTCGAGAAGCACGCCAACGTGATCGAGCTCGCCGCGGGCACCGACGACGTGCCGCTCGGCGACCGTAAGAACATGTGCTACATGGGCTCCACCGTGGTGTACGGTCGCGGTCGCGCCGTCGTGGTCGGCACCGGTATGAACACCGAGATGGGCAAGATTGCCGGCGCTCTTGCCGAGGCCAAGGAAGAGCTCACGCCGTTGCAGGTGAAGCTCGCCGAGCTCAGCCGCATCCTTACCATTATGGTTATCGTCATCTGCGTCGTGATCTTTGGCGTCGACATCCTGCGCCACGGCGTGGGCAACGTTCTCACCGACCCGACTGCCCTGCTCGACACCTTTATGGTCGCCGTTTCGCTCGCCGTCGCAGCCATCCCCGAGGGCCTGGTCGCCGTCGTGACCATCGTCCTTTCGCTCGGCGTGACCAAGATGGCCAAGCGCCAGGCGATCATCCGCAAGCTCTCTGCTGTCGAGACCCTTGGCTGCACACAGACCATCTGCTCCGACAAGACCGGTACCCTTACCCAGAACAAGATGACCGTCGTCAAACACGAGCTCGCTGCGCCCAAGGAGAAGTTCCTGGCCGGCATGGCGCTGTGCTCCGATGCTCAGTGGGACGAGGAGCTGGGCGAGGCCGTGGGCGAGCCGACTGAGTGCGCGCTTGTCAACGACGCCGGCAAGGCGGGCCTCACTGGCCTGACTGCCGAGCATCCGCGCGTGGGCGAGGCCCCGTTCGATTCGGGCCGCAAGATGATGTCCGTGGTCGTCGAGACCCTGGACGGCGAGTACGAGCAGTACACCAAGGGCGCGCCCGACGTGGTGATCGGCCTGTGCACCCATATCTACGAGGGCGATAAGGTCGTCCCCCTGACCGAGGAGCGTCGTGCCGAGCTCGTGGCAGCCAACAAGGCCATGGCCGACGAGGCCCTGCGCGTGCTGGCGCTGGCAAGCCGCACCTACACCGAGGTTCCCGCCGACTGCAGCCCCGCTGCGCTCGAGCATGACCTGGTCTTCTGCGGCCTGTCCGGCATGATCGACCCGGTCCGTCCCGAGGTGGCCGACGCTATCCGCGAGGCGCACGACGCCGGTATCCGCACCGTCATGATCACGGGCGACCACATCGACACCGCCGTGGCCATCGCCAAGCAGCTGGGCATCGTCACCGATCGCAGCCATGCCATCACCGGTGCCGACCTCGATCGCATGAGCGACGAGGAGCTCGACGCGCACATCGAGGACTACGGCGTGTACGCCCGTGTCCAGCCCGAGCACAAGACCCGCATCGTCGAGGCTTGGAAGTCGCGCGACCAGATCGTCGCCATGACGGGCGACGGCGTCAACGATGCCCCGTCCATCAAGCGCGCCGACATCGGCGTGGGCATGGGCATCACCGGCACCGACGTCACCAAGAACGTCGCCGACATGGTGCTCGCCGACGATAACTTTGCCACCATCATCGGTGCCTGCGAAGAGGGCCGTCGCATCTACGACAACATCCGCAAGGTCATTCAGTTCCTGCTTTCGGCCAACCTTGCCGAGGTGTTCTCGGTGTTTATCGCCACGCTCATCGGCTTTACCATCTTCCAGCCGGTGCAGCTGCTGTGGGTGAACCTGGTCACCGACTGCTTCCCCGCGCTCGCGCTGGGCATGGAGGATGCCGAGGGCGACATCATGAAGCGCAAGCCGCGCAACGCCAAGGACGGTGTCTTTGCCGGACATATGGGCCTGGACTGTGTGGTCCAGGGCCTAATCATCACCGTGCTGGTGCTGGCGAGCTTCTTTGTGGGCGTGTACTTTGACATGGGCTACATCCACATCGCCGATATGATCGCCGGCAATGCCGACGAGGAAGGCGTGATGATGGCGTTCATCACGCTCAACATGGTCGAGATTTTCCACTGCTTCAATATGCGCAGCCGTCGTGCGTCGCTGTTCACCATGAAGAAGCAGAACAAGTGGCTGTGGGCTTCTGCCGCGCTGGCGCTGGTGCTGACGGTGATCGTGACCGTGCAGCCGACGCTTGCCGAGATGTTCTTTGGCCCTGTGACGCTCGAGCCCAAGGGCGTTGTCGCCGCGCTGGTCCTGGCCTTCCTGATCATCCCGCTGATGGAGATCTACAAGGCGATCATGCGCGCGGTCGAGAAGGAGTAAGTTAACCTGTCCGGGCCCGCCCCTGCGTGTTTTCTTCTTCGCTGGTCCTCGCGCTTCGCGCTGCGGGATCGCTC
>CABQJK010000043.1 GCA_902464495.1 uncultured Collinsella sp. | reverse complement strand
CTACCTCGGCATTCCTTTCCGGCCTGACCGGTGCGTTCCAGCGCCGTCATGCCGACGATGGTGTTCCTACCATCGCTCGAGCCGCAGATGCCATGGACGAGGCCGAGGCTTGGTCCATGATCGACAGCATGCTCGACGACGATTCGCCGGTTAGCTGCGACCCTGCGCGCTCGCGCGACGTCTATCAAGTCGCCATCGACGAGCTCACCAACGGCGGGCAGACCGGCTCCTTCAATCGCGACGACATCGCCGCCGCGGCGCGTGCCGTGTCGGGCTCCCAGGCCGCCCCTGCGGGCAGCACGGCGGCTTTTGTGGCACTCGTTGCCAACGCGGCAGCCAATAACGCCTACAGCGCTACCTCGGCGGACGCGAACGCTTCTGCCGATAATTCGTACGTTGATGAAGCCATGACCGCGGACGAGGAGGCCGTTGCCGCCCGCCGTGCCGCCGAAAGCTCGCTTTGGGGCGCTCCTGCCCAGCAGCAGGCGGCTGAGGCTGCGCCGTACAACGCAAACCTCGCCAACATGCCTATCATCTCCGGTGTCGCGGACATCGATCTCGATGACCTCGATGAGCCTGCAGCCATCACCGCATCGATTGATGCCCAAGATCGCATCGACACCGGCGACCTTCCGGACGCCTCGCTCGAGGTTGATGTCCCCATGGCCGATTACTCGGGCCACGAGGACATGTGGGCCGCCGCCACCGCGATTCTGGATGAGATTGACGAGCCTGCTCCTGTTGCAGCCCCCGCTCTCGTCGCTGCCCCTCAGCCTGCTGCCCCCGCCTATGTCGGCCGTCACAGCGCTGTGTTCCCCGAGGATACCGCCCGTATCTCGCGCGAGGGCATCGAGCGAGCCGAGGCTATTGCCGCCGGCATTATGGAAAATCGTCGTCACGAGCGCGTCAATCAGATCCTCGAGGAAGAGATCGAGCGCCTGCAGTCCTCTACCGCCAAGCGTACGGGCCGTGCCTATCTGAGCGTTATCGAGGGCGGTACCGCCAGCTTCGCGCCGCTCCGCGCGGAGGCATAACTTCTGCATGGTTAAGATCAATCGAAAATGGGCGGTCGTGACCTGCCTGATGGCGCTCTTGATCTGGGGCAATTCGCTGGTTCCCGGCTCGGGGTCGGGCTCGCTGAGCCTAACGGTCATGGAAGCTATCCGCGGTTTCCTGCACAGCGTGGGACTTCCATATGAATGGGTGACCAACTTTGTTGTTCGCAAATGCGCGCATTTTACCGAGTATATGGTGCTCGGCATCTTGGCAACGCACGCCTTTGATTTTGAGGGCCGGCGCACCTTTGACGTGCTGCTGCCCACGGCGGTGTTCCTGCTGCTGATTCCTTCGATCGACGAGACGATTCAGCTCTTTGTGCCGGGACGCGCCGGCATGATCACCGATGTGATGATCGACTGCTGCGGAGCGGCAACGGGCGTTGTGCTCCGATATCTCTTACGGCCGCTGATGCGCGCCAAAAAAGCCGCCTAGGACGTATTGTTTGGTCCTAGGCGGCCTTTTTTATTTGAGGGCTTATATGAGACGTGGTGGCGTCGTTCCGTAGGTCGGATTTGCCGGGCGCGCCACGCCCTGTGGGTGCGTCTGCTACTGAAGCGCCTGTGCGCCCAGGGCCAGGCAGCCCATAATGCCCTGCTTGCCCTCGAGGCTGTTGTTGACGATGTAGCTATCGATGTCGGCCATCTCGGGCGTGACGATGTAGCCGTTGAGCATCTCGGCGCACTTCTTGCGTGCGAGCGGCACGATGGGGGTGTGGTCGGCCACGCCGCCGCCGATGACGATCTTCTGCGGTGCGTAGCACAGGATGTAGGTCATGAGCGCCTGCGCCAGATAGCCGGCGAGCAGGCCCATGGCCTCCGGGTCATCGGCCATCTCTCCGGCGCTCTTGCCACCCCAGCGCTTTTTGACGCCGGGACCGGCGATGAGGCCCTCGAGGCAGTTGTCGTGGAAGGGGCAGCCGCTGTGCTCGCCAATGGTGTCGCGCGGGTCGCGAGTGACCAGGATGTGGCCGGCCTCGGGATGCATCATGCCGTGCACGAGCTTACCGCCCGAGAGCACGCCGGCGCCCACGCCGGTACCGATGGTCAGATACACCACGTCAGTGAGGCCCTGGGCGCAACCAAAGGTGACCTCGCCCAGGCAGGCGACGTTGACGTCGGTGTCGTAGCCGCAGGGAATATTGAGCTCGTTTTGGATGGTGCCCAGCAGGTCAAAGTAGCGCCATGCCGTTTTGGGCGTCTCCAGGATCTTGCCGTATTGGGACGAGGCAGGGTTGACTGCGGTGGGGCCAAAGGCGCCGATGCCCAGCGCGGCGATGTCCTTGTCGGCAAACCATGCGTTGACGGCCTCAACGGTCTCCTGCGGGGTCGTGGTCGCAATCTGCTCGCGTTCCAGGACCGTGCCGTCTGCATAGCCCATGGCGCAGACCATCTTGGTGCCGCCGGCCTCGAGCGCTCCGATAAGCTGCTGCTCTGCCATAGTATTCCTCTCTGGACGAGTTGCTCCGTGACTAAAGTATAGCGCTCTAAAAAATAAATGAGGTCGCTATAAAAAGAAACCTCATGGCCCAACGGGTTCACGAGGTTTCTT
This sequence comes from uncultured Collinsella sp., assembly GCA_902464495.1. Lineage (GTDB taxonomy): Bacteria > Actinomycetota > Coriobacteriia > Coriobacteriales > Coriobacteriaceae > Collinsella. Next base: position 12,999 of record CABQJK010000043.1, on the reverse strand, counting down.
TAGTGCCTTTAGTTACTGACCGTCCTTACCCGCGCGGCTCGATTTTATCACGCAGAGACTTGAGGTTCTCAAGCGCCGCGTTAAGCGTCTCGTCTCGCTTGGCAAAGTGGAAACGAATCAGATGGTTGACGGGCTCGCGGAAGAAGCTCGAGCCGGGTACGGCGCCCACGCCCACCTTGGAGGCCAAATCCTCGCAGAAGTCGAGGTCGCTGTCATAGCCAAACTCCGAGATATCCATCATCACGTAGTAGGCGCCCTGCGGCACGTTGTGCGTGAGGCCGATGCTATCGAGTCCCTGACAGAATAGGTCGCGCTTGGCGGTGTAGAGGTCGAGAACCTCCTGGTAATAGCTGTCGTCGAAGTTGAGGGCGGTGACGACGGCCTCTTGCAGGGGAGCGGCGGCACCCACGGTGAGGAAGTCGTGGACCTTCTTGATGCGCTCGGTGATTTCGGCTGGAGCGATGGTGTAGCCCAGGCGCCAGCCGGTGATGGAGTAGGTCTTGGACAGCGAGCTGCAGCTGATGGTGCGCTCAAACATGCCGGGCAGCGTGGCCATGTACACGTGCTCGTGGGGCGCGTAGACGATGTGCTCGTAGACTTCGTCGGTAATGCAGTAGGCGTCGTACTTTTTGCACAGGCCGGCGATAAAGGTGAGCTCCTCGCGGGTAAAGACCTTGCCACAGGGGTTGGACGGGTTGCATAGAACGATCGCCTTGGGATCGTTGTCGCGGAAGGCCGCCTCCAGGACCTCACGGTCGAAGTCAAAGGTGGGCGGGTTGAGTGGCACATAGATGGGCTCGGCCCCCGAAAGGATCGTGTCGGCGCCGTAGTTCTCGTAGAACGGCGAGAAAATGACGACCTTGTCGCCGGGGTTCGTGACCGTCATCATGGCGGCCATCATGGCCTCGGTGGAGCCGCAGGTGACTACGATATTTTCGTTGGGGTTGATCGGCATGCCCATAAAGTGCTCCTGCTTGGCGGCAAGCGCCTCGCGCATGGCCTGGGAGCCCCAGGTGATGGAGTACTGGTGGTAGAGCGGCTTGGGGTCGGTGGCGATGGTGCTGAGGCTATCGAGCAGCTGCGCCGGGGGATCAAAGTCGGGGAAGCCCTGCGACAGGTTGACGGCGCCATACTTATTGGAGATGCGCGTCATGCGGCGGATGACCGAATCGGTAAACGTTGCCGTGCGGTTGGAGAGTTCTTTCATGCTTGTCCTTTCGAGCATTTGCAGTGGGGCAAGTTTACTCCTATGAAACCGGTGGGAAATGCTCGAAATGGATCCGAAAAACTCTTTTCAAAATTCTTGAAAATTGGGGCTTGCATCGCGTGGCGTTCCTTGCAATAATAGTCGAGCGCGAAGCGCACAGGACACGGTGGGTGTAGCTCAGTTGGCTAGAGCGACGGGTTGTGGTCCCGTAGGTCGAGGGTTCGAGTCCCTTTACCCACCCCAGTTCTTGCTTCGTGTTGATATCGGGTCGTTAGCTCAGTTGGTAGAGCAGGGGACTCTTAATCCCAAGGTCCAGGGTTCGACCCCCTGACGGCCCACCACACGATATCTCCTCTAAAGTCCGCCACAACGGACTTTAGCTTTGGGTCGTTAGCTCAGTTGGTAGAGCAGGGGACTCTTAATCCCAAGGTCCAGGGTTCGACCCCCTGACGGCCCACCAAAGATTGTTAAGACGGTCAACTTCGGTTGGCCGTTTTTTTTGTTAACAGTACATGGGGCCGAACCCGTAAGGGCGCGGTGCTGAGGAAATGCGCGAGCATTTGCCAGCGCAGCGCGCAAGGCGCGAAGCGCCGCAGCGGCCGCCTGCGCAGCAGGCTGACCCCCTGACGGCCCACCAAAGCATGTTAAAGCGGCTGGCTTAGGCTGGTCGCTTTTTGTTAACCTCGAATGTGGTCGAACCCGAAAGGGCACGGCCGCTTTCACAGATCGAGTCTACCCTGGGGATCGGTAAAACCGTCGGTACCTTCCTTGAGTTTCTTCTCGTCTGCCTTCACGCGACGCTCGAGCTTTTTTGTATCCTCGGCAGGCGGCAGGTTCTCGGGGACAATTCCGCGGTCGATGAGGCTGCCACGCACGCTTGTGTTGTTCTCGACGTGCTCTTGCTTGATCTGGTCCAGACCGTACAGGTCGTGTTCCTCGGCGTTGAAGGCCGTCATCGAGTTCGTAAGGTCCTTTGCTTTGATGAGGACATCGGCTAACCTGTCCGCCAATGCCGCGCTCTTGGGTATGCCGAGCTGCTGCTTCATTTCCGCCGTGCTTCTGCCGCCGAATAACGCTTCATCGCCCTTCGATTTGATGATCGCGAATCCTTTGGAGTCTACGCCGCGTTTGAATGCAATACCTGAGAGCTGTTTCTCTGAATCGGATAGCGAGTGGCGCGCCTGTAAGCGCTGAATCTCTGCGAAGCGCTGCTCTATGAGCTCTTGGCGGCGCGTCTGCACGGCAAAGTATGCCTGGGCGAGCGCAATCTCTGGCTTGTTTGAATCTCCGTTCTGGGCGATTAAATAGCATGCATAGCGCGTAAGTTTGTAGTCTTTAACCGCTCGAGCGGCGACACCGGCAATTACCATTTTCGTGGTGTCACGAAAATGGGAATCAACTGGAGTTTTGTTTGTTTCGCACGAGACTTTTGCCCTCTTAACAACTTCGGCGAAGTTTTCCCATCGCGTGTACCCCATGGGTTCCATTAAATCTCGTGCGAGCCAATACTCAACGCCGTCTTCCACATTGGCGTAGCTATCAAGTTCGACACGCCACTTCTCGATATCTCTACTGTCCATATCTCCTCCTCGCTGGCCTATTGTCTATGCGGGCTTTGCCCGCTCCGTATTCAGAATAAGGATACGCTGCCGTACGGACACGAATGGGCCCCGTGCCACTTCGAGCTCACGGGGCCCATAGATATCGAGTAGTTGTGCTCTGCTTTAGATAGGTGTCCAGTTTAATTCGATCGATAGTGCGATCCGAGACTTTCGGTTCGTTTGCACATGGCTTTGACCATTTCCTGTGCTAGTTGAATCTGCGATTGCAGGCGGGCGAGGGCTGCGATTTCGCTGTCATTGGCGTGTGGCTTGCTCAGCGCCGTTGCGTCGTCTTGCAGGCTTTCAAGCTGTTGCAGGGCCTTGGATAGACCCGCTTCGGTCCTGTTGATCATGCAGTAGGTACTCATTGTGCGTTTGAGGCAGCGGGTCAGGCGCTCGGCGTCTGCTGTAGCTATGCCATGCTGGGGGAGGGCGATATCCATCGGTGCGGCCGCCTCAGGAGCGTCCAGCGCTGCTTGGGCTGCCGATGCGCCCGCAATGCGCCCGAACACGATGCCATTGGCACTCGACAAGCCGCCGATGCGGTCGGCACCGTGCATGCCGCCTGTTGCCTCACCGCAGGCGTAGAGGCCCTCAACGCCTGCGTACGCGGTCTTGTCGATTTTGATACCGCCGTTGGCGGCGTGGGCATACATCGCCACGCGCATCTCGTCGGTCGGCGCGATGCCGTGCTCGTGTTGTAGCCAGGTGGCAAAGGTCTGCACAAACTCGGGGATGTCCTCGCGGGGGAAGTCGTAGTGGAGCGCCAAGCCTTCGGCGCCCGCTTGATCGATGGCAAGATCGATGGCGCGGGAAGCCAGGCGCGAAGTGAAGGGGCCATATCCGGAGCGCTGCTCAAGCAGATCGTTCAGCTTGCCGTCGGCAATATCGACCGGCTGGTCTACATGTACGTAGCGCCAGGTCTTTTCGTTAAAGACAAGGTTTCGCTTGGGCTCGATGAAGCCGGGCATCATCTGCATGAACTCTATATTAGTAAGCGATGCACCGTGCGCCAGTGCGATGGCCTGCGAGGAGCTGAGCACATCAGCCGACGTAAGGCTGCGCTCGAACAGGCCGCCTGTGCCACCGGCTGCGATGATCGTGGCCTTGGCAGCAAGGGGCACGATTCGATTTTCGGTAAGGTCGTAGAGCACGGTTCCGGTGATTCTGCCGTTCGTGTCCTCAACAAGGTCGATAAGCTCGTGGCGGGGGAGTAGGCGAATGCCGAGCGATTTGATCTGGGCTGTCAGAGCGTCCTCAAGGGGCTTGCGGGTGAGACCGCGCCACATACGCGTCTTATGGTCAAAACAGGGGATAAATTGCTTTTGCTGGGCACTCTCGGCACTTTGCGGACGTTGGAGTTCAACGCCCAAGTCTTGCTCGAGCCATTGAATCGCCTGGGGAATGCCGTGGACAAACGTCTGGACGAGCTCGGGGTCGGCAACGCCGCCGCCGACGGCCTGGATGGTGTCGATGAGGTCCTGTTCGTCGTCTTCGTCGACGGGGCCAATAAGGCCGAGACCCCAGGTTCCCGGGAAAAAGCTCGATCCGCTCATAGTCTTGCCGGCGCTTGCCACAGTGACGGTCGCGCCCGCGCGCGCCGCTTCGATGGCGGCGCAAAGGCCCGCAATGCCAGATCCAATTACCAGTACATCAGTCGATTCCATCGGATTCCTTTCTCGTCCGGCGCATTGTCGCACGAGTAATCGGCAAAGGTATCGCAAAGATTGAATAAATCGGTAAAGGGCGAATATGGCACATGGACGTTAGGGCTGCTTGGCGGCTCCTTCTCATCGCATCTCGTATATCGCCACAACTGATATATCGGCATTAGCTGCCCTGTGACAGCGCAAACAAAAAGAGCCGCCACCTCGAAAGGTAGCGGCTCCTAAGCTCAACTATATGAGCATCGCGCGGGCGCGATTAGGCCTTGAGGGCCTCCTCGACGGCGACAGCGCAGGCGACGGTGGCACCTACCATGGGGTTGTTGCCCATGCCGATGAGACCCATCATGTCGACGTGCGCAGGCACGGAGGAAGAACCGGCGAACTGGGCGTCGGAGTGCATGCGGCCCATGGTGTCGGTCATGCCGTAAGAGGCAGGGCCGGCGCCCATGTTGTCCGGGTGCAGGGTACGGCCAGTGCCGCCACCAGAAGCGACGGAGAAGTACTTCTTGCCAGCCTCGAGGCGCTCCTTCTTGTAGGTGCCAGCGACGGGGTGCTGGAAGCGCGTGGGGTTGGTGGAGTTACCGGTGATCGAGATGTCGACGTTCTCGTGCCACATGATGGCAACGCCCTCGCGGACGTCGTCGGAGCCGTAGCAGTTAACGGCAGCGCGGGGACCATCGGAGTAGGGGATGGTCTCGACGACCTTGAGCTCGCCCGTGTAGTAGTCGAACTGGGTCTTCACATAGGTGAAGCCGTTGATGCGGGCGATGATCTGGGCGGCGTCCTTGCCCAGACCGTTAAGGATAACGCGCAGCGGCTTCTTGCGAGCCTTGTTGGCGTTCAGAGCCAGGCCGATAGCGCCCTCAGCGGCAGCGAAGGACTCATGGCCGGCCAGGAAGGCGAAGCACTCGGTGTCGTCGGAGAGCAGCATAGCGCCCAGGTTGCCGTGGCCCAGGCCGACCTTGCGGTCCTCGGCGACGGAGCCGGGAACGGTGAAGGCCTGGATGCCCTCGCCGATGATGGCGGCAGCCTCAGAAGCGGTCTTTGCGCCACGCTTGACAGCGAGAGCGCAACCGAGGGTGTAGGCCCACTCGGCGTTCTGGAAGGCGATGGACTGGGTGTTGTTGACGATCTCACGCGGGTTGAAGCCCTTGTCGGTGCAGATCTGCAGAGCTTCCTCGAGGGAGGCGATGCCGTTGTCGGCGAGGCACTTGTTGATCTTGTCAGCGCGGCGCTCGTAACCTTCGAACGTAACAGTCATAGTTATTTCCCTCCCTTTCTACTCGTGAACCGGGAACACGCTGGCGACGGAGTGAGTCTCCTCGTCGGTGCGCGGGTCGATGTACTTGGCAGCGTTCTCCCACTGACCATAGTGGCCCATAGCGCCAGCGATGGCCTCCTCGGGGGTCTTGCCGGCCTTGACGGCGTCGGTGAACTTACCGAGGTTCAGGAACTCGAACGCGATGATCTCGTTCTTGTCGTTGAGAGCCATGCGGGTGACGTAGCCCTGAGCGAGCTCGAGGTAACGAGCGCCCTTTGCCTTGGTGCCGAACATGGTGCCGACCTGGGAGCGAAGGCCCTTGCCGAGGTCGTCGAGGGAGGCGCCCACGGGCAGGCCGCCCTCGGAGAACGCGGTCTGGCTGCGGCCGTAAACGATCTGCAGGAAGATCTCGCGCATAGCAACGTTGATGGCGTCGCAGACGAGGTCGGTGTTGAGGGCCTCGAGGATGGTCTTACCGGGAAGGATCTCGGAAGCCATGGCGGCAGAGTGGGTCATGCCCGAGCAGCCGATGGTCTCAACGAGGGCCTCCTCGATGATGCCGTCCTTGACGTTCAGCGTGAGCTTGCAGGCGCCCTGCTGAGGTGCGCACCAACCCACACCGTGCGTAAGACCGGAGATGTCGGAAATCTCCTTAGCCTGGACCCACTTGCCCTCCTCGGGGATGGGTGCGGGGCCGTGGTATGCACCCTTGGCAACGGGGCACATGTTCTCCACTTCCTGTGAGTACTGCATGCCTCTCCTCTCTATCGTGTTGGCGTCCCGTCTGGGGGTCGTGGCTGGCGATTGCCGGGCGACCCTTCGAAAGGGACATGACATGCAGCCCCTATAATACCGCGAAATGCACGGAATATTCGGCGAACGGCTCAGTTTTCGTAGCGAGAAGCGTGGAACTTTTAATTGAAGCGGTTTAACTTAGCATTTTGTGGTCGCGGATTTCCGTAGAGGGGGTCAGTCCTGGGCAAGCTTTTGGTCAGCTTTTGGAAACGTTATGACGTTTGACCTGTCGCTCCGTTACCGTTCGCCGTCCGTTTGATGCCTTTGACCGTGCCGGGGTGTCATTTTGCGTGGATGTTTTGATGGCACGCTTCAATCGTGTTGTATTGGATGGCAAGCAGATCCTGCGCGAAGGGAGCGCCATGCAGCGCGTTTGGAGAACGGTTACCGGCTTTTACCATGTCTGTGCCCGCGGTACGGGCAAGCAGCTCATCTTTGAGAGTGACGATGACCGGTGGGAGTTTTTGGAGCTGATGCGCGACTGCTGCCGCGAGGCTGGGGTTACGGTCGTGGCGTGGTGCCTCATGGGCAACCACGTGCACCTGGTGCTTGCGGATTACGAAGACAGGATGAGCTCGGCGATGCACCGGCTGCTTTTGACCTACGCTCGTCGGTTCAACAAACGCACCGGGCGCACGGGTCATCTGTTCCAGAACCGCTTTGACCGGCGCTCGCTCGATACCGATCGGCATCTGATGGCCGCGATTCGCTATGTGCACGCCAATCCGCAAGAGGCGGGGATTGCCCTAATCGAGCGCTATCCGTGGAGCAGTTTTGCCGAGTATCTGCGGGCGTATGATAACGACGCGACGAGGGGATTTTCCGATCCTTCTTGTGTTCTCGAGCTCTTTGAGTCTGCCAAGGGGTTTCTGGATTATTCTCTGTCGATGCCCGATGGTTCCGATCCGGTGATTCACGATATGGATGAGACGGAGTGGGAGCGGCGTGCGTTTGCCGACAAGATGGCGAAGCGCCTGGGCGTTCCGCTCAATGAGCTCAAGACCGTAGCACCCGCGCGGCGAGACGGAATCATTTTCGCCCTGCGCGATGGCGGCTACACGGTGCGCGAGATTGAACGGTATACGGGAATCAGCAAGAGTACCGTCTCTCGTATCGTGCGCGCTTATGCGCGGGTGAAGGTTCAGGCTGAGGGCTCGGAATAGAAAATGGCCGAACCACTCTTGTCAAGCGATTCGGCCAACAAAATTCTTAAGATTTGGGACAAATACTACTGATTATTTTGTCCCGTGAGCATGCCGTCGAGGGTGCGCCAGGCGAGTTCGGCGCACTTGACGCGGGCGGGCATGTGCGAGATGTCCTGGAGCTGGGCGGCCTCGTCCAGGTCTTCCAGGTCCTCCTCGGAGAGCTGCTCGCCGCGGATCATGGCAAGGAAGAGCTCGGCTAGGCGATGCGCCTCCTCGACCGTCTCGCCGGTGATGAGGTCGGCCATGATGTCGGCGCTTGCCTGGCTGATGGCGCAGCCGTGGCCGGTAAAGGAGGCCTCCTCGATCACGTTGTTCTCGACACGTAGCTGCAAGGTGAGCTCGTCTCCGCAGCTGGGGTTGATGCCGTCGTGCTCGTGCGTGGGGGCGTCCATCTCGTACTTATAGTCGGGGTGCGAGTTGTGCTCCATAAACGTGGTGGAGGTGTACAGATTACCCATTGAACGTGCTCCAAACGTGATGCAGGCCGGCGATGAACTTGTCGATATCGGCCTTGTCGTTGTAGAAGGCCACGCTGGCGCGGCAGCAGGCAAGGTTCTCGACGCCCAGCCAGGTGAGCAGCGGCTGCGCGCAGTGGTGGCCGGCGCGGATACAGACGCCGTCCATGTCCATGATGCTCGCGACGTCGTGCGGGTGGATGCCCTTGACGTTAAAGCTCACGACGCCGTGGTGGTTGTCCCAATAGATGGAGCCGATGATCTGGACAAAGTCGAGCTGCATGAGTTCGCCCATCAGATAGTGGACGAGTGCCTGCTCGCGGGCCTGGATGTTCTCGTAACCCACCGTGTTGACCAGGTAATCGAGTGCGGCGCCCGTGGCGAAGATGCCGGCGGCGTCCTGCGTGCCGGCCTCGAACTTCTCGGGGACGGGAGCCCAGACAGCGTTCTGCTCGGTGACCGAATCGATCATCTCGCCGCCGGTAAGCATGGGCGGCATGGCGTTGAGCAGGTCCATCTTGCCCCACAGCACGCCGATGCCCATGGGGCCCATGGCCTTGTGCGCGCTAAAGGCAAAGAAGTCGGCGCCCAGGTCGGCCACATCGACCGGCATGTGCGGCAGCGACTGCGCGCCGTCGACGACCAGGTAGCCGCCGTACTTGTGCACGAGTTTGCCGAGGTTCTTGACCGGGTTCTCGACGCCCAGCACGTTGGAGACCTGTCCCACGGCTAGGATCTTGGTCTTGGGACCCACCTTGGCAAGAACCTCCTCGGTGGTGAGCTGGCCGGTCTTGGTGGGGTAGAGGTAGACGAGCTTGGCGCCGGTCTCGCGGCAGACCTGTTGCCACGGAATCAGGTTGGAGTGGTGCTCCATGATGGTGATGACGACCTCGTCGCCCGGTTCGAGCACTGTGGGCGCAAAGCTTTTAGCGACCAGGTTGAGCGACTCGCTCGTGTTGCGGGTGAAGACGACCTCGTTGGCCTGTGAGGCGCCGATGAGGTCAGCGATCTGCTGGCGGACCTTCGCGATGGCGTCGGTGGCCTCGACGGACAGCGAGTACAGGCCGCGCAGGGGGTTGGCGTTCATGCGCTGGTAGAAGTCGCGTTCGGCGTCGAGCACACAGGCAGGGCGCTGCGCGGTGGCGGCGCTATCGAGGAAAGCGATCTCGGGGTGCTGCTGGAACAGCGGGAACTGGCCCTTGTAGGGGTTGGTCTCGATGTCCACGGTGGGCCAGCCGCGCGAAGCCTCGTCGCTGGCGTCGAGCACCATAGGCTCCGGTGCTGTGCAGGTATCGCATTTAACGTGCTCGGTGTCGATCATGCGAGCTCCTCTTCAAAGTTATCGATCAGGTTGTTGCCCAGGCGGACGACGGCGGCGCGGGTGCGCTCGTCGGTGGCGGAAAGCGCGGCGTCCTCCAGCTTGGCGCGGATGAACAGGTCCTCGGCGGCGTTTTGGTCAAGGCCACGGCAGGCGAGGTAGAACAGCTGCTCGTCGCGGACGTGACCGATGGTGGCGCCGTGGTTGCCGGCGACGTCGTCCTCGTCGCACAGGATGACGGGGACGGTCTTGTTGTCGACGCCTTTATTGGCGAGCAGTACGGTCTCGCGCTCGGTGCCGACGGCGCCCTTGCAGCCGTGCACGAGGTCGATGGTGCCGCGGTAGACCTTCTTGGACGTGCCGGTCAGCACGCCGTTGGCGTCGATCTCGCACTCGGTCTTGCGGCCGCGGTGGCGCAGCTCGTAGTTAAAGTCGCGCACCTGCTCGCGGGCACCCAGGTAGTCAGTATCGATGGTGACTTTGGCGGTATCGCCCAGCAGGTCGCCGGCAAGGCCGGTGGCGCTGGCGCCGGCACCCAGTACGGTGTGCTGCACGTTGACGCGCGCGCCCTCGTCCAAAAACAGGCCGGTGTCGTCGAGTGCAATCCAGCTGTCGTCGAGCGTCTGCGTGCAGGTCACGTTGACGGTGGCGTACTCGTGGGCGCACACGCGCAGCACGGAACCCACGACGCCCTCGCCGGCAACGGGGGAGTCCAGAGCGATGTTCAGATCGAGCGTTGCCTGCGGGCGGGCGACGACGTCGATGGCGGCGATGGCAGCCGCCGCGTCCACGCCGCTCACGCGCACGGTGACAGTGGCACGGCCGTATGCGGGCACATCGATGACAACGCGCTTGGTGGCGTGCTCTGCCAGGTAGGTGTAGGCGGCCTCGCCCATGCCGGTCTCGAAGGCCTCGGCGGGGGAGAGCTCCTCCTCGAGCTTGATGGCGCCAGCCTGGTAGACAGATGTGGCGGGCACGTCGAGCTCGGTCTCGGGCGTGATGCGAGCGCGGTCGGCGGCATCGCCGGGGGCGGAGGCGCGGCGGTCGGGGAAGCGCTCGGCCATGGCGTTCATGGCGGTGCCAAACGCGTCGGCAGCGCCGGCAAACTGCTCGTCCAAGCCTTCGACCTCAACGGCCTCGGCGGGAGCGGCGGCAAGCTCGTCCGAAAGCTCAAGCTTGGTCTGGTTCATCTTGAGCCAGCCCCAAGTGGCAGCCGGCATCGCGTTGACCTGCTCGAGTGTGGTAGCAGCGGTGTTGGTTTCCTGTTTCATTATCCGATCGCTCCTTCCATCTCGAGCTTGATCAGGTTGTTCATCTCGACGGCGTACTCCAGCGGCAGCTCCTTGGAGACCGGGTTGGCAAAGCCGTTGACGATCATGGTGCGGGCCTCTTCCTCCGAGATGCCGCGGCTCATCAGGTAAAAGACCTTGTCGTCGCCAATGCGGCCGATGGTTGCCTCGTGGCCGATGTCGACGTTCTTGGCGCGGATGTCCATGGCGGGGATGGTATCGGAGCGGCTCTGGTCGTCGAGCATCAGCGACTGGCAGCTCACGGTTGCCTTGGAGCCCTCGGCCTTGGGCGTGGCCACGATGGAACTGCGGAACGTCTGGATGCCGCCGCTCTTGGAGATGCCCTTGGTCTCGACGGTCGCCGAGGTCTCGGGCGCGTTGAGCACGACTTTGCAGCCGGTGTCGAGGTTCTGGCCGGCACCGGCAAAGGTGATGCCGGTAAAGCTCGAGCGAGCGCGGCGGCCGTTGAGCACGCTCATGGGGTAGAGGTAGCCCACGTGGCTGCCGAAGGAGCCACTGATCCACTCGATGTCGCCATCCTCGTCCACGCGCGCACGCTTGGTGTTGAGGTTGTACATGTTTTTGGACCAGTTCTCGATGGTCGAGTAGCGCAGGTGCGCACGCTTGCCCACAAAGAGCTCGACGGCGCCGGCGTGGAGGTTGGCAACGTTGTACTTGGGCGCGGAGCAACCCTCGATGAAGTGCAGGTCGGCGTCGTCCTCGACGATGATGAGCGTGTGCTCAAACTGGCCGGCGCCCTTGGCGTTGAGGCGGAAGTAGCTCTGCAGCGGGAAGTCGAGCTTGGTGCCCTTGGGCACGTAGACAAACGAGCCGCCCGACCACACGGCACCGTGCAGGGCTGCAAACTTGTGGTCGGTGGGCGGGATGAGCGTCATAAACTTCTCGTGGATGAGCGGCTCCCACTGCGGGTCGTGCAGGGCCTCCTCGATGCCGGAATAGACGATACCCATCTTGGACGCGGTGTCCTGCATGTTGTGGTAGACCAGCTCGGAGTCGTACTGCGCACCGACGCCCGCCAGGTAGCTGCGCTCGGCCTCGGGGATGCCCAGGCGCTCAAAGGTGTTCTTGATGTCGTCGGGCACCGACTCCCAGTCGTGCTTTTGGTCGGTGTTGGGCTTGACGTAGGTGACGATGTTGTCCATGTCCAGGCCCTCGATGGAGGGGCCCCACGTCGGATCGGGGAAGCGGTTGAAGATCTCGAGGGACTTGAGGCGCAGGTCGAGCATCCACTGCGGTTCGTCCTTCTTGGCGCTGATCTCGCGCACGATGTCGGGCGTGATGCCGGCGTCGAGGCGCTCGAATCCCTCCTCGCCGTAGGTGAAGTCGTAGAGGCTGCGGTCGATGTCCGCGACCTCGGTGCGGTTCTTGGTCATTGCGTCGCCCCTTTACGCCTGCTGCTCGGCAGCGGCGGCCTCGGCCTGGGCGCGCTGCTCGGCGGCCTCGCGCTCGAAGGTCTCAAAGCCGTTCTTGTCGATCCAGGGGATCAGCGAGGCATCGTCCTCGCGCACGATGTGGCCCTTGACCATAACGTGGACGCGGTCGACATCCAGGTGCTCCAGGATGCGCGTGTTGTGCGTGATGATGAGCATGGAGCCGTCGCAGCTCTTGCGGTAGGCGTCCATACCGTGGCTGACGGTGGACAGGGCGTCGACGTCCAGGCCGGAGTCGGTCTCGTCCAAGATGGCGAGCTTGGGCTGCAGCAGCAGAAGCTGGAGCATCTCGACCTTCTTTTTCTCGCCGCCCGAGAAGCCCACGCCCAGCTCACGGTTGAGGTAGGCGGTATCCATGTTAAGCTCGGCCGCGAGCTCCTTGACGCGACGGCGGAACTCCTTGCCCTTCATCTCCAGGCCGGGGCGGCCGGCGATGCTGGCGCGCAAAAAGCTCGACAGCGGCACGCCGGGGATCTCGACCGGGGCCTGGAAGCTCAGAAACAGGCCGGCGCGCGAACGCTTGTCGGTGGTGAGCTCGGTGATGTCCTGGCCGTCAAAGACGATGCGTCCGTCGTTGACCGTGTAGACGGGGTCGCCCATGACCAGGTGGCCGAGGGTGGACTTGCCGGCGCCGTTGGGGCCCATCAGCACGTGGGTCTCGCCGGCGGCGACGTTGAGGTTGACGTTGTGGAGGATGGTCTTCTCGTCCACGGAGGCGGTCAGACCTTCGATGGAAAGCAGCGGATTTGC
>CABQJK010000042.1 GCA_902464495.1 uncultured Collinsella sp. | reverse complement strand
AGAAGTGTTCCTGATTCGATAGGAGACTACATGTCCAAAGCACTCGACCCCAAAGACACCTGCGTCCTCGTTACCGGTGGCGCCGGCTTTATCGGCTCGCACACCGTCGTTCAGCTGCTCGAGGGTGGCTACCAGGTCGTCATCGTCGATGATCTCTCCAACTCCAGCGCCGTCGCCGTCGACCGCGTCAAGACCATCGTGGGCGACGAGGCCGCCAAGAACCTCACCTTCTACGAGGCCAACGTGCTCGACCGCGATGCGATGAACAAGATCTTCGATACCCATCAGATCGACCGTGTCATCCACTTTGCCGGCTTTAAGGCCGTCGGCGAGTCGGTGAGCAAGCCCGTCGAGTACTACCACAACAACATCGAGAACACCCTGGTGCTCATCGACGTCATGCGCAACCATGGCTGCAAGTCCATCATCTTCTCGAGCTCCTCGACCGTCTACGGCGACCCGGACAACCCGCCCGTCACCGAGGAAGACCCCAAGAAGCCCGCAACCAACCCCTATGGCTGGACCAAGTGGATGATCGAGCAGATCCTTATGGACGTCCACACCGCCGACCCCGAGTGGGACGTCGTGCTGCTCCGTTACTTCAACCCCATCGGCGCTCATCCGTCGGGCCTGATCGGCGAGGACCCCAAGGGCATCCCCAACAACCTGGTGCCCTATGTCGCCCAGGTCGCCGTGGGCAAGCTCGAGGCCGTTCAGGTCTTTGGCAACGACTACCCCACCCCCGACGGCACCGGCGTGCGCGACTACATCCACGTGTGCGATCTGGCCTCTGGTCACGTTGCCGCCCTTAACTGGATGAACGGCAAGACCGGCGTCGAGATCTTTAACCTGGGCACCGGCACCGGCACCTCGGTACTCGAGGTCGTCGCCGCCTTCTCCAAGGCTTGTGGCAAGGAGCTGCCCTACGTGATCCGCGAGCGCCGCGCCGGCGACATCGCTGCCAACTGGTGCGATGCCTCCAAGGCCGAGCGCATGATGGGCTGGAAGGCCCAGTACGACATCGCGGACATGTGCCGCGATAGCTGGAACTGGCAGAGCCACAACCCCAACGGCTTCGCCGACGCCGAGTAGCAAAAACCTACATACCGTTCTTGCCCCGATCTCACGTTGTGAGGTCGGGGCTTTTTTCATGGCATGTAGCCATTCGCCGAAAATCGACCAACTTTTTTATCTTGCCTGTACATGTTTAAACAACATGTTTTACAATAGGCGTATCGAATCAGAACATCGGAGGCGGACTGCATACCCATCGGCAGGCCGACCCCACAACAAGAAGGTTGGTGAGCGCATTCATGGAGCGTGCAAGCGGCGTCCTCATGCCCGTCTCATCTCTGCCCGGACCATACGGAATCGGCGGCTTTGGCTGGAATGCCTACGACTTCGTCGATTTTCTCGCCTCGTGCAAACAACATTACTGGCAGATTCTGCCCCTTACGACGACCAGCTATGGCGATTCGCCCTATCAGTCGTTCTCGGCCCGCGCAGGCAACCCCAACTTTATCGACTTTGCCGAGCTTATCGAGGCAGGGTATCTGGAGCAGCGCGATATCGATGGCGTGTATCTGGGATCCGACCCCAGCAATGTCGACTACGGTGCTATCTTTGGCGGCCGCCGTCAGATTCTCGACCGCGCCGCCGAGCGCTTTGCTGCCGACAAGCCGGCCGATTTCGATGGCTTTATCCAGGCCAACGAGGACTGGCTCATCCCCTACTGTGAGTTCATGACCGTCAAAGAGGAGTGCGGTCTCAAGGCGTTTTGGGAGTGGCCCGCGGAGCTCCGCACCCGCGGCGAGGCTTCCGCCAAGGTCTGCGCCGACCATCCGGCGCGTATGCTCTACCACCAGATGACGCAGTACTTCTTCGATCGCCAGTGGAGCCGCCTCAAGGCCTATGCCAACGAGCGCGACATTCTCATCATCGGCGACCTGCCCATCTATGTCTCGCGTGACTCCGTCGAGATGTGGGCGACACCCGAGCTCTTTAAGATCGACGCCGCCGGCAATCCCGTGAGCGTCGCCGGCACGCCGCCCGACCAGTTCTCGGCCACCGGCCAGTACTGGGGCAACCCCATCTACGACTGGGACGCCATGGAGGCCGACGGCTTCTCCTGGTGGGAGGGCCGCATTCGCGCCGCCCTCGACATGTACGATGTCATCCGCCTGGATCACTTCCGCGGCTTCGAGGCCTATTGGGAGGTGCCGTTCTCCTCGCCTGATTCGTCCTACGGTTCGTGGACGCAGGGTCCCGGCCTCAAGCTCTTCAAGACGCTCGAGGAAAAGCTCGGCACGCTGCCCATCATCGCCGAGGACCTGGGCTTCCTCACCCCCGGCGTCATCGATATGCGCGACAACTCGGGCTTCCCCGGCATGAAGATCCTGCAGTTTGCCTTTGAGGGCACCAACTCGTACTACCTGCCGCACAACTACATTGCCAACACCGTCGCCTACGTGGGCACTCACGACAACGAGACGGCACGCGGCTGGTTTGAAGGAACGGCTACCCCGCGTCAGCGCGAGCAGACAGCCCTGTACACCCATCAGCAGGCCGGCGAACCCATCGCCGACGCGCTCAACCGAACCATCGCAGCCAGCGTGAGCGACACGTGCATCTACACCATGCAGGACCTGCTCAACTTGGGCAACGAGGCGCGCATCAACACCCCTGCCACGCTGGGCGGCAACTGGACCTGGCGCATGCTCGACGGCGCCATCACCCGCGAGCTCGAGCACAAACTCACCGACTGGACCGAGACCTACTTCCGCATCCCGTCGGAAGCCGAAATCGAGCTTCCTCAATAGGAGCTACCGCGCCCGACCCCTCCCCACCGTGCGGACGCGCTTGCTTACCCGCGCGAGGCCACCCCAATCCCCTCGCGCGGGGTTCTTATGAATTGCAGACATGTAATCAACCCATTACAGGAGGAAACATGCCCCAAATTAACCTCATGGAACTCGCCGAGCAGTCTTTTGGCACCTCGCTCGAGCAGCTCGACGACCGTCGCATTTACAAGCTGCTGGTCAAACTCGTGCAGGAGCGCTCCGCCGCCTGCCCGCTCAACAACGGCAAGAAAAAGCTCTATTACATTTCCGCCGAATTTTTGATCGGCAAGCTGCTCATCAACAACATGATCGACCTCGGCATCTACGACGAGGTTAAGGACCAGCTCACCGCCGCAGGCCACGACCTCAACAAGATCGAGGAGTTCGAGGTCGAGCCGTCGCTCGGCAACGGCGGCCTGGGCCGCCTGGCCGCATGCTTCCTGGATTCCATCGCCACGCTGGGCTTGACCGGCGATGGCGTGGGCCTCAACTATCACTACGGCCTGTTCCGTCAGCGCTTTGTCGACAACCAGCAGAAGGCCGTCCCCGACGAGTGGCTCGGTGAGCAGGACATCCTAGTCGACGACGACCGCTCCTACACCGTCGAGTTCGGCGATTTTGCCGTTACCTCCAAGCTCGTCAACATCGACGTGCCCGGTTACGGCCAGCCCACCAAGAACCGTCTGCGCCTGTTCGACCTGGCGAGCGTCGACGACGGCCTGGTCCCCGGCAGCTCCATCGACTTCGACAAGACAGAGATCGCCAAGAACCTCACCTTGTTCCTCTACCCCGACGATTCCGACGAGCAGGGCCGCCTGCTTCGCATCTACCAGGAATACTTCATGGTGAGCAACGCCGCCCAGCTCCTGATCGACGAGGCCATCGAGCGCGGCAGCAACCTGCACGATCTGGCCGACTACGCCGTGGTCCAAATTAACGACACGCACCCCACCATGGTCATCCCCGAGCTCATTCGCTTGCTCACCACCGAGCATGGCATCGAGTTTGACGAGGCCGTGACCATCGTACGCTCCATGGTCGCCTACACTAACCACACGATTCTTGCCGAGGCGCTCGAGAAGTGGCCGCTCGTCAGCCTGCAGAAGGTCTCCCCTGCCATCGCCGACATTATCGTCAAGCTCGATGAGATCGCGAAGGCCGAGCACGATGACCCGCGCGTCGCCGTCATCGACGAATACGACACCGTCCACATGGCCCACATGGACATCCACTTTGGCTTCTCCATCAATGGCGTAGCCGCCCTCCACACCAAGATCCTGGAGGACACCGAGCTTCATCCGTTCTACGAGATCTATCCCGAGAAGTTCTCCAACAAGACCAACGGCATCACCTTCCGCCGCTGGATCCATGGGGCCAACCCCGCGCTCGCCAGCCTGCTCGACGATGTAATCGGCACCGACTGGCGCAGCACCGGCGATCTGAGCAAACTCGCCAAGTTCGCCGACGACAAGGACGTTCTTGAGCGCCTGGCCGCCACCAAGGTCGAGGCCAAGGCCATCATGCGCCAGTTCATGGCGCTCGAGCAGGGCGTGACCATTCCCTCCAACGCCATCATCGACGTCCAGGTCAAGCGCATCCACGAGTACAAGCGCCAGCAGATGCTCGCGCTCTACATCATCTGGAAGTACCTCGATATCAAGAACGGCAACAGGCCTAAGCACCCCGTCACCATCATCTTTGGCGGCAAGGCGGCGCCTGCCTACACTATCGCGCAGGACATCATCCATCTGATCCTGACGCTGTCGCAGTGGATTGCAAACGACCCCGACGTGGCTCCCTACCTGCAGGTTGTCATGATCGAGAACTACAACGTCACCGCCGCCGAGCGCGTGATTCCCGCCGCCGACATCTCCGAGCAGATCAGCCTGGCCTCCAAGGAGGCGAGCGGCACCTCCAACATGAAGTTCATGCTCAACGGCGCCCTAACCCTGTGCACGCTCGACGGTGCCAACGTGGAGATTGCCGAGCTCGTGGGCGACGAGAACATCTATACCTTTGGTGCCTCGTCCAAACAGGTCGAGCAGCTCTACGCCGACGGCACCTACAACGCCGGTGCGCTCTACCGCAAGCCCGGCATTAAACTGCTGGTGGACTTCATCACCAACCCGGCCTTTATGGCAACCGGCAACGCCGAGCGCCTGCAGCGCCTGCACGACGACATTAAGGGCAAGGACTGGTTTATGGCCCTGCTCGACATTGAGGAGTACATCCAGACCAAGGAGCGCGTGCTGGCCGACTACGAGGACCAGGACGCCTGGATGCGCAAGGCGCTCATCAATATCGCCAACGCCGGCACCTTCTCGTCCGACCGTACGATCTCCCAGTACAACGACGAGATCTGGCACCTGAGCTAGCTCATTCCCCTTACCCATCCTCTTGAGAAACGGAGTCGTGGCAACACGGCTCCGTTTTTTGTGCCCGCACGTTACCCTGTGATCCGACTCGGCCAAACAATCTCGATCCGTAGCAATTACTCAACCAAAACGGTCCCAGCCGTTACAGATTGAGACATACCGGCCCCTCCCCTCGGGTTTATCTCAATCTGTAACATCTAGCAGGTGAAATTCGCCTTTGGTGTTACAGATTTAGATGAAATGGTTAGCTCAGCGGAACCGTCTCGATCTGTAACATCTAACGTCCGAAATCGGCCCTATCCGTTACAGATCGAGACAAACGACCGGTCAGACAGTCCCAACACAAAGAAAGGCTCCCCTCTCGCCCAGTGGACGGGAGGGGAGCCTTATATGTGACCGCGGCAAAAGGATGGCAAAGCCGCAGTCGCCCAAAGGGAGGGCCTGGGTGCACCGGGCCTAGATAAGGTTCTTGCCAGACACCTTATCGAAGAGATGAGTCGCGTTCTTCTCGAACTTGAACCAGATGGGGTCGCCAGCCTTGAGCGCGCCCTTGGCCTCGAGGTCGACGACGGGGATAATCAGGACGAACTGGCCGTCGGGAGCGGTCACGTGGACATGCTCGGTCGAGCCCATGAGCTCGGTCACCTCGACGGTGCCCTGGAGCGCACCCTCCTCGCCCTTGTCGGCAAGCAGGATCTGCTCGGGACGCACACCGGCCGTAATCTCCTTCACGTCGCCGCCGTCCCAGTTGAGAGCAAGCTGAGCGCAGGTCTCGGGGGCGAGCGCCACGTTCATATCCTCGGTCTTGACCGTAAAGCCGTTGCCCGAGCGCACCAGCTGGGCATCGAAGAAGTTCATCTGCGGCACGCCGATGAAGCCGGCGACGAAGATGTTCGCGGGGTGGTTGAAGACCTCCTGCGGCGTGGCGATCTGCTGGACGACGCCGTCCTTCATGACCACGATGCGATCGCCGAGGGTCATAGCCTCGGTCTGGTCGTGGGTAACGTAGATGAAGGTGCCCTTGATCTCGTGACGCAGCTTAATGAGCTCGGCGCGCATCTGGTTACGCAGCTTGGCATCCAGGTTGGACAGGGGCTCGTCCATCAGGAAGACCTTGGGGTCACGCACGATGGCGCGGCCGATGGCGACACGCTGACGCTGGCCGCCGGAGAGTGCCTTGGGCTTACGGTCAAGGTACTCGGTAATACCCAGGATCTCGGCAGCGGAGCGAACCTTGCGGTCGATCTCGTCCTTGGGGACCTTCTTGAGCTCAAGCGTAAACGCCATGTTCTCGTACACCGTCATATTGGGGTACAGAGCATAGCTCTGGAACACCATGGCGATATCGCGGTCCTTGGGCGCCACGTCGTTGACGCGCTTGCCGTCGATGAGCACGTCGCCCGAAGTGATGTCCTCCAGGCCAGCGACCATGCGCATCGTCGTGGACTTACCGCAGCCAGAGGGGCCAACGAGGACGATGAACTCCTGGTCGTGAACGGTGAGGTTGAAGTCCTCTACAGCGAGCACACCGTCCTCGGTAACCTTGAGGTTGTGCTTCTTCTCCTCGGTCTTCTTCTTTTTGCCAAAGAAGCCCTTCTTTTTTGACTCGTTGTTGGGATACACCTTCTGAACATGTTTGAGAACGATCTCGGCCATGTCTCTACCTTTCGATACGCGGCGCCGCGCTGAGGGGCGCCGCCAAAACTTGCAAAACAGTTACGGCATCAGCCCTTGACGGCACCTGCCACCACACCGTCGATGATGTACTTCTGGCAGAAGATGTACATGATGACGATGGGGACAACGACCATCATGATGCAGGCCATCATGGGGCCGAGCTCGACGTGGCCATAGCCGCCACGGAAGTACTGGATCAAGATAGGAATGGTCTTGTACTTGGTGGAGTCGAGCGTAAGGTAGGGCAGCAGGTAGTCGTTCCAGACCCACATGGTCTCGAGGATGCCGACCGAAAGATAGGTGGGCTTCATGATGGGAAGGACGATCTTAAAGAACACCTGGACCGGGTTGCAGCCGTCGATCATGGCCGCTTCCTCAATCTCGAGCGGGATGTTCTTGACGAAGCCGGCGAACATAAAGACCGCGAGGCCCGCGCCAAAACCAAGGTAGATGAAGCAGATGTTAAACGGCGTGTTAAAGCCGATGCGGTCCGCCAAATTGGACAGCGTGAACATGAGCATCTGGAACGGTACGACCATCGAGAACACGAACAGGTAATAGAAGAAGTTCGAGATCTTGTTGTTGACACGAACCACGTACCAAGCGCACATGGAGCAGCACACCAGAATCAGCACGACCGACGTGACTGTGATGATGAGCGAGTACATAAACGCCGAGGCAAAGCCCTGCTCGTTAAGAGCGTGCACGTAGTTTGCGAGGCCGTTGAACGTCTCGGGCGTGAGCAGATCGAACGCCGTGGTGGTGCTGATTGCGGTCCCCTTCTTAAAGGAATTGAGCGCAATCATGAACACGGGGTAGATCCATGCGAGCGACAGGATCGTAAAGAAGATCGAGAGCGCGCGGTTAATAGCCTTATCGCGTTTCATTACTGCTGCACCTCCTTGGACCTCGTGGCCTTAAGCTGAATCATAGAAATAGCGACAACCAGGATGCAGAAGATAACTGCCTTGGCCTGACCGATGCCCTGCCATGCGATGCCAGCACGCGAATAGAACGTGTTGTAGATGTTCAGGGCGAGCATCTCGGTAGAGTGCGCCGGGGCACCACCGGTAAGGGCGAGGTTCTGGTCGAACAGCTTAAAGCCGTTGGTGATGGACAGGAACAGGCAGATGGTGATGGTCGGCATCAGGTTGGGGATCTTAACCTTCCAAAACGTCTGCCATGCCGTAGCGCCATCGACCTTGGCGGCCTCGATGTAGTCAGACGGGATGGACTGCAGACCAGCGATGTAGATGATCATCATGTAGCCGACCTGCTGCCACAGGGTCAGGATGATAAGGCCCCAGAAGCCAGCGGCGGAGTTGAGGGCGATGAGCTGGGCGCCCACGTTGGAGAGCAGGCAGTTGATCAGAATCTGCCAAATGTAGCCCAGCACGATGCCGCCGATCAGGTTAGGCATAAAGAAGATCGTACGGAAGATGTTGGTGCCCTTGAGCGCCTTGCGAGTGAGCGCCTGCGCAATAGCCAGCGCGATCACGTTGATGAGCACCGTCGACAGGAAGGCAAACGCCACGGTAAAGAAGAACGACGTGGAGAACTGCGGGTCGGTCAGTGCGCGCACGTAGTTCTCGATACCGACAAAGTGCGCGTTATTGATGGTAATAAACTGGCAGAACGAGAGATAGAAACCCTGGATAAAGGGAATCACGAACCCGATCATAAACGCCAGGCACGTGGGCAGCATAAAGAGCGGCCACCAGCGCTTGAGTGCTTTGCCCATAGAAGGGTCCTTTCAATATGCAGGGGGCGGGCAAACCTACGTCTGCCCGCCCCCTGTCGCTAATCAGATAGCTTGGGCAGCAACTGCTTACTCGGAAGCAGCCTTCTCGGTCTTCCAGCCATCGACGAAGGCGTTCTTGACGCCGTCCCACTTGGTGTTGTCGGCAGCATAAGCGATGAGAGCCTGCTTGAGGTTCTTCTTCCACTCCTCAGAGGGGATGTAAACGAAGTCCCAAGCGACGGTCTTCTTGCCGTCCTTGGCCATAGCAACGGCCTGCTGAGAGAAGACGTTGGTGGTCTCCTTAGCGCTCTTGAACGGGGCGGTCAGACCCATCTTGTCAGCGATGATGCTGGTGGCGGTGTCAGAAGTGACGCACCAATACATGAAGTCCTCGGTGGCCTTCTGGGCATCCTCGGAAGCCTGGGAGCTGACGCACCAGTAGTTCTCGCCGCCGGAGCACAGGCCCTGGTTCTCCTCGCCGTCGACGCCGATGTAAATCGGCAGCATGCCGAGCTGATCGTCGGTCATACCGGCCTTGGTGAGGTCGGCGTAGGCCCAAGAGCCGTTCTGGTAGAAGACGGCCTTGCCGGTTGCGAACTCGTTGGTGGCGTCGTCACCGGTCTTGGAGGCGAGCTGCGAAGGATCGCAGGTGGAGTCGGTGATGTACAGGTCGAAGATCTGCTTAAAGTTGTCGAGATACTCGCCCTTGATCTCGTCGTCCTCTTCGTTGTGCTCCTTCTCGAACTCGTAGTAGAGCGGGAGGTTGGCGAGGTGGGTGGTGTAGCGCCAGCTGGAGGAGTCATCCATACCGGCGGAAGTGAAGGCACCGTCAACGCCGAGCTCGTCCTTGCGGGCCTGGATGTCATCGGCGCAAGCCTTCAGCTTGTCGAAGGAGTTGATGTCCTCGGCCTTGTAGCCGGCCTTCTCGAGGAGCTCCTTGTTGTAGATGATGCCGTAGCTCTCCTGAACCCAGTCGATACCCAGATCCTTGCCGTCGGACTGCAGAGCCAGGGAGTCGTCGATGAGCTCGCCACGGAGCTTGGTGTCGGAAAGATCGGCGCAGTAGTCCTTCCAGTTCTTAAGGCCGGTGGGGCCGTTGACCTGGAACAGCGTCGGAGCGGAGCTCTTGGACATCTCGGACTTGAGCTTCTCCTCGTAGGTGTTGGAGGCGGCGGTCACGATCTTGACCTCGACGCCCTTCTCCTTCTTGTACGCCTTGGCGATCTCCTTCCACTCCTTGTCGACCTCGGGCTTGAACTGGAGGAAGTAGACCTCGGCAGCGTCACCAGAAGCAGAGGAGCCGGAGCCGGCAGAACCACCGCAGCCCACGAGACCCAGACCAAGAACCGCAGCCGCGGAACCAGCAAAGCCCAGGAACTGCCTTCTGCTCATTTCGTTCTTCATTACAATCCACCCTTTCACACCGTGGCGGCACCCTTTGCCGCCGCCTTCGGAGATTGGCTCGGGGACTTTGCCCCTTTTGCTGACTTGTACAATACGCTATTTGGCTAGTTGTTTGAACAAGTATTACTAGAGCGGTAGAAAAACTTCGGTGAACGGTAATTTCAACTTGATACTTGACAAGTTTTGTATAAACAATTATTTATTATCGAATGCAGAGAAAACGCCCGGTCAAGCCGATGCATCGTCGGTTTGACCGGGCGTTTTCGCTTTGAGGGCATGAGTCTCGTCAGGCTGCGAGCTAGCCGGCTATCGCTTGGAGTTGACGCGGTAGTGGAAGATCTCGGGATGCGTGCGGGCATGCGTGACCTCGAACAAGATGCCGTCCGAGGTGTACGACTGGCTCTCCATAACGGCGACGCAGTTGTACTTGCCAAGGTCCAGATAGCTGCAGTCTTCATCGTTGGCGAGCTCGACACTCACCGTACGACGGCTCGCCATCACTTTGACGCCGCGCTTGTGCTCCAGATAGCCGTAGATAGAATCCGCCGCGATCTCGGGGGTCAGGCCCTTGGCGACCGACGCCAAAAAGTAGCCATGGTCCACTTGGCGCGCGCTGCCGTTGAGGCTTCGGACACGCACTACGCGAATCAGCTCCTCGCCCACCTTAAAGCCCAGGCGGCGAGAGAGTTGCTCAGTGCAAATCAAATGTTCAAAAGACTTGACCTCGGTCGATGCGACGGCATTGTTGCGTTTTGCGAATTCGCCAAACGACTCAACCTCTTCGAGTGCGCCCAGCATGTCGGTTTCGCCCTTAAGCCAAATAACGCGCACGCCCTTACCGTGTATAGGCTGCACAAACATCTGGTCGGCCAGCATGCTCAAGGCGCGTCGAACGGTATTGCGCGTGCAGCCAAACTCCGCGGTCAGCTCGGCTTCGGTTGGCAGCATCTCCTGAAACGCATAGGTCCCGTTGATGATGCGCGAACGGATCTCGCGGTAGATTCCTTCGTAAATCGCTTTTGGCATGATTTCACCTCTAATGAATATGTATGGCTAGGCACGATAGCATTTCTTAAAGTTGTTTAAACCGATTATCGGTAAAGCACGGATTATTTACCGTCGACGGTTCCCCCGAAACCCAAATCGGACCGAATCAAAACCGTCAATGCGGCAAGCAGCCAGTCCTCTACAATGAGTTCATTGTTTAAACGTTCTTGCTCGCACAGCATGTTGCATCCGGAAGGCATATTATGCTGCAGAAAATCCAACGTTTTGGCGGAGCCATGTTCGCGCCCGCCATGCTGTTTTCTATATCAGGCCTCATGGTCGGCATCTCCGCCCTCGCCACGACCGTAGACATCGTCGGCGATCTCGCCGTATACGGAACCCCTTGGTACGTTTTCTGGACCATCATCCAGCGCGGCTCGTGGACGGTCTTTAAACGTCTCCCGCTCCTTTTTGCCGTAGCGCTGCCTATCGGTCTTGCCCAAAAGCAACCGGCACGCTGCTGCCTCGAGGCACTCGTGGCCTATTTTGCCTATTGCTTCTTTTTGAGCGAGATCATTAAGCTGAGCGGAGACAACCTTGGACTTAAGTACCCATCATCTTTGACCCCCGCCAGCGGCATCACCGTCATCGACGGCATCAAGACGCTCGACACCGGCATTATCGGCCCGCTGGCGGTGTCGGCAACCGTCGTTGCCATCCATGACCGCTTCTACGATGCCAAGGTTCCCGATTGGCTCGGCACCTTCTCGGGTTCCTCGCTGGTCTACCTCATCAGCTTTTTTGCCGTGTTTGCCCTTGCCGCCATCTCGGCCGCCATCGTGCCCTTCGCATACGCTGTGACCGAAACGCTGCGCCACGCACTTGCGGGCGTCGGCCCCTTCGGCGTGGGCATCTTTGTGTTTTTGGAGCGAGCGCTCGAGCCCATGGGGCTGCACCATCTGCTCTATATGCCCATCTATTACGACAATCTGGTCATTCACGACGGTATTTACGCCACGTGGACCAACCTGCTCCCCATTCTCTCCCATAGCACGCGCCCTTTAAATGAACTTGCGCCCTGGGCAGGTTTTACCGCCACCGGCTGGGGCAAGCTCTTTGGCCTTCCCGCCATCGCGGCAGCATTCTATTTCACCGCCAAACCCGAACGCCGCGCCGGCCTTAAAGTCATCCTTTTGCCCGCCATCGTCGCCTCGGTGGTCTGCGGCGTCACCGAGCCGCTCGAGTTTCTCTTTATGTTCACCTATCCCGGACTCTTTTTGCTCTACGCCGTCCTATCCTCCTGCCTTGCCATGACCATGAACTTCTTTGGCATCGTCGGCATCTTCTCGGGCGGTCTCATGGAAATGACGGCCTTCAACTTCATCCCACTCATGCGAATGCATGCCGGCTCCTACCTTTTGGCGCTCGGTATCGGTCTTGCCTTTAGCCTCATCTTTTTTGTTAGTTTTCGAGCACTCATCTTGGTCTATGACCTTAAGACGCCGGGCCGCGAGGATCATGCCTCCAATCGCGCGGCAATCGATCGTTTAACGGGAAGCGGCTTTGCCAAAGAGCAAACTCCCAATGGCGAGGTCAGTATTCAATCCGATCAAGATCACGTCCTCGCTGAGCGGGTAATTCAGCTTTTAGGTGGCGTTGGCAATATCGTGGGCGCAACCAACTGCGCCACGCGCCTGCGCGTCGAGGTCGCAGACCCTTCCATCGTTGCAGATAATGCGTCGTTTGTCGCGGTGGGCGCCAAGGGCCTCATCATTACGGGCAAGACCGCCCAGGTGATTATTGGCATCTCCGTTCCCCGCGTTAAAGAGCATTTTGACCAGATCATGGGCCTCGAGCCGGGATTTGTGCCCACCACCTCGGCCTCCCCTGCCGCCAGCGCAGCCCATAAGCGCGGCGATATCTGCTTCTTCGATATCGACGGAACACTCGCCTGGCAAGACCCTCGAGTGGCACAAGAGCTTCCCGAGAGCGAGCGAGACCTCTCCCCCTATCCCAATGAAGCGGTCTCGCAAGCCATCCGTGATTTTGTCGCCAAGGGCAATATGGCGTTTATCTGCACAGGGCGCACGCTGAGCTGCATCCATCCAAAGCTGCTCGAGCTGCCCTGGACCGGCATCGTCTGCCTCGCGGGTGGCTATGTCGAACTTGAGGGACACGTGATTCGCGATTTGGCGATGACGCCCGGCATGCTGCAGCGCCTTGCTCCCATTCTTGAGCAATCGGACGAAGTGATTCGTTTTGAGGGACTCAATGGCGTCGTTCGCATGAGTGCCGATGCGCCCGACGCCCCGGGATACGCCCGCACCGTGGGCGATGCAATTACGCAGCTGCAACATTACAGCGCCTACAAGATCTTAATGTCCACGTCGCTTGCCAACCGCATCGCTCAGGATCAAGCGTTTGAGCCGCTGCTCTGCTTTAACGAGCTCGAGCTCGAAGTGACCGAGATTTCGCCTCGCGAATGCACCAAGCGCGAGGGTATCCAGTCCGTACTCGACGCCCTCGATCCCCACCACGGAACCGTATACGGCATCGGCGACGCCAGCAATGACGTCTCGCTGATGAACGCCGTCGACGTTGGCATCGCCATGGGCAACGCACCGGACTTCCTCAAGGAAAAGGCCGACTATGTCACCGACAGCATCGACCACGACGGCGTCGTCACCGCGCTCGAACACTTTGGGCTTATCTAGCCAAGCCCCTACCGCACTTGCGGCCGCATGGACCAATCGTCTTCAACCGCCGCGCTCGACGCCCTAATGTGGCAATATGTTGTCTGCATAATGCAACGATGCAACCTATCAAAGAATGCGAGAACCCGTGTCCAGTCCGTTTACCAGCTTTTTAGCCCAGCACTTTGACCAGATTAACGACTATCTGGCCACGTTCTTTGACGGACAGGCGACTTCCGCCGATATCGAGCGCTACCTGTATACCCCGCTCTCGGCATTTACGGCAAACGCTGGCAAGCGCCACCGCCCGCTCATCTGCATGCTCGCCGCCACTGCGGTAGGCGGCAGCTTTGAGAGCGCCCGCAGCGCGGCGGCGGCCATCGAGCACTTTCAGTCGGGCGCACTCATCCACGACGACATCGCCGACAACGGGCAGATTCGTCGCGGCAAGCCCTGCATGCACCTTACCGAGGGCACCGGTCTTGCCATCAACTGCGGTGACCTGGCGCTCACCATGGTCACCAAGACGGTTCTCGACGACCCCACACTCAACGCAGACGTGAAGCTTCGCGTGCTCCACGAGCTTACCGAGATGATCGTCCGTACCATCGAGGGCCAGGCGCTCGACCTGGGCTGGGTCCGCGACGGGCGCTTTGACATTTCGGTCGACGATTATCTGGACATGGCGACGCACAAGACCGCGTACTACAGCGGAGCGACGCCGCTTGCCGCCGGAGCCATTATCGGCGGCGGCAGCGAAGAGCAGATTGAGGCACTGCGCGCCTTTGGGCTGCACACGGGCCTTGCCTTCCAGATTCAAGACGACCTGCTCAACTTGATCGGCACCAAGGAGGCCGCCAACAAGGACTTCCGCACCGATATCACCGAGGGCAAGCGCACCCTCGTTGCCGTGCATGCCCTGTCAGACGAGCGCTATCACGACGAGATCGAGGCAATCCTTTCCTCGGGCACCGAGGACCCTGCGCAGCTCGCACGCGCCGTGGAGATCTTCCAGGAGACCGGCTCCATCGATTACGCCCACACCTATGCGCTCGACCTGACCGCTAAGGCCAAGGCCGCTATCGAAGGCGTCGAGCTCGACCCGCATGCGCGCGAGCTCTTCCTCTCAATGGCAGATTTCTTTGTGGAGCGTCTTAACTAGCGGGGGTCATAAAACCTGTGGGCAGCGAGTTTGGGTACAAGTTGCTACACTATTGAGTGCATGTTTATAAATTGTCTCGCGTTGTCTATCCGACACACGCTCAAAATAGTACGAATGGTACGCCGAAAGGGGTTCGTTCATGGAACCTATTACCACGGGCATGCAGGGAGCAGCCGTCGAGGATGTTCAGTCCCGCCTTCTGCAGCTCGGCTATACAATCGATGACGCCGAGGTTGTCGACAAGCGCTTTGGCACCACCACCGAGCAGGCCGTCAGCACCTTCAGGCTCGACAGCGGCCTTGCTGCCGGTCATGCCGTCGATATCCCCTGTTGGAGCGCCCTGGTCGACGCCTCGTATAAGCTGGGCGACCGCACTCTGTATCTGCGCATGCCAAATTTCCATGGCGCCGATGTGCAGGCCCTGCAGCGCGCTCTCAACGTTTTGGGCTTTGCCTGTGGCGAGGACGACGGCTACTTTGGTCCGCATACCGAGGCTGCCCTGCAGCAGTTCCAGGAAAATGTCGGCCTGTTTGCCGACGGCATGGCCTTCCAGGACACCTACGCCTACATCAACCGCCTGCACCATGTGTGGGAGGGCAAGCCCTCGGTCACCGAAGCCGAGTCCCGCATCGGTTTTGCTCGCGCCGCCAACGTGCTCGAGCGCTTCCAGATCGCCGTTATCGGTGAGGACCCCATCGCACGCAGCGTTGCTTCGCGCATGTGGAACATCGCCACGGCAACGACCGACAACAGCGGCATGATGCTCTGCGACTCCGAGGTCCCAACCGACGTTGACCTGGTGCTCGAGATCGCAAGCGACGAGCTGCCCGCCGACGCCGCGCCACGCGCCACGATTGCCCTCGCCGAGTGCCACAACCTGGCCCAGCGCATCCGCACCGCCAATGTCGCCGCGCAGCAGAAGCCGGCTCGCATTCGCATTGAGCTCACGGGCATGACGCGCTACAACGGCACCTTCACGGCCAGCGACGCGCAGACGCTCGCCGTACGCCTACTCGACGGCGTTTGCGATGCCCTCGCAGATTAGGTAAACTAGACGAGTTGCTTTTGGGCAACACCACACATTGGGACGTAGTTCAACGGTAGAACTCCGGTTTTTGGTGCCGGCTGTTGGGGGTTCGAATCCCTCCGTCCCAGCCA
>CABQJK010000041.1 GCA_902464495.1 uncultured Collinsella sp. | reverse complement strand
GGCGCCCATGCGAGGCGCTAGCCGGTAACAAACCCGTTTCTGATAATGCGACCTTGTTGAATTATTTTGTGTCGCGCGTATTTCCGAGCGGTCGGATTTGAGGGGCGAGCGGTAGAACGCTCGCCCTTTGTGCGCCACGATGCGGCACAATGTACCGTAAAAGCTGTTTATATCCGGTACGAATCGTTCGTTGGTCTTTAATTCTTCTCAACGGAGGTGTTTGAGATGGCAAACGGATTGCTTTTGCGGCTTCGCGAGCGTGAGCTCAGTGCGAGCCCGGCGGAACGCAATGTCATCGCATATGTAAGCGCTCATCCGCACGAGGTAGTCGGGCTGTCCGTCCGCGGTCTTGCCGATGTCACGTTCTCCTCGCCCTCGAGCATTTTGCGCTTTTGCAAGCGCTTGGGTTTTGCGGGCTACAAGGAGTTCCAGCGCGAACTGATTGCCGAGCTGGCGCTCTTGGGTGACAAGAAAGACGTTGCCCTCGAGGACATCTCCATGGATGACAGCGTCGAACGTATCGTGGGGAAGGTGATGAAAAGCAACGTGCGCACGATCGAAGCGACGGCGCGAACGCTCGATTACACCGTCTTGGAGCGATGTGCGGCCTATCTTAAGCGGGCACGTGCGGTCAATCTGTTCGGTATCGGTGCCTCTCGTTTGGTCGCGCACGATCTGGCGCAAAAGCTCATGCGTGTCGACAAAGAGTGCCATCTGTACGACGACTGGCATGATCAGCTCTTGTGTGCCAAGAACATGCATGAGGGCGATATGGCAATCGCCTTTAGCTACTCGGGCTTGACGCAAGAGGTGCTGGACTGCGCCGCCGAGGCCCAACGTCACAACTGTCCCGTTGTGGCCGTGACCAAAGTAGATGGATCATCCAAGCTTGCCACCATGGCCGATGCCGTGCTCGGCGTCGCTGCGAGTGAGCCCTTGGTCCGCAGCGGTGCCATGGCTTCGCGTATGGCCCAGCTTATGGTTGTCGATGCCCTGTACGCTGCTTACGTTGCCAGCGACTACGAACGAGCGACGCATGTCATTAAGCAAAACTACATCGAGAAACAGGAAAGATGAGGTGAATGAAATGCTCGATTTAACAAAATTCACGACCGAACAGCGTAATCAAAGGTCAATGAACCTCGATACGATGACATCGCTGCAGATCGTCACGACGATGAACGATGAGGATCTTCGTGCCGTCCAGTCGGTCACAAAAGTGCTGCCCCAGGTTGCCACAGCAATCGACTGGGCTGCTGAGGCACTCGAGCGCGGCGGGCGCGTCTTTTACATGGGCGCAGGCACCAGCGGTCGTCTGGGCGTACTCGACGCTTCGGAGTGTCCGCCCACGTTTGGCGTGTCACCCGATCTGATTGTCGGGCTCATTGCCGGAGGCGAGACGGCGTTTATCAAGGCTGTCGAAGGTGCCGAAGACAGCGAGGAGCTTGGCGCGAGCGACCTGCGGGGGCGTGGACTCTCGGACAAGGATCTTGTCGTTGGCCTGGCGGCAAGCGGTCGTACTCCCTATGTGGTGGGCGGCCTTGTGTACGCCAAGGCAACTGGGTGCAAGACCATTGCAATTGCCTGCAACCAAGGGTCGAAGATCGGGGAGAGCGCAGATCTTGCCATTGAACCCGTGCCCGGTCCCGAGGTACTGACCGGCTCAACGAGGCTCAAGGCGGGAACGGTTCAAAAGCTCATTCTCAACATGATTTCGACCGGTGCCATGGTCAAGATCGGCAAGGTATACCAAAACCTGATGGTCGATGTGCAGCAGACGAACGAGAAGTTGGTGGTGCGCGGCCAGAACATCGTGATGGAGGCGACCGGCTGCACGCGCGAGTGCGCTATTCAGGCGCTTGCAGATGCCGGCGGCCACGTAAAAACCGCTATTGTCTCGGTACTGCTGGACTGCGATGCCGAGCAGGCTGCGGTAGCTCTTGAGCGAGCGCGAGGCCATGTCCGTGCTGCGGTGAGTGGCCATGAGAAGAGCAATGCCGATGCCCAATAGGTGCGCGGCGTGAGCTGATATGACATCCAGACGAGATACCCAATACAAGGAGGAGTTATGACGAACAAAGAGCTGGCTCAAAAGCTGCTGGACCTTTTGGGCGGTAAAGACAACGTGCTGGCAAACGCGGCGTGCATGACGCGCCTGCGCGTGACCGTCAAAGACACGGGCAGCGTCGACGCGGAGGGCATTAAGGCACTCGACGGCGTGATGGGCCTGGTCGAGGACGACACGATGCAGATCGTGCTGGGTCCGGGCAAGGTGAATAAGGTGCTCGAGGAGTTCTCCAAGCTCACCGGCCTTGCGAAAGGCGTTGCCGACGAGAGCGTGGTTGACGCTGCGGCCACAAACAAGGCCGCGCAGAAGGCAAAGTACGAGTCCAAGCCGGTTCAGGCCTTCCTCAAGAAGATTTCCAATGTCTTCGTTGCCCTGCTTCCCGGCATCATTGCGGCTGGCCTCATCAACGGTATCTGCAACGTCATTAACGTCTCGACGGCAGGCGCGCTTGCAGGCGAGTGGTGGTACCAGGGCATTCGTTCCATGGGCTGGGCCCTGTTTGCCTATCTGCCCATCTTGGTGGGCTATAACGCGGCACGTGAGTTTGGCGGCTCCGCTGCGCTGGGCGGCATCGCCGGCATGATGTGTATTGCCAACAGTGCCATGCCCCTGCTTGCGCCTGGTGCGGCTGATCCTGCCGCTGCCATTCTGCTGCCGCTCACCAATGCGCAGTACAACCCCGCAGCGGGCGGCATGATCGCGGCTCTTATCGCTGGCGCATTTTTTGCCTGGATGGAGCGTCAGATTCGCAAGGTTATGCCCAACGCACTCGACACGTTCTTGTCCCCGCTGCTGGTGCTCATCATCGGCGCCTTTGCTCTGATGCTCGTCATCCAGCCGGTTGGCGCATGGCTGACGACTGCCATCTTTAGCGTTTTGACCTTTATCTTCGAGAAGCTGGGCGTCCTGGGCGGCTATATCCTGTCGGCAGGCTTCTTGCCGCTGGTTTCCGTCGGCCTGCATCAGGCGCTCACGCCGATCCACGCTATGCTCAACGATCCCGACGGCGCTACCAAGGGCATCAATTACCTGCTCCCCATCCTTATGATGGCTGGCGGCGGCCAGGTCGGTGCCGGTTTGGCGCTGTACTTTAAGACCAAGAACGCCAAGCTCAAGAAGTACGTCGCAGAGTCCATTCCCGTTGGAATCCTGGGTGTGGGCGAGCCTCTGATGTATGCCGTTACGCTGCCGCTCGTTCGTCCGTTTGTGACGGCCTGCCTGGGTGCCGGATTTGGCGGCGCGCTCGCGGCGCTGCTTCACATCGGCACGGTTTCTCAGGGCGTTTCCGGTCTGTTTGGCCTGCTGATCGTCGTTCCTGGCCAGCAGCTCGGCTACGTTGCCGCTATGCTGCTTGCCTATGCCGCCGGCTTTGTCCTGACGTGGTTCTTTGGCGTCGACGAGCAGAAGATCAATGAGTTCTTTGGCGAGTAGTTTGATATCGCGAGCCGTGTTGCTCGGGGTTCGCGGCGCGCGGCAGATTTCTTGATGCTATGGTTGTGCCGGCGGGGCTAACTGCTCCGCCGGCCTTTTTTAAAGGAGCGTTGTAGCGTGAAAACGGGTATTTCGATTTATCTTTCCAGCCCTTTGCAGGATATTGAGCGGACGATTGAGCGTGGTGCCGCGGCGGGTGCGCGCTACGCGTTCACCTCACTGCATATTCCCGAGGATGGGGGAGCGGCGTATGCCGATAAGGTCCGTCATGTGCTGTCGCTGCTCTCCGCCCGCGGCATTGCGCTCATCGCCGATGTGGGGCCGCGCACGTGCGATTTGCTCGGGCTTGAGCGCATCGAGGACCTGCGCGATCTGGGGTTGGAATACCTTCGTTTGGACTATGGCTTTAGCGCCCAACGGGTCGCGGAGCTGTCCGGTGTATTTCGCATAGTGGTCAATGCATCGACGGTGAGTTCTGATGAAATCGCATCGTGGCGTGAGGCCGGTGCCGATGTGACTCGTTTTGCCGCCTGCCACAATTTTTACCCCAAGCCTTATACCGGTTTAGCTCTGGAGGATATTGCTCGGGTGAATCTTCGTCTTGCGGCGCTCGGCTTTGAAATCATGGCTTTTGTGCCGGGCGATGCCAACGTTCGCGGGCCGGTATTCGAGGGACTGCCGACGGTCGAGGCGCAGCGCGGTCGCGCGTCAAAGGTTGCTCTCAATATGCTTGAGCTTGCACATGGCGCCGATTGCGACATTGTGTTGGTCGGCGACCCCGATCTTTCCGATGCGGGTTGGGCGCAGTTTGCTCAAGTTTCTGCCGGATACGTGGACTTGCAATGCGAGCTTGAGCCCGGTTATGCCTATGTACGTGGGCAGATTCATCACGACCGGCCCGACTCGAGTGCCCACATCTTTAGATCCCAGGAGTCGAGGACGACGCTCAAGCCGGATGCCGTGCCGTCAGATTTCGGCGCCGGTCTGCCGCGAAATGCGGGCTCGATTGCCGTCGGCAATAGTGAGTACGGACGCTACGAAGGCGAGCTTGAGATTGCGCGGGTTGATCTTCCCGGCGACGAGCGCATGAACGTTGCGGGCCGCATCACGCCCGAGGCAATGGAGCTGCTGCCGTTCATCAAGCGTGGATTCGGGGTACGGTTCGTTTAGCGTGTGACCCGTGGGCTACAATTTGCCCATCATACGAAGGCGCCCCGTATGGCGTGTGCCTGTGTTGGCCGATCTGTATTCGGAGGATTTCCATGACCGTACTGTTTGTTGAATATCCCAAGTGTTCGACCTGTAAAAAGGTCAAGGCGTGGTTGGACGAGCATGGGGTCGAGTATGTCGACCGCGATATCGTTACGGACAATCCCACGGCCGATGAGCTTGCGACCTGGATTGCTCGTTCGGGGCTGCCGGTGCGGCGCTTCTTTAACTCGTCGGGCAAGAAATATCGAGAGCTGGGCCTGAAGGCGCGCCTGGACGCAGGAATGACGGATCAGGAGTGCTACGAGCTGCTGGCGACCGATGGCATGCTGGTCAAGCGTCCGCTGCTGGTGGGCGACGACTTTGCGATCCCCGGCTTTAGGGAAGCGGCTTGGGCCGAGGCGTTGCTGTAGCGGCTGCGGAAAGCGCGTCCCGTTTTGAGCTTCGATTACGGGATACGGTTTCCGGTTGAGGGCTCGATGGGAAAGTGGGGACCGGTTTGAGCTTGAAATCTGGGACGCACTTTCCGCCGGCAGGCTTGCCCCAGTCAGTCCTCCAACTGCGCCCATTCGTGCGGATCGTAGACCTTTACGTGCTTGTTGGGCTTGCCGCTCCAGTACTCCTCGTCCATAAAGGGCAGATATGCCTGAACACCGGGGCAGATAAAGGGAATCCGCTGCTGTTGCAGTCGCTCGCGCTGTCGCTGCTCCAGGTGCGCCTCGGATATGACAGTCGGCATACCGGACAGCTCGACGAGGCTTGCCTGGATTCGCTTAAGGTCGGGGAGTCCCGCGTGCCATGACATCCGCATGATCAAAAAGGATGCACGGCGGTATTTTGCCTGCATCACCGTGATGGCGGGGCGCAGAGTGGGATGGATTTTGTCCCGTTCGGGCCAAAGGTCAGCAGTGATCTCGAGGCCCAGGGTCTCCCATAGGTAATCAAGCTCTTCGTCCATGGCGCCTCGATATCTACGTGATCATTGATACTTCGATTGTGTTGCCTGGTGCTATCGTTTTCGCGGTAGAATCTGCCAACGGTTGACGGCTACCGCTCGCGGCGTTTTGCCCTTCGTGTGCAGCGGTCGACTTCACAGGTCCTTCACGTGTTGGCCGTATTTGACTGAATTTCAAAAAAGTCAAAATTGGGGCTTGCGTCACGGCCGGACTTCCCGTATATTTCTTTCTTGCGCAAAGGCACAGCCGAGCGCAGCGATGCAGTCATTGGGATGTCGTCTAATGGCAGGACAGCGGATTCTGGTTCCGTCAATGGGGGTTCGACTCCCTCCATCCCAGCCATTGCATTTGCTACATATGGCCCGTTCGTCTAGCGGTTTAGGACGCCGCCCTCTCAAGGCGGAGATCACCAGTTCGAATCTGGTACGGGCTACCAAAATTGAACGCCCGGGCCTCGTAAGAGACCCGGGTTTTGTGTATTGACCGATATTTAAGGCGCGCGTTGAGTCTGCCGCCCGGACCGAGGAGTTGTCATGGACCTGCCTATCAGCTTGGAAGACATCACGTATGCCGAGAACTATCTGGCGCAGGGCGACCTGGCTACGGCGACGCCGCTGCTTGAGCGTCTGGTGGAGCTCGCCGAGGAGTATATCGACGCTGAGTGCAAGACGGAGGAGAAGCGCCAGTACTTTAGCTTCGACAGCAAGTTTGAGCGCCTGGCCTATCGTCGCGTGGAGAAGGATCCGCGCGAGCTGGTGCAGGTCGAGGTTCCCTTTGACCGCCTGTACTCCGACATGGCGTTTGCCTACATTCGCCAGCAGGATTATGTGAGTGCTCGGAATGCCCTGATGCAGGCCGTGCGTTGGGATCCCATGAACTGCAACTATCGCTTGGACTTGGCCGAGCTGTTCCGCGCGCTCGAGGACAAACAGGAGTGGGCATCGCTCTCGTTCTCGGTGCTGGAGCGCGCGAGCGACGGTAAGTGCGCCGCACGCGCCTACACCAACTTGGGTCAGTACTTCTTGGAGCCCGAGACCGAGAACATTTCGGCTGCCGTGGGCTGCGCGCGTCTGGCGCTGCGCCTGGCGCCCAATGATGCGCATACGACGCGTCTGCTCAACAAGATCCATACCACCTATCCGGATGCCGCGGACGAGAGTGACGACCATGTGATGGGCGAGCTCGCCCTGCAGGGCGTGCCGACCTCGCCTTCGGCCGAGATCGCCATCTGCCTGATCATGTGCGCGACCGACGCTGCGAGCGACGGCGACAAGCAGGAGGCTACGCGCCTGACGGTCCGTGCCCGCGACCTGGTGGGCGAAGAGGCGTGCGCGGCGATTATCAAGCTGGTGCGCGAGAGCGACGCCGAGCTCAATGCTGAGCGCAAGGCAAAGCGCGACGCCGCGGGCTCAAACGCCGATGGCGCCAAGGAGGCCGGCGATGCCCAGTAAGCGCGAGCGCAAGCTCATCTCCAAGAATCGCTCGGCACACCACGAGTACTTTATCGATGAGACCTTTGAGTGCGGCATTGAGCTGAGCGGCACCGAGGTCAAGTCGATTCGCGAGCGCGCGTGCCAGATCACCGACACCTTTGCACTGATTCGTGGCGGCGAGTGCTGGCTCGTGGGTCTGCATATTCACCCTTATAGCCATGGTGGCGTGTGGAACCGCGACCCTGATCGCCGTCGTCGTCTGCTGCTGCACCGCAAGGAGATTGACTTTCTCGACGGCAAACTTCGTAACCGTGGTTATGCGCTGGTACCGTTGGAGCTCTACTTTAATACCGACGGCCGCGTAAAGCTGCTGCTGGGCCTAGGCCGCGGCAAGAAGCTTTACGACAAGCGCGAGGATATGGCCAAGCGCGATGTTCAACGCGAGATTGACCGCGCACTTAAGGAGCGTAATCGCTAGGCGCTCTGTGTAAGTTGCGGTGGAATACGGACTGTTTTGCCTGTTTGAGGGGCTATTCAGTCCCTATTTCACCGCAACTGCGGGCGTCTCATCTTTCTTACTGTTTTGACACATATGTCTCAAAGGCGGCGTCCGTTATGGGCGCCGCCTTTTTTGTGGGTACATACATCCATGAGGTTCCAACCCGGGTTAGGGGAGTGATTGTTATGGACAAAACTGCGTTCTTTACCATGCCGAGCGGTCTGTACGTGGTGAGCGCCGCGGCAGATGGGCTGCGCGCCGGCTGCGTCATCAACACTGCGGTGCAGGTGACGTCCATGCCGCCGCGCATTTCGGTTGCCGTGAACAAGGACAACGTCACCTCGGGCGTCATCGCTTCGGCCAAAGCGTTCGCGCTGACCGTGATCAATCAGACCGCCGATATGCTCTACATCGGTAACTTTGGGTTCCGCACCAGCAGCGACTATGACAAGTTTGCCAAATACGAGACCCGCGAGACGGCTCTGGGCATGCCCTATGTGCCCGAGCACGCGGCGGCGCTGTTTAGCTGCCGTTTGATCGATACCGTGGATGTGGGCACGCATCTACTGTTTATCGGCGAGGTCGAGGATGCCGAGCGCTTGAGTGACGAGACGCCGCTCACCTACGATTACTACCATAAGGTCCTGAAGGGCAAGACGCCTCCGAAGGCGTCCTCGTATCAAGGCTAGAAATGTTTTAAAAATACTTGCATTATATTATTGAGAATCTATACTGATAAATGAAGTACATCACCAGTCGCGTTCGAGAGGAGAACATCATGGCTGAGGAGAAGAAGACGTATAAGTTCGTGTGCGTCGTTTGCGGTTACGAGGTTGAGGTCGATACGCCCGAGCTGCCCGAGGATTATGTGTGCCCGGTGTGCGGCGTCGGTCCCGATCAGTTTGAGCTCGTCGAGGAGTAGCTCGTCGGCACGCGGCGGAAGCCGAACATAGCTCTGTCCAAGGGCCCCGGTCGAATTCTCGGCCGGGGCCCTTTTCCTCCGTCCCCAAGGGATCACGGCTGCTGTTGGCCGATCCTGTCTGTTGTGAGTACGGCCGACCTTTTGTCTCAATCTGTAACGTCTAACGGCTCAAAACGGGTCTTCCTGTTACAGATTGAGACAAAAGGTTGGAGCTGAAGAAATGTCTCGATCTGTAACATCTAGAAGTGGAAATTGGGCCCACTTGTTACATATCGAGACAAACCAAAACCGTCCGGCAGAAGATCTCGATCTGTAACATCTAGACATCAAAAGCGGGTCTAGATGTTACAGATCGAGACGTTTGCCTGGGTAGGTGCCCCGTCCCATTACATCCCTGTCAACAACACGACATCGAGAATCGTCACGATGGCACCGATCCCTACGAGCAGCGCGTTGAGTGGACGCGAGTTGGCGTATTTGCCCATGACGCGGGGTGAACTGGTGAGCCGTATGAGCACAAAGACCGTAATCGGTAGCTGAAGCGACAGCAGTGCCTGACTCCAGATGAGACCTTCAAAAGGATTTGGGACGACCAGGCACGCCGCCACTGCTCCGGCGAAACAGGCCGCCACCCCGATCGAGGAATGTCGGTCGTGGATATCGTATTCCTCGTCGAACATGCCCGCAGTGATGGTGCCCGACGCCATACCCGCCGTCACACTACTCGAGAGGCCCGCAAACAGCAGCGCCACGGCAAAGATGGTCGAGCTTGCCGGGCCCAGAATGGGGGAGAGCGTGGCCGCTGCGACGGCGAGGTCGTCTACGACCATGCCGTGCGCAAAGAAGGTCGTTGCGGCCAGGATGACCATGGCCGAGTTGATTGCCCAGCCCACGCCCATCGAAAAGAGCGTGTCGAAGAGCTCGTAGCGCAGACGTTCTTCGATAACTTGCTCGCCTTGGCCTTCGAAGTGCATGGATTGGATGACCTCGGAGTGCAGGAAGAGGTTGTGCGGCATAACGACCGCGCCCAGGACACTCACGATAATCGCGGCAGAGCCAGTGGGCATACCGGGCGTGATCCAGCTTGCGGCGGCTTGCGGCCAGTCGACCTTGACCAGTGCAAGCTCGGCCAAAAACGAGAGTCCTACCACGCCTACGAAGGCGATGATCCAGCGTTCGGCATGCTTGTAGGAGTTCGTCATGAGCATCGCCATCGATACTGCCGCCACGATGACGCAGCCCGCGCGCACGGGCAGCCCAAAGAGCATTTGAAGGGCAATCGCGCCACCTAGGACTTCGGCCATGGCGGTGGCGACAGTCGCGAGATAGGCGCTGGCGAGCACCGTGCGTCCCACGATGCGGGGGAGAAAGCGGGTCGTGGCCTCGGCAAGGCAGGCGCCCGTGGCGATACCCAGGTGCGCCGCGTTGTGCTGCAGCACGATGAGCATAATCGTGGACAGCGTGACGATCCACAGCAGCGCGTAGCCAAACTGCGAGCCCGCGGCCATATTGGAGGCCCAGTTGCCCGGGTCGATAAAGCCGACGGTCACGAGCAGCCCGGGGCCGATATGCCGCGCAATGTCTAGGCCTCCGTGACCACCGGTGCGCCGGGAACCAAAGTGTTGTTTGAGATGGTTGAGCATGGTGCGCTCCTGTGTATGGGCGGCGTGACGTCGCATCTGGGCCGTGCGGCGCCACGCGTCGGTTTTGGGTTGGGGCTACTTGTGTGCTTTGCCCTGATTGGCCACGGCGTCGATCTTGGCGGCGATGGTCGCCGGGTCGCCGATGTAGCGCTTGTCGAGGACGTTGAAATCGGTGTCGAAGGTGTAGACGAGCGGCACGCCGGTGGGGATGTTGACCTTGAGGATCTCCTCGGGTGTGAGGTGCTCGAGCTTCATGACGAGTGAGCGCAGGGAGTTGCCGTGTGCGGCGATGAGTACGCGCTTGCCGGCGAGCATCTGGGGGCGAATCTCGTCTTCGAAATAAGGCCAGGCGCGGGCGATCGTGTCCTTGAGGCACTCGGTATAGGGCAGCTGATCGGGCGCGACATCACGGTATTGCTCCTGGGTGTGGGGATCGCGCGCGTCGTCCGGCTCGAGTGCCGGCGGGCAGACATCGAAGGAGCGGCGCCAGATGAGCACCTGCTCGTCGCCGTGCTCCGCTGCGGCATCGGCCTTGTTGAGACCCTGCAACGCTCCGTAGTGGCGCTCGTTGAGCTTCCAGGATTTGATGACGGGCAACCACTCGCGATCCATTTGGCCGAGCACGATGTCGAGGGTGTGAATTGCGCGCTTGAGACGCGAGGTGTAGCAGACGTCGAAGTCGAAGCCCGCTTCTTTGAGGGCTCGACCGCCTGCTGCGGCTTCTTCGCGGCCCGTGTCGGTGAGTTCTACGTCGGTCCAGCCGGTGAACAGGTTGAGTTTGTTCCACTCGGATTCTCCGTGACGGATAAGGACAAGTTGCATTGTCTGTCGGTCTGCTCGGTGCGCCATAGGGGCCTCCTTGATCTGGCACGGTGTGCGTGCCGTTTGCTTGACGCCGCAAAGGATACCCGTTTTAAGCTTAAAAGTTAACCAAGACTAACAAAATTGTTGTATTTGAATAGGATGATGAAGGGGGGCTGCGAACTGTCTTGATCTGTAACAACTAGGGATGGAAATTGGGCCTAGGTGTTACGGATCGAGACAAACTAAAACCGTCCCGCAGAAAATCTCAATCTGTAACATCTAGGCGCCAAAATTGGGTCTTCCTGTTACAGATTGAGATGTTTGAAGCGGTGAGCTTACAAGCCGAACTTGGGCGCCCTGTTGCCGCCCTTGAGGTCTGCGGTGTCGAGTCGCATCATGCAAAAGTCTGCGTGGCCCTCGTTTCCAGAATAATTCAAAGGGGTCGGATGCATATGTGCCGGCTGTCCCTGCACTAAAACGTGTACATCAGCCCCCAAAGATGTCAAATTTCGACATGTTTGGGGGCTGACGTACATGTTTGATAGCAAGACGTTGATGGCCGGCGTGCGTTACGCGATTGTTTCGAAACGGGCGGGAAACACAACGATGCCCCGATGCCCCTACTATGCCTATTCAACTGACTGTCTAAATATCTAGGGGAGGATCGCGATGCAGGCAGATTCCGCTCAGCAGCAGGGCCTTTATCGCCCCGAATTCGACCACGATGCATGTGGCATCGGCGCGCTTGCCGATATCAACGGTGAGCGCCATCACCAAATTCTGGACGACGCGCTGTCCATTCTGGTCAACTTGGAGCACCGCGGCGGCACCGGACTCGAGAAGAACACCGGCGACGGCGCTGGCATCCTGTTCCAGGTTCCGCATCACTTTTTCCGTAAAGAGGCTCAAAAGTGCGGCCAGATTCTGCCGGCAGAGGGCGACTATGGCGTTGCCATGCTGTTCTTCCCGCAGGACGACAAAGGCGTGGAGGATGCCCGCCGCGTGTTCGAGGAGGGCTGCGCCGAGGCCGGCGTGCCGCTGCTCTTTTGGCGCGAGGTGCCCGTCGACCCGCACGACCTGGGCGAGACGGCCCGCGCCTGCATGCCTACTATCCTGCAGGCCTTCCTGGGCCGTCCGGACGACACGCCCGCCGGCGATGCCTTTGAGCGTCGCCTGTACGTGTGCCGCCGCACCATCGAAAAGAAGGCCGACGCCGAGTTTGCCCTGCGCGACAAGATCTTCTATGTGTGCTCCATGAGCTCGCGCACTATCGTGTACAAGGGCATGCTCGTCGCCACGCAGATGCGCCGCTTCTTCATCGATCTCAACGACGCCGCCGTCAAGACGGCCGTAGCACTCGTCCACTCGCGCTACTCCACCAACACCACGCCCAGCTGGGAGCGCGCGCACCCCAATCGCTTCATCATCCACAACGGCGAGATCAACACCCTCAAGGGCAACGTCAACTGGATCCGCGCCCGCGAACCCAACCTGTACAGCCCCGTGCTGCAGCACGATCTTGAGCGCGTGATGCCCATCATCAACCGCGAGGGTTCCGACTCCGCGATTCTGGACAATGTGCTTGAGTTCCTGGTTATGAACGGTCGCCCGCTTACGCGTGCCGCGTCCATGTTGCTGCCCGAGCCGTGGGATCACAATGACAGCCTGAGCGAGGAGCGCCGCGCGTACGACGCTTACCAGTCCATGCTCATGGAGCCGTGGGATGGCCCGGCGGCCATCGCCTTTACCGACGGTCGCACGTTGGGCGCCGCCCTCGACCGTAACGGCCTGCGTCCCGCCCGCTACTATGTGACGCGCGACGGCCGCTTTATGCTGGCAAGCGAGGTGGGCACCATCGAGGTGCGCCCCGAGAACATCCTGACGAGCGGCTGCCTGGGACCGGGCCAGATGCTCGAGGTCGACTTTGCCCGTGGCCGCGTGATCTACAACGACGAGCTGCGCGCCCGTTACGCCAAGGAAAAGCCCTACCGTGATTGGATTGCCGAGGAGACGCTGACCGTCGACGCGCTCGATAGGCCTGCCGCGGCAACGCCCGCCGAGGACGCCGAGGTGCCCGCCGCCGTGCGCATGGCTAAGCTCGGCTATCACTGGGATGATGTTGACGAGGTCGTGCGTCCCATGGCCCAGCAGGGCAAGGCTCCGCTCGCCTCGATGGGCATCGATGCGCCGCTGGCCTGCCTGTCCAAGAAGACGCGCTCCTTCTACGACTATTTCTATCAGCTGTTCGCTCAGGTCACGAACCCGCCCATCGACGCCCTTCGCGAGCATATGGTCACCTCGACCACGCTCTACTTGGGCAACCACGGCAACCTGCTCGAGGACTCACGCACGGCCTGCCAGCTGGTGCGCCTGGAGCGCCCGTTGCTCAACGAGGAGGAGTTCGAGCGTATCTGCGCCATCGACCGCGTGGGCTTTAAGACCCGCCGTTTCCGTGCCGTGTACTGCCGCGATGCCGGCGAGGGCGCGCTGCAGGCTGCGCTCAAGCAGCTTGCAGAGGACGTTGAGGCTGCGGTCCGCGACGGCGTGAACATCGTGGTGTTGAGCGACCGCGCCGCCGCGGGCGAGGTGTCCGTGCCGTCGCTGCTCGCCGTGGGCTGCGTGCACAACCACCTGATCCGCGCCGGCGTGCGCACCTTTGCCGACATCGTGGTGGAGTGCGGTGACGCCGTGTCCCCGCACGACTTCGCGGCGCTGGTGGGCTACTCCGCGAGCGGCATCTATCCGTACAACGCGCACGCGTGCATCCGCGATCTGGCGGCACGCGGCGACCTGGACGTGTCGGCCGAGCAGGGCATCGACAACTACAACAAGGCCGCGACGGCGGGCATCGTCTCCATCATGTCCAAGATGGGCATCTCCACGGTGCAGAGCTACCACTCCGCGCAGATCTTCGAGGCCGTGGGCTTTACCACAGAGTTCGTCAACGAGTACTTTGCCGGTACGGTGAGCCGCGTGGGCGGCATGGGTGTCGAGGACGTCGAGCGCGAGCAGAACGAGCGCTACGATGCCGCGCTCGCCATCCTTAAGAGCCCGGCACCTGAGCAGCTGCCCACGCTGGGCCTGACCAAGTGGCGCCCGCTCGGCGGCGAGGATCACCTTATCGATCCGCAGACCGTCTACCTGCTGCAGACCGCCTGCCGCGAGGACAGCTACGACACCTTTAAGGAGTACAGCGCCCGCCTGCACCGCACCGGCCGCGCCGTGCGACTGCGCGACCTGCTGGACTTTGACGACAGCGGTCGCACTCCGGTGCCGCTCGACGAGGTCGAGCCTGCGCTCAACATCGTCCGCCGCTTTAACACCGGCGCCATGTCGTACGGCTCCATCAGCAAGGAAGCGCACGAGTGCATGGCCATCGCCATGAACCGCCTGCGCGGCCGCTCCAACTCCGGCGAGGGCGGCGAGGATCCGCGTCGCGAGACCCCGCTGGCCAACGGCGACTCCAAGAACTCCGCGATCAAGCAGGTGGCAAGTGCCCGCTTTGGCGTGACGAGCCGCTACCTGTGCAGTGCCTTCGAGATCCAGATCAAGATGGCCCAGGGCGCCAAGCCCGGCGAGGGCGGACACCTCCCCGGCAAGAAGGTCTACCCCTGGATCGCCGAGGTCCGTCAGTCCACGCCCGGCATCGGCCTGATCTCGCCTCCGCCGCACCACGACATCTACTCCATCGAGGACCTGGCCGAGCTCATCTTCGACCTTAAGAACGCCAACCCCGGCGCGCGCGTGTCGGTCAAGCTGGTCAGCGAGGCCGGCGTCGGCACCATCGCCACCGGTGTCGCCAAGGGCGCGGCCGACAAGATCTTGATCAGCGGCCACAACGGCGGCTCTGGCGCCGCGGCGCGCGATTCGATCTGGCACGCCGGCCTGCCGCTGGAGCTCGGCCTTGCCGAGGCTCAGCAGACCCTGCTGCAAAACGGCCTGCGCTCGCGCGTGGTGCTCGAGGCCGACGGCAAGCTCATGGACGGTACTGACGTCGCCGTTGCCTGCCTGCTGGGTGCCGAGGAGTTTGGCTTTGCGACCATGCCGCTCATCTCCATGGGCTGCCTCATGCAGCGCGATTGCCAGCAGGACACCTGCCCGGCCGGCATCGCTACGCAGAACTGCCGCCTGCGCCACGGCTTCCGCGGCAAGCCCGAGCACGTCGAGCACTTTATGCTCTTTGTTGCCGAGCAGCTGCGCGAGGTCATGGCACGTTTGGGCTTCCGCACCGTCGACGAGATGGTCGGCCATCCCGAGTGCTTGCGCCAGATCGAGATCCCGGGCAACCGCAAGGCTAACCTGCTCGATCTGACGCCCGTGCTGGCGAGCGCGACCTGCGAGTTCGGTGCCCATATCCCGGGTGCCGACGGTCGTCACTTCCTGCCCCAGA
Organism: uncultured Collinsella sp.; assembly: GCA_902464495.1. Taxonomy (GTDB): domain Bacteria; phylum Actinomycetota; class Coriobacteriia; order Coriobacteriales; family Coriobacteriaceae; genus Collinsella. The sequence goes on along the minus strand of CABQJK010000041.1, from coordinate 1,041 downwards.
TGGCCGCGGACAGCGAGCTCGACAAGACGCTCGACTCCACGCTGTTTGTGCCTTACACGGCCGACGCTCGCGCGCACCTGCGCCCGATTCGCTTCCGCGCCGATATCGCCAACGTCAACCGCTGCGTGGGCACCATCTTGGGCAACGCGGTGACCAAGGCGCATCCCGAGGGTCTGCCCGCTGGCTCCATCACCATCGATTGCGATGGTTCGGCCGGTCAGAGCTTTGGCGCCTTCCTGCCGCGCGGCATTACGCTCAACGTGTGCGGCGACGCCAACGACTACTTTGGCAAGGGCCTTTCGGGCGGCGAGGTATCGGTGCGTCCCAACCCGCATGCGACCTACAAGTTCGACGAAAACATCATCGTGGGCAATGTTGCGTTCTTTGGCGCTACGAGCGGCCGCGGCTTCATTAACGGTCTGGCCGGCCAGCGCTTTGGCGTACGCAACTCCGGTGCCACCGTGGTGGTCGAGGGCTGTGGCAACCACGGCTGCGAGTACATGACGGGTGGTCTGGCGCTTATCTTGGGCGAGGTCGGGCAGAACTTCGCCGCCGGCATGACGGGAGGTGTGGCCTATGTCTATGATCAGTACGGTACGCTTGATGCCCGCGTGAACCACGAGAGCGTTGAGCTCAAGGCCCCGACGGCCGACGAGCTGGCGCAGATCCGCGCGCTCATCCAGGAGCACGTGGATGCGACGCAGAGCCCGCGCGGCATTAAGCTGCTCTACAGCTTCGACTCGATGAGCAAGCACTTTGTGAAGGTCATCCCGACCGAGTACGAGCGCGTGCTGGCGATTGTCGCCGCCGCCGAGGCCGCGGGCAAGACGCATGCGCAGGCCGAGGAGCTGGCGTTTGACATCGTGACCGGTCGCGCCGACGCTGCCGATATTGCTCGCTTTGATGTGGCGGGCGGCGTCGCTGGTGCTGTGACCGCCGCTGCTGCCGGCCCTGTTGCTTCGACCAAGAAGGAGGCGTAAGTGCCATGGGTAAGCCCGGTGCTTTTCTTGATATCGATCGCGTGACCCACGAGCTTCGCCC
>CABQJK010000040.1 GCA_902464495.1 uncultured Collinsella sp. | reverse complement strand
GGGTATCCTAGTGCCAACGTGTGCCTATCAGAGGAGAGACCATGCTGTTATCTGGTATCATCGCTGCCCTTACGAGCCTTCTGCTTCCCATCATCATCTTGCTGCTCCTGCTCCCCAACGCCTGCTATGTCGTTGAACAGCAGCATGCTGTGATTATCGAGCGTCTGGGCAAGTTCAACCGCATCGTTAACGCGGGCTTCCACCTGAAGGTGCCTGTGATTGACCGCAAAGCTGCAACGGTGAGCCTGCGCACCATGAAAAACGGATTTGGCATCGACGTTAAGACCCAGGACAACGTGACCATCGGCCTTGAGGTCTCTGCTCAGTACCACGTGAGCTATGACATGGGTGCCGGCCCGGCAGATTCGGGTATCTACAAGAGCTACTACATGCTGCAGGAGCCCGTCGACCAGATGCGCGATTTCATCACCGATGCCCTGCGCTCTTCCATCCCCGTCTACACGCTCGATGAGGTCTTTGCCAAGAAGGATGACATCGCCAAGGACGTTAATGCCACCGTGTCCGAGCAGATGGCTGCCTACGGCTTCACCCTCGTGTCGACACTCATCACCAAGATCGCGCTGCCGACCGAGGTCGAGAACTCCATGAACGACATCAACGCCGCCCAGCGCAAACGCGCTGCTGCGCAGGAGCTCGCCGAGGCCGACCGTATCAAGCGTGTCACCGAGGCGACCGCCGAGGCCGAGGCAATGGAAAAGGCGGGCGAGGGCATCGCCAACCAGCGCAAGGCCATCGCGCTGGGCATCAAGGATTCGCTCGAGATTATCCAGGAGACGGGCGTCGGCAACGACGAGGCCAACCAGCTGTTCATGTTTACGCAGTGGTCCGAGATGATGACGGAGTTCGCTCGCACGGGCAAAACCTCGACGGTCGTGCTGCCGAGTGATTTCTCGCAGTCGGCCTCGATGTTCGAGCAGATGCTGACCGCCGACAAAGTTCAGAACGAGTCGAAGGAGTAGACGCGCGTGAAATATACCGTTGTTTGCGTTGGCAAGCTCAAAGAGCGCTTTTGGAAGGACGCGTGCGCCGAATACATCAAGCGCCTAGGCGCCTATGCCAAGGTAGATATGCGCGAGGTTGCCGATATCGATTCGGCCAAGGCGGGCGGCGTGGATGCCGCGCGCGACAAAGAAGGCGCGGCGATTCTTGCTGCCCTGCCACCGCGAGCACATGTGATTCTGCTGGCTATCGAGGGCAGGGAGCGTTCGAGTGAGGAGCTCTCGACCCGTCTCGATGACCTCATGCTGCGAGGCAACAGCGACATCGCTTTTGTAATCGGCGGATCGGACGGCGTGAGCGATGCCGTGCGCGCCCGCGCCGATGAGATGCTCAGCTTTGGACGCATTACCTTGCCGCACAACCTGGCGCGCGTGGTGCTGCTGGAGCAGATCTACCGCGCCTGCAAGATTAGCCGTGGCGAGCCGTATCACAAGTAGGTCGGCAATACGAAACAATAGCGTGGGACAATGACCCTCGTTTTGAGGAGCGCATCTGAGAGGACTGTGTGATATGAAGATCGGATTTGTCGGTTTTGGCAATATGGCGAGCGCTATGGCCGATGGCTGGATTTCCTCCGGCGTGGCCGCGGGCGACATGTGCGCCTGCGCGGGCCGCTACGATGCTCTGGTTGAGCGTTGCGAGGCGCGGGGCATGGCTGCCTGCCACGATGCGGCGGAGGTTGTTGCCGCGTCCGATATCGTGGTTGCGGCGGTCAAGCCGTACATGATTGAGAAGGTTTTCGCTCCACTCAAGGATGCGTTTGCCGACAAGGTCGTCCTTTCGGTTGCCTGGACTTGGGATAGCGCCAAGTGGGAGCAGGTCCTGCCAGGTGTCGCTCATATCTCGACGGTGCCCAACACGCCGGTTTCGGTGGGCGAGGGCGTTATCGCCTGCGAGAAGGCTTGCACGCTTAGCGATGAGCAGCGTGCCACGGTGCTCGGTCTGCTCGGAAAGCTTGGCACAGTGGTCGAGCTCGATTCGAGCCTGCTGTTTGTGGGCGGTACCGTGGGCGGTTGCGCCCCGGCGTTTGTCGCCATGGCGATCGAGGCTCTGGGCGATGCGGCCGTCAAACACGGTATTCCGCGCGCCGATGCCTATCGCATTGTGAGCCAGATGGTGCTGGGTACGGCAAAGCTGCAGCTTGCAACCGGTCAGCATCCCGCAGCGATGAAGGATGCCGTGTGCTCGCCTGGCGGTGCTACCATCAAGGGCTTCGTCGCGCTCGAGGACGCCGGCATGCGCAGCGCCCTCGTCAAAGCCATCGACGCCACCCTCCAGTAAGACCTACCATTTAGGGACAGGTTTATTTTGGCAGGTATTTTCCTGCGGTTTTGTACCTTGAGCAAAAAGCGCCCCGCAACCGGCTCAATTCCAGTTGCGGGGCGCTTGCGTTTGCCCAGATAAAACCGACCAAAATAAACCTGTCCCTTTTTGGCAGGTTAGTCCCAGAAGCTGTCTTCTTCGTCCTCGGACTTGGGGCCGCGGTCGACGTACATCTTATGGGTGCGCTTCTCCATTACAAAGGCAAGAATCGCAAACAGCAGGATGCCGCCGGCGAAAAGGATGGCAAAACCGGTGCGGGTGCCAAACAAAAAGGAAAAAACTGCGTCCATTGGGTGCCTTCTTGCGTAGTTGAGTTGGGTCGTAAACGCTCATAAGTATATACTTGCCCATACATGTACAAGGTTGCAACCTAAATGGAATGTATATCGCCGGAGGATCTAATGCTTGATATCAAGTTTGTTCGCGAGAACCCCGATGCCATCGATACCGCCATGGCAAATCGCCAGACGTCTTGGGATCGCGAGAAGTTCTTTGAGCTCGACGACGAGCGCCGTGCTGTCATCACCGAGGTCGAGGAGCTCCAGGCCACGCGTAACGCCGAGTCCAAGAAGATTGGCGCCCTGATGAAGGAGGGCAAGAAGGACGAGGCCGAGGCCGCCAAGGAGGCCGTGCGCGCCGTCAACGAGAAGATCGACGGTCTGGCCGAGCGCCGTACCGCTCTTGAGCAGGAGCAGTACGACTTCATGTCTCACCTGCCCAACATTCCGTGCGAGGCCACCCCGTACGGTAAGGACGAGGACGAGAACATCGAGCGTCGCCGCTGGGGCACCCCGCGCGAGTTCGACTTCGACTTTAAGCCGCACTGGGATCTGGGCACCGACCTCGATATCCTCGACTTCGAGCGTGGCAACAAGCTCTCCGGCAGCCGTTTCACCGTTCTCGGTGGCGCCGGCGCCCGCTTGGAGCGCGCCCTTATCAACTTCTTCCTGGACACGCACACGAGCCGTGGCTTCAAGGAGTGGTGGCCGCCCATCGTCGTCAAGCGTCAGACGATGTTCGGTACGGGCCAGCTGCCCAAGTTCGAGGACGACGCCTATCACGTCTCGGGCGACAACTTTCTGATCCCTACCGCCGAGGTCGTGCTTACCAACCTGCATGCCGGCGAGGTTCTCGATGCCGACACCCTGCCGCGTCGCTACACTGCCTTCACCCCCTGCTTCCGCGAGGAGGCCGGTTCCGCCGGTCGCGACACCCGCGGCATCATTCGCCAGCACGAGTTCGACAAGGTCGAGATGGTTAAGTTTGCCAAGCCGGAGGAGTCCGACGAGGAGCTCGAGAGCATGACCGCCGAGGCCGAGTACCTGCTGCAGCAGCTGGGCCTGCCGTATCGCGTGATTAGCCTGTGCACCGGCGACCTGGGCTTCTCTGCCCGTCAGACCTACGACATCGAGGTTTGGCTGCCGAGCTACAACGCCTACAAGGAGATCAGCTCCTGCTCCAATTGCGGCGACTTCCAGGCCCGTCGCGCCAACATCAAGTATCGCGACCCCGAGAACTTCAAGGGTTCGCGCTACCTGCACACCCTTAACGGTTCCGGCCTGCCGGCTGGTCGTACCATGGCTGCCATTCTGGAGAACTACCAGAACGCCGACGGCACCATCACGATCCCCGAGGTTCTGCGTCCCTACATGGGCGGCCTCGAGAAGATCGAGCCGGTCGCGTAAACTAGCTGCATAGGCGATTTGCGAGGGCGCTCCTTTTAGGGGCGCCCTTTTTGTGTGCGGCTATACCATGCCGTGCGGACAGCTCGATAGAAAACACACGAACAAACGTTCTGTATACATGCATTTACCTGCTATGCTTTTGCTAACTAAGAGCAAGAGAAAGGGGATGTGATGGAGCTGTTCGACGAGCGGGTTGTTTTGTTCCAGAGCGATGAGGGCGGGGAGCACCTGCTGGTAACGTGCGAGCCGTCGGGTATGGGTGGCTTGGTGGTTCGGCAGACGAGTGAGGGACCATTGACGCAATGGTGCTTTGAGGAGTCGCCGCATGTGGTCGAGACGTTTGTGGCGCATGAGGCGCTTGTTGCCCTTGAGCACTTCTATGGCGTTGGAACTTCTAATCAGGTGGCCCAAATGCTGAGCATCTCGTTTGCCGACTACGACTGTGCCCAACGGGTGCGGTCGCTTCTGGGGGAGCTTGGCACCGGGTTCGATGTGATCGAAAAGCCAATCGATCGCACGAGAAGCGCTGATGCTTGTGGTGCAGCGTGACAAATTGCGGCTCGCGCGAAAAAAGTTTGAGTTTTTGCTTGACTCTAACGAACTAAAGTGGTTTTATATGTCTTGCGCTGCGGCGTTACCTCAGCTGGATAGAGGGTCTGACTACGAATCAGAACGTCATAGGTTCGAATCCTATACGCCGCACCAATTGATTTTAAAAGCCTCCGGCAACGGGGGCTTTTCTTTTATGGCGACACCGCATGGATTCGAACCTCGGTCGAGGCGCGAGCGTTAAGAAAACGCGGAGCGTTTTTAGCGAGCGGGCGAGGGCGCCGGCAGGCGGCCGAAGCCGGTGCGGATCCGCGGAGCGGATACGCGGAATCCTATACGCCGCACCAATTGAACTTAAAGCCTCCGGCAACGGGGGCTTTTCTTTTAGGCAGACGCCGCATGGATTCGAACCTCGGTCGAGGCGCGAGCGTAAAGAAAACGCGGAGCGTTTTTAGCCCGCGGGCGAGCGCGCCGCCAGGCGGGCGAAGCCGGTGCGGATTCGCACGACAACTTAATCAGCGCTTCGAAAAAATTTTTCAAATTGTCGCTTGACCCATCGGGGGCTCGCGTGCATAATAATCCGTGCGTTGCGGCGTTACCTCAGCTGGATAGAGGGTCTGACTACGAATCAGAACGTCATAGGTTCGAATCCTATACGCCGCACCAACTGAATTTTAAAGCCTCCGGTAACGGAGGCTTTTCTTATATGTCGACATACTTGAGAAGTTGCTTTTGCCGTGTTTGAAAGTATCGAGTCGATCGACTGCGTCAAATGAGTAAAAATCCAATTTCATAACTTTTTTCGAAAAATTGCTTGACCTTTATTCAGTCAATGTGCATAATAATCAACAAGTCGCGGCGTTACCTCAGCTGGATAGAGGGTCTGACTACGAATCAGAACGTCATAGGTTCGAATCCTATACGCCGCACCATTTGAGATCAAAGCCTCCGGCAACGGGGGCTTTTCTTTTAGGCGGACGCCGCATGGATTCGAACCTCGGTCGAGGCGCGGGCGTAAGGAAAACGCGGAGCGTTTTTAGCCCGCGGGCGAGGACGCCGGCAGGCGGCCGAAGCCGGTGCGGATCCGCGCAAGCGGATACGCGGAATCCTATACGCCGCACCAATTGAAATTGAAAGCCTCCGGCAACGGGGGCTTTTCTTTTAGGCGGACGCCGCATGGATTCGAACCTCGGTCAAAGGGGACTATTTCTCATCGACTCGTGTAAGATTTCGAATATGCGCCTTGGTGAGCCCGTGGCGCGCTCTTTCTTTAGACGACCGATCAAGGTGATATTTCGTGGCAGAGCGTCCGACATACAAGCTCAGGTTTCTCGATCCCAAAAAGCGCTTTCCGGCCATGCCCGAGCAGCCTGCGGGACGCTCGTATGGCGTGGTTTGGAAGCTCTTTGGCGAGGACCCGCATGAATCATGCTATGTCGTCGAATTCGTCGGCAAAAGCCATGTGTCGCTTTTGGGCTACGTGAGCGTTTCGGGTGAGGTCTATAAGGTGGACCGTCCCGTTAACGAGGAATCGCTGCCCGACGATCCCGACATGCAACTGATTCTTGACGAGTCCGATTCGAGCATCGGCGAGATTGCGGTCAGGGGCGCCGATGGGACGATGCATTCCCGGGCGCGAGTCATCGGCTCTCCCGAAGGCACCATGCGCGAGCAATCCGATCGCGAGACGTGGAATTCGACGCGCAGCCTTCGCTACGGCGAGTTCATGGCCTCGATGTTCTTGCGTTACGTGATATTCGCCGATTCTGAAAACGCTGTCTCGGCCGCGGCAGACGGTGACGGCCTCGACGAGGGCATGAAAAATGCTGTCGACAAGATCAAACTTGTAAAACTCCCCGAGCCGGTTGAGGTGCTGCTGGGTTTTGATTCCACACCGCTGCCCGATGCAATCGAAACGTTGCTCTACCGCATTGACCATACAGATAATCCAAGTGGTATTGAGCGCTATGCCGCCGCTTTGATGGGCGAAGTTAATCTGCCTCGCCTGCGCACCATTGCGGCCAAAACCGAAATGAGCCTGGCGCGCATCGATCGCTCGAGGCTCTTCTATCTCAATTTTGATCGTAGCCTGCTGGACCAGGACGAGATCGATACCCTGTTAGCCGTCGAGTGCCGCCTGAACCGCCTATCGGGCATCCTTGAGCGTATTGGGGCAGGGTTGGGCCCCGTTGCCTCGTCGCCAAGCTTTGAGGGCTGCTCGCTCTTTGACCTATGGCATATCAGCAAGACGACAAACGTCGTTCCCCGCCTGCTCGAAACGCTGTCGAATGACAACCCGTGGGCCAGGCCGGGGACGGTTGCGTGTCAGCCGGGTGGCGAGTGGGACGTTCGCACCCGCTTTGCACGTATCGTAGAAGCGCTCAACGTGGTCACGCGGCTCGACTACACCTATCGAGCGAACGTCGCCGAGGGCATCATGCTGGTGCGATTTGGCCGCACGGTTGTCGATGCTATGCCGCAGCGCGAATACGATGCTCAAGATGACGCCTGGCGCGAGGTAGATGAGCCTAAGCGCACGGCATGGGCCGCTGAGCACGATGCGCGTATTGCGCTTACACTCGCGGCAGCTTGCTTTGCTTCGGGCGCTCACATCACGCGCTGCTGCGTGCAGATTGCGGCTCCCGACAGCGAGCAGGGCGAGCACGTTGTTAAAACGTACTCCTTTGGCCGTGCGGCCTATCTGGCCGATTGCGTTTCCGTCGCCAAGGATCTTGAGAGCATGGATATGGACGACATGCCCTGCAAGCATTTGCTCGAGGCATATGAGGCAGATGCGCCGGACATGATTGAGCCTGCAGAGGTTCACGCCCGACCACGTGATGACCATCGTCCATTGCCGCCTGCGCTTCGCGATTTACTGCTCGCTGATACGGCTGACGAGCTTGAGGTCATGGAGGAGGATAACGATCCGTATGTCGCCCGTGTCGTCGAGCTGCGCGAGCAATCCAAAGTTGACCGAGCTGGTGCTTTCGAGGGCTTTTCTCGCCTTGTCGAGGAGCTGGAAGCCAAGTGTACTGTTGCTGAGCTTTTGGCGACGGGCCCGGTGCAGACCCAGTTCTGCGATAACCAGCTGGTGCGCATGGTGCTGCCGGTGATGGAGGAGGACCGTTCCGTGCGTATCCTTCGCGCCCCTGATGCGCTGTATTTTGCCCAGCACGAGATCTGCAGCTTTTACGCCGAACAAGAGGACTTTGAGCGTGCGCTGCCCGAGGTTCGTCGTCTCTACGATTTGGCGCGCGCGTCCATGCAGTCTCACTTTGCCCTGATCAACGTGCTAGCACGCCTGGAGCGCTATGACGAGATTATTGAGGTGGCGCGCCACGGTCTGCGTATTGCCAGCGACCGGCCTTCGATCGGTTACCTGTTCTATCGCCTGGCTTTTGCCTACTGGAACTGCGACCAGCTCGAGCTGGCGCTGGCATGTTATCGCCTGGTGCCGCGCGGCGAGGAGTCGGACGGCAGTGCGCAGGAGGAAATGCAGGGCCTTATGAACGAGATGGGCGTCATCAAACCGCCCACGTTTGAGGAGGCTGTCGAGACCATCCGCAAGGCAGGTCTTGAGCTGCCGCCGGTGCCCGCCGTGACCAATCAACTCGCGGATGCTGCCGTGCAATTCGTCGATAACGGCTTCTTTTTCTTGGCGCGCGGCTGCATCTATCAAATGTGGCGCACCATGGGCAACGACGAACTCGGCTCCCTCAACCGCTCGCTGGGGTGAAGTCAGGCTGAGCCGTGCGGCCATCACCCCAGCATCTCTTTGAGCGTAACAAGCTCGACATTGCCTATCGCAGCGGCACGTTGGCGGCAGTTGTCGGTAAATCCTTCCTTTGAGAATAAGTAGTACCGCTCGATACGCTCGCCCAAAAGAGTACCGCGGCGTAGGAGTGTATCGAGCACATCGGCGTCCACAGCCTCATTTCGCCATTTACATTCGCCGACGATGAGCCCGTTATCGATACTTTCGAACACGATGTCGATTTCTTCCTGCTGCTTTGTTTGAGGATTGGTTCCCCACCACGTTCCGATTCCTTTAAACAGAATGTCCAGGTTGCTGTTGGCCACTTGCTGAGCTAACCATTGGCGACAAATGTCCTCGAATACCGGCCCAACGAATGTCGGGAAATCGGTTTTAACGATTGCGCTTGCAATTTTATCCTCGAGTCCAACTTCGAGTGCGCCGGCGTATTTGGGAATGAAGTAGTACCAAAAACGAAAGAGGTTATCGCCGATGCGGTAGAAAACCTGACGTTTTTTGGCATGGACTTGAGGCGTTACGCGCTCAACAAGCTGAAGCTCGGCAAGGGCGTCAAGTAATTGGGATACTTGCGGGCTGTTGAGGCCAGTGGTATCGGCAATCTCCTTAGGCCTGACGTAGCCGTTGGCAATCGCAGAAATAACGGCGTTGTAAATGGCGGGGTTCCGCACCTCTTGAAGCAGGTAGTTTTCGGGTTCGATATGCAAGTAGGCGCCCTGACGCAAAACATGCTTTGCAAGATTGCCTGCCGTTGAATCCGAATCATCGAACTGGCTGAGATACATGGGGATGCCGCCCACAGCCGCATAGAGCTCGACAAGCTTTTGAGGATCGGCTTGTGGAAGCATTTTCTTGGCATCGAAAATGGAAAAGGGCTTGAGCTTTATCTGCAGAGTTCTGCGTCCGTATAGAGGGCTTTTATAGCCCATGACCTGGTGCTCCATAAAGCTCATTGAAGACCCGCACAGAATAAGGAACAGCTTGCTCGATTCGCGGTTTTGGTCGATGAGAACCTGAAGGAACGACGAGATGCCCGGATAGCAGGCGGCCAGATAGGGATATTCATCGATAACAAGAACCAGACGCTCCTTTTGAGCGATCTCAAAGGCAGCGGTGAGTGCGTTACAAATAGAGTTTGTTGTTGGCTCGGGCGTCATCAGGCCAAAGGCTGGGTCGATTTCCGAAAGGGCCTTGTTGAGCAGGCGAACGTTGTCGCCAATAGTTGTTTCGAGCGCCGTGAAAAAGCAAACTATTGGCTTATTGGCGACAAAGGTTCTGAGCAGGCTTGTCTTGCCGACGCGGCGGCGTCCATAGACAACGGCAAATTGAAAAGAATCGCTGGAGTAGGCGGCATCGAGCTCGCACAGCTCGCGCTCTCGCCCAACAAAAGACGGCATTTGCATCACCTACATATAGATAAGGTATAACTAATTATACTATAACGAATTAAGGTATGAATTACTATATTGAACAGATGGCAGAGTAGAGATGCATAAAGACGCGGTCGAGACCATCCGCAGGGCTGGGCTTGAGCTGCCGCCGGTGCCCGCCGTGACCAATCAACTCGCGGATGCCGCCGTGCAACTCGTCGATAACGGCTTCTTTTTCTTGGCGCGCGGCTGCATCTATCAAATGTGGCGCACCATGGGCAACGACGAACTCGGCTCCCTCAACCGCTCACTGGGGTAGGGGCGGCATAGAGGGGCTGAGCCGTGCTATTTGTATCGGCGCGGGCGAGAGGACCCGACAGGGTCGGTAAGGCATAAAGCCACCGAGCCTGCTAAAACTGTTAAACTCTGCTAAAGTTGCTAAACTTTGTTAAAGTTGTTAAAACTAGCAGAGGAGGGCCGAATGTCTAAAGCTATTAATCCTTTTAAGCCAACGGCGGGAATGAATCCGCCTGAGCTTATCGGACGCGACGCTGTTTTGGATGACTTTGCCGAGGCTCTGGAGAACGGTCCCGGCGCCCCCGATCGGCTCATGCGTATCTCTGGTGTTCGTGGCACGGGTAAAACGGTGCTCCTTAACGCATTGGGTGATCTTGCGCGCAAAAAAGGATTTGAAGTCGTTGACGTCGCCTCAAATACCGGTTTTTGCAATAGAATTCTCGAGGCTCTGCAGCGAAATGTTCGTCTTGAATCAATGTCGATTTCTCCGTCGATTCTAGGAGTCAGCCTTGGCTCCGTGGAGGTGTCGAAGTCGGCGTCCCATCTGGGCGAGGCGATGTACGAAGCCGCGAAGCGCGGCGGCTTGCTCATTACGCTCGATGAGATTCAGGACGCCTCAACTGAGGAAATGCGAGAGCTGGGCAATGAAATGCAGCTCTTGATTCGCCAAGGGGCGAATGTCGCCTTTGCATTCGCTGGTTTGCCAACGTCGGTGGATGGCGTGGTGGTGGATGATACGTTGACGTTCCTTCAGAGGGCGAAGCATATTGAACTTACGCGGCTTTCAGATTTTGAAGTCGGCGGATCGTTTGAGGATACGATGAGGCGTGCGGGCAAGGAGCTCGACGAAGGCGTTGCTGAGCTTTTGACAAAGGCTTCGGCGGGCTATCCCTTTATGGTCCAGCTGGTCGGATATTACGCTTGGCAGGTTGCTGCGCGCAGCGGGGCAGAGAGCGTGGACGAAGAGGCAGCTCACAAGGGTATCCAGGCGGCTCTTGATAGTTTTAATGCTATGGTGATTGCCCCTGCGTTGCGCAGGGTGTCGGAGCGGCAGTTTCAGTATCTCGCGGCGATGGCGCAATGTGAGGGCGATGAGATTGCGAACGGCGATATCGCCAAAAAGATGGGCTTGCCGGCGAACAAAGTCGGGTCGTATCGCAAGCGCCTGATCGATGCGGGACTGATTGAACCTGCAGGCTACGGCTGTGTTTCGTTCGCAATTCCGTACATGCGCGATTATCTGTTGGAAACCGTTCGAAAGGGCTAATAAAGACTGGGAGCATCGGTGCCGCCGCTGGGCAGCCCTCGTATCTTTGTCTCGATCTGTAACATATACGGGTCGATTTGGTCGATAACTGTTACAGATTGAGACGTTTGCGGCTGGCGCTGACTGTTTGTCTAAATCTGTAACATCTGGACGAAGATTCGGCCTGTACCTGTTACAGATTGAGATGATTGACTGAGACGTCTACTGGCAAATTGGAATCGCTCCAAAATTCCCCCTTGCCCATCCTCGACTGTTTGGTTACTATAGAACGGCTGTTACGGAGAGCTGACCGAGAGGCCGAAGGTGCTCGCCTGCTAAGCGAGTATGCCCCAAAAGGGCATCTGGGGTTCGAATCCCCAGCTCTCCGCCAGTATGAATCGAAAGAAGGGTCCCATTTGGGGCCCTTTTTTAATATCAGCTACGTTAGCTGGGGATTCGAACCCGAGAGGGCACGGGCGTTAAGCAAACGCGAAAGCGTTTGTAGCCCGTGGGCGAAAAGCCGCTAGGCTTTGAAGCCGGAGGGCATGCGTAGCATGCCCGGACATCCCCAGCTCTCCGCCAGTAAGACTTTAAAAAAGGGTTCCATTTGGGGCCCTTTTTTAGTTTCAAGAGCGTTAACTGGGGATTCGAACCCTCAAAAAATGAGGCGCCCCGTTGGACGCCTCATTTGGTTCGATGTGATATCGCTTTGGCCCTACACCTCAGGAGCCTTGGCTACGGTCTCGCTCTCGGCTGTGAGCGGGCGGTTGTCGATGCGGCGGCCCAGGCGGTCGAGCTTCACGAGCAGCCACTCGATGGGATTGGGCCCCGTTCCTTCCTCGTCGGCGACCAGATCCATGACGGCGATCTTGGTGCCGTCCTGCTTAAGCGTAACGCTGCCCACCTTATCGCCCACGTGCACCGTGCCCGAAAGGTCATCGTAGCTAACCTTTTCGGTCACTTCGCCGGCGAGTGAGAACACCGTTGCCTGTGCGGCGGGGTCGGCGAGCGTGGCGTCGATCGTCTTGTCCGTCCAATCTGTCTGGCTAATGCGTGCCATGAGTGGGTTGCCGTTGGCGGTCTTCTCCTGCGTGTTGGCGATCGCGACCGTGACCTTGTGGCCGTAGTACCAGTTGGCAAGGGTGGCGGTATCGGTAAAGCGCTGGTCGGTGGTGGTGGAGTTCAAAACGACGGTGTAGACCTCGTCGCCGTCGCGGTTGTAGGCGCTCGTAAAGCAATAGCCCGCGTCGTCGGTGGTGCCGGTCTTGCCGCCAATGTTTCCGTCCTGACCAAGCAAAACGTTGTGCGTGTCCATGGAATGCGAATGGTCTGAGCCATCGGCGCCCGTGACCTCAATCCAAGAATCCTCGCTCGCGACGACTTCACGAATCGTATCGTTTTTCATGGCTTCCCGCATCATCAGTGCCACGTCATGTGCTGTTGAGTGCATGTCGCCGGCCCACTCATCAAAGTCCAGACCGTGCGGGTTCTCAAAGACCGTGCCGGTGCAGCCGAGCTTTTTGGAGCGCTCGTTCATAGCCTTCACAAAGGTTGCCTCGGCGTCTTTGGTCTTAGGGTCGATCTTCTTGCCCACATATTCGGCGAGCACGATGGCGGCGTCGTTGCCCGAGGGAATCATCAGGCCGCGCAGTGCCTGCTTCACGGTGAGCTCGTCGCCTTCGAGTAGGCCGGCTGTTGAATTGCCCACGGTGGCTGCGGCGTTGCTCACCGTGACCTTCTCGTCCATCTTGCAATTCTCGACGGTTAGGATTGCGGTCATGACCTTGGTGATCGAGGCAATCTTGACCTGCTCATCGGCGCCGCGGGCATAGTAGACGGTGCCGTCTTTGCCCATGACGAGGGCATTGGTCGCATCGATATCGGGCAGGTTTTCGGCCGTGATGCCGCGCGCATCGGCGGTTTTGCCGCAAACATTGTCGGTCGTGAGTACTTGGGCGCCGGCGACGGTGGGCACGCCAGCGGCAAGGGCGATAGCGCAGACAAAGCCGGCGGCAAGCTGGGCTGAGCGCTTTGCAAAAGAGGTGAGGGACTTCACAGATTTCGCTTTCGACGGGACGGTCTCTTCTGGAACTAGAGTATATCGTTTACCGGTGTCGGCGATCATCGCGTGCGTGCGTGGCCCACATCCGCGCCCGAACGGGCACAAGGGTGCTTAAGGCCGACTTAATCACCCACGCTTGTTGTGTGTGGTGTGCGCCCCCTCGGGCATAATGGAGCGCGAGAGGAGCACGCATGAACGAGCGCATTTTGGTAGTTGATGACGAAAAGGCCATCGCCGACTTGGTTGGTATCTACCTTACAAAAGAAGGCTTTGACGTACAGGTCGCCTATAGCGGGGCCGATGCTGCCAAGGCAATCTTGGAGCAGGAGTTCGATCTGGCGCTGCTGGATGTCATGCTGCCCGATATCGATGGGCTTGAGTTGCTGCGTACGATCCGTTCCAGCCATACCTATCCCGTGATCATGCTGACGGCGCGCGATGCCCAGCAAGACAAGATCGAGGGCCTTTCGCTTGGCGCGGACGATTACGTGGTTAAGCCGTTCCGCCCGCTGGAGCTCATCGCGCGCGTGCACGCTCAGCTTCGTCGCTACACCAGCTACGGTAGCCGCTCGCAGGCGGCCGAGTCGCCGACCATCCAGCTCGACGGCCTGGAGATCAACCGCGATGCTCGTTCCGTAACGGTGGACGGTGCGCCGGTGCGCCTCACGCCCATCGAGTATTCCATCTTGCTGTATCTGGTCGAGCATCGCGGCAGTGTGGTGGCCGTGGAGGATCTGTTCCGCGCGGTGTGGAACGAGGATTTTATGCCCGGCTCCAACAATACGGTGATGGTGCACATTCGCCACCTGCGCGAAAAGATCGGTGACGACGCTCAAAAGCCGCGCTTTATCAAAAACGTCTGGGGCGTCGGCTACATAATCGAATAACGCCTTTGATGGTGGGGAAGTGGATATGACAAAAGACGATAGGCAGGCATTCGAGGTGCCCGATCGACTCTTTGAATACGTGAGGTCGGTCGTCGACAACCGCGCGCTTGCAACGGTGCTGCTCTTTTTACTGAGCCTGCTGCTGATCGGCATTGACAACATCGTCGGCATTCTGGTGGTGCTGCTCGTCGGTTTTTTGCTGATCGATCGCTTTGAAATCGTACGTCGTTGCGTGGTGATTGGCGGTGCCGCATGGGCCATGACGCTGGCGATCGGTGCCATGGCGCTCGGCGGCATCGAGGGGCCGGTGCTGTTCGATGCCGGCTTTGTGTTCAACATGCTCGGCTTTGTGCTGGCACTTGCCGTGTGCGTCCTGTTCTTTTGCGGCCGCGCTCTGTACTACCAGGGCTATGAACAGGGGGAACAGCATGCCGACCGTGTGCTTGCCGCCCGTATCCAGGATCGCCTGATCGATCACCCCGACGCGTGGGACAACATCGACGGAGACTTTCTTGAGGTCGAGGGCGCACTCAACAGCGTGCGCGATAGCGAGCGCAAGGTCCAACAGGCTCTGCGCGACGAGTCGCATCGCAAGGACGATCTTGTCACTTACCTGGCCCATGACTTGCGCACGCCGCTTGCCAGCGTGGTGGGCTACCTTTCACTGCTGCAGGAGGCGCCCGAGCTTCCGGTTGAGCAACGTACTCGATTTACGGGCGTGGCGCTCGACAAAGCGCATCGGCTCGATGCGCTCATCGAGGAGTTCTTCGACATTACGCGCTTCGACTTCCACGACATCGTGCTCACGCGCGGTTACGTCGACTTGGGGTTGTTGCTGGCACAGGTGGCCGACGAGTTCTACCCCATCCTCAACGAGCAGCGCAAGGAGGCCCAGGTTGATATTCGCGAGGACCTGACGGTGCTCGTGGATGGCGACAAGATGGCCCGCGTTTTCAACAACATTATGAAAAACGCCGTCGCCTATAGCTACGAAGGTTCGACGATCACGATTGAGGCGAGGCGCACGGATGATGGCGGCGTGCGCGTGCGCTTTATCAACCAGGGCGATCCTATTCCTGCGGCAAAGCTCAAAGTGATCTTTGAGAAGTTCTATCGCTTGGATGCGGCGCGTGCGACCAACTGCGGCGGCGCTGGACTGGGGCTTGCCATCGCCAAGGAGATTGTTACAGCGCACGGCGGCAGTATCGCATGCGAATCGACGCCCGAGCATACGATGTTCACCATCGAGCTGCCCGCTGCATAGCTAAGGTGCCCTTACAAACACTTGACAATGCGCTCACGTGCGTATGAGCCGCGATTCCTACTATCGATACTGCTGAATTGATATCGATATGGAGGTATGCGGTATGACGGCTGCTGCGGCTATGGAGCCCACGGAGCTTGAGGAACTCATGGAAGCGCAGGCCGAGGCCGCGCACGAGCGCGAAGTTGGGGATGCGACTCGCCCCACGGCAGAGGACCTTGCGGCCTCGCCGACGCGCATCGATGTGGAGGGCCTCGACCTGTTCTATGGCGACCACCATGCGCTCAAGGACGTGAACATCAAAATCCGCGACAAGCAGATTACCTCGTTTATCGGGCCTTCTGGTTGTGGCAAGTCGACGCTGCTGCGCTGCTTTAACCGCATGAACGATAGCATCAAGGATTGCCGTATCGAGGGCAAGATCGCGCTCGACGGTCAGGATATCCTGGGCGATTACGATATCTGCCGCCTGCGTCAGCGCGTGGGCATGGTGTTCCAGCGCCCCAATCCGTTTCCCATGAGCATCTACGATAATGTCGCCTACGGCCCTCGCGGCATGGGCGTGCGCGACCGCGTTGTGCTTGACGAGCTGGTCGAGAACTCCCTGCGTCGCGCTGCCCTGTGGGACGAGGTCAAGGACAAGCTCAAGGAGTCGGGCCTGGGTCTTTCGGGCGGACAGCAGCAGCGCCTGTGCATCGCCCGCGCACTTGCCGTGCAGCCCGACATTCTGTTGATGGACGAGCCGACCTCGGCGCTCGACCCCGTGTCGACGCTCGTAGTGGAGCAGCTTGCCTGCGAGCTCAAGGAGACCTGCACGCTGGTGGTCGTGACGCACAACATGCAGCAGGCCGCGCGTATTTCCGATTCTGTCGCGTTCTTTTTGTTGGGTGAGCTGGTGGAGCATGCGCCTACCGCGCAGCTCTTTAAGAATCCGACCGATCCGCGTACGGCGGATTATTTGACGGGCCGTTTTGGCTGATACTATCTAGTACAGGCGCCTTTAGGGTTAAGATGCGGTCATACCGGCCGCAAAGGGGTTCAACATGATCTATTACGTCGAGGACGATGACAACATCAGGGATTTGAC
>CABQJK010000039.1 GCA_902464495.1 uncultured Collinsella sp. | reverse complement strand
AACCGCGGTAGTCCATCATCTCGTCGGCGATCTCGGCGAGCACGCTGGTGGGCAGTGCGGCCGGGCCTGCTGAGAAGTTGCGCACACGTGCCATCTTCTAGGTCCCCCTCGTAGTCGTTTGAACGTTCGGGATACTTTAGCACAGTGGAGCGCCAGACGCGACCGCATCACGGTAAAACTCGAGTGCGCTGCTATGATTTACAGGATGGTTACATGGGGGAGGGCGGTCGCTAGGTCTATATCACCGGGATATACCGCGACAAATACTCCTTGAGAGCGGGGTCGCACACATAGAGATACGTTCCCAGCATGCCACGCGTCATGAGAACGTAGTAGGCGTTGACGATAATCTTTCGCAGGTCGTCGTCGCTCGCCTTCTTTTTTGCGACAGCATCTTTGAAGTTCGCTCCGCTAACGCAGACGGCATTCTTGTCGGTGTCGTAGTAAATGTCGGGACCCAGAATTACGAATCCGTAGTTGAGATCGTAGCCTTGTACCGTATGAATGCATCCGACTTCGTTGACGGCGTTGGCGGAGTTAACCCAATCCTTCTGGGTTGAGTTCCAGCGTTTGGGAATGCCCTCGATGACGATATCGAACGCATCTTTATTGCTCTTGCTTTCCCATTTCCAAGCAAAACCAGCTGTCATACGGGACAGCCCAACGACTTTTTCTTTGGCCTGCTGTAGGGAGCAGAAATCCTCAAATTGGTCGACGATTCCAAACTGGTATCTGGGGATATCACTGTCAGGATCGCCGGCTTGCGAGTCGTAAGGCTCCGATGAAAAGAGTTCTTTGAACTTCATGCCGGCATGCATGTACGCTTTGTTATCAAGCAGGTCGTAGACAAAATCGAGGTACTCATCGCCGCCACGCACGCGCATCTGCGTGCTT
This sequence comes from uncultured Collinsella sp., assembly GCA_902464495.1. Taxonomy (GTDB): domain Bacteria; phylum Actinomycetota; class Coriobacteriia; order Coriobacteriales; family Coriobacteriaceae; genus Collinsella. The sequence continues at coordinate 15,853 of CABQJK010000039.1, read as the reverse complement.
AGGCTGAACTCTTCAGTTTCGATGCCGGCTTCTTCGAGTTGGTTGAGTCGCTGCTCAAGGCCATCTTGGTTGAGTCCCGATGCGCGGACTTGCTGTTTGGGGTCATAGAACAGGTACGCCTTGTCGCAGCATTTGTATATCCAGTCAACCTGGTTGCTCGTGTGCGGAAGGCCGAGGCGATCGCAGGTGTTATAGAAGGCCTTGATGCCGGAGCCCATACTTAGATAATTACCCAGTCGATGTGCTTCGTCGACAAGTAGGATGTCATAACGATCATTTTTTGTGACGTCACTGGGGCTCAAGATATCGCCAGGCTTTAACCCTGGAAGGAAATGCGTGAGTTTCCTGAGGGTCTTCTTTAGGGAATCCATGGGGGTGACAAAGCCGACCCGCAGGCCGGAAAGGTTCGGCTCATTTTTGATTTTGAACATGAGACTGATGGCGAGGATTGTTTTGCCTGTTCCTGGCGCGCCGTTCACGATGGTTACGCGCTCTTTCTTGGGCCCGCCGTGTTTAATGTCTTCATGCTCTTGCTCGAGCCGCCTGTAAATCGCCTCAATCGTTTCGTATTGATCGGGCGTGAGCGTTTTGAAGGGCGAGAATTTGAACAGGTCAGTGTTCTCGAGCTCTTCGATGGGGTGGATCGCATAGTTCTCTTCGCGAAGTTTCGACCAGAGGTCTCTGAACTTCTGGCGATACTGAGGTCGCTCAAAATAATCGAACTGGGCATAGCCATTGTTGGCGTTGGTTACCTGGTATTTTTCGTCAGCGCAGAACAGCTCGATAAGTCGATTCTCAAACTCAAATGTTGCTGACTGATTGAAAGTCGGATTGTCAATCAGAAGGGTCCGGTCGAAGTCTTTGTCCACGTTTGCGGCGTGTTGCTTCATGCGGCGTCGATAATTGGTCGTTTGACCGATGTACGCCGTTTTGTTTTTGCTGTTGGTCAGGATGTAGAGAACAGGCCAGCTTTCGTCGTGGTGCGACCCTGGATTTGGCGTGCCAAAATCCTGCAACGATTCACTTGTCTCAAAGGGTTGGGGCAGGGGAAGCGTATATTGCCGAAGGGCGAACTCGTTACTCATGATGGCCCGCCTTTCTGTATTCGTTGGAGCCGGTGTCGATGGGGTAGCGTTCGCCGTTGCGTTTGAGTTTGGACGAGAGCGCCTTTGGGAGGTCGATTCCGTTTAGATCGGCGAAACGCAGGAGAAAGAGGAGTGTGTCAGCGACTTCGTCTTCGATGGCTTGGCGCTGATCAGGGTTATCGAACATTTCTGCAATGCGCTCGTCGCTCATAAAGCGGAAAAGCTGAAGGAGTTCGGAGGACTCTGTCGCTATGCCGATGGCAAGTTCCTTTGGAGTGTGATATTTGCGCCAATCGCGCGCATCACAAAAATCTCTGACCTGTTCCGTCATGGCAGTGAGCTTGTCCATCATCCGTAACCTCCCTGATGTTCATTTTTTTTATTATGGCCGTATCTGGAGTTTATTGCACATCAGTTGGGACGTGCGGTTTGTCCGGTCGCGATTGCCTGGTAGGAGGATTAACCGTGAAGATTGAAGTTGATATAGACCAGCTGCGCGAGGGCTTGCTCGACTACGCGGGGAGCGCGGCTGGCGTGGGCTTTCCCGCTGCCATGCTCGACGTGATGGATATCGAGGACGAGTCGCCCCAAGAGCTCCTAGCCCGAGCCGAACGCGAAGGCCTCGACCTCCGCGACTTTGCCATGGGTGACAGCTAGTAGCTGAAGAGGGACGGGCTGCTAGGAAGCTAGCGTGGCGATGACGGCTTCGTCGCCGGCGAATATGAGGGTGTTGCCGTCGGGGATGATTGTTTGGCCGTCGCGCTTGAGCATCACCACGATAAAGGGGTACTTGCCCTGCGGCACGTCGCGCAGGCGCTGGCCGGCAAGGCGGCCGTGGGACGTCACGGTGACCTCGCGCAGCGTAACCTCGGCACGCTCTTCGAACGTTGGGGCGGCCATCACCAGCAGGTCGCCTTCCTCGATGACGGTGTCGCCGTTGGGCAGCACCGGGTGCGCTCCGTCGCGCAGCACCAGGACCACGAGCATGTCCGTCGCGCTGCCAATATCGGCGAGCGAGCGCCCGGCAAACGGATGGCCAGCGCCCACCTTGAGCTTTACAAACGACATGCCGTCCTCGTCGCGGTAGTCGTTAAAGGTGCGGCGCACGTCGCCGGCCGCATCGATCATATCGAGTTTCTTCGCCACCGCCGGCAGTAGCGAACCCTGCACCACAATGCTCGATACGGCAATCACAAACACCAGGTCAAATAGGTCGTGTCCGCCGGGAACGCCGGCCACCACAGCAAAGAGGCTAAAGACGACCGAAGCCGCGCCGCGCAAGCCCGCCCAGCTTACGAGCGCAACCTGGCGAGGGCTCGTCTTAAAGGGCACCAGCAGCAGACCGACGGCGATGGGGCGGCTCGCAAAGAGCATAAACGCCATGAGCGCCAGGCCGGGTAGCAGCATTTGCGGCAGGCGCGCGGGCGTGACGAGCAGGCCGAGCAAGAAGAAGATCGTCATCTCGGCCATCTCGGTAAGGGTGTCAAAGAAGTGCGCCATCTCGACCTTGCCGGTGATGTCGCTCGCGCCCAGCACAATGCCTGCCAGGTATACGGCCAAAAAGCCGTTGCCGCCCAGGTAGCTCGGCAGTGCGTAGGCGACGATCGCCACGGCGAACAAAAAGATAGTCTGCGCGCCCTCGGCCGTTGCGTGCGCTCGTTCAATCAGGCGGCCCGCCGCCCAGCCGATGGCAAGGCCCAGGCCCGCGCCCAGGATAATCTGCTTGGCCAGCAGTGCGGGAATGTTGATGTCGCCGCCGGCCGCGAGTGTGGCGAGCACGGCGGTGAGCATGTAGGCGACGGGGTCGTTGGAGCCCGATTCGACCTCGAGCAGCGAGTCGGTGCCGCCCCTCAGCGAAAGGCTGTGCTCGCGCAGCACGCTAAAGACGCTGGCCGCGTCGGTGGACGCCACGACCGATCCCAGCAGCAGGCCGCCGATCCAGTCGAAGCCCAGTACAAAGTGCGCGAACACGCCGGTAATGCCGGCAGTGATGACGACGCCGAGCGTGCTCAGTAGCACCGCGGGCACGGCGACGGGTTTGGCACGGTCGATGTTGGTGTTAAAGCCGCCGTAGAACATGATGAACAGCAGTGCCGTGCTGCAGACGGTTTCGGTGAGCGCGTAGTCGCTAAAGTCGATGTGTGCCGGACCGTTGACGCCCAGCAGCATGCCGAGTGCGATAAAGATGAGCAGGGTGGGGAAGGGGAGCTTTTTGCCGACGGGTTTGATGGTCAGGCACAGAATAATGACGAGGCCGATAAAGAGAAGTATCTGGTTCATGGATAGTGTCCGCTCCTGGGTGGTTGGCGTGGCACGGTCAGTTATCTGCGGTTATTTGTACCCAAAGATGGTGGGTTTATGAGGGCGGATTGCGGGCGTGCGCATTTTCGACACGAGGCGGAGGCGCGGGCGGTGCTGGTTGGGGCGCTGGGCTAGACGGCGTGGCGTGAGCGGTGCGGGTTGACAGGCGTGCACTGGCGACCGTTGACGGCATGCAACCCTTTCCAGCTTTATTGCAACGGAGTACAATGGGTAACGTTTAAGTTCAACTTGAAGTTTTAGTTGCGGCGCCGGGCTTCGGCCGCAATGCAGGGAGAGGCGTACCATGGCGATCTATGTGACATCCGATGCTCACGGGCACGTGCATGCGCTTGACGAGGCCCTGTCCAAGATTTCGCTGGCGTCCGACGATACGCTGTACGTGCTCGGCGACATGATCGATCGCGGGCCCGATCCGGTTGGCGTTATTAAACTCGTGCGCTCGCTACCCAACGCCCGCGTGCTCAAGGGTAATCACGAGCAGATCATGCTCGATGCCATCATTGGCCAGGATCCGCTCGATGCCGAGACCTGGGATATCAACGGCGGTTGGACTACCCGTCAGCAGCTCAACGATATGGAATTTGAGGCGTACGAGGAACTCGTGCGTTGGATGGCGACGCTGCCGCTCTACGCGGTGGCCGAGACTGACGAGCGCCCGTACCTGCTGGTACATGCCGGCATCCAAACCGAGGCGGCGCGGGCGTTTTTACTTGAACACGGGGTCGATTGTGCCGATGGTGCGGGAGCGGTGGATGCCGATCACGAGCTACTGCAGCAGATGCTTGCGGTGCAGTCGTCCGATGACTTGCTGTGGATTCGTCACGGCTATTGGGATGCGCCGACGGGGCTGCTTTCTGCCGAGGGCAAGGGTCCGGTTGTGGTGAGCGGTCACACGCCAACGGTGTCGCTCGGGCGTTATTGCGAGGTAGGCGGCCTGGCGGGGCTCGATGAGGAGTCGGGCCGAGGGCAGATTGTGCGCCTGGGCGGCGAGGACACCGCCGGCGTGCCCGATCGCATCGACATCGACTGCGCCGCCGCCACCGGCTCCGAGTTCGGCCGCGTCGGGATCCTGCGCCTAGACGACGGGGCCGAGTTCTACGCGAATATCAACCCGGGCGAATAATCGGTGCAAAGGGTAGCTAATTTGGGACGGGGCTTTTTGACTACTTTCGGAGAGTAGCGCCTTCTTGCTCGGTAAGCGCTAGGAATGAGGAGCGTCTGCGTCCGCGGCTGCGCGAAAATGCACGATAAACCGTCGCAACGGTGTCAAGCGACGTCGCGACGGTTCTTTTTTGGCTGCTCGCTGGCTAAGTGAGTAGACTTTTTTGGAAATGTCGAGCAGCCGGCAAATTTGCCTCAACAAAACCGCAGGTCACTGACTTGTGTTTTGCCGGTGTGGTCAGGGATTCGGCAAAAGTCTACTCACTTAGTTTTGCGTGTCGCAAATCGTCCGCAACGAGACCCCCCATTGCGCCAATTAGGCGCCGTACGGGTTGCGGTCGCGCTCGATGCGCTGGCGGATGTGGGCGTACTCGATAATCAGTAACACCAGGAGCAGGGCCATGATGGCTAGGTAGCTCACCACAGCGCCCATTAGGCCCAGCAGGTTGATTAGGATCACCGGGAGCACCACGCTCACGGCAAAGCAGATCAGGTAGATCTTGGTGACGTCTCCAGCGTGGCGCAGCACCGTGATGATGGCGTAGATAAAGTCGATTGCAGCGGTGATGCCGCCGGCGACAACCATAAGCAGTGCCAGCGTGCGGTAGCGCTCAAAGTTAAGGCCGTACATAAAGCTCATGAGGGGAATGCCGGGGCCTGCCATAAATGCGGCGCACAAGCCGGTGATGGCCACGATCAGCGCCATAACGGCAATAATGATCAGGTCAAAGCGGCGACGCTTACGCGGATTCGCCCAAATGCTCGACAGACGCAAAAGCTGCGGTTTATAGATAAATCCAATGCTCAGCAAAATAGCCTGCGCCGGAAAGAACAGTGCATTAAAGTACAGCTGATATTTGTAGGCCAGCGTGCCTTCCATCACGAACTTGGGCATGCTCTCGATTAGGTTGAACAGGAACAGCGCACCAAAGAGCGGGGCGCACTGGATAAACAGGTGGCCAGCCTCGCGCAGGCTCACGCGGCGCGATTTTTCGGTTTCGAGCAGGGCGAGCGGGGCGGTGACCAGCACGAGCGAGGCAATCGCGGTAACACCCATGGCCATAGCCGCGATGGGCATGCTGCGCGTGAGGAACAGCGCCACGCTAAAGACTGCGATGACGCCGGCGGAACGCAGCGTTTGGCTCATGCCGGCCAAATAGAGCTTGTCGGCCTGCTGCAGGCGGCCCTCGTACACGTCGGCGATGCCATCGATTACCTTATAGAGGTAGACGCCCAGGCCGATCGTCGCCATCTGCGCATCGTAGCCGCGGGCGCTGCTGTACATGAGGCCGCAGCCTAGGGTGAGCGCTCCGCAAAGCCAGCGGTTGAGCTGGTAAGAGGCAAAGGACGTCGTTTCGTCGATGTCCGAGACCTGAAAGTTGCGCACGCCATAGTTGCACGCGATCATGATGAGCGTGCCGGTGACAAAGGCGATGGAGAACTTGCCAGCTTCCTCGGCCCCCACGAGCTGCGTCGACACAATGGTGAGCAGCGGAAACGCCATACCCCATACGGCGGTGCCCAGGGTATTCCAAAGGTAGTCGCGACGGGTGGCGTGATCTTCGTACTCGGCTTCTTGCGTGGAGAAGCCGCCGCCGTAGACGGCTCCGAGCAGGCGGTTCCACCAGGCATTGACCATGCGGCGGATGGGGCCGGGTTGGCGATCGCGCTCACGTCGACGGCGTGTGGCCTGGCTGCTGTCGGGACCGCCGGCGTTACGCTGGCTTAGCTCTTGGATTCGTGCGAGCTCCTCGGCGGTGTGCGATGCGGGGAACAGGCCGTTCTCGATGCGTCCGCCCTGCCCGTGCGCCCCGCCCGATGCGGTGGGGTCGGTGACGCCGTTGCGGCGGGCGATGGTGCGGCGGACGCTATCGAGGGGCGTGATGCTCAAGACGATTCCTTTCTATTGCTGTGCTCTAGTATAGTCGCGGTGGTGTCCATTCGTGTTTTTGACCAGGTTGTTCAATATATTCAGCGGTGCCATTCAGTAGTCGGCACTTGGGGACGTTCCTTATGTGTCGGCACTTTAGGAACGTCCCTAAGTGCCGGCATCTGGGGACACTCCTTGAATGTTGCCTGCTCAAGAGTGTCCCCAACGACTAGTCGTTTAAGAACGTCCCCAATGACTAGGCCGCTTGCGTGTGATTTTTGACCGTTGGGCGGGCGCATCGCCCTTGCCGCAAAAACGTTTTTGCATATCGGGTACAACGGGCTTTACGTGAGTAAAGTGCGCGCCGCGTCCACGTGACGCGCTTTTAAAGGAGGCCCCATGCCTGGTGTTACCCCTGCAGAAGTACTGTCCAACTTTGGTCTTACGTTGGTCGAAGATCCCGCCGAGAACCAGCCCCGCCTGCTGGTCGACCTGCCGGCGGCCGAGCTCGTCGAGTATGCCATCCGCCGCGAAGAGGGCCGCATGGCCTCCAACGGCGCACTCGTGATCGAGACGGGGGAGCGCACCGGCCGCTCGCCCAACGACCGCTTTATCGTCGACACGCCCGACGTGCACGATAAGATCGCCTGGGGTGCCGTCAACCGACCGCTGTCAGTCGAGAGCTACGAGGCCATTAAGGCTGGCATCGTCGACTATCTCAATGAGCGCGATGTGTTCGTCACCCGTGGCATGGCCGGCGCCGACCGTAACCACACGCGCCGCCTGCTCGTCGCCTGCGAGCGTGCCAGCCAGGCGCTCTTTATTAAACAGATGCTCGCACGCCCGCTCGCTCGCGAAATCGCGCGCACCGGCGAGCCCGACTTCTGTGTGCTTGCTGCGCCCGGCTATCAGTGCGACCCTGCGATCAAGGGCCTCAACTCCAGCGCCGCCGTGGTCATCAACTTCCAGGAACGGGTGATTCTGGTCGCGGGCACCGGCTACTCCGGCGAGATCAAAAAGTCCATCTTCAGCGTCATGAACTACCTGCTGCCCGTCGAGGACGACGTGCTGCCCATGCACTGCTCGGCCAGCATGGACCCCGTCACGCACGAGACCGCCGTGTTCTTTGGCCTGTCCGGCACCGGTAAAACCACGCTTTCGGCCAACCCCACGCGCCTGCTGATCGGCGACGACGAGCACGGCTGGTCCGACATGGGCATCTTCAACATCGAGGGCGGCTGCTACGCCAAGTGCGAGGGCCTGGACGCCTTCCACGAGCCCGAGATCTTCAACGCCGTCCGCTTTGGTGCCATCTGTGAAAACGTGGTGCTGGACGAAAACCGCAAGCCTAACTACGACGACGTCTCCATCACGCACAACACGCGCGTGGCCTACCCCGTGGAGCACATTCCCAACGCATGGACCAAGGGCATGGGCACCACCCCGAGCGTCGTGCTGTTCCTGACCTGCGACGCCTTTGGCGTGCTGCCGCCCATTTCGCGCCTGACGGCCGATGCCGCCATGTATCACTTTGTGACGGGCTTTACGGCCAAGATCCCCGGTACCGAGGTTGGCGTCACCGAACCCACGCCCACGTTCTCCTCGCTGTTCGGCGAACCGTTTATGCCGCTCGACCCCATGGTCTACGCCAAGATGCTCGGTGAGCGCATCGCCGACGGCCGCACGCGTGTGTACCTGGTCAACACCGGCTGGATTGGCGGCGGCTACGGCGTGGGCCATCGCATCGAGCTTGCCTACACGCGCGCCCTGGTGGCCCGCGCCCTCGACGGTACCATCGAGGACAGCGAGTTCGTCCACGATGATATCTTTAACGTCGACATTCCCACCACGTGCCACGGCGTGCCCGACGGCATCCTGGTGCCGCGCCAGTACTGGCAGAGCACCGCGCGCTACGACGAGGCGGCGCACAACTTGGCCGTGATGTTCGAGGAGAACTTCGAGAAGAAGTACTCGCACCTGCCCGAATCCGTCAAGGCCGCCGGTCCGCATGCTCAGGTGCGCGCCGACGCCCGTCATCGCGGCCACGGCCTGCTGGGACTTCGCCACTAGCGTCGCCTCAGACCCAAAACCACCATAAAGGGGACAGGCACCTTTGTGGTGGTTTTACTCGCGCGGATGACTCGGGTTACAATACGCCTGACATATCGCTCCCTTCTCCGGATGGGGGCAGCGTAAGCGCTCTTGTGGCGGCACCGTAGGACTTTGAAGGTGGCCGTCGTAAGGGCGCTTTTTGTTTAGGCGCCCTCGCTCGGGCGCGCACGATGAAGGGAGAGCGCATGAAGAGCTTTATTGCCGAGGATTCGTTTTGGGAGCTGTTTCCGCAGGCGGCTGTCGGTGTTGTGGTCGTAATGGGCATGAAGCCCGCGGCTCAGATTCCTCAAGAGGACGTGGACGCGATTGCGGCGTTGCTCGACCGCGCCAATATCGACGCGGAGCGTCATCTGACCAGCGATACTATCAGCGAGAACGCACCGGTCAAGGCATGGCGCGAGGCTTATCGGCTGTTCAAGACCAAAAAGGGCGCGCGTTGCTCAATTGAGAACCTGCTCAAGCGCGTGCTCAAGGGCAAACCGGTGGGCCACATTACGCCCGCGGTGGACATCTACAACACGGTGTCGCTGACCTATGCGCTGCCCGTTGGCGGCGAGGACCTGCATACGATTGAGGGGGATCTTCGCTTGAAGGTGACTGACGGCGGCGATGCGTTCCTGCCACTTGGCGAGGAAACAGATGACCCGACGCTGCCCGGCGAGCTCGCCTACATCGATGATGCGGGCGCCGTATGCCGCTGCTGGAACTGGTGCGATGGCGTTCGCACGGCGCTGTCCGACGATTCGGCCGATGCATTCCTGGCGATTGAGTGCGCGGAGCCCGAGCGGATGGGGGATTGCCAGGCTGCCGTTGATCGTCTCGCCGAGTTGCTCGAGCGCTATCTGGGAGCGACGGTTGTCGTTAAGACGCTTGTGACCCGCGACAATCCCTGCGTGGAACTGTAACGACGCCTGCGGATCATGTTCGCCGGTCAAAACCACCACAAAGGTGCCTGTCCCCTTTGTGGTGGTTTTTATGTTGATGGGTTAACAAATGGGATATTTGGGTATGGGTGTTGCCTCGTGCGGCTAAGATGTTTACCCGTTAGCATCATGTAAGCGAAAGGCGGTCGTCTCCCATGCAGCAGAACGACGAGACACGTTTCGAGGACTTTGTCGGACTGATCAGCGGGCTCTACAAGGAGATCCAGCGCATTAAGACATCCGAGGGCGCAAGGCTGGGCCTCAAGGGCTCCGACGTTATGTGCCTGTACTATCTTGAGCGCAGCAAGGACGGCCTGACTGGCGCTGACCTGGCTCGCATGGCAGGCGTGACCCGTGCCGCCGTCTCGCGCACGCTCGCGCATCTGGAGGAGGGCGGCTACGTCGAGGTCGACGACTCGGGTGATGCGGCCGTTAAGTATCGTGCCCCGGTGCGCCTGACCGCTCTGGGCGGCGAGAGCATGAGCGAGGCGGACCGCATCATTCGCGAGGTGCTCGACACCACCGGTAAGGCTATGGGTGTGGAGCAGCGCGAGCAGATGTATGCGTCGCTGCGTACGATTCTCAACACCCTGCGTGAGATCTAAGGCCGCCAAGGCATTTGCTTCCCATTAAAAACTGCATAGTCCCGTTTGAGCGCGTATGCCGTGCCGGGGCATTGCTGTCAAAATTCCCCGCGCGGGACCTGCGCAAGAAAGGATTCGTTATGTCCGTCCGCATTATTACCGATTCCGCAAGCGATATGTCGCCGGCGGAGCACCCCGCTCTGCGTGTTCTGCCGCTGTCCGTCACCTTTGGCACCGATGTGTATATGGATGGCGTCGACATCGATCACCAGCGCTTTTACGAGATGCTTGTGGAGCGCGATGAGCTGCCCAAGACCGGTCAGGTCAACCCGTACGCCTTTTCGCAGGCGATTGCCGAAGCGCGTGAGGCCGGCGATGAGGCCGTGATTATTACCGTGGGCGCCAAGCTCTCGGGCACCAACCAGAGTGCTCGTACGGCACTTGCCGAGGCGCCGGGCGGCGACATGTTCGTCGTGGACAGCAATAACGTGACCTTGGGCGAGCGCGTGCTGGTCGAGTATGCGCTGCGCCTGGTGGACGAGGGCCAGGGCGCGGCTCAGATTGCGGCGGCTGTCGAGGCCGTGCGCGACCGCGTGGTCGTCATCGGCCTGCTCGAGACGCTGGAGTACCTGGTGCGCGGAGGCCGCTTGTCTGCTGCGGCCGGCGCCGTGGGTACGCTACTCAACGTGAAGCCTGTTGTGGCCGCCGAGGATGGCCTGATCGTGCAGCTGGGCAAGGCGCGCGGTTCCAAGAACGGTCGTAATCTGCTCAACCAGAAGGTCGAAAAGGCGGGCGGCATCGACTTTTCCATGCCGCTGGCGCTTGGCTATACGGGTCTTTCGGACGCCGTGCTCAAGAAGTATATCGAGGACAGTGCGGCGCTGTGGGCTGGCCACACCGAGGGCGAGCTGCCCGTCCACACCATCGGCGCCACCATCGGCACCCACGTAGGTCCCGGCGCCGTAGCCGTAGCCTTCTTCCAGCCCGCCAACTAACCGACTTGCCATAAACCACCACAAAGGGGACAGGCACCTTTGTGGTGGTTTATGCTATTCCGGGTGGAAGGGAGCGAGCAATGGCGTCTGAGGGCTTTTTTGAGCGGGTGTACGAGGTGGTCGAGCAGATTCCCGAGGGGATGGTCGCCACGTACGGTCAGGTGGCGCTGCTCGCCGGTCGTCCACGAAGCGCGCGCTATGTGGGCTATGCGCTGCACAGCAATCCGCGCCCTGGTCAGATTCCCTGCCATCGTGTGGTGTTTGCCGATGGCCGCATTTGCGAGGGCTTTGCGTTTGGCGGCCCCGATGCTCAACGTGAGCTTTTGCTGGGGGAGGGCGTGACGTTTAAGGACGACATGCACGTCGACTTGGCCGTCTGTCGCTGGCCAGCAGGGCTCTAGCGGCTCCGCCGTGGCCAAAACCACCACAAAGGTGGCTGTCCCCTTTGTGGTGGTTTTAGTTTACCGGGGTTAACTTATGGAGACAATGTGGCGGGGCAATTTTCCGCCAAAAAGTAAACCACGGTGAACTATATTGGTTTCAGCAACGGTGCAGGCATTAGGCGATGAAAAAGCCTGCCCTGTTGAGTTTGATTCGCATTCCTCCCCTCTGTGCGATTCAACGGTGTACTTCGGGAACAGGCCCGCTGGCAACTAACTGCCAGCGGGCCTGTTCCTGTTTCGGGGAGAAATCTCATCTCACCGTCTATGTCGTGCGAAAGCGCCTTGCCTAGTACACCATGCCCATGGCGTCCTGAACCTCGGCCAGGGTCTGCTCGGCGATCTCGTTGGCGCGACGGTTGCCCTCGTGCAGCACGTCCTTCACATAGTCCAGATCGTTCTCGTAGCGCTGACGACGCTCGCGGATCGGCGCGAAGTACTCGTTGACAGCCTCGGTCACGTACTTCTTGAGCTGGCCGGAGCCGCCCATGCCAATCTCCTCGGCAATCTCGACCTCGGAACGGCCGGTGCAGATGGCGGCGGTTGAAAGCAGGCCGGACACGCCGGGGCGATTCTCGGGATCGAACGTGATCATGCGCTCGGAGTCGGTCTGGCTCTTCTTGATGCGCTTGGCCGTCTCCTCGGCGGTCATCGAGATGTTGATGGCGTTGCCGTAGCTCTTGCTCATCTTGCGCCCGTCCAGGCCGGGCAGCAGCGGGGTCTCGGACAGCAGCGCGTCGACTTCGGGGAACACCTTACCGTAACGGTTGTTAAAGCGGCGGGCGATAGTGCGGGTGAGCTCGATGTGCGGCAGCTGGTCGCGACCGACGGGCACCACATTGCCCTTGCAGAACAGGATGTCGCAGGCCTGGTGCACCGGGTAGGTGAGCAGAAGGCCGGTGAGCTCGTGGCCCGAGGCCTCCATCTCGGCCTTGACCGTGGGGTTGCGCGCCAGCTCGGCCTCGGAGACCAGCGACAGGAACGGCAGCATGAGCTGGTTTGCGGCGGGTACGGCGGAGTGTGCGTAGATCATGGTCTTGTCGGGGTCGATGCCGCAGGCAAGGTAGTCCATGACCATGTTGTACACGTTGTCCTGGATGTGCTCGGTCGTATCGCGGTCAGTGATGACTTGGTAGTCGGCGATGAGCACGTTGGTCTTGGCGCCCATGTTCTGCAGCTCAACACGGCCCTTGAGGGTGCCGAAGTAGTGACCCAGGTGCAGACGGCCGGTGGGGCGGTCGCCGGTGAGCATGGTGAACTTCTCGGGCGTTTTGGCCAGGCCCTCGCGAATGGCGTTGCTCTTTTGCAGCGCGACTTCGTAGCTGTTCTCGTTTGGCATGATTGCTCCTAACGTATGTTCATGGGTCAAGATGATAACGCGTTTATTGGAGGGGCGGGTCGTAAGTAGGCGAGGGACGGGAGAGCGGCGGCTTGTGCGATGGGCGCGGCGTGGCTGCACGTTTGGCCGGCGGCGTCTGGACGCATCCTCGGCAGCTTACCCTAGCGCCTGTGGTGGCGCTCCTCCTTGCGTTCTTCTGCTGCCTGCTCCTCTTGCTTAAAGGCGGGATCGTCGGGGGTGACGAGCTCGTCCTCGTGCGTGCGCTTGTTGTAATGGTGACGCAACACGGGCTCAAACAGATGTAGATGCTTGGCAAAGGCCGCCGAGCCAATGGCGAGCACGGTAAAGATGAGCACGCGCATGGGCACCTCGACCTGGTTGATCGCGGCGGCGCCGGCCGAAAGCATAATGCACCAGGCATAGATGAGCAGCACAGCCTGCTTTTGGTTGTAGCCCTCTTGGATCAGGCGGTGGTGGATGTGGCCCTTGTCGGCCTGCCCGATGCTAATGTGGGCGCGCTTGCGGCGCACGATGGCGCTAAACGTGTCGATGATGGGCACGCCGGCAACGATGAGCGGGATGATAAGCGAGGTGAGCGCGGCGGTGCGGCTCACGTTGAGTAGCGAGATGGAGCCCAGCGCAAAGCCCAGAAGCAGCGACCCCGAGTCGCCCAAGAAGATGCTTGCGGGGTTGAAGTTGTAGCGCAAAAAGGCCAGACAGGCGCCAAAGAGCGCAATGGAGAGCGCGGCGGCGTCGATACGGCCCGAGAGAACGGCCATCGAAAACATGGTGAACGAGGCGATGCCGCAGATGCCCGTGGCCAAGCCATCGAGGCCGTCGATGAGGTTAATGATGTTGGTGAATGCCACCAGATAGATCACGGTGATGGGGTAGGCGAGCCATCCGAGCATGATCTCGCCGGGGGCAAACGGGTTGACGATGACGCCGATGCGCAGGCCGCCCACGCAGGCGATGAGCGCAGCGAGGACCTGTCCGGCTAGCTTTTGCTTGGGCTTGAGCTGGATGACGTCGTCGATAGCGCCGGTCGCAAAGATGACGGTAAAGGAGAGGGCCAGCATAGGATAGCTAATGTGAAGGCGCGGGTGCGGCACCAGGACGGGCGGCCAGCCTAGGTGCCAGGTGCCTAGGATTTGCACAATGCAGGCAACGACCAGGCCCAAAAACACCGCCGTTCCGCCCAAACGCGGGATGGGCTTGGTGTTGATGCGGCGCTTGGAAGGATAGTCGACGGCGTCGAACTTAATTGCCAGGCGCTTGACCAGAGGCACCGTGAGGAAGGTCGTGATAAAGGCCGCCGCTGCCACGCATAGGTACGGTATGTAGCTCGGGGATGAAGCCATGAATCTAAAAACCGCCAAGCGTCGAAGGGAAAGGTCAGAAGAACGCCATGCGCAAAGGGCATAGCCGAATCATGATACTCGACCAAGGGGGGTGCATGGAATTGCGCGCAGCGATAATCACGCGCTTACCAGATATTAGGGTATTGTCGATGGATTGTTGGGATGCCGGTGGGGATCCATATGGACTGTAATGGCGATTTTCGGCAAAAGAAAACCACCCCCCACGTTACGAAAATGAACCCACCTAAAACAGGTGGGTGCCCTCATCGACTGTTCCAGCGTCCTTAACAACGAAGGATACCTGTACTAGGTACGACTGTGTGGGCTCCCTAAATAAACGCGACGGTTCACCCAGTTGCTCCGCGGGGGGCGGAATACCTACATCATAAAGCGGCACTTTATCGATTCCAGTCTTGACATTACAAAAATCGTGTCGGACGATTACGGCGCCTTGGGCTCGAGCCGTCTGTGCGGTTGGTCCCTTTACGTTTGAGCTGCTGAATCGTTGTTTTGGAGCATGTTTTTATGCCGACGCCGTTGACCGAACTTTTTTCGCCCGCCTGCCATTTGTGTCCGCGTCGTTGCGGTGCGGTGCGCGACGAGGGTGCGCACGGCGTATGCGGTGCCGATGACACGCTCAAGGTGGCCCGCGCGGCGCTTCATATGTGGGAGGAGCCGCCTATCTCGGGCGAGGCCGGTTCGGGCACGATCTTCTTTAGCGGCTGCTCGCTCAAATGTGTCTATTGTCAGAACCACGAGATCTCGACGGGCAATTTTGGGCTTGAGATTTCGCCCGAGCGCCTGGTCGAGATTATGCTGGAGCTGCAGGACCAAGGTGCCAATAACATCAATCTGGTGACGGCGACGCATTATGCTCACCTGCTGCCGGTCGCGATTGCCGCAGCTCGGGAGCGCGGACTGGTCATTCCAATCGTCTACAACACGAGCGGTTATGAGCGCGCGAGTGCCGTGGCGGCGCTCGGCGATTTGGTCGACGTGTGGCTTACCGACTTTAAGTATGCCAATGCGGCGCTTGCGCAGTCACTCTCTCATATTAAGGACTACCCGTGCGTGGCTGTGTCGGGTCTGGCCCAGATGGCGCGCGAGATTGAGCGCCGCGGGGGAGAGCTGGTAGACGGGGACGGGCTCATGAAGCGCGGCATAATCGTGCGTCATCTGGTGCTGCCGGGGCATGCGGACGATTCGTGCCGCGTGTTGGACCTGGTGTGGCAGACGGTGGGCGACGTGCCGATCTCGGTCATGAACCAGTACACGCCCAATGCCCTCATGCGCGAACAAGGCGGCGACCTGGCGCGCGCCGTGACGCGCGAGGAGTACGAGCAGGTGCTCGACCATGCCGACGACCTGGGCTTTACGACGATGTTTTGGCAAGAAGGCGGAGCGGTAGACGAGAGCTTCACCCCAGCCTTCGACACCACCGGCGTCCTCACCAGCGCAAAGTAGCACATTCGCCGATGATTTTTCTGGGACGGGGATTAAAAAATCATCGAGAGGATCGCCTGCTCGAAAAGTTGTCAAAATAGCCACGCCCCAAAAAGACTGGTTATTGGGCGTTGACAGTTGGCGAGCCGTAGGTAAAATATCGACTTGTCCTGGGGACGTAGCTCAGTTGGGAGAGCGCTGCCGTCGCATGGCAGAGG
>CABQJK010000038.1 GCA_902464495.1 uncultured Collinsella sp. | reverse complement strand
ATAAAACCTTTCGTCAACTAACTACGCCGGGCATCCGTCGCATGACGTTGAGCCCGTAGCCTTTTATTTTACTCTTGAATGTCAAAGATGCTCTCTGACAAATCAAGATGAAGAAGCACTTTGGTGCCCTTGCCCGGCGCCGATTCGACACGCGTATAGGAGTGCGGCCCAAAAAAGCGATGGATGCGCTCCGAAATATTGTGCATGGCCACACCGGCGCCGCCACCCTGGGGAGAGCTGGCGTCGGGACGGGCAGAGCGCTCGTCAAACAGTCTGGCGGCGGTACCCTCATCCATGCCCACGCCATTATCGGCCACGGCAATCAAGATTGCATCCTCGCCGTCTTGGTGAACGGTCACGTCGATCCTCAGGGCGCCGTCATCGCCCATACCATGACGCACGGCGTTCTCGACAATCGGCTGGATCACGAACGCCGGCACCAGCGTATCTTCCACGTCCTCGGACACATCGAATGTCGCAAGCACGCGGTCCTCGCCAAAGCGGGCCTTCTCAAAGGTAAGGTAGCGCTTGGTCTGTGCGACCTCGCGCGAGACCGGAATAAGCGATCCCGAGTTGTCGAGCGTGGCGCGATAGAACGATGAGAACTCACGAAGCAGTTCGCGGGCCCGCAGCGGGTCGGTGCGCGTAAACGATGCAATGGTGTTCAGCGTGTTGAACAGGAAGTGCGGGTTAATCTGCGCCTGCAGCGCACGCACCTCGGCGCGCGCCGTGAGTTCCTTTTGCACCTCGAGCTCGTGGATGGCGAGCTGCGTGGACAAGATCTCGGCAAAGCCCGAGGCAAGCGCGTACTGGGTACGGTCGACGGCGCGCGGGGTCTTGTAGTAGAACTTGAGCGTGCCGACGGTACGATCTCCCACCTTGATAGGGGCGATAATGCCGGCGGGGACTTGGTTGTGCGAGCCGTCCGAGCCTACGACATCCACCATACGGTTGAACGACTGCACGATGCCATGTTCGATAACGTAGCGTGTGGCAAGCGTGTGGATGGGAGAATCCGGCAGTAGTTTTTCCTCAAACTCGCCCGCGCAGGCAAGCACGTTGTCCTCGTCGGTGATGGCCACCGTCATGGCGCGCGTCTCGGGCAAAATGCGCTGGCACACCAAACGCGCCGATTCCTGTGTCAAACCGCCCTTAATGTCCTCGAGCATGGCTGAGGCCACCGAGAGCGTCTCCTCGGTGTACTGGGAGCGCACCGAATCGGGATTGAGCGTCAAAAAGATAAAGATGCACAGAAAGATGCACAGCAGCGCGCAGGCAATCACCGTGGCGATCGGCTCGATACCGGTCACCAGGGCAAAAATAAAGTACACCAGCACGCAAATGGCGCAGGCAACGGCAATGATGCGAAAGATTGATATTGAACTATCGCGCTGGGCGCGGCGGTCGATCATTCGGCCCCCTCCAGGATACTGATCAGTTGTGTGTCATGCCAAAGCCCGTCCATGATCTTGGGCCAAAAGCTCTGGAAACGCAGGTAGCTTGCAGCGTTTTGGCGCGCATAGGCCTTTGCCTCGTCGATACCATGGCGCCAGATGCGCAGGTAGCCCTCATGCTCGCGGGTAAACACGCTGCGGACCATAGCGGTCTTGCGCACGCGGTCGTCGAGCTCGCGCGAAATCCACGGGCCCGGGTAGGGCATGAGCGATGCCGCCGTAACGGGAATGAGCTCCTTTTGATGCGCGGCGAACGTCAACTTGGCCCGTTCGTAGTACCAACGGTATACATCCTGCATAAAGCGCGGTGAGCGCTTTTCGGACTCCGGAGGCAGATGGCGCACGGTCCACTCGTTATCGAACCACACGTCGTAGCCAAACATGCGCATGTTAAAGAGGTAATCCAAGTCCTCGCCGCGGGTGATAAACGGGTCAAAGGCCACACGCGTAAAGGCGCGGGCGTGCAGGGCCATCAGGCCGCCGCACACGTAGTTGGAGCGCGAGATGCGGGTGCCCGAGAGCGCCTTTTTCATCCAACGGTTGAACTCGATGCGCTTGGTCCACCAACGATGGCAGATGCCCGCCTTGTCTGTGGGAGCCAGCGGCGAGCCATCGCGATCATAGAAATAGCCGCTCTTGACCAAGATAGGCAAGCCCTGACGCGTCTGCTGCCCCAACGCATAGGTCGCGCGCTTCATAAAGTCGGCGTCGATGACAGTCTCATCGTCATCCAAAAAGATAACCGCGTCATGCCCCAGCACCGCGGCGCAGGCCAGCCCCATGTTGCGGATGGCACCGTAGCCTCGCAGGCTCACGCACTCGCCCGAACCCTTGGGCGCGATCTGAGCAACCCGGTCTGCGATGCGCGAGGCCTGGGTGTTGGTGACAACGGTGACCTTGAGCGTGGGATGCGCGTCGACAATCTCGTGCACGTGCAGCGACACATCGGCTGTGGCAGAAACGGGACAGACCACCAAAAGGATGATGCGCGGGATGTCGCGCACCTGCTCAAGCGAGGCCAGGCAGCGGTCGAGTTCGGGATTGTCGGCGTTGAGTCGTGTCGAATGGTCATAGGTGCCAGGGGCGTTTGCGCGAGCGTCATCGCCCGCCCAATACGTTGGAATCACGACCGTGGCGTTCATGCCTTACCCTCCCTGCAACACAAAAACGGGACGCCGCCAAACACAGGCGACGCCCCGCGACCTAGCTGACTCCATCATACCCACTTGGGCTAATCATTGTTCGAAAGTCAGAATGTTTATTGCGGATAACCCCAAAAGAGTATCGCGGCGGACGCAATTACCGGCCAGTTCCTATGCGGCCTGCTCTGCCGTCTGAGATATGCGGGACAGACGGACCAGCAGCACAAAGCCCACCACCAGCAGCACGCCGATAGACAGGACGCCCAGCGAGGGGTTGCCGGTCAGCGAGGTGACGACCGACACCAAGAAGGTGCCCATAACACTTGCATAGCGGCCAAAGATATCAAAGAAGCCGTAGTACTCGTTGGACTTTTCCTTGGGGATAATGCGGCCAAAGTAGCTACGGCTCAGCGCCTGCACGCCGCCTTGGAACAGGCCGACCAAAATGGCAAGCACCCAAAACTCAAAGGCGGTCTTGAGGAAGAACGCGGCAAAGAGCACGATGCCCATATAGGCGGCGACGGCAACCAAGATCATATTGAGTGTGCCCACGCGACCGGCAAGCTTGCCGTAGATGATGGCGGACGGGAAGGCCACAAACTGCGTAACGAGCAGAGCCAACACCAGTTGGGTCGAGTCGATACCCAAAGCCGATCCGTAGCTGGTTGCCATGGAAATGACCGTGTGCACACCGTCGATGTAGAAGAAGAACGCGATCATGTAGACCAGCACGGTCTTGTTGTGGGCGATCTCGCGCATGGTGTGTCCGACCTCGGAGAACACGCCGCCCACGATGTGGCCGATGGTGTCCTCGGGACCACGCTCGCGACCGTACTTTTGCTTATAGGTGCGAATGAGCGGCAGGGTAAAGATGAGCCACCAGGCACCAGTGATGACAAACGACAGACGCGTTGCCAGCATGGTGGGGACACCAAGAGCGGGACCACCCATGATAAGCGCCAGGCAAATGATGAACGGCACGGTGGAACCGATGTAGCCCCAGGCATAGCCCGAACTGGACACGGCGTCCATGCGCTCGTCGGTGGTAATGTCGGGCAGCATGGCGTCGTAGAACGTCATAGAAGAGTTAAGGCCGATGGTGCACAGCACGTACACGGTCAAAAATGCCATGGCGGACATTGGGATAGCCTGCGCCAGGCAAAGAACCAGGCCCGTGAGGAAGAAACCCAAGAAGAACTTGATCTTGTTGCCGGCGTAATCGGCAAGCGCGCCCAGAATGGGCATGAGCATGGCGATGACCAGCGAGGCAATCGTCTGCGCGTTGCCCCAGGCGACCACCAAGTCGGCCGAAGAAGCGCCAGTATTGATGGCGTTAAAGTAGATGGGCACCACCGAGGTGTTGAGCAGCACGAGGGCCGAGTTGCCCACATCGTACATAACCCAGTTACGCTCGAGCTTGGTGTATTTCATGGACAGGGACCCTTCGTATTCGCCCGATATGCAGCTAGTTCATCGTACCCCAATTGCACGGAGGCGCCGGTAAGGATTCGGCAAAGAGACAGGAGCGGACCCTACTCCTCGCGGTCGAACTCCTCGTCGGCATCGAGCACGCGGCCGCTGTAGTTGACATGGCCGGTCACGGCTTCCATATCGCCGGTCTCGATAAAGCGGGCGACCGTGCACTCGTAATCGACCAGCGCGCGATCGAAGACCTCGGGGAAGCTCTCGTTCGAGACCTCGTCGGTAAAGGGATTCTTCCAGGTCAGATGACCCAAGTTGCCAGTACGCTCGGGCAGCTCGGTCGTCACGCGATGGGCAAGGCCATCGAGCAGCGAGTAGTCGTGCACTATGCCTTCGACCAGGGCAATTGCACGCGTCTTGGCCGAGCCCGCCGGCTCAATCGTGCGGTAGAGCAGCTGCATGTCCGAGACGGCGGCACCGTACTCCCCCGCCGGGATATCGATACCGTACACGCGCCCGGCGACATAGCTCATCAACACGCCGGCCACGCGATTGATGCGGTCGGTGGTAACGATCTCGCCCGCCGGCGGATAGTCGTCGACCGTGGCGCCGTCACGCTTGATCTGCAGCATCAGCACATCTAGGTCGCTCTCGAGCACCGCGTGGACCTGGCTGCCCGAATCCTCCAGCTCGGGATCGGACTCAACGATGCCAAACTGCTGCTCGTAGACAAAGGGATGGGCATTGCGGTCGAGCACGTAGTGCGACAGCAGGCCCAGCGCAAAGGCGCGACCCAAGTTGGCATCGCGCGGAAGCAGGTGAGACACGCCATCGCGCAGGCACGAAAACTGGCGCGACATGCGCGAGCGGTGCATAACCTGCGCCAGCAGCGTGCAGTCGGAAACGCGGGGCGTCAGGATGTGGAAGAAAAACGGGTCGGGACCCTGGTTTCCCAGGATAAAGGCAATGCGCTCCTCGTCGGACGTAATAACGCCCTGAGGAAGACGGTCGATGCTTTCCTCGCCAAACAGATGATGCGTAATGAGCGCGGGCATATTGTTCCTTTCGATTTCATTCGATGTCACCCATTATGCCCATCGCACGGTCACGCCAAACCTGCGGTGGCAAACGATGGCGTGCAGACCGCTTACGCAAGCCCCAGGTGCGCCTTAACCTCGGCAGCGCGACGGCGTGAAACGGGCACCGTCGAGCTCACACGGTCGAGCCTGAGCTCCATCAGGCCCGTGGAGCCGATCTCAACGTTGTGCACGTCTTCCAAATTGACCAGATAGCTGCGGTGGACACGGATAAAGCCCTCGGAGGCCAAGCGACGCTCGAGTGAGGAAATCGACTCATTGATCAGATACGTCCCCTCGGCACAGACCGCATTGCAAAAGTCGGCGCGCGCCTCAAAGTAGCAGACATCCGCCACGGGAATGAACACCTTTTTGCCCCCGCGATCCACCGTCAGGCGCAAGGGCTGGCGCGGAGCATGGACGACACGGCGAGCACCCAGGGCAGTCTCAATCTTGTCGAGCGCCTTTGACAAGCGGGCATCCTCGACCGGTTTGACGACGTAATCGACAGCATCGAGGTTATAGGCATCGGCCGCATACTCGGCAAATGCCGTCACAAACACCACGACCGGCGGCGTCTTTAGGTTCTGCAGCGTCTCGGCAAGCTCAATTCCCGAGCGACCGGGCATGGTAATGTCTAAAAACAGCACGTCGGGCTTGTTCGACAGAATTGACTCCACGGCTTCGGTGACATTGCCCGCCTCGGCAATCTGACCCACACGCGTATCCTTTTCCAACAGATAGCGTAGCTCAGCCCTAATAGGAGGCTCGTCATCAACCACCAAGATGTTCCAGCCCTCGGACATATGCGCTTCCCCTCTTTTTTCTCAATCCAACCGCGTGCTACGCCGTCAACGGCGCCGGCTCATGCGGCTCGCCGTTCAGCTCGACGATAACCTGCGTCCCCACGTCCTCCTGGGACTCCACGCGCATGCCGGAATCTTCTCCGTAAAAGAAATGGATGCGCTGAAGCACGTTGAAGAGCGCCAGGCCGCAACCTCGCTTGATGGAGCCGTCGGCGGTAATGCTCTCGGGCTCCTCTCGGCGATGTTGCTCAAACAGATGCGCGCAGACTTCTTCGCTCATACCGATGCCGTCATCTTCGACGATGATCTCCAAGCCGTCATCGGTCTCAAAAGCCCTAACACGAATAGAAAGCGGCTCGGTCTCGCGCTGCGCATGCTTGATGCAGTTTTCGAGCAGCGGCTGCAAGATAAACGGCGGCACCAGGCTGTCGCGCACCTCAAAGTCGATGTCGACCGAAACGCGCAGACGGCCGTCGCCATAACGAGCCTGCATTAGATTGATATAGCGAGTGCCCTGTTCCACCTCGTGCTCGAGCGTGGTGAGCGTATCGGAATCAGAAAGCGTCTGACGATAGTAATTGGAAAAGTCGATCAGCAGCGACCGCGCCTTGTCGGGCTCGGTTCGAACGAGCGACACGATGGTACTGATGGTGTTAAACAGAAAATGAGGATCGACCTGCGATTGCAAGGCGCGCAGCTCCACGCGGGCCGTGAGCTCGTCCTGGCGCTCGAGCTCAAAGCTCGCAAGCTGCGTGGAAATGAGGTCGGCAAAGCCCGAGGCAAGCGCCGTCTGGCGCATATCGATGCTGCTCAGACGGGGATAATACAGCTCGAGCGTGCCCACGCAATGCCCGCGCACGGTAAGCGGTGCGACAATACCGGCGCGCAGGCGCGGAAAGTAGCCACCCGTCTCATTGGAGGCGTCGCGCGAAAACACGCTTTGCTCACCGCTGTTGATCACGTTGAGCGTGGTCTTGAGCACCACCGGGGTGCCGGCGGGACACTTTGCCGAATCCTCGCCCCAGCTTGCCAACACCTGCTTGCCGTCGGTAAAGCAGATGGCAGAGGCGATAGTTTCGGACAGGATGATCTTAGAGGCGCCCAGGGCAGCTTCGGGCGTAAGGCCGCGCGACGTGTAGGCGAATATTTTTGAAGCGATGGCGAGCGTGCGGTCGGTTGCGCTCGATGTGAGGTCATCGGGAACGACAAAGACGTACGAGAAGAAGAAGCACAGCATGACCAAGCCGGCAATGACGACAACGGCCGGAACGGGATTGGGATTATCAGTTAGATCCCAGATGAGCAGCAGGATAAGCAGCGGAACGACAATACCGAGCAAGATGGCTTGAACCACATGCTGAGCGGTACGAAAGACCTTGGTAGAGTTGTAGCTCTTGCCCAGAATCAGCCTATTGAGATCCACCGTCATCCCCTTCTTACTGACGCACCCATAGCAATAAAGAGGGCCGCAAGCGACCCTCTCCATTGCATTATGCAATCAAATACTGTGTTTTACATCCAGCCATCGATGAACGGTAGCTTAGGCGCTGTACTTGTTTGCCTCGCCGAAGCTGCCGGCCTCGACAATCCAGCCGTCCTTCATGATGACGTCCATGTTGTCGGTGTTGAGCACGTGGATGTCGGCGGCGACGTCACCGTTGACGACCAGCAGGTCGGCGCACTTGCCGGCCTCGATGGAACCGGTCTCGTCCTCGATGTGGCACATCTTGGCACCGTTAAGGGTGGCACAGGTGATGGTCTCGACCGGGGTGAAGCCGATCTTGTCGACGAACTCGTACATCTCCTCGATGGAGCAGGTGCCGTACGGGGTGACGAAGGAGAAGGAGTCGGAGCCGATCGTCATGACGACGCCGCGCTTCTTGGCCTCGCGCAGGCAGTCGTAGTTGCGCTGCAGCTCCTTCTCGACCAGGGTGCCCTCGTACTTGTCGTGCAGCTCGGGGACGTAGACGGGCGGATAGGTGGCGTACCAGGTGGGCAGGAAGGCGATCGTCGGGGTGAAGAAGGTGCCCTGCTCGGCCATGAGGTCCATGGTGCGCTCATCGATATCGAAGCCGTGAATCAGCTGCTCGCAGCCAAAGCGAACGGAGTCGTAGGCGGCGGCGTGGTTGTTGTAGCAGTGACTCCACACGGGGATGCCGACCATCTTTGCCTCTTCGACCACGGCCTGGATCTCCTCGGAGCAATAGTGCTGGTCGCGACCGGAATCCCAACGCCAGATGCCGCCACCGGTAGCCCAGATCTTGATGGCATCGGGGTTCTCGCGCAGGCGACGACGGACGGCCTTGCGCAGATCCCAAGGACCATCGACCTGGTCGCCCCAGGGATGGGATTCCTTGTTGAGCTCCTGGGTGCAGTGGTGGGAGTCACCGTGGCCGGCAACGCGGCAGAAGCCAAGACCAGTGGCCAGAACGCGCGGGCCCTTGAAGACGCCCTTGTCGATGCAGTCGCGAATCTGGATACCAAAGCGGCCGATCTCGCAGACGGTGGTGAGGCCGTGGGTGAGGCAGTCGTAGGCCTGCTTGACGGCGACGGCCTGCTTCTCGAGGAGCGGCTGCATGACCCAGTCGGTGTCATCGTCGGTCAGATTGCCCGAGAAGTGCAGGTGGGTGTCGATCAGGCCGGGAAGGACGGTCTTGCCGGCGGCGTCGATAACCTCAACGCCCTCGGGAAGGTCCTGCATAGCACCGGCGTACTCGATCTTGCCGTTGTCGTCGACGAGAACGAGGGAGTTCTCGACCGGCTCGGCACCGGTACCGTCGATGAGCTTGCCGCCAACGATTGCATACTTAGTGGACATGGTTCCTCCTTATGGATCCATATAGTGGGCGAGGCCGTGTTGGGTTAAGGCCTCACAAAGCTACCCAAGTGGCACCGGGTTCGGTGCGCGGGAGAGAGGATTCCGCGCACCCGATCCGCCCCGGCTCGGCGTTACTTTTTGCGGGAATTGGTGAAGGCCATGAGAGCCAGGCCAACGGCCAGCCAGCCGATCACGATGCTCCACTCCACCATGTTGAGGGAGGCGGGAGAGAACGGAATCACAAGCAGGCCGATGATGACGGCGCAGGCAGCAACAGCGAGGCTGATGCCAAACTTGCCGCCGGGCACCTCGTAGGGACGAGGCAGGTCGGGCTCGGTGAAGCGCATGCGCAGGCAAGCGAGGGCGACCATGCCGCAGGAGAAGATGAAGGCGAGAGCCGACACGTTGGTCAGAGGGATGAGCATGTTCTTGCCCAGGAACGGACCGATGACGGTGATGACGCCCAGAACGGCGCAGGCGAGCTTGGGAGCGCCGGACTTGGGATCGACCTCGGCGAACTTCTCGGGCAGCTGGCCCTTGCGGCCCATGGCGAGCATGATGCGGCTCGTGGCGCCGTAGAAGGAGTTCATCGGGCCCATGGGTCCAAGCGTGGCGATGACGAGCATGGCCAGGTACAGGAGCATGTTGATGCCCTTGAGGCAGGCAAGCGCGGGAACCGGGCTCTTAACAAACTCATGCCAGTCGAGGATGGTGCCGAACGAGTAGATGCAGACCATGTAGAAGCCGCCGGCGGCCAGCAGGGCCAGAGAGATGATCTTGCCGAACTTGTTCCAGTTGAGGCCCTCGGCCGCTTCCTCAGCCTGCTGAGGAATGGTGTCGAAGCCGGCGTAGAAGAACGGGGTCAAAACCAGGACCGACACGATGCCGGCAAACAGGCTGGTGCTCTCGGTAGCGGCCTTGCCGCCACCAGCGCCGGTGACCTGGGAGAACACAGGCATGGCATTGTCCGGCGAGCCGGTGAACAGCGAGACACCCATGGCGAGCAGCATGCCGCAGAGCAGAGCCTTGGTCAGGAAGGCCTGGAGCTTGGCGGCCGAGCTGGCACCGCGGAAGTTGAGGAAGATGACGTAGACTGCAAAGCCGAGCGCGATTAGCGTCGGGAACAAGTAAACGTCGGCGCCCAAGATGGTGTAGAGCTTGACGGCGCGCAGCCACTCAAGACCGGGCAGGCTGCCGAACATCTCGGACACGAGGGTCGAAATGGCGATGGCCTCCCACGGGCACAGGATGCCGTTGCCCAGGGCCAAAAGCCATCCGGTGATGTAGCTCAGCGTACGGCCAAAGCTACGGTCGACATACTCGACGATGCCGCCCGAGATGGGGATAGCAGCCGTGAGCTCACCGAAAACAGCTCCGACGGGCACGAGGAAGATTGCACCCAAGAGGAATGCAATCATAGCGGGAACGGGACCGCCACCCACGACCATCCAGTCGCCGACCTGCAGGACCCAACCGGTACCGATGATGGCACCGAAACCGATGGTGAAGAAGTTCCAGAGCGAAAGCGTTTTCTTCATGCCGCCGTTACCTTCGACTGCAACTTCTGCGTTCTTGTCCGCCATTGTTCCCCTCCTTTCCTTATTGACGCCTCTTTGGCGTCACCCCTTGCGCGGTCTGTTTTGCCGCGCGCTTTTATTTCGTGGCTTTAAGATACGGCCTTGGCACAGCAGCGCCGCTTGTGGCTCGACCGAAGGCAGAACTGCAAAACGAGCGGCGCCGTTTTTGGGACGAACGGCGGAAGACGTCATTCGTCTTGGACGCTTTCATCTTGTCTGCTTTTGAATACCTGTTGCCGTGACGCTTGGCGCGCGGCGCGGCAACGTTCATACCATTTGTCAGGCTTTTGGCGCACATACCCATGTGTCGCGCCTCTTTTTATGTAGGATAGACAAGTTACACATGAGGCAAGGTGATTCGAATGGCATACGGATACAATGACGGCGACCAACGGCCACAAAGTGTGCGCCTTGCCGGTCGCACTACGCCAACGCCCAGAAGCACCTCCGACAACGACAGCCCGCAACGGCCACAAGAGCAGCTTGGGGCTTCTTCGCGGCAACAGAGCGGTACTGTGAAACAGCCAAGCAACGTAAGCGCAGGCACGCGCCAACGCCAGGCCGACGCATCGCAGCCACGCCGCTATGATCGCCGTAAGACCGATTACTACGTTAAGCGCTCCTTTTCGCAACCCCAACGCGGCCGCGGCAGCTCGGGCTCTCGTCCCGCACCACATGCCAATAGCCATGGACTGCCCGTCCGGCGCCTCCGCCTTGCGCTTTGTTCCATTGCTGCCTGCCTGGCCTTTTTGTTCTTGGGGTCCTGCATCTCTCACGGCTCGGCCGGTCTTGAACCGACCGCCGAGGATAAGCTGCTCAAGGCCCCGGTCGCTCCAGGCTATTCGTTTGCGTTCTCGACCCCGCGGTCGCAATGGCAAGCCGGCACCATGCCTCATATCTACCAAATTGACCCCGCATGGTCGGAGCTGCCCTACGCCGGCGGCACCATTCGCGAAAATGCCTGCGGCCCCACCTGCCTTACCATGGTCTACATATTTAAGACCGGCCGCACCGATAAGACGCCGGTCGATATGTGCGCACTGGCCGAAGCCGGCAATTACGCCCCCACCGGCGCCACCGAATGGTCGTTTATGACCAGCGGCGCATGGCGGCTGGGACTCAACGGGACACAGCTTTATAACGACCGCGCCTCAATGACCCAGGCCCTGCGCTCGGGCGCGCCCGTGATCGCCGCCGTGCGTCCCGGCACATTTACCAACGTGGGCCACTACATCGTGCTCTACGGTATCGACGACGCCAACCAGATTGGCGTCTACGACCCCAACTCGGCCAGCCGCAGCGTCCGCCGCTGGGGCGTCGTAGAGGTCCTCAACGAAGTCGAAGCCATGTGGGCCTACTACTAGTCATTGGGGACAGACTTAAATGAGTAGCCCCAGGCTGCCAGGAACTGCCGACACGGAAAGCGCATCCCATTTTGGAGCTCAATAGCAGGATGCACTTTCCGTTAGCGGCCCGTTTGGGAAACTACGTTCCACTTTCCGGCAACATTCCGGGATGCATTTTCCGGTTGAGGCCCTCAAGGGAAACTATGTCCCATGTTGGACGCTCATTCTGGGATGCGCTTTCCGCAGTTGATTGATGCGGGCTTTAAGGACTGTTCCAAGCTGCCGGCAGAAAAGGAACGTCCCCAAGTGCCGGGTTTCCGCAGTCATTGGGGACAGACTTAAATGACTAGTCGTTTAAGAACGTCCCCAATGACTAAAGAACGTCCCCAATGACTACCCACAGAATGAGGGTCTCATCGGGGACTAGGTAAATAGCAAAAGCCCCCGCGGCCGAAACGGGCCGCGGGGGCAGCAGGCTTGCAAGGGTTAACTCAAGTCCTCGCCATTTGATGCAATGACCTTTTGATACCAGCAGAAGCTGTCCTTTCGGTAGCGATCGAACGTGCCTTTGCCCGTATCATCGGCATCGACATAAACAAAGCCATAGCGCTTCTTCATCTGCCCCGTCGAGGCCGATACCAGATCGATACAGCCCCACGGCGTGTATCCCATCAGGTCAACACCGTCCTCGACAATTGCATCGCGTAGCGCAAGAATATGCCTGCGCAGGTAATCAATATGATACGCATCGTGGACTTTGCCGTCTTCCAGCGCATCGAGTCCGCCCACACCGTTCTCAGCGATAAAGAGCGGAAGATGGTAACGATCGTGGTAGCCGGCAAGCGTCACGCGCAAACCCAGCGCATCGATCTGCCATTTCCAGGCAGTCTCTTTATCCTTGAGGTACGGATTGCGCAGCGTCGGGAACACGTTGCCCTCCGCCTTCTCAGCGATCACCTGGTCATCGGCGCACACCAAGCGCGAGCAATAGTACGAGAACGAGATGAAGTCGACGGTATGCTCGGCCAGATACTCCGTATCGCCCGGCTCAAAGGGCACGTGAACACCCTCTTTCTCGAGCGCACGCAGCTTCCAAGTAGGATAGGCGCCCGCAGCCATCACGTCAGTGTAGAAGTAGCGGCCGCGGTCCTCCTCATACGCAAGCCATACGTCCTCGGGCGCACAACGGTACGGATAGGTCGCACCGGCAGCGACCATGCAACCCACCTTGTTTGCGGGATCGATCTTGTGCAGGATCTCGACAGCGCGAGCGCTCGCCACAAACATATGGTGCGAGAACGCCGCGGTCACGGCTGCACGGTCACGCTCATCCTCGAGCGTGACGCCCGCGTTGAGATAGGACAGCGCCACGCTGTTGATCTCGTTGAAGGTGAGCCAATAACGCACGAGGCCCTGGTACGCACGTCCGACGGTCTCGACGTAGTGCGCATACCGCTCGATCATCTCTCGGCTTTGCCAGCCACCATAGCGCTCGACCAGAGCCAACGGATAGTCGTAGTGCGTCAGCGTCACGAGCGGCTCGATTCCATGCTCGCGCAGCGCCTCGAATACCTGACGGTAAAACTCCAAGCCCTCACCGTTGGGCTCGGCCTCCATCCCTGTGGGAAAAATACGGCTCCAACAAATTGAAAGACGCAGGCACTTAAAGCCCATCTCGGCAAAGAGCTCGACGTCCTCGCGCCAATGATGGAAGAAGTCGTTGCCCCAACGGCACGGATACAATCCGTCCGGATCGTCCACGGGCTTTTGTCTGCCAAACATCACATCCCAGCGGTCGGGACCCTGTGGAATCAGGTCGGAGTGCGACATACCGCGGCCGCCCTCGTTCCAGCCCCCTTCGGCCTGGTTGGCAGCGAGTGCGCCGCCCCACAAAAAGCCCTCGGGCATACCGGCAGCAGACGCTCTGTCAAAGTAACCCATGTTACTCAGCATCCTCGGCAGAAGCTGCCGCGGCGTTCTCCTGCTCCTGTGCCAGGAGCTGGTTATCGTATACCTTAAAGAACGGGTACCAGACCACAGCCATGACCACGATCAAAACGATCGTAAATACCCAGATGCGCGGGTCGAGGCACTGGATAAAGCCCTGAACGAAGATGGGGAACGTGCCGCTCACCAAGATGTAGAAGTTAGAGACAAGACCCAGTGAGATTGCACCCCAATACAGCAGGGCCGAAATCATGCCGCCCAGCACAAACGGAATCATGAGGATCGGGTTGAAGATGATGGGTGCGCCAAAGATCGCGGGCTCGGAGATGCGGAAGAAGCTCGGCACGATCGATGCCTTGCCAAATGCCTTGAGCTGCTGCGACTTTGCCCTAAACGCGCAGAGCGCCACAAAAGAGAACGTATTGCCCGTGCCGCCTATGAGGTTGATGACCATCGACATGAGTACCGGGTGGAACTCAAGCGGCTGCCCAGCAGCGTAGAGCGAGGCGTTGGCAGCAAAGGCGGCAAGCGTGACCGGGGCGGTGATGGGCATCACGATCATGTTGCCGTGGACGCCAAAGCACCAAAACAGCAGCGTCATGAAGCAGATAAGCAGTGCGCCGGGCACAGAGTCAACTGCGACAGAAAGCGGGGCAGCGAGCAGCTTCTCGATAACCGAGGGGATGGACAACGTGGGATCGATCATCTGGATCAGCAGGTTGCCACCAAAGAAGATGAGGATGTTGGCGAGCATAGGCACGATGGCGCCAAAGGTTTCGGACAAAAACGGCGGCACGCCATCGGGCATCTTGATGGTGATGCCCTTGGTCTGGCAGAAGCGCGTGACCTCGACGGAGACCAGGGCAACGATGATGGCGGTAAACAGGCCCTGCGCACCCAGATAGGTGCAGGGGACCGCCTGGAGCACGGACTCGTCGGCAAGCTGGTAGTAGGACGACGGAGCCGCGGCGATCAGGAACATCACCAGCGAGGTCATGCCGGCGTTAAGCTTGGGCATCTTGTAGGTGCCCGCCAGGTTATAGGCGATTGCGAACGTCACGATCACCGACAGTATGCCCATCGTCATGTTGAAGGGGATGAGCAGCGTGAGCTTATTGGCCGTGGCAAAATTGAGCCAAGGGCCAAAGACGGACCAGAACCCGCCCTGCGCCACCAGGTCGGCCGTGACCGGCGGGTTGGCGATGATCATAAAGACGGCAGAGACCAAGATGAAGCTGATCGCGCTCATAAAGCCCTTTTGCATGGAGGCAAAGTGGCGCTCGGTGCCGCAGAAATTGGCAATAGGGGTCAGTTTTTCCTGAAGCAGGGTCATGAACTTTTCCATGGTCGCCTCCTAACCCAACAGCGACTGGGCGAGTGCCAGCACGTTGGCGGCGTTGCCCATGCCGTAGTCCTGTGCGGGGATGACCGCGGTCGGCTTACCGCTCCCCTGCTTGACGGTGCTGAGCTGGTAGGACACCTGCGGCCCCAAGAGCAGCACGTCATAATCGGCGCAGGTCTCCTGATACTCGCCGATACCCACCGCATCGATATCGAGCTCGATGTCATTTTGCTCCGCGTATTTCTCGAGTTTCTTCATCAGAATGCTTGTAGACAGGCCAGCTGCGCAAACAAGAAGGATCTTCATAAGGGATTCCCTTCGCATTGATTGGTTGGATAGTCGCCGCACGCCGTTAGGCGTTCTTGGCTGCAGTGCGCTCATACAGGCAGATCAGCTCCTGCACGAGCTCCTGGGCAAGCATGGAGCACATGAGGTGGTCCTGAGCATGGACCAGCAACACATCCACCGACAGATGCTCGCCCGCCGCCTCGGTCGAAAGCAGCTGCGTTTGGATGTGGTGAGCTTTGATTCCCGCATCCTTTGACTGCTTCATGAGTTTGGCGGCAGCGTCAAAATCCCCCGCCTTTGCCTTTTCAAGGGCTTCGAAGGCAAGGCTGCGCGCCTCTCCCGCTGCAGCGACCAGCTGAAACGAAACCATCTCGGTTCCCTGATCGTCCATAACGGTCTCCTCTCCCGTGATGTTTGGTTTGTACTTGAATATTCGAAACGCCTATCTCCCACCCGCAATCCTCGAGGTTTATTGCAGGCAGGCAGGGTTGTCGACAAAAGAAGCCTTAAGCCGTATGCGCTTGCACAAGCGCCATCAGCTCATGCCAAGACCGGCGCTCGCGTAAGCGCTCGACCCCCTGGCGATCCATAAAGATCTCAGCGAGCAGCGAGCTCAAGATCCGCGCCTCATCGCCGCCCGACCGGGCAAACGACACCATAAAGACGATATCGACCTCATGGCCGTATTCATCCCAAAGAATGGGATGTTCGAGCAGGCCCACGGCAACAAAGGCATCGGCGCTCAAAGGATGCATCCCATGGGGCATAGCCACCCCGTTGCCAAACGAGGTAGCACTCGCGCTCTCGCGCTCGGCGACCTCTTGGGCAAACTGGGGATCGACACGGCCGCTCTCGACGGCGCGCTCGGAGAGATATCGGAGAACGGCCTGCTTCGACGACGCCTCAACGCGGTTGAAGAACAGGGCACGGCTAAAGAAAGAGCTCAGGGAGTTCGATTGCGCGGCGTCATCGCTCAACACCTTGCGGATAGCGTTGACATCGCTCGTCTCCAAGAAGAAATCGGCCTCGCGGACGGGCACGGGCAACTTGACGTTGAGCGGCACCGTTGTGAACACGTAGTCGATGTGCGAAAAATCGAGCGTTCCCACGCGGGCGACATCGCATGTCTCGATCGACTCGATATACATGCCAAACTGCTTGCGGTACTGGTGCTCGAGCATACGGGCGCTTCCCGCTCCCGAGGCGCACACGATCAAGATGCGCTTGCGACGCGGCTGGTCGGCTTGCTGCTCGAGGGCCAGGGCAAATGCCATGGCGATGTAGCCGAGCTCCTCATCAGAGGGCTGGCTGCCAAAATGACGCTCGAGTACCTGCGAGGTGCCGGCCGCCATCGAATAGGCCAACGGAAACCTCGTCTTGATATCGGACAGCATGGGGTTATCCATATGCATGTGATATTCAAGGCGATAGCCCAGAGGGCCAATATGCCGAGCAAGGTTCATGCGAAGTTCAAGATCGCTGCTAAAGTCAAACCTAAACTCATCGTTGACCGCACATACCATCTCGGAAGCGATCTCCCACATCTCGTCCGAGATAACGGCCGAGCCCTTCTCGGGCACGCCCGTGCCTCTGCCAAGCAAATGGATTGCGATAAAGGCAACCTCTTCTCGGGGCATGCTCACGCCCAGGGCGTCCTTGATGTTTGCGGCAATCTGGAAAGCCGCAGCGTATTCGCGCGTTCCCTCCAGCTTTAAAACGTCCGATTCTGCAGCCGGGACATAGCAGCCCTGCTCGATGCGGCCAAGAGCGATGTAAAGATGCATGATGAGATTGCGGGATGCCAGCGAGCTCACCGTGACGGGCGAGGCAGTCAGGGCATCGTCCACACATGCGGCGATGACCCGCAGGCGCTCGGCGAGCTCTGCATCGTCGGTGTCGGGCAACACGGGCCTCACCAGCGAGGCCAGACACAGACGCCGTTGCGACTCCCCACCCGCAACGCGGATTCCGTAGCGAGGGCGCTTTTCGAGCGTCAAGTCAAATTGGGCGAGTTTCTGCTCTACCAGACGCATGTCATTGGACAGAGTTCGCGCCGAAACATAGAGCAGATCCGCATACTCCTCAATCGTCACCCACTGGGACCGCATGAGAAGGTCGTTAAGAAGGAAGGACACACGGCCGTCGCGCGTATCAGGAATGCCCGGATGGGCCAGAGCCGCACCATCTAGCAAGCGAGCAAGCTCATCTGCATGTGCAACATCGATACGATATTGCCCTTTGCTGCCAACGATGCGTGCAACCCCCGCAAGCTTGTCGTTTGCGCGATGGATATAGTTTCTCACGGCGCGCTCGCTTACCTCGAGACGCTTGGCAAGCACCGCGACAGCGACAGGCTGACCGTCCTCGATCATATTTACAAGCTGCTTGACGCGAGCATCCATGTCCTCCTCCTTTCCCTGCGTCTAGTCTAACGCGGTAAAGAATGACACTCCACGTCGTGCTCGTTCCGCCAACGCGGAACAGGTTGCGGGGAGTCCAGCTGAACTTATAGGGAGCACGGAGAGAGGGCCCGAAGGCAATGCGTCGGTGTGAGGTGCGCTTTCCGCAGTCATTGGGGAAAGACTTAAATGAGTAGTCGTTTAAGATCGTCCCCAACGACTACCCACAGAATGAGAGTGGATAATCTCCCGTTTTTGGCCTGTCTTCGGGCCCAAAGTGGGAAATTATCCACCCTCATGATTTGAAGGCCCCATCGGGGACTCGGTGAATAGCAAAAGCCCCGCGGTCGGAGCGGACCGCGGGGCTCATGAAGAGAGGCTAGT
>CABQJK010000037.1 GCA_902464495.1 uncultured Collinsella sp. | reverse complement strand
ACATCGTGGTCCACCCCGAGGGCGACGTGACCTTTATGTTCCCGCAGGGCGGCGATGTCCCGCGCAACCTGGTGTGCAGCGGTACCAGCGATTATGGCGACTTGGACGAGGCCTTCGCCCAGAGCGACATCGTCTTTGAGCGCACCTACACCAGCCAGGCCACCCAGACCGCGCCCATGGAGACCTTCCGTGCCTTCGCGACGACCGACGCGTTCGGCCGCATTTCGGTGACCACCTCGACGCAGGTGCCCTTCCACGTGCGCCGCATGGTCGCGCAATCGCTCGACATTCCGCAGTCGCAGGTGCAGGTTATTAAGCCCCGCATCGGCGGCGGCTTTGGCTCCAAGCAGACGGGCTGCTGCGAGATCTTCGTGGCGTTCGTCACCCAGCAGACCGGCCGTCCGAGCTACTGCTGCTACACCCGCGAGGAGACCATCACCGCGGGCAACTCGCGTCACCAGATGCAGATGACCGTTAAGCTGGGCGCCATGAACGACGGCACCATCACGGCCATCGACCTGCACACGCTGTCCAACGCCGGCGCGTACGGCGAGCACGCTACCACGACGATCGGCCTTTCGGGCCACAAGAGCCTGCCGATTTACAACCATGTGAAGGCGAGCCGCTTTAGCTGGGACGCCGTCTACACCAATACTAACCGCGGCGGCGCGTATCGTGGCTACGGTGCCACCCAGGGCCAGTTTGCCGTGGAGAGCGCCGTCAACGAGCTCGCCGACATGCTGCACATGGACCCCGCCGACCTGCGCCTTAAGAACATCGTGCGCGAGGGCGAGACCATGCCGCAGTACTACAACGAGAAGCTCAACGCCTGCGCGCTCGACCGCTGCCTGCTGCGCGCGATGGACATGATCGGCTGGCGCGACAAGCCGCTGGCCGTGGACCTGGGCGACCGTGTGCGCGCCCTGGGTTGCGCGCTCACCATGCAGGGCTCGGGCATCTCCAATGTCGACATCGCTGGCATCGACATGCGCCTGGAAGAGGACGGCTTCATTACCATCGGCACCGGCGCCACCGATAACGGCATGGGCGTCGACACGATCCTGGCGCAGATTGCCGCCGAGGAGCTGGGCGTGGAGAGCTCGCTGATCGTGGTGCGCGGCGTGGACACCGACGTGTCGCCGTTCGATGCTGGCTCGTACGCGAGCTCGGGCACGTACGTGACGGGCCTGGCGGCCAAGAACGCCGCGACGGAGCTGCGCGAGAAGATTTGCGCCAAGGCCGCCCAGATGTGGGACGTGGACGCCGCCGACGTGGTCTTCGACGGCCAGTACGTGCGCCTGTCCGACGAGCGCGCCGCCCGTGAGCGCGGCCGCTACCTCACGCTGCGCGACTTTGCCAACCTGTGCGTCAAGAACATCGCGGGCGGCGACGCATTGACCTCGCACGCCTCTGCCTGCCTGCCCGTTTCGCCTCCGCCGTTTATGGCCGGCATTGCCGAGGTCGAAGTCGACAAGGCCACCGGCAAGGTGACTGTGGTGGACTATGCGGCGGCCGTCGACTGCGGCACCGTGATCAACGAGGCGCTCGCGCGCGTTCAGGCCGAGGGCGGCATTGCCCAGGGTATCGGCCACGCGCTCTACGAGATCGTGGAGCACGACGACCGCGGTCGTCTGCGTACCGGCAACTTTATGAGCTACAAGCTGCCCACGCGCCTGGATATCGGCAGCATTCGCGTGGCCTTTGAGCCGAGCTACGAGCCGACGGGTCCGTTTGGCGCCAAGTCGATCGGCGAGGTCGTCATCAACACGCCGCTCGCCGCTGTTGCATCGGCCGTGGCACACGCCACCGGCCATCAGGTACGCTCGCTTCCGATCACGCCGGAGAAAGCGCTGCTGGGGGAGTAGCGGGTTAGCGAACAAGTCGTAGTTGGCGGGACGGGACAACTCGTCCCGCCTTTTGCACTCGTGGTGAGGTCGTGAGCCTGTAAAACGTGTGCGTGCGCTTGTCGTTCGTATCTGCTATCATTCCTAGTCTGTGCGCTCATGCGGGCGTGGCGGAATTGGTAGACGCGCCAGATTTAGGTTCTGGTGGGATTCCCGTGAAGGTTCGAGTCCTTTCGCCCGCACCAACGCATCTGCGTCGGCCCTGGCCGTCGCGACTCTTTGTTGCATAAAGGTACCAGCACCTCAGATAAGCTGGGCAGTATGAGGAGGAACGTGTTGAACATCACCGCTTCTGACGTCAAGGACGCCAAGCTCACCGCTACGGTCACCATCCCGGCCGCCGACGTCGACGCCGCGATCAAGAAGGCCTACAAGGACACCGCCAAGAAGTACCGCTTCCCGGGCTTCCGTGCCGGCAAGGCCCCCCGTCCGGTCATCGATTCCGCTCTTGGCGCCGAGGCTACCCTCGCTCAGGCCACCAACGACCTGATCGCCGCCAACGAGCCCGCCGTCCTCAACGAGCTGGACATCGTCCCCACCAAGAGCGGTGACTACAAGGAGCTCGACCTCGCCAAGGATCACGAGGACTACACCTACACCGTCGAGTTCTCCCTGCGTCCCGCCGCTGAGCTCTCCTCCTTCGACGCTGTCGAGATTGAGATGCCCCCTGCGGAGGTCACCGAGTCCGAGATCAACAACCAGGTCGAGATGCTCCTCAACTACCGTGCCACCTTCGAGGACGTCGAGGGCCGCGCTGTCGAGGCCGAGGACTACGTTACCGTCGACCTCAAGGCCGTCGAGAACGCCGACAACTTTGCCGCCGAGGGCCGTATGCTCATCGCCGGTAGCGACAGCAACCCCAAGGAGTTCAACGAGGCCCTGATCGGCGCCAACGTTGACGATGTCAAGTCCGTCACCTGGACCGACGAGGCCGAGGAGGGCGAGGAGGCCGAGACCCACACCGTCGAGGTCACCGTCAAGGGCATCAAGGTCCGCAACACCCCCGAGCTCACCGACGAGCTCGTCAAGTCCGACTTTGGCTTCGACAGCATCGACGCTATGCGCGACGCCATCAAGATCGAGATCGAGCAGGACAAGGCTTCCCGCCTCCCGGCCGAGAAGGAGAACCGTTGCGTCTCCGCTCTCGCCGAGCGCCTGCAGCTCGACGAGATGGATGCCGACTACGAGCAGTCCGTCTTTGAGGAGCTTGGCCAGAACTTCCTGTCCAACCTCGCTGCCCGCGGCATGACGCTGGACACCTGGCTGCCCGCTTCCGGCCTGACCATGGAGCAGTTCATCGGCGACCTGCACAAGCAGGCCAACGACGTCGCCCGTGAGTCCCTGGCTCTCGACGCCCTCGCCCGCGAGCTCAAGATCGAGGTCACCGAGGACGACATCAACGCCGAGTTCGAGAAGGCCGGCGTCAAGGACGTCGAGGCTTCCAAGGCCGAGTTCATCGCCGATGGCCGCATGCCTGCCGTCCGCGAGTCCATCCGTCGCTCCAAGGCCGTCGACCACCTGGTCGAGAACGCCAAGGTGACCGAGGTTGACGAGACCGCCAAGGACGCTGAGTAATTCTCGCCACCTTTCCCGCGAGCGCATGGATGCGCCCGTGATGGGGTAAAGTTATAAGCCGGTTATCCGGTTGCTTCGTACGGTGCCAGCCAATGCATAGCATGCGGGCACCGTACGTTTGTCTAGAACCACTATTGGTCCGTAAGAGAAATGGAGATGCGTATGATCGCTAAGTTCGATTCCGCCCTCGTGCCATACGTTATCGAGCAGACGCCGCGCGGCGAGCGCAGCTACGATATCTATTCGCGCCTGCTCAACGACCGCATCATCTTCTTGGGCGAGGAGATCAACTCCGTCAGCGCCAACCTGGTCGTTGCCCAGCTGCTGCATCTTGAGAGCCAGGATGCCGAGAAGGATATCTCGCTCTACATCAATTCGCCCGGTGGCGAGGTCTACTCCGGCCTGGCGATTCTGGACACCATGAACTTCATCAAGCCGCAGGTCTCCACCATTTGCGTCGGTATGGCCGCGTCCATGGCCGCCGTGCTGCTTTCGGCCGGCGCCAAGGGAAAGCGCTTCTGCCTGCCGCACTCCAAGGTCATGATTCACCAGCCCAGCGGCGGTGCCCAGGGCCAGCAGACCGAGATCGAGATCGTGGCCGAGGAGATCAAGAAGACCCGCCGCGAGCTCAACCAGATCCTGTCCGATGCCTCGGGCCAGCCGATCGAGAAGGTCCAGGCCGACACCGAGCGCGACAACTACCTGACCGCTGCCGAGGCCCTCGACTACGGCCTGATCGACCGTATCGTCACCTCGCGCGATCTCGCCGCGAAGGACGCCTAGGATGGCAGGAAACATGCAGGACAACTTTGACGAGAATGGCAACCCCATCCGCTGCTCCTTCTGCGGAAAAGAGCAGGGGCAGGTTCGCCGCCTTGTAAAGGGTCCGACCAACATCTTTATCTGCGACGAGTGCGTTGCCGCCTGCTCCGAGATCCTTGAGGAGTCGCTGGCTTCGGACTTTATGGACGCTGCCCGCAACGGCAAGCTGCCGGGCTTCCTCAACGACCACGGCCAGGCTGCATCCCAGCCCGCCGCGGACCCCGAGACCGAGGGTTTTGAGCTCGAGGACGATCGCCAGGTCATCACGCACGTGCCGACGCCGCACGAGATCTATGACGAGCTTTCGGCCTATGTTATGGGTCAGGAGGACGCCAAGCGCGCCATGTCGGTGGCCGTGTACAACCACTATCGCCGCGTGATTGAGGGCGGCGCTGCGGTGCCTGCCTTTGATGACGACATGGGCTCGCAGTTCGATGACGATATGGACGAGGTAGAGCTCGCCAAGTCCAACATCCTGCTGCTCGGTCCCACCGGTACCGGTAAGACCCTGCTGGCCCAGACGCTCGCGCGCATTCTTGAGGTGCCGTTTGCTATCGCCGATGCCACCGCGCTCACCGAGGCCGGCTATGTGGGCGAGGACGTGGAGAACATCCTACTCAAGCTCATTAATGCTGCCGATGGCGACATTGAGCGCGCACAGGTTGGCATCATCTACGTTGACGAGATCGACAAGATTGCCCGCAAGGCTGAGAACCTCTCCATTACCCGCGATGTTTCGGGCGAGGGTGTTCAGCAGGCGCTGCTTAAGATTCTTGAGGGCACGGTGGCCAGCGTTCCGCCCACCGGCGGCCGCAAGCATCCCCAGCAGGAGCTGCTGCAGATCGACACGACCAACATCCTGTTCATCTGCGGCGGTGCCTTTGTGGGTCTGGACAAGATCATCGCCGACCGCGTGGGCAACAAGGGCGTTGGCTTTAACTCCGAGATCGCCGGTCCCACCTCGGTCGACGAGAACGACCTGCTGCGCCAGGTGCTCCCGCAGGATCTTAATGCCTTTGGCATGATTCCCGAGTTCGTGGGCCGTACGCCCGTCGTCACCCAGACGCAGGCGCTCGACGAGGACGACCTGGTGTCGATCCTGACCGAGCCCAAGAACGCCGTGGTGCGTCAGTACCGCAAGATGTTCCAGCTCGAGGACGTCGAGCTTGAGTTTGAGGACGCGGCCCTGCACGAGATCGCCCGCATGGCGCTTGCTCGCAAGACCGGCGCCCGCGGCCTGCGCGCCATCTGCGAAGACGTGCTTCAGCAGACGATGTTCGACCTTCCCAGCGAGGAGGGCGTCGCTAAGGTCGTCGTAACCGAAGCGGCGGTTAAGGGCGAAGAACAGCCCCAACGCATCTACGGGTAAACCAGCCAAAAACGTGCTTGCAAATAGCCTCCGACCATCCGCGGTCGGAGGCTATTTTATATATACGCAATAACCCCAACTACCTGTGTTATTCTGTGTGTTTGTTTAAGCCTCAGCGAAGTCATATCAGACTGAAGTAATCGATACCTAAGGGGAGGAATGCAGACCCTAGCGGGCCTACATTCCTCCCCGGCGGGACAGGGAGAGATATATGGAAGAGATGCCCAAGAACTACGATCCGTCGACCAACGAGCCGGCGATCCTGCAGAAGTGGCTCGACGGCGGCTACTACAAGCGCCGTGAGG
The DNA here is from genome assembly GCA_902464495.1 of uncultured Collinsella sp. Classification (GTDB taxonomy): domain Bacteria; phylum Actinomycetota; class Coriobacteriia; order Coriobacteriales; family Coriobacteriaceae; genus Collinsella. Next base: position 12,073 of record CABQJK010000037.1, on the reverse strand, counting down.
GCGTGGGCGACTGCACCGTCACCATTCCGCCTCCCAACGTGACTGGCAAGCTCCACATGGGCCATGCCACCGATGACTCCATCCAGGACGCCATCGTCCGTATGGCCCGCATGCGCGGCAAGTCCACGCGCTGGGTGCTGGGCACCGACCACGCCGGTATCGCCACGCAGACCAAGGTCGACAAGAAGCTCAAGAGCGAGGGCATCAGCCGCCTGGAGATTGGCCGCGACAAGTTTGTCGACGCCTGCTGGGACTGGACCCACGAATACGGCGGCATCATCGTCGAGCAGATCAAGCGCATGGGCTGCTCCGTCGACTTCGACAACGAGCGCTTCACCATGGACGAGGATTACGCCCAGGCCGTGCGTAAGGTCTTCTGCGACTGGTACCACGACGGCCTGATCTACCGTGGCAAGCGTATCGTCAACTGGTGCCCCAACTGCACCACCGCCATCTCGGACGACGAGGCCGAGTATAAGGACGAGAAGGGCCACCTGTGGCACCTGCGCTACCCGCTGACCGAGCCGGTCAACGGCCAGGACTACATCGTCGTCGCCACCACGCGCCCCGAGACCATGCTCGGCGACACGGGCGTTGCCGTCTCCCCGAAGGACCCCGAGAAGGCCGCCTTTGTGGGTAAGACCGTCAAGCTCCCCATCGTCGACCGCGAGATCCCCATCTTTGAGGATTGGCATGTCGACGCCAACTTCGGTTCCGGCTTTGTCAAGGTTACCCCGGCCCACGACCCCAACGACTACGCCATGGGTCAGGCCCACGACCTGCCGCAGATCAACATCTTCGACGAGCACGCGGTGGTCGTCGAGGGCTATGGCGAGTTCACCGGCATGAACCGCGACGAGTGCCGCGAGGCGGTCATCAAGTGGTTCGAGGAGCACGACCTGCTCGACCACGTCGAAGAGCTCGACCACTCCGTCATGCACTGCTACCGTTGCGACTCCGCGCTGGAGCCGTGGCTGTCCGAGCAGTGGTTTGTGGCCGTCGACAAGCTCAAGGGGCCGGCACTCGACGCCGTTAACTCCGGCAAGGTCACCTTCCACCCCGCGCGCTGGACGCAGACCTACACCACCTGGATGGAGAACCTCAAGGACTGGTGCATCAGCCGCCAGCTGTGGTGGGGCCACCGCATCCCCGTGTTCTACTGCGAGGACTGCGGCTGGGAGGACGCCCTCACCGAGGACACTGACGTGTGCCCCAAGTGCGGCGGCCATCACGTGCATCAGGACGAGAACGTGCTGGACACCTGGTTCAGCTCGCAGCTGTGGACCTTTGCCACGCAGGGCTGGCCGCAAAAGCCGGAGCTGCTTGAGGGCCATCACCCCACGACGGCGCTCGTCACCGCGCGCGACATCATCGCGTTGTGGGTCGCCCGCATGGTCATGAGCTCGCTGTACTTCCTTGATGAGGTGCCGTTTAAGGACGTCGTCATCTACCCGACGATCCTGGCCAAGGACGGCAGCCGCATGTCCAAGTCCAAGGGCAACGGCGTTGACCCCATGGACCTCATTGGCATGTACGGCGCCGACGCCATGCGTTACAACTTGCTCACGCTGTGCACCAACAACCAGGACGTCAAGTTCGACGCGAACATCGACAAGAAGACCAAGAAGCTCATCGACAGCCCGCGTACCGACCAGGCCAAGTCGTTTGTGACCAAGATCTGGAACGCCAGCCGCTTCCTGCTCATGAACATGGAGGGCTACACGCCCGGCGAGCCCGTCGTGGAGACGCCGGCCGACGCCTGGATGTTCAGCCGCCTTGCCAAGGCCGTCAAGATGGTTACCGAGGGTATCGAGAACTACACCTTTGGCGACATGGCCCGCGGCGTGCAGCAGTTCTTCTGGAACGAGGTCTGCGACTGGTACGTCGAGGTCACCAAGGCCCGCCTGAAGGGCGAGGGCCGTCTGCAGGCCCAGCGCAACCTGATCTTTGTGCTCGACACCTCCATTCGCCTGATGCACCCGCTTATGCCGTTTGTCACTGAGGAGATCTGGGACAACATGCCGGCGAGCGTGCTCGACCTGGACGCCGAGGGCAACGTGAACCGCGCCGAGGCGCTCATGATCGCCAAGTGGCCCGAGCCCGCCGACTACGCCAAGTATGTTGACGAGGACGCCGAGCGCGCATTTGAGCTGTGCCGTACCGTCGTGTCTGCCGCCCGCGCCACGCGTTCGCGTTATCGCTTGAGCCCCAAGGCTGAGCTCGACGTGGTCGTGCGCGCCGGTGCCGAGGACATCGAGAAGCTCGAGAGCCTGCGCTCGACCATCGAGCCGCTGGCCAACACCGCCTCGCTGGTCATGGGTACCGACGTCAAGAAGCCGGCCGCGAGCATCGCCGTGGTCGACAGCGGCGTCGAGGTCTTTGTGGTGCTCGAGGGCAAGGTTGACCTTTCGGCCGAGAAGGCACGCCTGGAGAAGGAGATTGCCGCGGCCCAGAAGGAGCTCGCCGGCTGCGAGAAGACGCTCGCCAACGAGGGTTTTGTGGCCAAGGCCGCGCCCGCGGTGGTGCAGAAGAAGAGAGACCGTGCAGCTGAGCTCAAGGAGATCCTGGCGGCTTTGACTGCTCAGGTTGCTGACTTCTCGTAAGGTTTACTCGGGGGCGCGTCCCGATGCTTTGCTCGCTACTGCGAACAGTCCTGCGCAAGACGGACAGCACATTAAGTGCTGTCCTTTGCGTGCGGAACTTGTATCGAGCAAAGCGTCGGGCCGCTCCCAGTTCGTTTACGTGGCCGATTGCATCTTGCGTGTTAGGGCCACTGTGTTGTGGCCTTGAGCTCGCTGCAAGCGGGTAAAGGCTGATATTGTCAACGTGAGGGGCTCATTCTTTTTGGTGGGCCTCTTTTTCTGTTATGGGGGACTTTGGGTTATGGCTAAGCGTTCTGGGTCGTATGTCGTTCCTTTTGAGTTTGATTTGCTTTCGTTTGGTGAGGCTGTTGCTTTGGCTGCTGATACGGGGCGGATTTCTGGGGATGCTGGGCCTCTGCTCGAGACGGTTGTCGATATGCTCGATGAACTGGGACGTCCGGACGAGTATTTTGATTGCATTCAGGTTGCCGGCACCAATGGCAAGACTTCGACTACGCGTTTTTCGGCTGCTATCCTTCGCGGCGAGGGGCTCAAGACCGCGCTGTATACGTCGCCGCAGCTTGTGCGCTATCCCGAGCGCATGGAGGTCGATGGACGCGTCGTGAGCGATGAGGCCTTTGCCCGCGGTGTTTCTGCCGCCGTTGAGGCGGGACATCGCGTGAATGCCCGTCGTGTGGCGGCGGGGGAGTGCGCCTATTCCATCACGCCGTTTGACCTGCTGACGGCTGCCGCACTTGTCGTGTTTGCCGAGGCCGCGGTGGATGTTGCCGTGCTCGAGGTTGGTATGGGCGGACGTTGGGACGCCACGAGTGCGACAGATCCCGTTGCCGTTGCCATTACGGGCATCGGGCTCGATCACACGCGCATTCTGGGCGACACGCTCGAGGCCATTGCGGGGGAGAAGGCTGCGGTTATTAAGCCTGGGCGCCTGGTTGTTTTGGGCGAAGGCACGCATGAGGCGAGCGTTCAGCGCGTGATGGATGCCCGTTGTCGCGCGTGCGGCATCGTGCCGCTCGTGGTGAGCCATGCCACGACCAAGGTGCCGGCGTATGTAGGCGACGCGGTGGAGTTTAGCTGTACTACGCCGCGTGCCATCTATACGTCGAGTATGGTTAAACCGGCGTATCAGCCGCAGAATGCCGCGTGCGCGATTATGCTGTGCGAGGGGTATCTGGGTCGCGAGCTCGATCATGACGAGCTCGATGCGTCGCTTATGGGCTGCCCCACGCCGGGTCGCTTTGATGTGCTGGGAACCGATCCGCTCAAGCTGATCGACGCCTGCCATAACCCTCAGAGCTGCGAGAACTTTGTGAGCGCGCTGGACGAGATCGATCCGTGCGTGGAGAACCGCCCTACGCTGCTGTGCGCTGCGCTGGCCGACAAGGACGTGGCGGGTATCGTTGACGTTTTGGTTCCGGCGTTCCCCCGCGTGGTCGTGACCCAGACCGATTCTGACCGCGCCCTGCCGGCTGAGGAGCTCGCCGCCCTCGTTGATGCCGATAAGCTCGCGGGCGTATACCCGAGCGTGCCCGAGACCCTCGCTGCCTTCGATGCCGCGGGTGAACCCTTCGTAGCAGCCGGCACCATAACCCTAGCCGGCGAAGTAGCGGGGCTGCTCCGTTAACCCACTCGAGGGGCAGCTAATTTGGGCTGCTCGCCACGAAATGGGCCTATCTACTACGTTTAATCGACTGCCCTCGACCACGTCGAGAATTGCGAAATAAAAACCGCAGGTAGAAGGCTTGCCATTTTTTAAAAAAGACTCGCATGGTCGACCCATGCGGGTTAAACGTAGTAGATAGCCCGCTTTCGTGGTGAATCGTTGGCAGGATGCGGCAAAGGGACAGCCCCTTTGCCGCATTGCCTAGTCTAGGCGGACCGGATCGTGGGGGTAGGCGTTGAGAATCTCGACGCCGGACTCGGTCACCAGGGCCAGGTCCTCGATGCGGACGCCGGTGCGGCCGGGGAGATAGATGCCCGGCTCGATGGAGAAGGTCATGCCCGGCTCGACAACCTGCTCGTTGACGAGCGAGACGTCGCCCGGCTCGTGGTCCTGCAGGCCGATCGAGTGTCCCAAGCGGTGCGTAAAGTACTGCCCATAGCCTGCGTCCTCGATCACATCGCGTGCGGCGCGGTCCAGGTCGCACATGCGAACGCCCGGTGCGATGAGCCCCTCGGCGGCTTCGTTGGCGCGGCGCACGATGTCGTAGATGCGTACGGTTTCCTCGTCCGGCTCACCCCAAAAGAACGTGCGCGTCATGTCCGAGCAGTAGTTGCGATGGCGTCCGCCAATGTCGAACAGCACCACGTCGCCGCGCTTGAGCACGGTATCGTCGGGTTCATGATGCGGGTCGCCGGCGTTGGCGCCAAAGCTCACGATGGGCGGAAAGCTAAAGCCCTCGCAGCCGTGCTTGCGGTACAGGCCGAGCATCTGGTCAGCAATTTCGCGCTCCGTCACACCTTCGTGGACGAGCGTGATGGCGTCGGCCATCACAGCGTCGTTAGCGGCCGAGGACGCGCGCATGAGCTCTTGCTCGACTTCGTCCTTGTGGGCGCGTGCTGCGGTGACGGCAAAGTCACCCAGGAAGAACTCGCTCGCGGCGTGGCGCTCCATGAGCGGCATCAAAAAGCCGGAGCGCATGACGGTGTCGATGCCAAGCGGCTTGATCGGATCGACCTCGCGCGCGATGGCATCGGTCACGATATCGGTATCGGTGTGGTAGGCAACGCGGGCATTGTCGTATTCCGGCAGCTGGTGCAGGGCGTTGACTAGGATTACCGGCTCGGCATTGCGCGCGAGCAGCACGCCGCAAAAACGCTCGAACATATCGGCATAAAAGCCGGTCAGGTAATAGATTGACCACGGGTCGTTTACGAGCAGCTGTGCGCCGGGGTGCTGGGCCTCGAGCGCATCGAGCACGCGTGCCACACGCTGGTCATCGACATGTGCCATGAAACATCCTTTCGCTAGGCTGCCACCATGGTATCCCAAGCCCGGCACATAGGGACGTTCCTTTTATGCCGGCACCTGGGGACACTCCTTGCAAAAGCAGCTAAAAGAGCCCCGTCCTAAATTAGCTGCTTAGGCGGGGTCGATGTCCATGCTGGCGATTAGGTTGATGTTGGTGTCTAGGAGATTCTCCAGCGCGACGTCGCCCATGCGGATGGGGGCGTTGACGACTAGGTCTCGGATGAGGGTCATCGCCTGGGCGTGGAGTTCGAGCGGGATGGCCTCAGCCGTGCGCACGGGCAGCAGAGCTTCGTCGCCGCCGGCGACGGCCACGGTCGTGGTGAGCACGCGCATGGGGCAGGTGAGCTCCTGATGTGCGAACTTATCGCCGCGCGGGCAGCTGTTGCCGGTCACGGAGCGCACCGCTGCTACGGCACCGTTGGCGTCGCGCTCCACCTCTACGGTCAGAAGGCACTCGGATGGGCAGGTGGTGCAGTTGAACTGCAGCGTTTCGACCACGTTATCGCTCATAGTTTATGCCTCCTCGATGGAATCGACGGATAGAACAATCTCGCTGGCACCCAGGTCGAGCGCCTGCTTGATGACCTTTGCCGGCAGTGGGAAGCTTTCCATAACACTCGGTTTAAACGGGCGGACCTTGCCGGCGAACAGTTCTTCGTCGCCTGCCAGAATGCGCACGCGGGCGGCGTCGACTGGTCGGCGCACGCGGAAGTTGAGCTTGGTGAGCGCCACGGCCGTAATGCGTCCCGGCAGTGCGTATCCCGCAATGCCGGCAGGGGAGACCGTGAGCTCGCAGTCCGGAACGGCGCCCGCGGCGGTCCCCAGCGCATACGCCGCTGCAGCTGCGCCAGCCCTCTCGGACTCGGTCGTCACGTTGTCGGCCAGGTCGTGCACGTGCAGCACGTTGCCACAGGCAAAGATGCCCGGCACGCCTGTCTGGAGGCTCTGGTCAACTACGGCGCCGCGCGTGTGCTGGTCAAGCTCAACGCCCGCGGCAACCGAAAGCTCGTTCTCGGGAATCAGGCCCACCGAGAGCAGCAGTGTGTCGCACGAAACGATGCGCTCGGTTCCCGGAATGGGTGTCAGGTGCTCATCGACCTGACTTACCTCGACGGCCTCCACGCGGTCGTGCCCGATCACGCGCGTGACCGTGGTAGACAGATGCAGCGGAATGCCAAAGTCGTCCAGACAATTTTTCACATTGCGGCGCAGGCCGTTGGCGTACGGCATGAGCTCGTACACGCCCTCGACCGAAATCCCCTCGAGGGTGCAGCGGCGCGCCATGATCAGCCCGATATCGCCCGAGCCCAAAATGACGGCGCGCGAGCCGGGCTTGAGGTTTTCGATATTGATGTATCGCTGCGCCAAGCCGGCCGTAAACACGCCGGCGGGTCGGCTGCCGGGAATTTTGATCTCGCTGCGGGTGCGCTCGCGGCACCCCATGGCAAGGACAACCGCCCGTCCGGTGAGCTGCAGCATGCCGGTGGGGCTCATGAGCGTGACGGTGTGGACCGCGGTGTCTTCCGCAGGCTCGCCTGAATCAATCCCAATCACCATGCTGTTCAGGAACAGCGCAGTGTCGGTTGCGTGCACCTGGTCGATAAAGCGCTGCGCGTACTCGGGACCGGTGAGCTCCTGTTTAAAGTGCGACAGGCCAAAGCCGGGGTGGATGCATTGGCGGAGGATGCCGCCCAGGTGCTGCTCGCGCTCCACGATGGCCACGCGCGCTCCGGCCTTATGCGCGGCCAGCGCGGCCGCCATGCCGGCGGGGCCGCCGCCGATAACGACCACGTCGAAGGCTTGCGTTTGTACGGCTTCTACGACGCCGCAATAAATCGCGCTCGATTTGAATTTCGCCATCCTAACGCACCCCCTTCAGCGGTCCCTCAACCAGCCAAGATCCGGCGTCCTCCAGTAATACCTCGCTGGGGTCGCAGTCCAGCTCTCGGGCAAGAATCGCCACCACACGGCTCTGGCAAAAACCGCTCTGGCACCGACCCATACCCGCACGGCAGCGGCGTTTGACGCCCTCGACCGAAACCGCACCCGGCTGGCGTCGGATCGCGGCCACGATCTCGGCTTCGGGCACCGTCTCGCAGCGGCAGACGATCTGTCCCCACGCGGGATCGGACTCGATCAGCTCCTCCTTGCGCGCCAGCGGTGCGCGGTCAAAGTCGTCCGGCGCGCGGCGAATTGGGTTCCAGTCCGCCCGCTCGTGCAGCTCCACGCCCGCCTCACGCATCACAAGCTCCATGCGCTCGGCAATGGCCGGCGCGCTTGCCACGCCCGGCGACTGAATGCCCGCCGCCTGGAACAGCCCCGGCACCACGGCCGACTGTCCAATAGAGAAGTCGTTCGTTCCCTGAATGACCGGGCGCCCGCCGGCAAACGCGCGCACCACGCGGCGCGTGTCCAGGTCGGGCACCAGCTTGCGCGCGCCGGTCAGCAGCGCGTTCACATCGCTCGCATAGGTCTGCGTGTCGCCTGGCTCGCGCACAGCAGCCGTGGCGGTGATCACGGTGTTGCCATGCACGGTGCCCGTCACGATAACGCCCTTCGACACCGGCGTCGGCACGGGGTAGAGCGGCATCAGCGCGCGCGGCTCCTTGTCCAGCACCACGATGTTGCCCTGGCGCCAGACCATCTGGAACTCCTCGGCACCCGCCATGTGCGAGATGTCCGCGGCGCCGTTGCCCGCGGCGTTGATTAAATAGCGGCAGCGCACGTCGCCGGCGGGCGTCACCAACGTAAAGCGTGCAGCACCGTTGGCAGCCTCGCCGCCAGCAACCTCAATCGCCTTCACCGGCGCGGACCGCATAAACGTCGCCCCGTTAGCCACAGCGTTCTCCAGCGCGGCGATGGCGACCTCAAAGGGGTCGACAAAACCGGTCGAGGGGCACCACAGCGCGCACGTGGCATCGGCACTGGCGCACGGCTCAAGCTCGTGGATGCGCTCGGGCCCAATGATCGACAGCTCGGGCACGCCGTTGGCCAGGCCGTTCTGGCGCAGCTGCTCCAGATGCGCGCGGTCCTCGTCGTTAAAGCCCAGCACCATCGACCCGGTGCGACGGAACAAAAATCCCAGCTCCTGCGCCCACGTCCCGTAGAGTTCGCAGCCGCGGGCGTTGACCTGCGCCTTTACCGTACCCGGCGCCGGGTCGTAGCCGGCGTGCACCAGGCCGCCGTTGGCCTTCGATGCGCCCAGCGCGATATCATTGGCCGCCTCGACCACGCAAATGGAAAGATCGTAGCGCGCGAGCTGCCGCGCGATGGCGCATCCGGTGATGCCCGCGCCCACAATCGCGATATCAAACGTTTCTGTCACAGTGCCTCCCAGACGAGTTGACAGGCCGTCAATAGGACTATCCTACGGCGCGCGCACCCCCAGTGCGGCGGTAATGCGGCGAACAGCCCCGCAACATCCGCCAACGGCAGGCGAGGGGAGACCCGGCAACGTCGACAAGCTCGTCTGCTGACAGCTACGGCAACCGTTTGTCTCGACCTGTAACAGTTAGACGAGGATTTGGGTTCTAGATGTTACAGATCAAGACAAACCTTCCGGCGGATTTTGAATGTCTCGATCTGTAACAGTAAGAGGGGTTTTGGGGCCCAAGATGTTACAGATCGAGATTGAAGTCGGGGAGGGATCCCTGTGTCTCGATCTGTAACATCTAGATCCTGATCCCGCTCCCACCTGTTACAGATTGAGATGTTTGTGTCCGCACCAGCCCCGCCCCTAGCCGTGGTCCCATATAAACAAACCCCGTGGTAAACTTGACCGGACTGTTATTATTCCGAAAGGTACCCGTAATGTCCAAGTACATCTCCGAGCTCATGTCGCCGCAGCTTATGGGCGTCGTCTATGCCTTCGTTGGCTTTATCATCGCCCTGTATGTGCTGTCGGTCGTCTATGTGTTCATCGACGCCCGCCGCCGCGGCGCCAGCGCCTACGTGGCATGGGGCATCATCGCCCTCATCCCGTTTGTGGGCCTCATTGCCTACCTGGTCCTGCGTCCGCACTCCTACGCATCCGACCGCGAGGAGCAGGAGCTGGACATGGCTCTGCGCGAGCGTCAGCTTGCCCAGTACGGCACCTGCCCGCAGTGCGGCGCGCCCATCGAGAAGGACTTCGTCGTCTGCCCGGTGTGCGATACCCAGGTTCGCAACGTCTGCCCCAGCTGCCATCGCCCGCTCGATGCGCACTGGAAGGTCTGCCCCTACTGCCGAACTCGCATCCAGTAACGCATCCATTGCCGGGCCGGCCGCAAGCCACGAGCGCCGCGCGCCCCGCAGCCCCGCCCCCACGCGATGAAGCATGCGTAGAAAATCGCCCGCCGTGCCATTAAGGTGCGGCGGGCGCTTGTATACCAAGGCAACCTGCCTATAATGATGCAAGTTAAAACGCCGAGCGCATCGCACGCACTTGCATCAGGCATCCGAGAGGAGAAAACATACCCATGAAGGCACTCTACAATGACGGTTCGGTGGCCGAGCTCCCGCAGGACGAGGTCACGCACGTCATCCGCCACTCCGCCGCGCACATCATGGCGCAGGCCATCAAGCGCCTGTACCCCCAGGCCGACTTTGCCTACGGTCCCGCGACCGACAACGGCTTCTACTACGACGTCGACCTGCCCGAGGGCGTCAAGATCAGCGAGGACGACTTCCCCGCGATCGAGGCTGAGATGAAGAAGATCGTCAAGGAGAACCTCAAGTTTTCCGTGTACGAGAAGCCCCGCGCCGAGGCCATCGCCCTTATGGAGGAGCGCGGCGAGAAGTACAAGGTCGAGCACATCGGCGACCTGGATGACGACGCTCGCATCACCTTCTACCAGCAGGGCGACTACATCGACATGTGCGTCGGCCCCCACATCTGCTACACCAAGGCCCTTAAGGCCTTTAAGCTCACCGGCGTCTCGGGCGCCTACTGGAAGGGCGACAAGGACAACAAGATGCTCACCCGCATCAACGGCGTCGCCTTTGCTACCAAGGAAGAGCTCGACGAGCACATGCACATGCTGGAGGAGGCCAAGAAGCGCGACCACCGCAAGATCGGCCGCGAGATGGATCTCTTTATGATGCGCGACGAGGCCCCCGGCTTCCCGTTCTTCCTGCCCAACGGCATGATCCTTAAGAACACGCTGCTGGACTACTGGCGCGAGATCCACCACAAGGCTGGCTACGTGGAGATCTCCACGCCGCTCATCATGAACAAGCAGCTGTGGAAGACCAGTGGCCACTGGGATCACTACAAGGACAACATGTACTCCACCGTCATTGACGACGAAGAGTACTGCATTAAGCCCATGAACTGCCCGGGTGGCGTGCTGGTGTACGCCTCCAAGCCGCACTCCTACCGCGAGCTGCCCATCCGCGCCGGCGAGATTGGCCTGGTGCACCGCCACGAGCTGCGCGGCGCCCTGCACGGCCTGTTCCGCGTGCGCTGCTTTAACCAGGACGACGCCCACCTGTTTGTGCGTCCCGACCAGCTGACCGACGAGATCGTGGGCGTGGTCAACCTCATCGACTCCGTGTACCAAAAGTTTGGCTTTAAGTACCACGTTGAGCTTTCCACCCGCCCCGAGGACTCCATGGGTTCGGACGAGGACTGGGCTCGCGCCGAGGAGGGCCTGCGCACCGCTCTGGAGAAGCTGGGCATGGACTACGAGGTCAACGAGGGCGACGGCGCCTTCTATGGCCCCAAGATCGACTTCCACCTGGAGGACTCGCTCGGCCGTACCTGGCAGTGCGGTACCGTGCAGCTCGACTTCCAGATGCCGCTCAACTTTGACCTGGAGTACGTGGACGCCGACGGCACCAAGAAGCGCCCCATCATGCTGCACCGCGTATGCTTTGGCTCCATCGAGCGCTTCATCGGTATTCTGATTGAGCACTTCGCGGGCAAGTTCCCCACCTGGCTGGCTCCCGTGCAGGTCAAGGCGCTTCCCGTCTCTGAGAAGAGCCGCGACTACGCCCACGAGGTGTGCGCCAAGCTGGAGGAAGCCGGCATTCGCGTGGTCTGCGACGACCGCGACGAGAAGATCGGCTACAAGATCCGCGAGGCCCGCAGCATCGATCGCGTGCCCTACATGCTCATCCTGGGTGAGAAGGAGGTCGAGGCCGGCAACATTTCCGTCCGCGATCGCTCCAACGAGACTGTTCAGATGAGCGTTGACGAGTTTGTTGCGAAGGTGCTCGAGGAGATCAAGACCCGCGCCTAAGGCAAGCTTCACAACAATTAACAAAGGCGACCGTCCACAAAGGGCGGTCGCCTTTTTCATGCCGAAATAAGAAAAGCCGCTGGTTGAGCGGCTTTTTTTGTTGCACAAAAAGGTACAGGTTTTTGTATCTTTCGACAGACGACATTATACGAGCAATTAATCAGCGTTTGCCCAGATTACGCAAAATGTACTGCTAGTAGGTACATCTCCATACCCCTCTATAAAAACCTGTACTTTTGCGACTGCGCCTAGCTGCGAGCGAGAAGCCTGTTCTAAAC
>CABQJK010000036.1 GCA_902464495.1 uncultured Collinsella sp. | reverse complement strand
TCGCGCCTACGAGCAGGTCCGCAATTCCATTGGCTACCCGCACCTCAACGTCAAGATTGGCGCTACCCATGCCGGCATTTCGGTGGGCGAGGACGGCGCCACGCACCAGTGCTGCGAGGATATCGCGCTCATGCGCACGATTCCGGGCATGACGGTGGTCGTTCCCGCCGATGACGTCGAGGCTCGCGCTTGCGTGCGCGCCGCCTATGAGCTTGAGGGCCCGGTTTACATGCGCTTCGGCCGCCTGGCAACACCGGTCATTAACGATTACGAGGACTATGAGTTCAAGATTGGTCGCGGCGTGGTCGTGCGCGAGGGGTCCGATGTGACCATCATCGCTTGTGGCCTTATGGTCGCCGAGGCGCTTGAGGCTGCCGAGGCGCTCGCTGCCGATGGCATCGATGCCGAGGTCATCAACATGCATACGATCAAGCCGCTCGACGAACGCCTGGTTGTAGCCAGCGCCAAGAAGACCGGTCGCGTGGTCACTGCCGAGGAGCATTCGATTATCGGCGGTCTTGGCGAGGCCGTTGCCTCGGTGCTAGCGGAGCAGTATCCGGTGCCGATGCGTCGCGTCGGCGTGCGCGATGTGTATGGCGAGTCCGGCCCTGCGGTCGATTTGCTGCACAAGTACGGTTTGGACGCCGACGGCATCGAAGCTGCGGTCAGGTCTGTGTTGTAAGGAAGGTTTCCATGGGATTTGTATCTGCCAACCAAGTGACGATAGGGTATACCGCCGCCTCGCGCGAGGATGCCCTGCATTATTTGTCCGATCAGGCCGTCGAGCTCGGCTTTGCTGACGACGCATCTGCCGTAGAGACTGCCTTCATGGCTCGCGAGAACGAGGCCGAGACTGGCCTTGTCGCCGGTTTTGCCGTCCCGCATGCCAAGAGTGACGCGATCCATACGCCGGGCGTTGCCGTGCTCAAGCTGGCCGAGCCTGTCGAGTGGCCGAGCTTTGACGGCGTGCCCGTTGATGTCGCGCTTGCGTTGTACGTGCCCGCCGGCGAAGCTGGAACCACGCATCTGCGTCTGCTTTCCAAGGCTGCCGTGATGCTGATGGACGCCGGCTTCCGCGATAAGGTACGCGCGAGCACCGATCCTGTTGAGATTGCGGAGCTTATTAACGCCGGGCTCGAGGGGTAGGTATAACCCTCCCGCTCAATCAATCGATCCTTCTCCAAGGAAAAGGGCCGCAACGCCATACGACGTTGCGGCCCTGCTTGCGTTTCCCCAGATAAAACCTGCCAAAATAAACCTATCTCCATTTGGAAGGTGGCAATTTATGTGGTTCAGGTCGAGCATACGCGAGCGAGCAGGTTCCGGGTGCGGCAAGGTGACGTGAAACAAGCGGGCGCTGACCTTTTGGTCGCGCCCGCGCAGTTGAACGTCAGATTGCCGTGCCCGGGGCCTGCGCAGCGCCGAGCGGTTACGCCGTTTGTAAAACGGCGTAACTTAAAGATTCATGTTGCCGTGGATGTAGGGGGTTACCTGGGGGGAGATGTGGTCGCAGCCCAGGTTGCGCAGTGCGGACTCGATGGCGGCGGGTAGCGGGGTCTTGCCCTCGGCATCGACCGCGGCGCCACCGAGGGCGGCGATCTTGGCGACGTCGGACGGGGCGGCCTCGATATGCATACAACCGCCGACCAGGCGCGCGCGGACCTGCGACAGGTCAAGGTCGTGCAGGTAATCCTCGCAGGCGCGAATCAAGTCGACCTTTTCGCGCGTAAGCTCCTCGCCCGTGGGAATGCGCGTGGCAAGGCAGGCGCCGGCGGGCAGATTCCAAACGGGGTAGCCCCATGCGCGCAGCAGCTCGCGCTCCTCGTCCTTGGTAAAGCCGACCTCCATAAGAGGCGAGCGTACGCCGAGTTCCTCAGCAGCGCGCATGCCGGGGCGGTAATCGCCACGGTCGCTTGCGTTGCTGCCGTCGATGACGATGGGGAAACCCAGTGACTTGGCGTGGTTGACGATGGCGGTGAAGCCGGCGCGCTTGCAGTGATAGCAGCGGTCGGCGTCGTTGCAGGCAACCTGCGGAAGTTGGAGCTGGTCAACCGAAAGATTAAGCACCGGAAGCTTAAAATGCGGGCCCTCATCGGCTTGTCCGTCAACAGATCGCTCAAACGAAGCCTGCTCGGGCGTGCCGATGAGCGGCGTGGTGAGATGGACGAGAAGGGTGTTAGCGGGCATGATGCGGGAGCAAACGGCGGCCAAAAAGCTGCTGTCGACGCCGCCGGAAAAGCCGATGGCGACGCGTCCATATGCCAAAAGCAGCTGCTCGAGCGCTGCGAGTTTGTTCTGAAGCTCCTCTGCGGGTGCGGTGGTGTCTGAAAGCATGAAACGTTCCTTACAGTTGAAAGCTCGGACGAAACTATAATCCTACCGAGCCGCTCGCCATAAGACTTCTATCTATGTAACGAAAGTGCAATATGTATATACGTTATATACAAGTTCGTAAAGTGCGGTAGAGTAGCGGCAATGCAAGCCAATGGGGGGACCGAAATGATCAAGGCTGTCATTTTTGATATGGATGGAACGCTGGTCGACACCGAGCGACTGGGTATTAAGGCGTGGAAGGCGGGCGCTGCCGAGCTGGGGCTCGCGATTGATGACGCGCTGATTCATCAGTTTATCGGCCGTACGCTGGTAGATGTCATGGGCATTCTCGAGGAGCACTACGGTAGCCACGAGACCGCCGAGGCGATTTATGTCCGCCACAAGGAGATTCGCGACGAGATGGTCAAGACCGAGCTGGAGCTTAAGGCCGGCGCTGCCGAGTGCCTAGACGAGCTGCTGGCGGCGGGTTATCACGTGGGCCTCGCGACCTCGTCGCGCCATGTTACGGCTGAGCGCAACCTTAAGATGGTCGGTCTTTTTGACAAGTTTGAGACTGTGACCTGCGGTGAGGATGTCGTGCATGGCAAGCCCGACCCCGAGATGTATCTGCTCGCCTGCGAGCGCGCGGGCTTTGCCCCCGAGGAGTGCGCCGTGGTCGAGGATTCGCGTAACGGCTGCGTCTCGGGCATTACGGCCGGCTGCCACGTCTTTGCCGTCCCCGATATCGTGCCGCTGCCGCAGGACGTGGTGGACGGCTGCGAGGCCGTGCTCGATACGCTGTTCGATCTGACGGCGGCGGTCAAGGCCGTGCGCTAGACTCTGCGCCTGCGCCATTTCAATAGCATTTTAAAGATGCGGCCAACCGCTTAGCTGGGTGGCTGCATCTATATCCAAGATCCTGAATGCGCTCGTGGGCGTTGTCTACCGCTGGCGGTGACGACGACGCCCGCGCGGAAGCGTCGATACAGCCAGCCCCTCTTATCTCGCCTAGACTACAGTTTTGGCCGATAAGAGGGGCTTTGTGCTTTAAGCGACCGAGGCAGCTGCCTTGGCAAGGGGTTGGCGGGGGCTTTGGGCGTTACGGGCTACTCCAAGAGCCATTCGATTACGTTGCGTTTGCGAACTCCTTCGTAGTTTGCGTCAGCAAATAGCGCGTCGAGCGTAAGAAGCGTCTTGGGATAGTTGTCTCGGACTTTCTTAAAGGGGGCCAACTCGCGGTTGAGGGTGGTTTCGTCAAGCGTGGTGGCTGAAACCTGATAATAGGCCGTCTCGTCTGGGCCTAGGGCAACAAAATCGATTTCCCCATCATCGATATCGCCCACGTAGACGTCGTATCCGCGGCGTAGGAGCTCGAGATAGACAATATTTTCGAGGATATGACCGATGTCGCTGCTCTGAGTTTTGACGAGAGCGCCTCTAAGTCCAAGGTCGACGGCGTAGTATTTGCCGTTTGTTGTAAGAAGCTGTCGACCGCGTACGTTGTAGCGCGGCGCTGAATACAGCACGAGACTGTCTGTTAGGCCTTTGAGGTACTTGGCGACGGTTTTCTGGTCGGTTTTGTTGCCGTTGGACGAGAGCGTATCGGAGATTTTTTTAACCGAGATTCGACTTCCGACGTTATGGAGTAAGAACTTGGTGATATCGCGCAGGGTCGAGACGTCCGAGACCTTCAAGCGTTCGATAACGTCGTGTATGACTATGGTGTCGTAGAGGCTCATAAGGTAATCGCGCGCCTGGGGGCCCTGGATACCCGTTTCGGCGATAAAGGGAAAGGAGCCCCGGGTGATGTACTCGTCAAACAGCTGGGTAGGAGCCTTTCCGCCATTGGTTTTTGCCGAGCAAAACTCTTTAAAGGAGAGGGGCAGCATCTTGAGCTCTACGTAGCGACCGGATAGCAAGGTTGCCAGCTCGCTCGAGAGCAGATAGGCGTTGGAACCGGTTATGTAGAGATCGACATTGTCCCTGATAAATAGGCTGTCGACGGCTTTTTCGAAGTGCTCGACATGCTGTATCTCGTCCAGAAAAACGTAGTTCATCTTATCGGGGACGAGTCTGGCGGAAACGTAGTCGTAGAGTGCTCTATACGACGTAAGAGACTCGAACTCCAGATCTTCAAAGTTGAGGGATATAACTTGGGCATCTGTGGTTCCATGGTCGCGCAAATGACCACGGTAAATCTCGAATAGCTTCGATTTACCGGACCTACGCACGCCCGAAACGACCTTGATAACATGCGAGTCTTTCCACAAAATGAGCCAGTCGAGGTACTGTTTGCGGTCAATCAAATCCATAAAGCCTCTCCCTGGGTCTGAAAACATTGGAGCAAAATCAATATTCTTATGAAATTACAAAAAATATGGAACCGAATCCATTTTATCAAAATAATTCATGAAAATATGGATTGCATTCCATAAATATCCGTAGCTGTAGCCTTGGCTAATGGGCGTGGGGCCAGTAAAAAGCGCCACAGCGGGGCTGTTTCCGCTGCGGCGCTTTTTACTACAGGTAGGCGCCCAGGTTGATGGCGGTGGCTTCGGTGTGACTGCTTGCCTGGGTGCTGGCGCGCTCCAGTAAAAACGGGCGTACGAGCTCTTGGCGGCTGATGTCCTTGGTTGCCGCGCCCGCGGTGACGGCGTGCGCAGCGGAGCCGATGCGCACGCGTTTGGCCTTGGCGATGGGCTTGTTCTCGATCTGCTCAATGAGGAGCTGTATGCCCTTGCGGCCGATTTCGTAGCCAGGCGGTGCTACCGTGGTGAGCGGGACCGACCCGCTCCATGCAAGTGGGTTGCCGTCGCAGCCGGCCACACGGACCTGCTCGGGGACGGAGATGCCTTTGTCGATCAACGCCGAGATAACGCCCGAGGCCAATACATCGGAAAGGCCGATGACAAAATCGGGGCGCTCGTCGGAAGAGCGCTCGGCAATCTGCGCGCCGATGCTGTAGCCGTCGACTGCGGTATTCCACTCTCCGGCGTCAATGACCTCAATTTTGATATCGGGATGCAGGGCGAGGGCCTTATGGATGCCAAGAACGCGCAGGGTGAGCTGCATAAATGCCGCTCGACCCACAACGACGATATGGTGTGCGCCGCGGGCGATGGCGAGCTCGGCGATAATGCGCCCCTGGGCCTCGTTGTCGGCAGCCACATAGTAGCCAGGCTCGGAGCAATGGATGTCCAGGTAGACGATGGGCACGGGCATTTTAGTCATGGCCGGGTGCCAGTCGGGGGATGCCATGGGCTGAACCATGACGCCGGACATCTGAGTGCCCATAAAGTAGCGCAGGTAATGGTCTTCGAGAATGTCGTCGTTGTCGGCGTTGGCGATGAGCAAGTCATAGCCGTGCTTGCGTGCCTCGTTGTGGGCACCGCTCGCAATCTGGAGCGAAAAGCCGTGATCGAGACGGGGGAGGACCAGGCCAAAGGACTTGGTGGTGCCGCCGGCCAGCTGGCGAGCGCTTTGGTTGGGCAGGTAGCCCAAGCGATTGATGGTCTCGTTGATGAGCTTGAGGGTCTCGGGGCGCAGCTTTTCGGGGTGGTTGAGCGCGTTGGAAACCGTGCCCAGCGAAACCCCGGCCTCGCGCGCGACGTCGCTGATTTTTACCTTTGCCATAGCGGCCCCTTTGATGCGTTTCAAGTACAAGCCAGATTGTAGCATCGCCAGCCCCCAGGGTGTTGGTAGGTTTTATCTGGGCAAACGCCGGAGTCCAAACCACCACAAAGGGGACAGGCACCTTTGTGGTGGTTTGAGCTGCCTGGGCCTTCAATTGTCTCGATCTGTAACACCTGGACGGCAAAACCGGCTCTGCCTGTTACAGATCGAGACATAGTGCAGGGGCCGAACTGTAATGTCTCGATCTGTAACACTAAGCCGGCTTCCGGAGCCCCAGATGTTACAGATCGAGATCTTTCGCTGGGACAGAGCGCCGCTCCGGTCCAAACCACCACAAAGGTTCCTGTCCCCATTGTGGCGGTTTGGACCAGCTGGACGTGTGTGCATCGGGTGGTATCTAAGTTGAGATACCACTTCTGGTATATCAGCTTGCGTTTGCGTGAGTACAATACTCGAACGTTGTACGTCTCAGCGCCCCTTGTGCGTGGACGTCTTGCAGTCACGCGAACGAAGGGATTTATCCTATGTGCGGAATTGTCGGCTACACCGGCTCTGATATTGCAAAGAACATCCTGGTCACGGGTCTTAAGCGTATGGAGTATCGCGGCTATGACTCCTCGGGCGTCGCGCTCGAGGTGGGTGAGGGCGCCGCGGCGCACCTCGACGTCATCCGCCGCGTGGGCAAGGTCGCGGGCCTGGAGAGCGAGCTTTCCAACATCGACAGCGACGCTACCTGCGGTATCGGCCACACCCGTTGGGCCACCCACGGCAAGCCCTCCGTCGTTAACGCCCATCCCCACACCAGCTGCGACGGTCGTATCGCCATCGTCCACAACGGCATCATCGAGAACTTCGCCGAGCTGCGCGAAGAGCTGGAGGGCCGCGGCCACCACTTTAAGAGCGAGACCGATACCGAGGTCTTCGCGCATCTGATCGAAGAGGCTTAT
Source organism: uncultured Collinsella sp. (assembly GCA_902464495.1). Classification (GTDB taxonomy): domain Bacteria; phylum Actinomycetota; class Coriobacteriia; order Coriobacteriales; family Coriobacteriaceae; genus Collinsella. Next base: position 12,198 of record CABQJK010000036.1, on the reverse strand, counting down.
GCCGAGACGCACGACCTGATGGCCTCCGTGTGCGAGGCTTGCACCCACGTGGTCGGTGCCTATGGTCTGGCCGCCGTGTGCGCTGACGAGCCCGGCGTGATCGCCGTGGCGCGCAAGGACTCCCCGATTGTGGTCGGCGTGGGCGAGACCGGCTCCTACGTTGCCTCCGACGTGATCGCGCTTATCGATGCCACTCGCGATGTCGTGGTGCTCGAGGACGGTCAGTTTGCCAAGCTCACGCCCGCGGGCGTCGAGTACACCGACGAGGCCGGCAACGTCATCGAGCCCAAGGTCACCCACATCGACTGGGACCTGGACATGGCAGAAAAGGGCGGTTATCCCGACTTTATGCTCAAGGAAATCCACGAGCAGCCGCGCGTCGTGCGCGATACGCTGGTGGGCCGTATGACCCCCGCCGGCGAGCTCGATATCGACGAGCTGGGCCTGTCCCTCGAGGAACTCAACGACATCGACCGCGTCTACGTGATCGCTTGCGGCACTAGCTATCACGCTGGCCTCATCGCCAAGAACCTTATTGAGGGCTGGGCTCGCATCCCCACCGAGGTTGAGGCGGCCAGCGAGTTCCGCTATCGCAATCCCATCATTACGCCGACGACGCTTGTCGTTGCCGTGTCCCAGTCGGGCGAGACGGCCGACACCCTTGCCGCCATTCGCGACGCGCGCATCAAGGGCGCCAAGGTCTTCGGCATCACCAACGTGGTGGGCAGCCCCGTGGCGCGCGAGAGCGACGGCGTCATCTACACCAAGGCCAACAAGGAGATCGCGGTCGCCTCGACCAAGAGCTTCATCGGTCAGGTCGTGAGCCTTACGCTGCTGGCTCTGCTGCTGGCGCAGGTTAAGTACCGTCTGACCACCAAGCAGGCGCGCATGCTGTTCCGCGAGCTTTCCGATACGGCCGAGCAGATCCAGTGGATTTTGGATACCCAGACCGAGGCCGTTCATGAGGCCGCCCTGCTGTGCAAGGACGCGCAGTCGGCGCTGTTCGTGGGCCGTGGCATGGGTGCCGCTATTTCCTACGAGGGCGCACTCAAGCTCAAGGAGGTCAGCTACCTGCATGCCGAGGCCTACGCCGCCGGCGAGATGAAGCACGGCCCCATTGCCCTGATCGACCCGGGCTTCCCTGTCATCGCTGTGGCCACCAAGAGTGCCACCTACGACAAGACCGTGTCGAACCTCATGGAGTGCAAGGCGCGTGGCGCCAAGGTCATCGTCGTTGCCACCGAGGGTGACGAGGAGATCAACAAGATTGCCGATTGCATCATCCGCGTGCCGGCCGTCCGCGACGTGTTCAGCCCCATCACCGCGAGCGTCCCGCTGCAGCTGCTCGCCCGCGAGGTCGCCATCCTGCGCGGTTGCGACGTTGACCAACCTCGTAACCTGGCGAAAAGCGTTACTGTCGAGTAGTTGGTTCCGCCGTTCTAACGACCAAGGCCCGGCTCCGCGTCATCAGACGGAGCCGGGCCTTTTTGTACGGAGAAACCAGCACAAAGGTGCCTGTCCCCTTTGTGGTGGTTTTGGCAGGTTAGCGGAGCTTGCTGGTCTCGAAGTACTCGGGGAACTGGTCCAGAACCTCGGTTTGGTTGCGGAACATCATGTGCAGGTGCTTGCTGACCAAAAAGCTCGCTTCGATGGGGTCGCGACCGGCGATAGCGCGGCGAATCTGCTTGTGCTCGTTCACGATGTCCTGATTGTCGAGAACCTGCGTGGCGGCGCGCAGCCAGCGGAAGCGCTCCAGGTCGGCATTGGTCTCCTCGAGCCACGACCACACGGTGCTGCGGCATGCGATGCTAAAAATCATGTGATGCATGAGGTTGTCGCTCAAAAAGAAGCCGATGCGATCCTCTTCGGCCATGGCCTTTTCCTGCAGCACGATGGCGCGGTCGAGCTGCTCGATGCCGGCCGACGTGGCGCGCGCACAGCACTCCACAATCACCTGCTTTTCCAGATGCTCGCGGATGTAACAGGCACTCTCGGCAAGGGTGAGGTTGATGGGTGAGACGTAGGTGCCGCTCTGGGGCACGGTGCGCACCAGGCCTTCCTGCGCCAAGCGAACCAAAGCCTCGCGCACGGGCGTGCGACCCATGTCCAGGTCATCGCAAAGCTGCTTGACGCCCAGCTTTTCGCCCGGCTTATAGTCCAGGTAGACGATTTTGCGTCGAATGGTGTGGTAGGACTGGTCCTGTAGGCTCGTTTCCTGCTCGCCGACGTGCATCGATTCTTCCATAGCGCCTCGCAACTGTTCTATCAAACTCATATGTCAGTTGTTAATTATGCCGCGAATCAGCTCTCCGCGGAGGGTAATTCGGCTGTCGCCCGAGAACTATTGCGGCATCTTAGTCTGTATTTGCGCAAGGCTATGCCCAATGTTGCCGTATCATAAGCCGTCGCAAACGTGAAAGAGAAAGAAGGAATCCCATATGCAACTGGCGAATATCGTACGCGAGCGCTGGAAGGGCGTCTTGTTCTGCCTGATCATCGCTATCCCCGCAACGCTGCTCGGCAAACAGATTGAGGTGGTCGGTGGGCCGGTATTCGCCATCCTCTTTGGCATGGTTCTGGCGCTCGTCTTTCCCAAGAATCATCGCGAACAGCTCGCCGCCGGTGTCACCTATACGTCTAAAAAAGTCTTGCAGTACGCGGTTATCCTGCTTGGCTTTGGCATGAACCTCTCCCAGATTCTGTCCAAGGGCGCCCAGTCGCTGCCGATTATCGTGGCGACGATCTCGACCTCGCTTGTCATCGCCTTTGTGCTCTGCCGCGTTATGAACGTGCCGGGTAAGATCGCGACGCTTGTGGGTGTGGGTTCGTCGATTTGCGGCGGTTCAGCCATCGCCGCTACCGCGCCCGTCATCGATGCCGACGATCGCGAGATTGCCCAGGCTATTTCGGTCATCTTCCTGTTTAACGTTATCGCGGCGCTCGTGTTTCCAACGCTCGGCGGTATGCTCGGGCTGACCAACGAGGGCTTTGGCCTGTTTGCCGGCACCGCCATCAACGACACCTCGTCCGTAACGGCTGCGGCGAGCGCTTGGGACAGCATGCATCCCGGCGCCAATGTGCTCGAGAGCGCTACGGTGGTCAAGCTCACCAGGACGCTGGCCATTATTCCCATCACGTTGGTCCTCGCATGCTGGCAGATGCATCTGGCGCGCAAGGCCGGCGGCGACGCCAAAAGCACGTTCTCGCTTAAACGCGCGTTTCCCATGTTTGTGCTGTTCTTTGTGCTGGCGAGCGTAATCACCACGGTGCTTCAGCTTCCCGTGTCCATCACGGCGCCCATCAAGGAGCTGTCGAAGTTCTTTATCGTGATGGCCATGGCGGCTATTGGCTTTAATACCGATATCGTCGAGCTGGTCAAAAAGGGCGGCAAGCCCATCGCGCTGGGCTTTTGCTGCTGGATTGGCATTGCGTGCATGAGTTTGGGAATGCAGCACGTGCTGGGAATCTGGTAGGCAAGGCAGCCGATTTGCGTGCCACATGCTGGCGGCCGCACACCTGCGGTGGAGCGATAGGAGCTCTTGCGGGTATGGCTTGTCCGCAGGTTTATAAGTCCCGAAGAGCTCTTATCGCCCCGCCAGGATGGCGATGCGGGGCAACACCTATACTCGCAGGACGTCGCTTTCTGTCCTATAGTGTTTGGTGAGCAATATCGTTCAATTTTGAAACACTCGGACGTGCGACCGTCGGCGGTTGCACGTCGCCGCGGACAGGGGCAAATCATGGACAGCGATGCCAAGCTGAACATCTTGACCGAGGCCCTGGCTGCTGCCGGGGCCTCGGCATTGGCAATTGATGCGCGTGGGGACGTCGCGATTTCGACCATGAGTGACGCGGCGCTTGAGCGGGATGTGGCAGCTTTTGTTGCCGAACGCCTCGACCGTATAGGAGACGGCGCGCGTCTGGTTATGGGACGTGCGGGTACGCGTCTGAGCCTGACCGTTCGCCCCACCGACAAAGAGGACGGGGGCCTTTGGGTCGTCGTGGTTCGCGAGGTGCGCGGCGCCGCGGCGCATGCGGGCATCGAGTGGCTCAACGCCGACGAAGTTGAGGCCCGCTACGAATCGAGTGCGTACGGCATCGTTGAGGGGGCGGCCTCGGTGGCTGCGCCGGTCGCCGAGAGCTACGCGCGCGGTGTGCCCCTTATGCTCGAGGGCGAGCTGGGAGCGGGTCAGGTCGAGATCGCCAAGCGCCTCTATCTGGATGGCCCTTTTGCCGATCAGCCCTTTGTTTCCGTTGCGCTCGATGAGCTTACCGATCGCGGTTGGCGCCATGTGCTCAAAAGCTCCGAATCGCCGCTGTTCCAAACAGGGCTGACACTTTGCATTGCGGGCTGGAATGCGGTTGGCCCCCAGCGCCTCCGCGAGCTCGTTTCCACGATGGCCGACACCGCGTTGGCGACGCGCTGCCATGTGGTGCTGACGGCGAATGACATGCCGGGTGGCAGCGAAAGTGATCAAGCCGCCTTTGTGACCGAGCGCTTCGCCTGTGCGGTGAGCGTGGCGCCGGCGATTGCCGAGCAGGGAGCCGCGTCGACGAAGGTTGCGCGCTATTTGGAATATCTCGCTGATGCATTTGGGACGGCAGTGCCCGCGCTGTCCGCCGCCGCGGCGAAGACGCTTGACGCGTACCGCTGGCCCCGCAACTATCTGCAGCTCCGCGAGGTCTCGGAACGGCTGTATATATTGGTGGGGGCGGGCACGGTGGACCGCGCTGTGGCGGAGGAAGTGCTCGCCCAAGAGGACGTGATTAAGACCGCAACCTTTGGCGCCCCGACACTCGAAAGCGACCTGTATATCCTGCGACCGTTGGCCGATACCGAGCGAGATATCGCGCATCTGGTTGTAGATCATCTCCACGGCAACCGAACCCGTGCGGCGGAGGTGCTGGGCATAAGCCGAACAACGCTGTGGCGCTTGCTGAAGGACGATGACCGTTGAGCGAGGCGCCCGTGACCGCGCGCGACGCGTGTGCTACAGTCCAAAGCGTTATTGTTTCGATTTGGTTACGGCGTGCGGGGGCGTATGGCTGAGACTACAAAACCGAGCCGCAGAAGGCGGAGCGCCGCACCGGTCAACCGACGCACGACATCGGTGACGTGGGGCAAACACGCCTCGGGGTTTGATGGTTCGTTCAAGCGCACTAAATACGGCTATCCTTCGGCAAGCGCCCGCTTGGCCATGCAGGCAGAGTCCTCGTTGTGGGGCCGCAAGTGCGTGGTGGGCTCAAAGCTCAAGCACGACGGCACGCTCGGTTACATCAGCCGCGGGGCGGCTCGTCGCAGCGGACTCAATCCGGCTGGTTGGCATCGTTATGTTCCGATCGCGGTCGTCGTTGCAGTGATCGTCATCGCACTCGCTGCGCTTGGCTACGCCGGCGGCGGTGCCAACTTGGACGCGATGTTTAAATCGCCCGAGCTCGCGCATGCAGGCACAGAAATTGTCGAGGGCGCTCAGACCCAGACGGGCGTCGCGCCCCAGCGCGGTATCGTTGCGGCGGCCTCTACCATCGCCGACGCTCAAAAGGACGAGGACGAACAGGGCGACGGTGCCGAAACGACTCAAACGAACGAAACGACGACAACTCCACCGGCAAGATAAGTTGCGAGCGGGTCCGCCGTTCGTTAGAACGGCGGAACTAATTAAAGGCTTTAGCCTGTGCGGGGCGCGCAGCGCGCCGCATCAGAAACCACCCGCTATGCGGGTGGGGACAACCGGCTTTACAAAGCCGCCCCCTCGCCGGACACTTGCGATTGTTCAGGCCGCAAGGAATCCGAGTCGAGAGGGCGGTGGTGGCGTATGGCCCAGAAGGCCTACAGCCTGTCGCACACGAAGTGGATGTGCAAGTACCACGTCGTGTTCACGCCGAAGTATAGGCGCAAAGTCATCTACAACCAAATAAGGTCCGACCTTGGGGAGATCTTCAGGAAGCTCTGCCAGTACAAGGGGATAGAGATCATCGAGGGGCACCTGATGCCCGACCACGTCCACATGCTGCTGGCGATACCGCCGAAGTACAGCGTGTCCAGCGTGATGGGCTACCTGAAGGGGAAGAGCTCGCTGATGGTATTCGACAGGCACGCGAACATGAAGTACAAGTTCGGCAACAGGAAGTTCTGGGCCGAGGGCTACTACGTGTCCACCGTCGGCCTGAACGAGGCCACGATCGCGAAGTACATCCGGGAGCAGGAGAAGGCCGACATCGCGCTCGACCGGCTGAGCGCCAAGGAGTACGAGGACCCCTTCGATAGGGGGCCGGGGCGCAAATAGCGCCGGTTTGACCGGCCCGTCACGGGTCAACCTGCAGTGCGGCCCGAACCCCGTGAGGGCCGGCGCCTTTAGACGCGTGCCGGAAATCCAAGGGTTATACCCTAAGAGCAAACCACCCCTTTTAGGGGTGGTTTTGATTACTTTACATACACCACGTTGTCGCGGCGGGGTTTGGGCTCGGGTAGCGTGTCCTCGGCATAGCCCAGAATGCAGTGACCGACACCGCGCAGGTTGCCGTCGGCGGGCAGGCCCCAGCTGGCCAGCAGCTCCAGGCCCTCGGGCGAGTCAAAGACCTCGTGCGCGCGGTGAATCCAGCACGAATCGACACCCAGTGCATAGGCGGCGTTGAGCAAGTTGCCCATGGCGAGCGAGCCGTCTTCCAGATACGTGGGCACGCTGCGGTCGACCAGTACCACCACAACGGTCTTGGCGCCATAGAAGGGGTCGCTGTTGCTGCCCATGACCTGGGCGTTGAGCTGTGAGAGACGCTCGACGGTCGCGGGGTCGGTGACGGCGACAAACGTCACCGGTTGGCGGCCCATGCCGCTCGGTGCATATTGGCCGGCTTCGATAATACGTGCAAGCTTTTCGGCCTCGACGGGACGATCGCTGTATTTGCGGCAGCTGCGGCGGTGGATGAGCGCTTCGATAGTCTCCATGGTGTCTCCTTGCGGTGGCGTTGCAGATGCCCCGTTCATACCCGTCGGGCTCAAACGATAGACGGTCAATTGCCCGGCCAAAAGGATAGATTCCAATTGGGAAAGTAGGTTTGCATAAAAGTAGCTTCAGAATGTGACAAACAAATGGGATGGTTAAACGTTTTATCCCGTCTACCCTGCGGTTTTTTACCACTTGCCTAAATGGCGAACGCATAACCTCTGATAAAGGTTTTACTAAAGGAGTACCAACGTTTATCAATGCGCCGTGGTGGCGCCGGGCCAGGAGGTAACATCATGTTCCAGGCTGGAGATGTCGTCGAGACCGACTTCGAAGGATTTCTGAAGCTGCTGCGTTCCAAGACGCGCGCTTTTGTGACGATTGACGATCACGAGTACTACATCACGCACACCGATGGCTATTGGCGTGTTCAGGATTGCGAGGCCCTCAACGACAAGGGCCACTTTACTGACTGCTCCGAGCTGGTCAACACGGTCTGCGAGGTTGTCGAGCTGCCGTGGATTGCCGGCAAGAGCCTGCATGACAGCTTCTCGGGCGCTACGGTCTATGAGGCCGTCGCCGCCTAACAGGCAATAAAACCCGATTTTCACGTGACCGCTGGCGCCGCCCCCGCGCCGGCGGTCTTTTTCTGCCGATAGGCCATAAAAGTTTAGGCATTTGCGGAGAGCCTGTTGACGATAGTCAAAACTCGGACTAATCTAGAGATACAAAATTGGTCAAAAATCGGACAATCGAATGGTGGGATAGATGAATGGTGCGGTTACGCTGGTCGACTTCGACCGGTTGCTCAATGGACTCGACCATATCTATTCGGAGTTCTCGCGCGCCTGCGGTCTTTCGGACTGCGCTTACTGGATGCTCGTCGATACCAGCACGGCGGGTGGCAGTATTGCCGTAAGCCGTCTGACAAGCGAATGGTTCTACAGCAAGCAGACCATCAACTCGGCCATTAAAACCTTGACGGCGCGGGACTTTGCAACGTTGGAGTTTGCCGAAGGCAGTCGTAAGAACAAGGTTGTGAGCCTGACCGAAGAGGGCAGGCGATTTGCCGAGCGTTATGCGCTGCCGGCACTCAAGGCCGAGCAGCGAGCCTTTGGCGCGCTTGAGCCGTGTGAGCAGCGCGAGATTATGCGCTTGATCGGAAAATTCTCTCAGGTGCTCGGTGAGGAGTGCGAGGCATTTAAGCAGCATATCGCTGCCGAGAGCCAGGCCGAGAATCAAGGTGAGGGGGAGTCGTGCGACTGTTAATGAGGTTTCTGAAGCCCTATCGAGGGCTTGTCGCAGTGACGCTGCTGGTGCTGCTGGTTGATAACGTCGGCACGCTGTTGGTTCCCACGATGCTGGCGAACATGGTCAACACCGGTATCACCACGGGTGATGTCGACTACATTTTGCGCAACGGTCTCTACATGCTTATCGCGACCGGCATGGCCAGCGGCGGCGCGGTGCTGGGCTGCTATCTTTCGGCGCGCCTGGCCGCCAACGTGGCCTGCGATATCCGCAATGCCGTCTACGACAAGTCGCTCGAGCTGTCTGCCAGTGACTTTGAGCGCTTTGGTACGGGTTCGATGATCACGCGCTCGCTCAACGACATCAACGTGATTCAGCAGGCGATTCTGCAGACCATTCAGCTGGTGCTGCCGGTGCCGTTCCTGGCGGTGGCAGGCATCATCTTCGCCTGGCTCATCGATCCGGCCATGGGCATGCTTCTGGGCGTCGTGGTTGCGATCGTGCTGGTTGCGGCGGTCTTTACGGTTGCCAACGCGGCTCCGATTTTTATGCGCTTGCAGAGCTTTATCGACCGCATGAACGTGGTGCTGCGCGAAAACATCGTGGGCGTGCGCGTCATCCGTGCGTTTAACAAGGAGCGTCGTGAGGAACAGCGCCTGGACGAGGTGTTTAGCGATTACGCGGACAACGCCATTAAGGTCAACCACCTGTTTGTGGGCCTTGATAGCTCTACCTTCTTTTTGATGAACATTGCCGAGGTGGCGGTGCTGTGGGTGGGCGGCAACCGCGTTGGCGCCCATGCAATGCAGATTGCGAGCATCTCGGCGGTGCTGGAGTACGCGCTTCTGATCCTGTTCTTTGTGATGATGGCCCAGATGGTGGTGCTGACGCTTCCGCGCGCCGCGGCGTGCCTAAGTCGCGCACAGCAGGTGCTGGAGATTAAGCCGAGCATCGTCGATGGCCAGCGTACGCTCGATGCAGCCGCGTCCGACTCAAAGGACGGGGCCGATGCGGTCGCCGTGTTCGATCACATGTCGTTTCGCTTTGACGATGCCGACGAGGACACCCTGTGCGAGCTGAGCTTTGCCTGTCGTCGCGGTCAGACGACCGCGATTGTGGGCTCGACGGGCTCGGGCAAGTCGACGGTGGCCAAGCTTCTGCTGCGCTTTCACGATGCCACGAAGGGCGCCATTCGCCTGGACGGCGTCGATCTGCGCGAGCTTTCGCAAGACGAGATTCGCGGGCGCATTGCCTATGTGCCGCAGAAGGCGTGGCTGTTCTCGGGCACCGTGGCGAGCAATCTGCGCTTTGGCAACGAGGACGCGACCGAGGCGGACATGCTTCATGCGCTGCAGGTTGCCCAGAGCACCTTTGTGCTCGATCAACCGCAGGGGCTCGATACCCCGGTTGCCCAGGGCGGTACGAACTTCTCGGGTGGTCAGCGCCAGCGCCTGGCCATTGCTCGCGCGCTCATGAAGCGCGCCGACCTGTATATCTTCGACGACAGTTTTTCTGCTCTGGACTTTAAGACTGATGCGGCCCTGCGCCATGCGCTGCAGGACGAGACGCGCGACGCCGCGGTGCTTATCATCGCGCAGCGCATCTCGACGATTCTGCACGCCGACCAGATCGTCGTACTCAAGGACGGCGAGGTCGTGGGCTTGGGCACGCATGGCGAGCTTATGGAAACCTGTGAGGTATACCGCGCCATCGCGGAATCGCAAATGAAGGGAGGTGAGTAGCATGACCGAGGAGCTCAAGAAGCGCAGCGACGCTATCGATGCCGCCGCTGCGGACGCTGCCGAGGAAGCGGTCGAGCAGGCTGCCGCGTCGACCGAGCTGGACGCCGCCGCCAAGGCTGCGGCCGAGCGCGAGGCTCGCCGCCAAGCGCTGTACGAGGAAAACGAGCGTGCCGAGGACGAGCGTGCCCGCGCGGAAGCAGAGCGCATGCGCGATGTGGACGACGAAGAAGAGGACGAGAAACCCCGCGATACCTGGGCGACGGTGCGCCGCTTGTGGGGCGAGGCCGCCGGCGACCATTGGCGCTTCTACATCGTGTTTGCGAGCATCGTGTTCTACGTCATCTTTAACACCGCCGCGCCGGCATATAGCGCTCATGTTATCGACGAGCTGTGGGGCCATATACAGGTGGCGTTTGCCAGCGGAACCACCTTCAGCATCACCTGGGACCAATGCGGCAAGACCATCTTTGTCTACTTCTTGATCTGGACGGCTGCCGGGTCGTTCTATGCGTTGCAGAGCTTTTTGATGTCGAGTGTGGCCGAGCGACTCAACCTGCGCCTGCGCAACCGCATCGCGCAAAAGCTCAGCCGCCTGCCGCTCGCCTACTTTGATGCGCATCGCCCCGGCGAAGTGGTCAGCCGTGCGACCAACGACTTGGACAAGATGTCCGAGAGCATGCAGCGCGGATTGCTGCAGCTGCTGGTATCGATCGGTACCGTGACGGGCGCCATCATCATGATGTTCGTTTATAGCGTTAGGCTCACGTTGATCTTTTTGGGTTTTACGGTGGTATCGCTGCTGGTGACCAAGGTGGTTTCGCGCCGTACGCATGATGTGACGGGCGAGCGTCAGGAGTGGGTGTCCAAAATCACGAGCGCGGTCGAGGAAGGCTATTCGGGCCGTTTGGTGATTCGCGCATTCAACCGTGAGCACCAGAGCTCTGCCGAGGTGCACGAGGCCTCGGGCGAGCTGGCGCGCGTGAGTACCAAGGCCGACTTTATGATCAACGCCGTCGGACCCGCGGTTCGCTTTATCGGTCGCCTGGCGCAGATCGTGATTGCGCTCGTGGGCTGCAGCATGCTGGTTGCCGGTCACATGACCGTCGGCGTGTTCCAGGCGTTCTTCCAGTTTATCTACGAGGCGTCCGAACCCATGACGCAGCTGTCGTTCACTTTTAACTCACTGCAGAGCGCGCTGGCGAGTGCGGAGCGCGTGTTCGACCTGCTCGATGAGCCCGAGATGGAGGCCGATCCGCAGCCGGGCGAGGCTGCCAATCTGCCGGGTCGCGTGGAGGGCCGCGTCGCTTTTGAGCATGTGCGCTTTGGCTACACGCCCGAAAAGCCGCTCATGCGCGACGTGTCGTTTACCGCCGAACCGGGTCAGAAGATTGCGGTGGTGGGAACCACGGGTGCGGGTAAGACCACGCTCATCAACCTGCTCATGCGCTTCTACGAGATTGACGGCGGCCGCATTACGCTCGACGGTGTGGATACGCGCCTCATGAACCGCGGTGAGCTACGTCAGCAGTTTGGCATGGTGCTGCAGGACGCCTGGCTGTTCGACGGCACGATTGCCGAAAACATCGCCTACGGCTGCCCCGAGGCAACGCGCGACGAGATCGTGGCTGCCGCCCGCGCCGCGCAGGTCGACTTCTTTGTGCGCACCATGCCGCAGGGCTACGACACGCATGTGGCCAACGATGTCGAAAGCATCAGCCAGGGCCAGCGTCAGCTGCTGACCATTGCGCGCGTGCTGCTCAACAACCCGGCGATTCTCATTCTGGATGAGGCGACTTCAAGCGTGGATACGCGCACCGAGCTTGCCATCGGCCGTGCCATGGATGCGCTCATGCATGGGCGCACGAGCTTTGTAATCGCGCATCGCCTGTCGACGATCGTGGACGCCGACCTGATCTTGGTCATGGATCACGGCAACATTATCGAGCAAGGCACGCATAGGGAACTGCTGGCTGCCGAGGGCGCTTACGCCGACCTTTACCTGAGCCAGTTTGCCTAAGGTGGCAGGGGGCGTCCCTTTGTCACATCGAAAAGAAGGCGCGCTAGGGACGGATTCCCTGGCGCGCCTTTTGCGTTGACGTTTATGTTGTGCGGTTGCCTGCGGCCCTAGCGCTCGTCCACGAGCTTGGCGACGAGGGCCTTGAGCTCGGCCACCTCTCGCTCGAGTTCCTTGACGCGGCGGGCATTCTCGGTGATGCCCTGGCGGTTGAGGGCGCTCTGCTCGGCGGCATCGTCGGGCATGT
>CABQJK010000035.1 GCA_902464495.1 uncultured Collinsella sp. | reverse complement strand
CTGCCCACCAGCGTGCTCGCCGAGATCGCCGACGAGATGATGGACTACCGCGGTTGCGGCATGTCCGTGCTCGAGATGAGCCATCGATCTAGTATGTACCAGCAGATCATCGACGACGCCGAGGCAACCCTGCGCCGCCTGCTGAGCATCCCCGACAACTACCGCGTCCTGTTTTTGCAGGGCGGCGCCACGTTGCAGTTTGCGGGCATCCCGATGAACCTCATGCGCCGCGGCCGCGCGGGCTACGTCGTGACCGGCAACTTTGCCAACAAGGCATACAAGGAGGCCGCCAAGTACGGCGAGGCCGTGCTGCTCGTGAGCTCCGAGGGCACCAATTTCGACCGCATACCCGCCATGGCCGACATCAACGCGCGCATTGCCGCCGAGGCCGCGGACGACGGGCTCGACTACGTCTACATCTGCCAGAACAACACCATCTTTGGCACCATGTACCACGAGCTGCCCGCTTGCGGCGACGTGCCGCTGGTCGCCGATGTCTCGAGCTGCTTTCTGTCGCAGCCGCTCGACGTTGAGCGCTACGGGCTCATCTACGCCGGCGCGCAGAAAAACGCCGGCGCCGCGGGCGTGACCGTGGTCATCGTGCGCGACGACCTTATCGCCGAAGGCCCGGCCTATGCGCAGACGCCGCAGTACATGGACCTTAAGACCCAAGCCGCCAAGGGCTCCATGCTCAACACGCCCAACACCTTTGGCATCTACGTGTGCGGCAAGGTATTCCGATGGGCGGAGCAGACCGGCGGACTTGCTGCCATGGCCGAGCGCAACTGGGCCAAGGCCAATCTGCTCTACAACCTGCTCGAGCAAAGCGAGCTGTTCCACGGCACCACGCAGGAGGACAGCCGCTCCATCGCCAACGTCACGTTCCGTACCGGCGATGCCGACCTCGACGCCGCCTTTGTCGCAGGCGCGGCCGAGCACCAGATTCAAAACGTCAAGGGCCATCGCCTGGTGGGCGGCATGCGCGCCAGCGTCTACAACGCCGTAACCATGGAAGACGTGCGGGCACTGGCCTCGTACATGAAGGACTTCGAAGCGCAGCATAGTTTGAGCCCGCGATCTAACTAGCCCGCAGCACGCGGGCCGACCAGCCATCTCAAACCACCCTGTTTAGATCAAAACCTGCTAAGGAGTTTTTCCATGCGTAAGATTAAGACCATCGACGACATCACCAAAGACGGCAAAGTCGAGTTTGGCGAGGGCTACGAGTTTGTGGGCACCGCCGAGGAGGCCGACGCCATCCTGATGCGCTCCACCGACCTGCACGGCTACGAGCTGCCCGAGGGCATCCGCGCCATCGCCCGCTGCGGCGCCGGCGTCAACAACATCCCCGTCGAGGAGTACGCCAAGAAGGGCGTCGTCGTCTTTAACTCCCCCGGCGCCAACAGCAACGCCGTCAAGGAGCTCGTCCTGGGCATGCTGGTGCTTTCGAGCCGCGGCGTGGTGCAGTCGATGAACTGGGTGCGCGACAACGCCGACGATCCCGAGATTCAGGTCGACGCCGAGAAGGCCAAGAAGGCCTTTGTGGGCCGCGAGCTCAAGGGCAAGCGCATTGGCGTCATCGGCCTGGGCAACGTGGGCTCCAAGGTCGCCAACGCCTGTGTCGATCTGGGCATGGACGTCTACGGCTACGACCCGTTCATTTCCGTCGAGCACGCGTGGGTGCTGAGCCGCGAGGTGCAGCGCGTGGGCACGCTCGAGGATCTGTGCCGCGGCTGCGACTACCTCACCGTGCACGTGCCCAGCAAGGCCGACACCATCGGTATGATCAGCACCGAGCAGATTAACCTGCTGGCGCCCGACGCCGTGCTCATCAACTACGCGCGCGAGACCATCATTGACGAGGACGCCGTCGACGCCGCCCTGCGCGAGGGCAAGCTCAGCTGGTTTAGCTGCGACTTTGCCACGCCCAAGACCGTCAAGATGCCCAATACGTTTATCACCACGCATTCGGGCGCCGGCACCGGCGAGGCCGAGGCCAACTGCGCCGACATGGCCATCAGCGAGCTCAAGGATTACCTGGAAAACGGCAACATCGCGCACAGCGTCAACTACCCCGCCTGCAGCATGGGCAAGGCGCGCGCCGCAAGCCGTATTGCCTGCCTGCATGCCAACGTGCCCAACATGATCGGCCAGATCACGGCCATTCTCGCCAAGGACAACGCCAATGTGCAGCGCATGACCAACGAGTCCGCTGGCGAGAACGCCTACACCATGTTCGACACCGATGAGCACCTGGACGGCAGCACGATCGAGGCGCTCAAGCAGATTCCGTCGATGTATCGCGTGCGCGTGATTAAATAGCGCCGGTGCCAAGCCTGCCAGACAGACCACGAAGCCCATTCGCCCCCCGTTTTCACGAAACGGGGGGCGATTTTGTTGCTCCGGACGACTTTAAAATGATACCCAGAACAAGTTTTTTCAGATAATCGATAGTGAGGCTCCAGTCGCTAAGCACACCCGCTTTGATAAACAGCTTTATCAGGGACTTTAGTAGGTAAAAATCGATCTCTATGTGCCGAATGTAAGTTGACTGTCGATTTTCCGAAACAACTTATTCTAGATAGCATTTTTAAGGCCCCTCCAAGGCAAAATCGAAGCCTTTTTTGCGACCAAAACTCTAGTCCGCGCGACCGTTTTCCACCCGCGCGGCTACATTCCTGCCCAATCGATAAAAATCTCCTCACGAAGCCGCCGTTCGAGCTCCTGCTGTCGCGGCGTCTTGTCTTTCAGCGGCACATCGAGATAGGCCATGATGAGCTCCATCACCACGCGGAAGGCATCGGAGTCGGCCAGCTGACCATAGGTCATCAGAATGACGGGATATCCCATCGCTTGCAGCGCCGTCGTTCGATCGGAGTCCGAAATCTTGGATTCTATGGATCCGTGAATGGCTTTACCTTGGCATTCAACCAGACACTCTCTGCTGCCGTCCTTATTTGCCAGCAGGATATCGGCATAGCGCCTATCAAGCCCCGAAATCAGGCGGGCACTGCGCGTCAAGCGAATCTCGACGTTATTGGTAAGGCGCAGCCCTTCGCCGCCGCGCAACCTCGTAAGGCCAAACAGCATCGAAGCCTGGACCTCGAGCGGCGATGCCGCCACCCCCGTAATGCATTTCGCGGCACGCGTGAACGATTTAGCGCCGCGGAGCCCCGGGATCTTATCGACGTACTCGGTAAGTTCAGAGAGCTCAATCAAGGGAGGTCGTTTCCACAAGTCTGTTGGATTCCCCGAGGTATCCTTTACGTTTTCCCAGCCCGACCGTGCGTCACCCCACCGGCCCCCGTATGCCTGCTCAAGTGCCGACTTTACCTGAGGCGCAATCTTGCACACGGCAAAGGTGCCGCACATCTCATACATGCACATGATCAGACGCTCGTTTGAGACCGAGGAAGCCAGGGTCAGCAGGGTAAAGAGTGGGGACGCGACATCGAGGCCAAACTCCGTCTGCCGCACGGAATCAAACGGCCTCTCCCCGTTCCAAACATGTCTGACAATGCGATCGCCCTTACGCCCACAGCCGCCCTGCGCCAACACGTGTAACGGGGTGCCCAGGAAATGCTTGACGAGCGGGTGCTCACTAAGATGCTCCCTGCGCGGATCGTCTACAGAATCAGGCAGGTCCGGCATTATTGCCAAGACCTGTGGGGGTATCCGGTGATACCGAAAGGCAGATATGTCGCACAGCATGTCGTCCATGAAGGGTACGTACCCACCGCGTCGTTTGTAAACCCGCCTGGACGGCAAACGCGCTGGCTCGGCCTGCGAACGGTAAATACCGCTGCGCGCACGCCGCGGATCTCTCAAGAGGCTTACAATCGGTTTGGAAAGCAGACTGATTGTGAGGTTGCATATGGTTGATGAGGACTTTGCCTGGCGGCTTGCGCAGGACCTTGTGAAGATTGACAGCTCGGACCCCGGCGCATATGAGGGCGAGATCGAGCACTTCATTAAGAGGCTCATTGAGCAGCAGCTGGCGCAGCTTGATAGTCCTGCGCTCGATGCCGTGCAGATTGAGGAGATCGAAGTGCTCCCCGGGCGCCGCAACCTTAAAGTCACCGTGCCGGGCCAAAGCGACGAGCCGCGGCTGATCTATATCTGCCACATGGATACCGTCACCTTGGGCGATGGCTGGGACGCAGACATCGCACCGCTTGGGGCGGTTGTGCGCGACGATAAACTCTATGGCCGCGGTGCCTGCGATATGAAGGGTGGCCTGGCCTGCGCCATTGCCGCACTGGTCCATACGCTCGAGCGCGTGGCGGCGGATGGCGCGCTGCCACGCCGCGGCTTTTCGCTCATCTGCTCGGTCGACGAGGAAGACTTCATGCGCGGCTCAGAGGCCGCGATCGATGCCGGCTGGGTCGGCTCGCGCGAATGGGTGCTGGACACCGAACCCACCGACGGACAGATCCAGGTGGCGCACAAGGGGCGTACGTGGTTCGAGATCGAGATGGCCGGCGTCACGGCTCATGCAAGCCAGCCTTGGAAGGGCGCCGACGCCGTCGCCGCCATAGCCGAGGTCGTGTGCTCGCTTCGTCGCACGTTTGCGACGCTGCCTTTACATGAGGAGCTGGGGCCATCGACCATCACGTTTGGACAGATCGAGGGTGGCTACCGTCCCTATGTCGTGCCCGACCACGCTAAGGTCTGGGTCGATATGCGCCTGACCCCGCCGACTGATACGGCCGCCGCGACGCGCATGGTAGAGCAGGCCATTGTCGCTGCCGAAGCCGCGGTCCCCGGCTGCCATGGAAGCTATACCGTGACAGGCGACCGCCCCGCCATCGAGCGCGATCCAGCCTCCCCCCTTCTAGCTGCACTCAAGCGCGCCGCCGATGGCGTGACGGACGCGGACACGACCGTCGGCTTCTTTACCGGCTACACCGATACCGCCGTCATTGCCGGCAAGACAGGCAACCGCAATTGTATGAGCTACGGCCCCGGCTCGTTGGCGCTCGCACACAAGCCCGACGAGTATGTGCCCCATGCCGATATCGTTCGCTGCCAGCAAGTGCTGATCGCGCTCGCCAACAATACGCTCTGGGGCGCAGATAGCCAAGTTGGGGCATAATAAGCCGCGAACAAACCGACTCGCGCGTTAGGACCGTCCATGAAAGCTCTTCCGTTTCCCTGCATCCGCCCGGCTCAGGACCGCGTGCTCGAGGCGCTGCCTGCGATGGACAGCATCCTGAGTGACAGCGGAGCCCTGCGCGGCGCGATTACCGATGGGCTTATGCTCAAAGATCCGGGCGCGGCGTATTACGTGTACGAATGCTCCGGAGAGCCGGGACGCGTGACGGGTGTCGTGGCGATTTGCCCGGTTAACGTGCTGACGGGCGGCGACGAGGCTGCCGCCGAGAGCATCGACGCACTCGCCACCGCGCGCGCGATCGCCGAGCTCAAGGTGCAGCCGCGCCCCGTGTCGCTCGCCTACGAGGCGTCGCCCGTCATGGATATCATTTTGAGCGCTGCCAAAGAGGGCGCATCGCTCTACGCCGTCACCGATCCCGCGGGCGTCACACATCGCGTGTGGGAGGTCAAGCGCGAGGACGCCGTCGGGGCCATCCGCGCTATGCTCGACCAAGCACCGGAGCCGGCACTGGCCGACGACCCCGCCTACGCCGCCGCTCTGACCGGGGCGTCGCAGCTGCTAGCCGATGAGGCCCGTGCCGCCGGAACGTACACCGGCAAGGAGCCGTTCAACTTTACCGTTGCCGTGCTCTTCCCCGCCGCGCAGGTCAGCGGCGCCGCGCAGCGGGTCCCGATGGGCCTGCTCACCCACCAGGTCGCGCGGTTCTAGCAAGACCAGACCGCCCAGCACAAAAATCGGCAGCTCAACAAACAGGGGGCGGGAATGCAATACATGCACATGCATCCCCGCCCCTTTCGCATGGAGCAATTATGTCGGCGACCTGCGTCGCCACACCCACGCTACCCGCGTCGCGGACCCGCTGTCGCCACCAGCGGTTCAAGCCCCAGCTCGCGTGCGTAATCCTCCTGCGTAAAAATCTCAATCAGCTCAAACGCACCGGTCTCGTCGTCAAACACGAAATGCAGCACCGAACAGTTGCCCGGCACGCGTTCGCGCTCGTCGGCCGCCGCGCCCCGCACGTGGTCCAAAAACTCCTTGATAGCTGAGCCATGACTTACCGCGAGCACGCACGTATGGTCCGGACGCTGCATAAGATCGGTCAGCGTCGCCACCATGCGCGTGCGCACCTGGATCTGGCCCTCGCCGCCAAACTGCCGATAGAAGTCGCGCCACGGGCGCTCGGGCATAAGCATCACGCGCTCGGCCTCAAAGTCGCCAAAGAACCACTCACGCAGGCCGTCCAGGCGCTCGTACGCCAAGCCCGGCCACAAGTTGGCGATAGTCTGCTCGGTGCGATGAAGCGTAGAGGTGTAGGCATGATCGGGCTCAATGCCGCGCGCACGTAAAAACATGCCGGCGCGCGCCGCCTGGTCGCAACCCAGCTGCGTAAGCGGCGAGTCACTCCACCCCTGAATGATACGCTTAAGGTTGAATATCGTCTGTCCATGACGGACCAGATACAGATCTTTATTCATAGGGGTCCTTTCGTTCGTTACCAACCCAAGAGCGAAAACGCCCCGTCGCAATAGCCAAAATGAAGCACGGCACCGTTGTCGGGTAGCTCTCCCCCGCCAGTCACATACTCAAGAAACTCCTGGCAGGCTGAGCCGTGGGAAACCGCCAGCACGCAGTCGTGCTGCGGCCGGGCCATAATACGGGACAGCGCCGCGACCATGCGCGACTGAAGCTGCACTTCCGACTCACCGCCAAAGGCCACCGGATAATCGCCCCAGGGCTGCGGCGGCATCTCGCGATTTGATGTGCCCTCCAGCGAGCCAAAATGCCACTCACGCAGGTCATCGACCAGCTCAATGGAACGGCCCTCGCCAACGATAAGCTCGGCCGTATGCCGCGCCCGGCCCAACGGCGAGGAATACACATGATCAAAGGCCACACCACGCGCCGCAAACGCCGTACGCGCCGTCAGCGCCTGCTCGCGCCCGTGCGCCGTAAGCGGCGAATCGTGCCAGCCCTGCAAAATGCTCTGCACATTGAGCTCAGTCTGCCCATGCCGCACCAAATACAGATCTGCCACACACCCTCCCCTCGTACCACCACAAAGGGGACAGGAGCCTTTGTGGTGATTTTGCCGCCGGATTGCACCGCAACGACGCACAACTACAGCAGCACGTCGGCAAGCGGACGCTTGGGCACGTGATGCACCTGCGCCTCGTCACGCCAATAATTGATGGAGCCGTCGGGGTTGGAATCGATCGCGTCAATAACCTGCATCTCGGCCGGCACGCCAAAGGCCAAGATCAGCTTGAGCTCGTATTTGTCATTATCGAGCCCCATGGCGTCGATCGCGCGGGGTGTAAAGGCCTTGAACATGCAGGCCGCTACCTCGGGCGTAGCGCTGCGAGCGGCGAGCATCATCGTCTGCGCGGCAATGCCGGTGTCGACCTCGGTAATGGGCGCGGCGGACTTGCCTGGGACAGCGCGCTCGGCAAGAATTGCGATGTAGCCGGTCGGGCGCTCGCCCTCATCGGGACCCGGCCAATCCTTGAGCGCGCCGGCCCACGCGAGCTCGTCAAACACGCGCGCGCAGTCCTCGGCACCGCTCACAACGTGAAACCGCAGACGCTGAGCATTGGCACCGCAAGGAGCCAGGTGCGCCAACTCCGCCAGCTCAAGCAAAAACTCGCGCGGAACGCGCATGGACTCGTCAAAACGGCGGCATGTGCGGGCGCGACGGACCAGCGCGTCGAACGTATCCAGGCCAAGCTTTTCGCAACCCTGCCTTGCCATCGACTCCACGCTCGACGGTGCCGCGGGAACAGATTCGTTCATAGGGACCCCCAAAATAAGGCAATTGTTCTTAGGAAAATCTAACCTAAAACGTAGGCAATAACGAACAGAGCTGCAATGTTCTACAACTGTTGAATACTCCCCACCAAAGCGGGAACAAAGGTAACAATTCGGGAAGGTGAGGCGCCAATTCGCCCTTCCCGCCCCACGCAACGACGCCCTTGGGCGATACTGGTTGCAAGAGCTACGGCTTATGCCACAAGGAAAGGAGACCTCATGGGCATCTTTAAGAACGATGACAAGCAATCGAGCGCGTTTGGATTTGACGAGAAAAGCATGGCGGGCAAGGCCGTCAAGGCCGTGCGCTGGATCTACGCCATCACGGGTGTCATCGCGCTCCTCGCCGGCATCGCACTGCTTTTTGCACCCGCCAAGTCCCTCGTCTTTTTGACGACCGTCCTAGGCTTCTACTTTGTGATCACGGCTGCCATCAGGCTGTTTACCGCTATTTTCGAGCCGCTGCTGCCCACCGGCTGGCGTGTGACGAGCATCATCTCCAACCTGCTCATCATCCTGGGCGGCGTGATAATCCTGCGCAATCAGGCGTTCTCGACCGCAACCCTCACCACGCTCGTGGTGATCGTTGCCGGCTTTGGCTGGATCGTCGAGGGTGTCATGTCGATTCTGGAGTCCGAACTTTCGTCCAACCGCGCCCTCGCCATCCTGAGCGGTGCGCTCTCCATCATCGCCGGCATGTTCGTGTTTATCTATCCGCTGTGGTCGGCCAAGATGCTCGTCATCTTTAGCGGCGCTGCGCTGCTGGTGTTTGGCGTGACGCTGATTGTTCGCGCCATTCAATTTGGCAAAATGGTGCACTAGATGCCGCGAACCCTTTTTATTGACGCTGACGCCTGCCCGGTCACGCGCGAGTCAATCGACTGCGCCCGACGGGCGGGCGTCGCCGTGGTTATCGCTGGCAACAGCACGCAGAACCTGGAACGTCACATTCGCCGCGACGATCCGCGCGACGCCGAGCACGCGCGTCGGGGCTTTTGGGTCACGACGCTCGATGTGAGCGTGGGAGCCGATAGCGCCGACTTTGCCATTGTCGAGCGCCTGCAGGCGGGCGATGTGGTCGTGACGCAGGATATTGGCCTGGCGAGTATGGTGCTCGGACGCGATGCCGCTGCCATCGGCGTACGCGGGCGCGTCTACGACAAGGCAACTATCGACATGCAGCTGTTTATCCGTCACGAGGAAAAGAAGGTGCGCCGCGCCGGCGGTCGCACCCGCGGACCGGCAGCCTTCACCAGCGAGGACCGATCCCGCTTTAAGCGCAACCTTGCCGAGCTACTACACTAACCAAGGTAGATTTTTGGGACATGCCTAAAAATCTACCTTTTTGTTTTTGACTGTGAGAAATGCCCTGGTCATAAGGGTAGATTTTAAGTCATGTCCCAAAAATCTACTTAGAGGCCACAGGCGGATAAGATGAGTCCCCAGCCGGCACCGATGACATACATCATGACCAGGAACAGGGCGTTTTCGCGGGCGCTACGGTTGGTGCGGAACAGCACCAGGTAGCCCACGCCGGCAGAGATGAGCGTGCCGGCGAGCATCGGCGCCAGCTGCAGCGCACCTTCGAGGTACAACTGCGTAATAACGACGCTGGCAGAGCAGTTGGGGATCAGACCGACAAGCGCCGAGCCCAGGACGGCGATCGTCTCATTGCCGCGCAGGAACTGCTCGATTGCCGACTCACCAAAGGTCTCGAACACGGCGACCAGAATCAGCGTCACCAGGAAAATGAATACCGAAACCTGCACGGTGTGCGAGATTGCGCTGCGGATGATCGACACGACGGGCGCGCCTTCGTGTGAGTGGGAGTGACCGTGGCCGTGGTGGTGTTCATGCTCGCCTTCATGACCGTGATCGTGGCCGTGTCCGTGGTCGGGTTCGCCCTCGTCATCGTCGCAGCCGCAATGGTCGCGCTCGCACAGCTCGTGGATGTGATCGGCGCTCACGCCCGCCTCGGCCACCTCGTCAATGATGTCGCCACCGCTGTGGTCATCGTGCGCGCAGTTCACGTGGGCCGGGTTGGCCGCGATTCCCAGCACGGTACGGCGAATCGCCGCATGCGCGCGAGCGTTACGACGCAGGCCGCGAATGGCGGCGTCCACGATAAAGCCCGTAACCAGCGCGATCAGTGCCTTCGAAGCCAAAAACATCGCCATGGTCTGCAAGGGCACCTGCTCGGCGAGCAACAGTGGCAGCATCTCATCGGAGGTCGAAAGGAACACCGCCACCAACGTGCCCAAGGTCACGACACGACCGGCGTACAGCGTGGCCGCCATTGCCGAAAAGCCGCACTGCGGCACCATGCCCAACAACGAGCCAACCACCGGACCCGCGGCACCAGCGCGCTTGATGGCGCCGTTAACGCGGTCGCCCGCGACGTGTTCCAGGGTCTCGAGGGCCAGATACGTCACCAACAAAAACGGCACCAGGGACAGCGTGTCCTTGCCGGCGTCAAGCAGAATATCAATCAGTAAATCCATGACGGATGGAACCTTTCGTGTCTTTCGGCAACATTGTAAAAGTCCTAGCGATCGACTAGGGTATTGTAGTTGTCCCGGGCGCGGTGCCAATAGTTGCCCATGGTAAACTATCATCTCGCCACAACTCAGTAACCCCGAGCCGCGCGACGCGGCCCGTCCAAGGAGCAGTATATGAACGTATCGCAAGCACTCGAATACGAGCGTCAGCCGTTTATCCCCATGTTTATCTACGGCGATCACGGCGCCATGGAGTCCGAGCGCCAGAAGGGCGAGGAGGCCCTCAAGGTGCTCGAGACCGAGTACTTTACCGCCGAGGGCGACCCCGGCTTCGACTTTGCCACCGTGCGCGACCTGGCCGACCGCAACCGCGACCTGTGCGACCAGATTGGCGAGGCGCGCCTGCGCAACGTGACGCCCGCGACGCTCTCGCGCGGCCTGTCCGACGCCGACACCTGCGCGGCCATCGGTAAGATGCAAAAGCGTACCGCCGCATCGGTCATGCGCGAGATCCGCGGTGACCGCGATGCACTCGGCGTGGCCTATGCCCGCAAGCCCATCCAAGGCACGGTGTTGGGCATCGACATCGAGACCACCGGTCGCGCGCCCGAGCGTGGCTACATCATCAACGTGGGCTGGGAGATCATGGATCTCACCAGCGACGCCGTGCCGCATGACGCCGAAGCACACTACTGCGGCCTGCCCGACATCTACCGCGGCGAGGATGTGCCGCTATCGAACATCCATCACATCACCTGGGACGACATCGACGGCAAAAAGCCGTTCCGCGAGAACAAGGAGCTGCAGAAGCAGCTGCTCAAGCTCATGAAGAAGTACCCGTACATGGCACACAATGCTGCCTTCGAGGACAGCTGGTTCAAGATTCACCTGGACGGTTACGCCGAGGCACGCCGCGCGGGCAAGATCATTGTCATCGACTCGCGCCAGATCTGCCGCAGCCTGGACGCCGACGTGCGCTCGCTCCCCCGCGAGTCCGCCCCCGCCGCGCTCGAGAACTGGGCACGCCGTCGCGGCACCCTCGCGCCCGACGCCAACGAGCAGCATCTGGGTCTGGACGACACCGACCTCATGCTCCGCACGGTACAGGCCGAGTTCAACCTCAAGAACCTATTCGCGAAATAACCGATCCATCTGCGGGAGCGCCTGCCAGGCACAGTGCAATCCGTCTGGAGGCACCGGCACGCAGTAAACTAGGGCGCAGTCTTATGGCTGCACCCTAGTTTGCATCAAAACGAGCAAATTCGCGTGCTTCACATAGTCGGCAGGTTGGCCCACCTACTTTTTTCGAGTTGTTCGGCCAGCTGAACCACTAGTCGAGGCCCCTTGAACCGCAATCGAGCGCGATCTATAGTCGCCCCAATTTCGCAACCAAGCCCCATAAATCTACCTGAATCAATTCGAATAGGACGTTGCGATCGCACCATTCGTATAGGATAAGGCCGAATAACTCAAATTATGTTGGTGAGGCATCTGAGCGGTCGGCAAAAACGCTTAGAAGCTACGAATCCGCAACTAAAGTTCACCAAAATGGGGCGGCCGACAGAAACCTCCCCAGCCGAAGCTGCCCCCCTCAATACGACAGCTCAAAACCCACCGTTCGCAGAAGATAAGCCGCGCCCCAATACCGTTGCCCGAAGTTTCGGGCGTATATGGCGTCCGCTATGCCATCATGCGCGTATGGGAATCGTTCTGTCACATACCACGGCACGCGCTGTATACCAAACAGTCAACTCGCTCGCAAGCTACGCGACCGATCCCATACCCATGGAAAAGATCAAGGTGTCTGCGCCGACCACGTCCGACCTGGAAGCGGCGCGAGCATGGCTCAACAGAAAGAATGTCGATTCTGAAAGCATCCATGTGCTGACGTTTTCCAATAATGCCAAAAGGCACCGCAAGGGCTGCATCTGCCACTGCACGCGCTATACGTTTGATGCAGAAAGCTACCTAGAACTCGAGTCGAACGTCTACATCGTCGATATCAAGCTGTGCGCGTTAGAAGCAGCAGCCGACCTCAACCTTTCGGAGCTCGTTGAGTATTACTTTGAAATCTGCGGCTCCTACGCGCTTGGAACGTCCGACGAAACTCAATATCGCGAGCGCCCAGCCCTAACCAGCGTTGAAGAGCTCAGAGCCTTCTTTTCAGAGGCATCGGGGTATCGTGGATCTAATAAAGCACTTAAGGCACTTTCTTATGTACGCGAAGGCTGTCGCTCCCCACTCGAAACGGCGTTTGTCATGATGCTGACAATGCCCAAGTCAATGGGTGGCTTAGCCATACGCGCTATCAAAACGGACTATCCGATCCCAGTCCCCAAAAGATACGCCGCCCTAACGCGACGGACGGTTTTCTACCTCGACGCGCTGCTCGAAAATTCGATGACCGATATCGAATACAACGGCTTTTACCACGACGAGCCCGAACAGCAATCAATTGACGAGGAACGCCGAAACACGCTGCGAAACATGGGATATGCCGTTATCACAGTTAGTCGTCATTCGTTTTTCAAGCAGTCCGCTTTTAGACGGGTCATGGAAGCGATTCGCATTCGCGAGAAGATATGGCCCGGTCGACTCCCGGATAACTTCGCCATCCTGCAAGAAACTCTTCGTCAATTTGTCTTGCGGCGCTACTTCGAATACGGCCGCCGCGTCCTGGAGACACTCAAAGAAGAAGAGGCCGCCAAGCGCGAAATTGCAAGCCAATATCCGCAAGCTGATGACCCGAGCATCAACGATGTGCCAGAACCCGACGACATGCAACACGTCGGGGCCCTTGCTGAGGAAATCAATGGGCCTTGGGAAAGCGACATTTTCGCAAAAATCGATGAAAACCGCACGGAAGACGACACGATTATTGATCTAATTGAGAATTCGCTCTTCTAAAGGCGATCTCTGCGGATGTCCACCTACATTTTTCGACTTATTCGGCCACCGATGTGCCAGATTGGCTGCAGCAATGCTCAATATAACTTTAGATAAAACTGATTCTGCAGGAACTCCCGTAGAGGAAGAACTGATTCTCGCGGTATTTAACACGATAAAGTACAAATATGAACAGTTCTAATGCTTCTCAAGGTGGCTTTCTTAGCATGCTGGCCGAACATCTCGAAATATGTTGGCGAGCATTGCGTCGATGTCTCCCAACCCGCAGAAAATCGCCGAGGCGGCAAGCAGTCATCGAAATTATCGCAAATTGTATTGACATATGAACATGCGCTCATATAATCGGAAGTAAGTTATATGAGCGCATGTTCATATGAAAGGATATTGCAATGAGCAGCCACGCTGATGAAACAAAGACTGGCATCGAGGCCACCGAGCCGATCGTCCCCACCACCTGCTCGCCCGAGGACCTTCCCGACGAGGAGCTTCTCTACGACCTTGCCGACCTGTTCAAGGTCTTCAGCGACACCACGCGCATCAAGATTCTCTATGCCCTCATGGGCCGCGAGCTCTGCGTGGCCGACATCGCCGAGGCGACCGCAACCTCGCAGTCTGCGGTGTCGCACCAGCTGCGCACGCTCAAGCAGTCGCACCTGGTCAAGTTCCGCCGCGACGGCCGCAACATTCTCTACTCGCTCGCCGACGATCACGTCTACACCATGCTCAACCAGGGCATGAGCCATATCTGCGAATAGCAATCACCCACGGTATCAGCGCGGCCGGCACCCAGACCGCTAACACAGGGAAAGGAACCCACCATGAAAAAGCAGTTTAAGCTTGACGAGATCGATTGCGCCAACTGCGCGCGCGAGCTTCAGGACGAACTTGCCAAGCTCGAGGGCGTCAAGTCCGTGTCGGTCAACTTTATGACCCAGAAGCTGACGCTCGAGGCCGACGACGCCGAGTTCGACGAGGTCCTGGACCGCGTCGTTGAGTTCACCGCCGACGCCGAGCCCGACTGCGAGATTATCCTCTAGTCCGCACAAGTGCTTCCTGCAAGGCCGCGCTTGCCGCGGCCTTTGCTCGCGATATTATATGAGCGAGTGTTCACACATTCAAATGGGAGGTTTGAATCATGGCGACCGCCGACCCTAAAAAGAAAAAGAAGAAGCGCAAGAAGAAAGAGTCCCTTGAGCACAAGCGCAACCGCATCCTGGTAGCACTGGGCATTTTTGCCGTTGTTTATGCCCTCGACGAGCTCGGCGCCCTCACTATCGCATTTGGGGAGCCCGGCAACATCTACGCCAGCTTCGCGCTGTTCCTCGTGCCGTTTTTGATTGCCGGCTACGACGTACTGCAAAAGGCATTCAATAACATCCGCCGCGGCAAGGCCTTCGACGAGAGTTTCCTTATGGCAGTCGCGACCATCGGCGCGTTTGCCATGGTGCTCTTCCCCGATACCGACCCGCACATGGCCGAAGGCGCCGCCGTCATGCTGTTCTACCAGGTCGGCGAGCTGTTCCAGGCATACGCCGTGGGCAAGAGCCGCAAGTCGATCAGTGCCATGATGGACATCGCGCCCGACTACGCTAACGTCGAGCAGCCCGACGGCACGCTCGAGCAAGTCTTCCCCGATGACATCGCCGTCGGCACCGTCATCGTCGTCAAGCCCGGCGAGCGTGTGCCCATCGATGGCGCCATCGTCGACGGCGAGACGCAGCTCGACACCGCGGCGCTCACCGGCGAATCGGTCCCCCGCCCCGCCAAGTCCGGCGACGATATCATCAGCGGCTGTATCAACATGACGGGTCTCATCCGCGTGCGCACCACCAAGCCATTTGGCGAGTCCACCGTCAGCCGCATCCTGGAGCTCGTGGAAAACGCCAGCGAAAAGAAGGCACGTACCGAGAACTTCATCACGCGCTTTGCCCGCGTCTACACGCCCGCCGTCACCGGCGCCGCAGCGGTGCTCGCACTTGGCGGCGGCTTGGTCACCGGTGCCTGGTCCGACTGGATCCTGCGCGGTCTGACCTTCCTGGTCGTCAGCTGCCCGTGCGCGCTGGTAATCAGCGTGCCGCTGAGCTTCTTTGGCGGCATCGGCGGCGCGTCCAAGCTGGGCGTTCTCATCAAGGGCTCCAACTACCTCGAGGCGCTTGCCGATGTTGACACCGTCGTCTTCGACAAGACCGGCACCCTTACCAACGGCACGTTCTCGGTCGTCGCGGTACACCCCGAGTCCGGCTATACCGAGCAGTCGCTCCTCGAGGTCGCGGCCCTTGCCGAGTCGTTCTCCGACCATCCCATCGCGCAGTCGGTGCGCGCCGCCTACCAGGGCGAGGTCGACCCCAAGCGCGTGAGCGACTCCGCCAACGACGCGGGCCACGGCGTGACGGCGACCATCGACGGCAAGCACGTCGTCGTCGGCAATGCCAAGATGCTCGCGGCGGCCGGCGCCGATACCCCCAATTGCGAGGTCGTCGGCACGATTCTGCACGTGCTGGTCGACGGCGTGTACGCCGGCCACATCGTGATTGCCGACACCGTTAAGGCCGATGCCGAGCAGACGATTCGCGACTTGCACGCCGCTGGCGTCAAGCACACCGTTATGCTTACGGGCGACCGCAAGGAAGTGGCGGCAGCGGTGGCCAAGCAGCTCGGTCTCGATGAGTTCCATGCGCAGCTGCTGCCGGGCGACAAGGTCGAGCGCGTCGAGGCGCTGCTTTCGGCCGAGAACGGCAAGGGCAAGCTCGCCTTTGTCGGCGACGGTATCAACGACGCACCCGTGCTCACGCGAGCCGATGTGGGCATTGCCATGGGCGCCATGGGCTCCGACGCCGCGATCGAGGCCGCCGACGTGGTGCTGATGGACGACAAGCCGTCCAACATTTCCCGCGCGATCCGCGTGGCGCGCAAGACCATGACGATTGTTTGGCAGAACATCATCTTTGCGCTGGGCATTAAGCTGCTGATCCTTGTGCTGGCAGCGCTGGGTATCGCCAATATGTGGCTTGCCGTCTTTGGCGACGTGGGCGTGGCGATCATCGCTATCCTGAACGCCATGCGCGCGATGGGTGTCAAGAACCTGTAGCGCCTGTGGTCCCTCCGGCCGGGACCGGGCTTGGTTTTGAAAACGTCCTCGACCAATGAAGCGCCCCCGTTCTGCTCCTTCGGAGCTACGAACGGGGGCGCTTCTGGTCAGTGCGGAATGTTTTCAAAACCAAGCCCGGTCCCGGCCTGCGGTAACGTTGCTGGCGGTTCTTGGGCATCGCTTGCTGGCGGGGTTCCTTTGCTGAAATGGACTTGGCCGAAAGGGCCGCTGGTCCCGGTCGCTGGTTCGCGCTTTGCGCGAACTCCGCGCTACTGGGGGGTTCGTTAGGCTCCCGTCGCTGGATCCGTCACCTCGTCCCGGCCCAACATCGCCCTTAGCTTCTCGAAGCTTTCCTCGCTCAGGCAATGCTCCATGTGGCAGCCCTCTTGCGACGCCACCTCGGCCGAAACACCTGCATCCTCCAGCAGACCCACAAAAAAACAGTGGCGCTCCCACATTTGGCGCGCAACCTCCAGCCCGCGCTCCGTCAGATGCACATCGCGTTTACCCATCTCGACGTAGCCGTTGTTCTCCAACGTCGCCATGGCTTTGGACACGCTCGCCTTGGTCACGCCGAGGTACTCTGCGACGTCGATCGAGCGCACGATGCCCTGACGTTCCGACAGAACGTAGATCGATTCGAGATAGTCTTCTCCGGATTCACGTAGGGCCATGGGCCGCCTTTCGCGATGATTGCTAGTTAGCCTTTGGATACTTTCCTTGGCTTACTTTACCGCAAAAGTTGACCATGTCTTACTGCATTGACCAAAAAGTTAGCCGCGTTTCACGAAACGTGCGAGATGAAAACAAAATGGGAACGCCCCGCAAGGAGCGTCCCCAAGTGCCGAGTCGCAGCTACACGAGGCCAAAGTGCTTCGCGGCGTTGTAGATGCCGTCGTCATCCACGGCGGTCGTTACGTAGGTCGCTGCGGCCTTCACGGTATCCTGCGCGTTGCCCATGGCCACACTTGTGCCCACGGCCGAGAACATCGACAGGTCGTTCTCGCCGTCGCCAAAGGCGATCGCCTCGCTCGCGTCGACACCCAGGCGCTCCAGCGTCGCTGCCACGCCCAGGTCCTTGCCGCCGTTGGCCGGGATAATGTCGCAGAACAGGTCGCACCAGCGCGTGGTGAGCGAATGCGACACGGCATCGGTTACGATATGCTCGTCGGCGGGGTCGACGAAGGCGCAGAACTGGTAGACCGGCGCGTCAAAGGCGTGCTCAAACGGCTCCTCGTGGTAGACGATTCCCGCGTTGCTGCCTGCCGTCACCACGCGCTCGGACAGGCGGTTCACAAACGAGTTCTCGCCCTGCATGCACAGCGAGTCGTAGCACCCCTGAGCCACCTGATCCACAATCACCGCGACGTCGTCCGGATCGATCGGACAGCTGCGGTAAACCTCCTCGGCATCAAAGCAGTGCTGACCCGAAAGCGTGATGTACGCATCCCAACCAAGATCGAACAGCCAATCGGGCATCTGATAGGTCGGGCGACCCGTGGCGATCACGCACGCAATCCCCTGCTCATGAAAGCTGTCGAGCACCTGCTGCGCCGACGTCGGAATCCGGTGGGTCTTAAAGCTCAGCAGCGTGCCGTCGATATCGAAAAACGCGGCCTTGATCATCCTCGCCTACTCCTCGCCCTCGAGCTTCTCGCTCGCCTCGAGCCACGCCATCTCCAACTCGTCCATGGCGGCGTGGGCCTCGTCGATCTTTGCCTGCTGCTCGCCCAGCGCCGTGTAGTTGGTGGGGTCGACCTGAGCCATCGCGGCCTCGGCCTCCTCCACGCGGGCGCGCTGCGTCTCCATCTTGCGCTCGAGCGAGCTCACCTCGCGGCGAAGCTTCTGACGCTCGGCATTGGACAGACCATTGGGCTGACCGCTCGACTTGGGCTTGTCGGCAGCAGCCGTCGCCGTACCGGTGTCGAACGTGCCGGTCTTGGCGCTCGGCGCACCCACGGGCTCGCCCTCGGCGGTGGCGTTGCACAGGCGCAGGTACTGGTCGACGCCGCCGGGCATATGCGTCAGGTGGCCGTCGAGCAGCGCCCACTGCTGGTCGGTCACGCGTTCCATCAAAAAGCGGTCGTGCGTCACCAGGATCAGCGTGCCGGGCCAGCCGTCGAGCAGGTCCTCGACAATCGCGAGCATGTCGGTGTCGAGGTCGTTGCCGGGCTCGTCCAGGATAAGCACGTTGGGCTCGTCCAGGATCGTCAGCAGCAGCGACAGGCGACGGCGCTGGCCGCCCGAAAGATCGCCGATGCGACTCCAGAGCTGCTGTGTCGTAAAGCCCAGGCGCTCGCAAAGTTTCTCGGGCGAAGTCTCCTTGCCGTCGATGACGTAGTACTTCTTATAGTTGCCGAGCACCTCGCGGATCGTGTCACCCATGTAGGGCTCGAGTTCCTCGAGCTGCTGCGACAGAACGCCAAAGCGCACCGTCTGGCCAATCTTCACACGGCCGCGCGTGGGCTCAATCTTGCCCCGGATCACGTCGAGCAAGGTCGACTTGCCGGCGCCGTTCTCGCCCAACAGGCCGTAGCGGTCGCCCGCACCGATAAGCCAGGTCACGTCGGAGAGCACCTGCTTGGGCGCGCCATCGGTATCCGCATAGCCGGCGTCCACGTCGACCACGTCGATAACCTGCTTGCCCAGGCGGCTTACGGCCAGGCGCTTGAGCTCCAGCTCGTCGCGCACGGGCGGCACGTCGGCGATGAGCTCGCGGGCTGCCTCCACGCGAAACTTGGGCTTGGTGGAGCGGGCCTGGGCGCCGCGGCTCAGCCATGCAAGCTCCTTGCGCGCCATATTGCGGCGGCGCTCCTCGGTGACGGCGGCCATGCGGTCGCGCTCCACGCGCTGCAGGATGTATGCCGAGTAGCCACCCTCGAAGGGATCGACCTGGCCGTCGTGGACCTCCCACATGCTGGTGCAGACCTCGTCCAAGAACCAGCGGTCGTGCGTAACCACGAGCATGGCGCCCTGGCCGCGCTGCCAGCGTGCCTTAAGATGGCGCGCGAGCCAGTTGATGGTGCGCATGTCCAGGTGGTTGGTGGGCTCGTCGAGCATGAGCAC
>CABQJK010000034.1 GCA_902464495.1 uncultured Collinsella sp. | reverse complement strand
GTTCCAGCCGAGGCTATTCGTCGCCGAAGCTGATGCCCAACGCCTTGGCCTCGCGTACCAGATCGCTCTGTGGATCGACATACTTGAGCTTGCCAGCGACCTCTTCGAGCGGCATGTGGCACATCTTGCCGTCACGCAGGGCAATCATGTAGCCAAACTCGCCGCGTAGGCAGCCGAGCGCTGCCTCGACGCCGCACTGGGTCGCAAAGATGCGGTCCTGGGCATCGGGCTGACCGCCGCGCTGCGTGTGACCGGGGATGGCGACGCGGGTCTCGCGGCCGGTCTTGGCCTCGATCTCCTTGGCGATGTCGTACACGATTGACGGGCTCGTGCGTTCGGCGAGCTTCTTCTTGTACTCCTTCTTGGACAGTGCCGCGTCATCCTTGGAGATGGCGCCCTCGGCGACGGCTACGATCGTAAAGCGGCTGCCGGTTTCCATGCGATGCTCGATGGTCTTGATGACGTTATCCATGTCGTAAGGGATCTCGGGAATCAAGATGACATCCGCGCCGCCCGCGACGCCGGCGTACAGCGGGATCCAGCCAACCTTGTGGCCCATGATCTCGATAACGAACACGCGGCCGTGACTCGAGGCGGTGGTGTGGATGTCGTCGATGCACTTGGTAGCGACGTCGATGGCGCTCGTAAAGCCAAACGTCAGCTCGGTGCCCCAGGTGTCGTTATCGATGGTCTTGGGCAGGGCGATAACGTTGAGGCCCTCTTCGCGCAGGCGGTTCGCGGTCTTGGTGGAGCCGTTGCCGCCCAGCATAAACAGGCAGTCGAGCTGCAGCTTATGATAGGTGTGGACCATAGCGGGCACCTTCTCGACGCCATCGGCCTCGGGAACATCCAGGCGCTTGAACGGCGTACGGCTCGTGCCCAGGATGGTGCCGCCGCGGGTGAGGATGCCGCTAAAATCGGCGGGCGACATGACACGGAACCTGCTGTAGATAAGGCCCTGGTAGCCGTCCTCAAAACCGTAGATCTCGATAGGCTCTTTGCTATTGGTCATAAGCGTTTTGACAATGCCGCGCATGGTGGCGTTGAGCGCCTGGCAGTCGCCGCCACTGGTAAGAAGACCGATCCTGAGCATGATGAATCCTTCCGGGCAAGTTATAACATGCGCATAAGTTTACCCCCGCACACTGTTGATACGGGGGTAAAACGTGTTAGCTCAAGCGTATAGAAATGTAAACAACGCCAGGCGAGCGTAAGGTCGACGGGCCTGGCTCCTTACAGTGCGAATGCGTCGATGTCGCCCCAGTGGCGGCGCAGCGTGATGGCGGCAGCAGGCTCGGTGTTGTCAAAGACGACCGACCACTGCGTGTTGCTGGTGATGTCTTCCGGATTGGGCTCTTGCGCTGCGGCTCGCAGGGCTTCCCAGGCAATCGTTTCGTCTTGGGCACCGACATGGGCGTCGAGGACATCGGCGATGGCGATGGCGCGTTCCTTGCCATGGCCCAGCTCGCCGTTCTTTTGGTTGGGGAGCACTTCGTCGCCATAGCAGGCGTAGAAGTTCGTAACCTGGCGTACAGGAGTCGCTTTGAAAGCGCGGTCCGGATCGCGCGGATCCCACTCTACTACGCGCGCGTCACCGGCGGCGTCGTTTATAAAGAAGTGGTAATCGCGTCCTGCCATGGCGTGCATGTCGTAGGCGGAAAGCAGGTCGACAGCTTCTTGCGTGGTGGCGGCACGGTCGAGCACCAGACGGATGGCGAGCGAGGTATTGATGACGGGGCGTTGCGTGTCCTGGTCACAGGGCTTGGAATCCAGGGTGAGTACGGCAATGGAGACGCCACATTCGTTAACACCATCGAGCTGGGCAAACGGGCCCATGAGTGCGGCGGCGCGTCCGGCGACGGAGTCAAGCGGAGTGTTATCGCCCAGGTTGTTAAGGGCGGCAAACCCGATGGAGGCATAGCCGTCGCGCGGGTGATTGCGCACCAGCAGCGCCGAGGTGTCGTCCTTAAAGTCGTAATTGCGACCGGTGCGCACGCGGCCTTCGGCATCTACGGCGACAAAAGCGCTGCAGGCAAACTGGGGCGCCTGGACATGTGCCGGCACACCGGGCAGCACCTGCGCCACCACGGCATCGATGTAGGCCTGGTCGTCGCGCACGCCAGCGGCGATGATGCGATCAAGATCGTAGTCGTAGGCAATGTCGATTGCGTACAGGTCATAGCCATCCGCGTAGCCGGTCAAGCGTTTGAGCGACGCGGCGGACTTGATTTGCTTGCGGTAAACGATGCCGGCGGCAGCGGCAAGGCCGACGGCGGTTCCTGCAACACCGCAGGTGATGGCAATGATACGTGGCTTCATGAGGACTCCTCTCAAAGCGATGCTATAGGCATTATCGCAAATGTCATACAGACCATATGCCGCATTCCGGCGAGTGGCATGGCATACCGAGCCCTAGAGCAGCGCAATCGCAACGATGCAGCATCCGAGCGCCAGAACAGCAAGGTCTGCCCGGTCAAAGCGATAGCTGCGCAGGCAGGTTCTGCTGACAGCCGGGTGCGCTCCGTATTCGCGGTTGACCATGGCGAGCGCGAGCGTGTCAGAGCGCCGCAGCGCGTTGCTAAACAAGGGCGTGATGACGGGAATAAAAGCACGTGCACGCTGCAGGGGCGAGGGACTGTCAAAGCGCGCCAAGCGCGCTTCCTGAGCGGCCTTGATACGATTGAACTCTTCGATAAGCACGGGGACAAAACGAAGCGTGAGCTGTATGGCGACGGTGGCATCGTCGGTGCGCAGGCCAAAACGGGCGAGGGGCCTCAGAAGCGCCGCGGCGCCATCGGCGAGTGCGGTGGGGGAGGTGGTCGCCATGAGCGTCGACGTTCCCAGCATAATGAGGGCAAAACGCAGCACGCAGAGCGCGCCAAAGAGCAGACCTCCCGAGGTGATCTGCACGGGTCCCGCCTGCAGCAGCAGAGTCCCCGATGCCGTAAAGAGTGCGTTGAAGACCAGGACAAACCCCATAAGCCAGCGAAATGGCCTGAGGGCACGAAGTGCCTGACGCATCGAGCTGCCGCTTGCGGCGAGCGAGGCGAAGGCGGTGAGCGCGACGGCGGCAAGGGCGCCGGGCTGCTGGGCGATAAAGCCGGCAATCATAAAGAGCATGCAGAATACAAGCT
Source organism: uncultured Collinsella sp. (assembly GCA_902464495.1). Lineage (GTDB taxonomy): Bacteria > Actinomycetota > Coriobacteriia > Coriobacteriales > Coriobacteriaceae > Collinsella. Next base: position 16,355 of record CABQJK010000034.1, on the reverse strand, counting down.
TGGTGGCGGGGTGCAGCAGGTGAACGAGGCTTGACCCCGGACGAAAGATGCCAAACGAGACCGCCTTGGACGCTGGCGGAGTATGTCCGGTTTCCACGGGACGTGCGGCCGTCACGCCAACGGATGTCACCTGGATGCCCTCGGAACTTTGCGGCAGCAGCATGCCGTCCTGCAGCCGAAAGGCCTTGTCGCAGATGCTCAGCACACGCGAATCGTGCGTGGCGATTACAATGCCGCGGCCGTGGCGTGCGAGTTGAGCCAAGCGCTCGAGCAGCAGCCGGTGGGCGCGGGGATCGAGTCCAGCGCTGGGCTCGTCGAGCAGCAAATACGGTGTCTCGAGTGCAAGCATATCGGCAACGGCGATACGGCGCTGCTCTCCGCCAGAATGGGCAAAGGGGCTTGTGCCGCCGATAGCGGCGAGATCAAACCCGACGCTGGCGAGCGATGTGCCAACGCGTCGCTTGACCTCGGCTTCGTCCAGTCCAAGATTGCGGGGGCCAAACGCCACCTCGTCAAAGACCGTGGCGGCAAAAAACTGCTGCTCGGGGCGTTGCTGCACGAGTGCCACGGTTTTGCGGTACGTACGAAGTTCATCCGCCGTGGGGTGTGTGCCAAGCGCGGTGCCGTCCGCCACGACAGACCCCGCCTGCACGGCAAGCGCTCCGGCAAGGGCACGCAGCAGCGTTGACTTGCCGGAGCCAGAGGTGCCTGCGATACCGATCACGCTGCCGGGCCTAATTTCCAACGAAACACGAGATAGGGTACAGGCGTCTGCTTCGGGATAGCGGACGGTTATGTTTGAGCAGGTTAACGACACAGTTCCTCCAGGCCGCATCGAATGAGCAGATCGCGCTGGTCGGCAAGATCTTGCACGGTACCCAGGTATGCGATGGCGCCCGCCTCGAAGACGGCGACTCGGTCGGCGCGCGCGACCTCGTCGAGCAACTGCGTGATCTGGATCACGGCAACATCGCGCTGGCAAAGATGATCGATGAGATCATTGACGGCCTCGCGGGCGGTCTCGTCGAGCATGGCGGTCGTCTCGTCAAAAATCATGAGCGAAGGGGTGAGCGCAACCAATCCCGACGCCGCCACGCGTTGTTTTTGGCCGCCCGAGAGCGTGGCGACATCGCGTTGCTCAAGCTCGACAATGCCAAGCTCGTTGAGTGCCTGCAAGACTTCTGAACGCATTTCGTCGCGGGGGACACCGCGGTTTTCGAGTCCAAAGGCGATGTCGTCTCGCACGACTGGAGCGACGATCTGGTTATCGGGATCCTGAAAAGCAAGGCCTACGGTGCCCTGCACGCACATAGCGTGCCCGTTCACGTCTTTGAGCAGCCCCGCAAGCTCGAGTGCACAGGTGCTTTTGCCACTGCCGTTGGTGCCGACAAAGGCGATGCGCTCTCCTGCCACGATATTGGCGGCAAGTGCAGCGCAATCGACGGAGGGACGTGTGTCATCGGCTTGCTCAATACCGGCGAGCGCACCTTCTGCCACCGCGCCCGTAATGCCGCCGGTGACGCAGGCGGCGACGCCCAGAACGCCCAGATTGATAAAGACTGCCGGGGTCTGCAGCGCCATGGCGGCAACGCCCAGCTGGCCTACATTGTGCAGCACGGCGGCAAGCATGCTCACGGGCACCAAGCCAACACCCGGCACGGCAGCAAGGGCGACCATGCCGATAAAGGCGAGGACCGTGCCGCCTAGGCTATAGACGAGCATCATGGGCGAACCAAACAAAAAGCCCGATGCAAAGACCTTGACGAGCGCAACGGCACCGGCGCTTTTGGCATCGAGCGTATAGAGTGCGACGACTACGGCCACGTTGGCAAGGCCCAGTTTAATGCCGGGCACCGCGACGGGCAGCGGAATCATGGTCTCCAGATAGGACAGCACCAATGCGCAAGCGCACAACAGCGAAACGCGCGCCAGGCGGCGAGTGTGTTCGATATCGACCATCTCCACGGATTAGCGCCCCACTACGTCGTAGGTGGTCTCGGCGCTCGCGTCGACGATATCGACGGTAAGCTTGTGCGGAAGGCAGACAATTTGCTCCCCGGCAGCGTCAATCCAGCCCTGGTGCACGCAGTCCTGGTTGGGACAGTCTGCTTCCTCGACGTGCACGCGGCCGTCTTTGATTTCGATGAGGTTGGTTCCCAAGTCGGTCGTAACGCTCTTGGTCGTGTTCTGGCTCAGAGGAAGCTCGTAGACGTTTTGCTCTCCATCGCGGATAACGACTGTGGCCGTGTCGGCGTTCGTGTTTGCTCCCATCAGACGCGTGGCGACCAAGCCGGCGCATGCGACGGCCGCTATCGCCAAAACCAGGATGAGGTTGAGTCTTTTGTTGTCGCGCCCATCGCGCGCACCTTTGCGCTTGACCATCATGGCTCCTAGTCCTGCAAGATCTTGAACGTCGAGCCGTCGCTCTTGGTGGCGCGATCGTCCATATCGACTAAAACGCCGCCTTCAAAGCGCTCATCGCTTTCGATGAGCTCCATGGCGCGGTCGTGGCCGAGCAAAAACAGGATGGTAGAGTAGGCGTCCCCAAGCACGGATTTCTTGGTCATAATCGAGGCGCTCTTGAGGTCGGTGGCGGCGGGGTAGCCCGTTTTGGGGTCGAGGATGTGGTAGTAGAACGTGCCGTCCTGCTCAAAGCCGCGCTCATAGAGGCCGCTCGTCACAAGGGAGCGGTTGCGCGTCTTGACGGTGGCGAGCACGTCGTCCTGCGCGCCGTTGGGGTCTTGCACGCCCACGTTCCAGGCGTCGCCGTCAAAGCTCTTGCCCATCACGTAGACGTTGCCGCCCAGGCTGATGGAAGCATCTCTGACGCCGCTCTTCTTAAAGAGCGCCACGAGGTCGTCAGTGATGTAGCCTTTGGCAATGCCGCCTAGGTCGAGCTTTGCCTCGGGATCGGCGAGCGTGACGGTGTTGCCTTCGACCGTGATGGTGCGATAGTCGACATGGGGCAGTGCCGCCTGGATGTCCTCATCTGCGGGCTTGACCTCGTTGTCAAAATCCCAGAGGCTCGAGACGGCGCCGATGGTGATGTCAAAGAGCCCGTCGGACTCCTCGGCGTAGCGGATGGCTGCCTCGACGACCTCGGCGGTCTCGTGCGCGACTTCCACGGGCTTGCCGCCTGCATTGTTGATGTTCCAGATATCCGAGCCCTCCGCGGTGCGCGAGAACTTGTTCTCAAAGTAGGTGCAGCGGTCGGCGACCTCGTCCATGACCTTTTTGCTGCATTGGGCGCTGATATTCACGACAGTGTCGAAGACAAAGAGCGTCGTGCTCTGCACCTTGGGCGAGCTGTCGGAGCCCGCGGAGCCCGCTTTGGACGCGGTTACAGAGCCCGAGTCGCCCTGCGTGCCCGAGCAGCCGGTAAGTGCACCGGCGCAAGAGACGAGGGCCCCGCCTGCGAGGGCGATAAACGTGCGGCGGTCGATGGTGTGGGGGGTCTGGATCATGGTGAGCTTTCTGGTCGGTGGCGTTACGGATGAGCCTGCGCCTGCACGACTCGGTGTTGACGGGGTGCCGGGCCGCGGGTGCGCGTGCCCTACATGAGCAGGTAGCAGAGCGCGGCGAGGATGGCAGCCTTGACGAGCGTGAGCGCAACCTCGGTCCCGAGAATGGCGGGCCCTGCGGGCGGGCGCTTGCGGGTGTTGCTCTGCGCGAGCTCGCTGGCATCGTCGGTTGCTTGATCGCGCTTAAAGCCGTCGAGCCGGGCGAGCGTCACGTTGGCCATGGGGCAGCCATCGGCGCAGCGCCCGCAGGCGATGCACTCGCCCGATCGCAGGTCGGCGCGCTCGGGGTGGATGCGCACCGGGCAGCTGTCCTGGCAGCGGTTGCAACCGCGCGCACAGCTTTCGCGGCGGCGGTTGAAAAGCGAGACCGGCAACACTGGCAGCAGCGAGAATATGGCGCCGAAGGGGCAGAGGAACTGGCAGAAGAAACGCTCGACAAAGGCCATCCCAACCATGACCGCGCCAAGCGCGGCAAAGGCCGTGGGCACGATGCCCTCGAGCGAGCGCGCAGTGATGCCGGCGAAGGCGACCCAGGGGCTCGCGCCCGAGACCTGGGGCCAGATACCCATCACGCAGAGGGCGCAGATGCCCACGAGGACGGCGTACTTGACGAGCTGGAGCGCGTGCTGCACGCCCGCGGGGAGCCGGTGCGCGCCCTTGCCCTCAAGGCGGAGTGTCCGGCGCAGCGGGGTTGCAAGCGCGTAGACGATATCGCCGAGCGTACCGAAGGCGCAGGCAAAGCCGCAGAAGAAACGGCCGAACACGCAGGTGAAGGCCAAGAGGGCCAAAAGCAGGGATAAAAAGCCGGTGAGCTCGATGGGTGCATGGCTCCCGAGCTGCGTGAAGATGTACTTGACGCCGTTGAAGGCGGCGTTCCAGGCGGCCGGGAAGCAGATGAGAAAGCCGAACTGTACGCACCAGCGCACACCGCGATGGAGGTACTGTCGGCGCAGGCGCTCCTGCATCTTGTTCTTGGGGTGCGCGATGACGTTTGCGCCGTTGCGCAGGCTCTCAAGGGTTCCCGCGGGGCGCTTTGCGCCGCGGGTCTTGGTGGATGCAGTCCTGGCCATTACTGCGTACCTCCGGCGTTGCTCTGCTCAAGCGCCGCATTGACGGCGTTTAGGATGCCGGCACTCGAGAACGTGGCACCCGAGACGGTGTCGACGTTGGTTCCCTGAGCATCGCAGATGGTCTGCGTGAGGCCCTCGGCCTGCGCAAAGTAGGCGGGGGTCTCGCCGGCGTGGTCCGTGACCTCGACGCTTTCGATGTATCCGTTCTCGATGGTCACGCGGCAGGTGACAGTGCCGCCGTAGCCCTGGGCGCTGCCCTCGAAGGTGCCGTCGGTGTCGTAGGCGCCGCGCGTCTGCGAGCGCTCGGCCTGGACAGCCTCCGCCTGGGTGCGGGCGTCGGCCTCTGCCGCCTGGGCGGCCCAGCTGCTGTAGCCCGCCACGATGGCGACGACGGCCGCGGCGTTGACGGCTTTGAGATAGAAATTGCGGTTGCGCCAGAGGTGGCGCCCAAGGAGGGCAAACGGGTTACGCATGGGCGCCAGCCTCCTCGGTGGCCCCGTTTGCGGCGGTCGGGTTGGCCGTAGGCTCATCGGGGGCGTTTGTCTTGTCAGAAGCGTCTGCCTTGTCGCCTTTGCTGTCGTTCGCGTCCTTATAAGCCGCGGCCGAGCGCGCGAGGGCGTCGGTGTAGGCGTTGGCGATGGCGCGGCTGGAGTAGGTGGCGCGCGCCACCACGTCGATCTTGCCAGCCTCGGTGCCCGCGAGCAGCTGCTCGGGGATGCCGGTGTAGACGGTACCGCGGAAGGTGCGGCCGTCGATGGCGTTATCGAGGTAGGGCTCGTTATCCTCGTCAAAGGGATCAAGCGCGTCGGAGAGGCTCTCGTCAGGCTTGCCGCCTACACCCTCGATATCGTGGATACCGGTAACCTTGCCGTCCTTAACGGTGACGGTGAGCTTGACGTAGTAGGGGCCGAAGACTTCGTCGTCCTCCTCGTTTTTGCAGAGGGCGTAGCCTGTAAAGTCGCCGTCGGCGTAGTGGACCTCGTCTGGCGTGTCGGGCGAGGGGTCCGGGTTGGGCGCGGGGTCGGGGCCGGGCGCGGGCTCGGGGTCCTTTGTGCCGGCTGCGGCCTGCTTAAGGCAGCCCTGGATGGCGCCCAGGATGCCCTCGCTCGAATACGTGGCGCCCGTTACGGTATCGACGTTGACGCTTTGCTTTTGCATGACGAGCCCGGGGAGCGCGTTCCAGGCGCGGCTCCAATACTCGGGCGTGTCGACCGTGTTCACGAGTTCTATGTTGGCGATCTTGCCGTCCGCGATGGTCACGCGCACGCTGACGGGCGTGTCCTCGCTGTAGCCCCAGGCGGAGTCGGTGTAGACGCCGTCTGCGTAGCCGCTGGCGGGCGTGAAGGGGTCGATGGTGTGGTGGGGCTTATTGGAGGAGCCGCCGGCCGCAGGGGCGGGGGCAACAGCCTCGGCAAGCCCGCCCGATGCCTTGACCAGTGCGTTTTTGATGGCCATGAGCAGGCCTTTTGATGAATACGTGGCACCCGAGATAGTGTCGACCGACGTCGACTGAGCGCTAATCACCGATTGGGTGATCGCCTGGGCTCGCCCAAAGTAGGCTGGGTCGTCTGCAGACGACACTATGTCGATTGCCACGATCTTGCCGCCCGCGATGGTCACGCGCACGGTGATACTGCCCCTAAAGCCGGTACCTGTGCCTTCATAGGTGCCGTCCTTGAGGTTTGCGGCGTCCATACCATAGACCGAGGGGTCGAGCGATTCGGTTGCCGGCGTTGCCGTCTCCTTCTGGACGTTGGAGGTGTCGACGGTCTTGAGGTCGGCGCCTGCGGCCTCTTGCGCGGGCGTGGCGGCGACCGTCTTGGCCACGAGCGGGGTGTACTGGGACACCACGAGGGCTACGGTTGCGCCCACGGCGATCGAGGGCACGATGAAGCCTGCCGTGGCGAGGCCGTGGCCGAGCGCCTTGGCTTTTGAGTGCTTGGGTTGGTAGTTGTCCATTTGTGGGTGGTCTCCCGTGGTCGAGTATGAGAAAAGGCCCGCAGCCCTGGTTGGGGCTGCGGGCGCTTGCGTTGCGAGCGCGTGGCGCGCGTTTTAGGCGCTAGTGCTGCATGCGGCGGCGGATGGCGACGCCGGCGGCCGCGATGGCGGCGCCGATACCGGCGAAGATGCCGACCGTGGCGATCTGGGTATCACCGGTGCCGGGGAGGCCGCTTGCGTCCTTCTTGGATGCATTGGCCTTCTTGGTATCGGTGGTCGTCGTGGTGGTCGTCGTGGTGCTCGAGGTGTTGCCCGTGGAGCTCTGGCTGGGCTTGGCGAGCGCCTCGCGGGCGGCCTTGAGCGCAGTCGTTGCCGCCTCGACGTCGGCAGCAGAGGCGTCGTCCTTCGAAAGCACGGATTGGGCTGCAGTCAGCGCGGACTGGTATGCCTTCCAGGAGTCGGCGGTGTAGTCGGACTCGTTCAGCGCATCGGCACGGCCAATCTCGACCTTAAGGTCGGTCTTCTGGTCGGTCGTTGCGGCCTTGGCGAGCGCGGCCTGAGCGTTCTGGAGCGTCGAGAGGGCGTTGGCAACCTCGTCGTCGGAAGCCGCGGGGCTTTCGTTAACGCCCTGGGCAGCGCTCAGCGCGTCCTGGAACGCAGCCCAAGATGCGGCGGTGTAGGTGCCCTGGTCGTTGCTCAACTTGGCAGCGGCCTCAATTGCGGCGTTGAGCGCCGTCTTGTCGGCCGACTTGGTGTAGGTGAAGCGCAGGTTGGTGGTGTAGCCGGTGGCCTCGACTTCAATCTGGTAGTCGCCGTTGGCATTGAACACCAGCGATTTATCCTGATTGGCGGCCGCCAGGTTAAGCGAGCCGTCGGCGTTGAAGATCTTTACCGCACCGCGGCCCTGCGCGCTGTACTCGGTACCGTTGACAGTGACCTTGGAGATGTTCGCGAGGTAGTTGGCAAGATCCTCGTCCGTGGCATCGTTGGCGGCGATGAGCTTAAGGTTTGCCGCGTCAAAGCTTGCGACGAGCTTGGAGCTGGTTGCTGTAAAGCCCGTGCTGATATCGGCGAACTTGCCACTCTTGTCGATGGCGGTCAGCGTGTGGCTGCCGGGCTTAAGAGCCGAGGCGTCAAACGTGACGGACACGGAGCTGCGCGCGTTGCTGGCGAGCGGCTCGACATCCTGACCGTCAATCTGGTAGGCGGCGTCAAAGCCTTCAGGCAAGGTGACATCGGCATTGACGGTGGCGTTGGCACCGTCAAGCGAGGCGTCCTTGGCCTTGATGGCGGCGTCGGCATCCTTGACGGGGACGTACTGGTTCATGGCAACGGTGTAGGTGCCCGTAGAGGTGTAGAACGTCACACTCTTGATGGTCTTGCCCATCATGGACTTGTAGTGCCGCGAGCTCAACGGGCTGCCGTGAGACTCGTTGACCAGGCCGCAGCTCCAGGCAATCTCCTTGCCCTTCCAGATGTTCTCGACGGTGCGCATGCCATAGCCCTCGGTGGTGCCGTCCGCATCGGCGGCATTGACCACGGCACCGTATACGGTCGCCTGGTTGCCGTCGGCGTCGACCATCTGCTCGCGCAGGTTCTTAAAGTCGATCTCGTAGTCGCCGTACTTGCTGGAGGTCTTAAAGTTGGCGGTGACGTTTTCAAGTTCGGTGGCTTTCTTGCCCTCGACAGCGCCAAAGTTCAGGTTGCCCTCGGAATCGGCGGTGAGCTCCTTGTAATTGGTCGGAACCTCGCCGGCGGGCAGCACGTAGTAAGAGTAGTTCGCAGACTCAAACAGGGCGTCCTTGCCCGTGTAGGTCGTCGTGGACTCCTTGCCCTTGATCGAGGTGGTGATCGTAACGGAGCTGTTGTCGGTCACGCGGGTGAACTTGGACCAATCGATGTCGCCTTCGCCCACCTTGACGGCAAACGTGGCGCCCGAGATATCCGTACCGTCGGAATTGACGTGGTAGGAGCCGCTCGCCAAGCTGGAGCGCGTCTTCTGCCGCGTAGCCGAGGTCACAATGTCGGTGCCGGCGTTGTTGCTCTCGGCGGCATAGAAATCGGCGTAGGGGATGTTCATGAGCACGTAGTCGCCGGCCTGGGGATACAGGCTCACGAGCGCGTCGAGCGCGCCCTGCAGGTGAGTGATCTGCTCGGCGGCCTCGGCTTCGCCCAGGTTTTTCTTGGCGAGCAGGTCCTTGGTCTCGGCAGTTTCGGTCTCGATGGACGAGGCGGTCCAGGAGTCCTCGGTGTACTTGGACTTATCGAGGGACGCCGCCTTGTCGTAGAGCTCCTGCAGCTTGGCCTTGGTGGCATCGGTCACCGGCTCCTTGGCACCCACGATGTTGTCATCGGTCGCGTGGAAGGTGTAGGTGTAATCGTTGTAGCCCAAGGCGTGGACGGTGAGCTTCCAGTAGCCGGTGCCGTTGGTGCCCTCGGGCAGCTGGCAGCGCTCGGATTTAGTGAGGCCCAGCTGAATGCCCATGGACTTGTGCATCCAGTTGTCGGCCGCGAACTTGGTGCCGTAGCTGGCAAGGGCGTTGGTGTAGGTCGCGTCGTCGCCGTAATAGGTCCAGGTGACGCTTTGCATATTGGCGCCCAGGTCGCCATAGTTGCCGTTGAGGTCTACGCGCAGGAACTCGCCGTAGGAGCCGCTCGCGTCCTTAACCGTGGGTTTAATGTCCGTGGCGGTCTTGAGCTCCTGACCCTTGATACCCGAGTCGGTGCCGGTGGTGGCGGCGGCCGAGAAGCTGAAGGTTCCGTTATTGTTGGTCACGGTCTTAATGCCGTTGGTGTTGGCATCGACGTCTGCAACCAGGCCGGAGTAAGCCTGGAGGTTATTTTCGGTGTAGCCGCCGGCGAGCGTCTCGCCATTGGCGACAAAGCTGTGGCTCGCCTTAAAAGCCTCGAGGTCGCTGGTCTTGATTTTGACGGGAACGTACTTGAGTCCCGTGACCTCGTAGTCTTTGAGCGTGTAGCTTGCACCGTCGCAGGTCATGGCGCCGCGGTTCCACGTTACGGTCTTGCCGTCGGTCGTGGTGAACGACTTGCCGTCGGCGGCCCAGGTGGCCAGGTCAAATGTCGCGCCCTCGTTGGTGTAGATGGTAGCCATGCACTGGTAGCTGCCGCGGTGCAGGCCGTGGTTGGCGGTTGCACGGGTCACCACGTCAAAAGCGCCCTTGTCGGCCTCGTTGCGGGAATCGAGCTCGCTCGACGAAGCGGAGGACCCTGCCGCCTGCACGTTTTCACCAGCCCAATACTCGGCCCACGTCAGGCCAGCGTAGCCATAGGTGTACTCGTCGGTCGCAGGGGTCGACGGATTCTGCTCGTCATAGGCAGTCTGCAGGGCATTATCGACGGCAGCCTTGATGGCGTTGGACGAGATCGTAGCTGTGGTCACAGCGTCGATGTTGTCGGTGTTGCCGGCCGCCTCAATCTGCGCGGGAACGCCCTTTGCCTTTCGGCTGCCCTTGACAGCAAGGTTCATCTTCTCGTAGTCGTTGTCGCCCAGGGACTCGTAGTCTGCAACATCGACCTTGGTAATCTTGCCGCCCGAGACGGTGACGGAGACACTGACGTCGTAGGACTTGGCATCCCATTCGTCGCCCTTGTTATGCGGATCGTTGGAATCGGCCACGGCTTTGCCCGTGTAGGTTCCGTCAGCAATCTTGGACAGGTCGTACGAGGTGCCCGAGGACGCGTTTTGGCTGCTAGAATCGGTTGTGAGGAGGTTCGCCTCTTCGTTTTGGATGGAGACCGGCGCGTTGTTGGTAGCTTCGGTGCCGGTCTTCGTCATGGTTGCCGCAATTGCGGTGGTCGGGGCCATGGAGGTCACCATGGCGGTAATCACGGCTGCACGGCATGCGTTGCTGCCAAAGGCGTTAAGATGCCGCAGCACAGCGTTCTCTTTTTGCATATTGCCTCTTTCATCAGGGGTTTTACGTCGGATGCCAATCTCCTTTCCCGTGTTAGGGCACCCGTTTCTGCATAAATGTTGCTTAAGTATCTTAAGTTTGATTTGGATAACTTGCCAAACATTTGCCAGATAAGTTCTACGGGGTTAACAAAAATAACAGAAATTAACCTTGGGTAACTCACATACCTGCGATTGTGCGGGCGCATTTGCCGCGCATAAGCGCTACCCTAAACAGGAGTACGACAAGACCGGGAGGACGGTTATGGAAGATACGACTACCACACATGTGACAGCCGACGATATCGAGGCTGCCAACGACCTTATCGACTTTATCGAGGCATGCCCCAGCATGTTCCATACGGCGGCGACCATTATGGCCGAGCTCGACGAGGCGGGCTTTACCTACCTGTCCGAGAATGCGGCGTGGGATATCGAACCGGGCGGTCGCTATTACACGCAGCGCAACACCTCGAGTGTTATCGCCTTTAAGGTGGGCGAGGACTTGGCCGCGACGTGGGGCGAGGACGGCGTTGCCGGCGACTATCATTTTCAGCTCGCGGCGTCGCACAGCGATTCGCCGACGTTTAAGGTCAAGGCTGTGCCCGAGCTCGATGGCGCAGGCGAGACGCTGCGCCTGAACACCGAGGCCTATGGCGGCATGATCGACTACACCTGGTTCGATCGTCCGCTGGCACTGGCGGGCCGCGTGCTGGTGCGCGAGGGCGACCGCATTGAGAGCCGCCTGCTTGCCACCGAGCGCGAGGTCGCTATTATCCCGAGCCTTGCCATCCATATGAACCGTGGCGTCAACGAGGGCTTTGCTCCCAACCGATCCGTCGACCTGTGCCCGCTCATCAGTGCTGGCGAGCTCAAGCAGGGTGACTTCGATGCCCTGATCGCTGACGAACTGGATGTTGAGCCTGAGCAGATTCTGGGCCGCGACCTGTTCTTGGTCAACCGACAGGATGCGCGTATTTGGGGCTGGGCCGACGAGTTTATCTCGACGCCCAAACTTGACGACCTGGCCTGCGCCCACACCTCGCTGCAGGCATTTTTGGGCGCCGAGAACGCGCACGACGTTTCGGTCTTCTGCTGCTTCGATAACGAGGAGGTTGGCTCCGAGACCAAGCAGGGTGCCATGTCGACGTTCTTGGCTGACGCGCTGCGCCGCATCAACGGATCGCTGGGCTTTGACGACGAGTCGTACCATCGCGCACTTGCCGCCTCGATGCTCGTGAGCTGCGACAATGCACATGCCGTGCACCCCAACCACGCCGAGAAGTGCGACGCCCGCAACCAGGTTGTGCTCAACGGCGGCATCGTCATCAAGGAAGCCGCTAACCAGCACTACTGCACCGATGCCTTTAGCCGCGCGGTGTTCCAGGCCATCTGCGATGACGCCGACGTGCCCACGCAGGCCTTCGCCAACAAGAGCGACATGGCCGGCGGTTCTACCCTGGGCAACCTGTCGAACATGCAGGCGAGCATGCATGCCGTAGACGTGGGCCTGCCGCAGCTGGCTATGCACTCGAGCTACGAGACCGGCGGCGTGCGCGACGTGATGTACGCCATCCGCGCCCTCACCTCCTTCTACGAGCGAAACCTAACCATCAACGGCGCCGAAAGTGTGGAGCTCTAAAACCTGCCAAAAAGGGACAGGTTCATTTTGGCAGGTTTTATCTGGGCGAATGCAAGGGGTGAAACCGAACTAGATCGGTGATGCGTAGCCGCCGAGGTGCAGTATGCCTCGGCGGCTTTTTGTGTACAGAGTACGGCTAATGCTTATAAGTGCTTTACATGCTTTACGTATCTACCATAGAGTTTTATGATAGTTTTGAAGTATTAAGGAGGGGTCATGACCACAACCGCCGCTCAGATCAACGTACGTCTCGATGCCGATCTTAAAAGGAGTGGGGACGCCGCTCTCTCCAGGGCCGGTATGACGCCGAGCCAAGCGGTGCGAGCGCTCTGGCAGCTTGCAGCGTCACTGGCCGATCGCCCCGGTGCGCTCGAGGATATCCTGCTGCCCAGTCGTGCCCGGGCGAAACAGCGCGAGCGCGAAAAGGCCGCCAAACGTAAGCTCGAGCTCATGGATCAGGGGTCGAAGCTGTTCGCTGCCGCTTGCTGTGAGTCGGGAATCGATATGGTCAGGGCTCAGCCATCGGACGACGAAGAGCTCAAACGGAATGCCTATGCGGATCGCTATGGCGAGGAGATGAGCTGGCTCTATGAGTGAGACTCCAAAGCGCATCTTGGTTGACACCAACGTGTGGCTCGATTACTTCATTCCCTCACGACGCGGTCGTTCGGTGGCGATTGAGTTTTTACGCGATGCATGCACGGCGCAGGTTGATTTGCTGTATGCGGCGACATCGTCCAAAGACCTGTTTTATTTGATTTCAAGCGAACATAAGACATGGTATCGGCGCGAGCATGGTTCGCTTTCCCAAGATGCCGCTGCGGCAGCGACATCGCTTGCATGGGATTGTCTTAGCGTGCTGTCGCAGCTTGCCACGCCAGTGCCCTGTGACCTGAGCGACATCTGGATGGCGAGCAGGCAGCGTGAGCTCCATAGCGATTACGAAGACGATTTAATCATTGCGGCAGCGATACGCGCTCAAGCAGATCTACTGGTCACCAACGATGCCAAACTCTGTTCACACGCACCCGTCGCAGCAATGAGTGTAGAAGACGCAAAAAATTACTTAGCAACGCTCTAACAATTTAAAGATCCCACAGGTCGAACAAAAGTCAGCGAATGCCCACAGACAGAGACAGCACCAACCAGTGAAACGCCGCGGGTTGAACAAAGGTCAGCGAGAGCTCGTCTGGGCGAGCAAGGTGCCTTGAAAGAGGAGGGCATTGGCCTTCTGGCCATGCCCGACGATTGAAAGGCAGATTGCCGTCCAGACGGGGTCGCAGCGTCGACTGGTCCGCCGTTCGTTAGAACGGCGGAACAAGATGAGGTCGCGCCTTTGAAATTGAACGGCAGATTGGCCAAACGGCGGGCTCGCAGCGTCGAGCAGTTCCGGCGTTTGGTAAAACGCCGGAACAAATCAGTGCTCGATCCAACAACGTAAAGTTTCGCCGGCCTGCAGGTGACGCAGGTTCTCCGCGGCGATGTCGACCACGTTGTTGAGCGTGGCGGCCAAGTGGAACCAGCCGGAGACGTGCGGCGTGATGAGCATGTTGGGCGCATCCCACAACGGGCTTGTCTCAGGCAGCGGCTCGGGGTCGGTGACGTCGACCGCGGCGCCGGCGAGATGTCCTGACTCAAGGGCGGCGACCAGGTCGTCGGCAACCACAAGGTCGCCGCGGCCGCCGTTGGCAAAGAAGGCGCCCGGCTTCATCGCGGCGAAGAACTCGGCGTTCGCCAGGCCGCGGGTCTCGGGTGTGCTGGGCATAAAGGATGCGACGACGTCGGCCTCGGCCAGGCGCTCGGGCAGGGCGTCCATGCCGTCCATGTCCTCAAACACGATGGGGTAGACGAGCGGATGGCGCTTGATGCCGCGGACGTGTGCACCCATGCTGCGGCAGAGCGTGGCGAAGTGGCCGCCGATATCGCCCGCGCCCAGCACGAGCACATTGGCATTTTTGAGCGAAGTGACCGGCCCCAAATCCTCCCAGCGATGCTCGCGCTGCAAGTCGTGATAGCCAGGCAGACGCTTCATCATGGAAAGGACCATGGCAAACATGTGCTCGCTTACGGCCTGGCCATAGGCGCCCACCGAGCAGGAAAGCTTAGCGTCGGCTGGCACGGTGCCGGCGGCAAGGTAGTCGTCATAGCCGGCGGTCTGCAGTTGCAACAGCTGGAGGTGCTCGCACGCGGTAAGCAGGGCAGGGTCGATGTTGCCCAAGATCACGTCCGCATCGGCGACCTGCTCGCGCATGGCGGCGTCGGAGCTCGTGTAGATAAAGTCCTCGCCCGGAGCGCTCGACTCAAGAATTGCGCGATGGCGGTCGTTGACGGGCAGCAAAACCAGGATGTTCACAAGCAGTCCTCTCCGCTCAACCTACCAAAAAGGGACAGGTTTATTTTGGCAGGTTTTATCAGGCAAAACGTTCAAATAAAAACGCCGGATGCAAGACGAGCGTGCCCGTCGGCATCCGGCGCATCTACAGCTACCAGCTCAGCAGCTCGTAACCATCCTCGGTCACCACGAGCTGCACCTCGCACTGGGCCGAATCGCTGCCGTCCTTGGTGCGCACGCACCAGCCATCGCCCTTGCTAATCTTGATGTCGGGCGCCCCGGCGTTGACCATAGGCTCGATGGTAAAGACCATGCCCGGAGCCATGATGGTGTCCACATCGGGCGCCTCGGTGGTAAAGCCCACAAACGGGTCCTCGTGGAACTCCTTACCGATGCCGTGTCCACCGTACTCGCGCACCACGCTAAAGCCGGCGTCCTCGACCGTCTTTTGCACGGCCTCGGCCATAACGGACAGCGGCAGCCACGGCTTGACGGCCGCCAGACCCGCCTCCACGCTGGCGCGGGTGACGTCGACCAGGCGCTGGCGCTCGGCCGAGACTTCGCCGATGCAGAACATGCGGCTCGAGTCGCTAAAGTAGCCGTCTAGGATCGTGGAGCAGTCCACGTTGATGATGTCGCCCTCGTGCAGCACGTCCGTATCGCAGGGGATACCGTGGCAGACCACGTCGTTGATCGAGGTGCACACGCTCTTGGGATAGCCCTCGTAGTTGAGGTCGGCCGGCGTGCCACCGTGCTCGACGGTGTAGTCGTAGATCATCTGGTCGATCTGGTTGGTGGTCATGCCCGCGGCGATGTGCTCGCCTACGTAGTCGAGCACGCCCACGTTGATGGCAGCGGAGCGCTTGATGCCCTCGATGTCGGCGGGCGTCTTGTAGAGCGTACGGGGCAGAACCTCCCAGCCCTCCTCCCACAGGCGCTCGAGGCGCTCGTCGAAGGCGCTATGGCATTTCTTATATTTTTTGCCGCTGCCGCACCAGCAAGCGTCGTTGCGGCCGGGTACGGGTCCTTTGTCATACATGGCTAACTTCCTTTCATTCGCAGCTAGTATAGCCCACCCACGTGTCCATAAAAGTTGCGGTGATATAGTTCCGATTTAAGCGGTTTAACAGCACAAATAGGAACTATATCACCGCAACTGATGGGGCGGGATGGCGGCACTAGCCGCTGCGTGGTTTTGCTAGTAGCTCACCTGGCAGGGGATGCCGAGGGCTTGGACGCGCGCGGCAATGGCGTCGAGTGCCTCGGGCGCCGCTTTGGCAAGGCCGGCGACCGGTGTCTCGCGCGCGACCGTGTAGATGGTCGTTTCTTGCGGGCGAATGCGCTCAAGCGCCGCGAGCCAGGGGGCAACGTGCTCCTCGCCGGTGTTGTCGATGAGCTTGCCCTGATACTCGCCGGTCAAAAAGATCGTCTGGATAATAACGTGACCGTCAAAGCTTGCGAACGTCTCGACCTGGTGCTCGACGTCGTAGGGGCCGACGGGCTGGTCGAGTAGCTGAATAAACGCCGGGTCGACCGTGTCGAGCTTAAGGATATTGTCGTCGACCATCATGAGTGCATCGTGCACCTCGGGACGGTCGGCGCGCGTGCCGTTGGAGAGCACGGCAATCTTGCTGTTCGGCGCCAGCTCGTCGCGCAGCGCCACGGCACCGGCAATCGCCTGCGGAAACTCCGGTGCGGCGGTGGGCTCGCCGTTGCCGGCAAACGTGATGACATCGGGGAGTTCGCCCTCGGCGGCCATCTCGCGCAGCTTGGCTTCGAGCGCGTCGAGCACCACGGCGGCGGTGTTATACGACTCGTGGCAGGGACGCTCGGCGTTGAGGCCGTTTTCGCAGTAAATGCAGTCGAACGTGCAGATTTTGCCGCTGGCCGGCATCATGTTGACGCCGAGCGAAAGCCCCAGGCGTCGGCTGCGGACAGG
>CABQJK010000033.1 GCA_902464495.1 uncultured Collinsella sp. | reverse complement strand
GCGCGTGACGACCGGCGTGTCGAAGTCCTGGACAAGCGAGCGCTTGAGCGCGTCGACGGACAGGCGCTCGTCAACAAGACGCACGGCAACGCACATCGTGGGCAGCTCCACGGTAGGCAGCGAGCCGCCACCGGGGGTCGACGATTCCTCGACGATCTCCACCTGAACGGCGCACGGGCAACCGGCCTTATCGAGCCCGGCGACCATACGATCGCGCAGCTTGCGGGCACGACGCTCCAGGTGAGCCTGCGGCAGCGTAAGCATGCTGAGCACCGGAATATCACGGTGTGCCACGTCGTCGCCGTCCATGTAGATACGCAGCGTGGCCTCGAGCGCCGTGAGCGCCAACTTGCCCGGGCGCAGGGCGCGCATAAGCGGATGCGACCCACAGGCCTGGACCAGATCGCGACGGCCCATGATGATGCCCGCCTGCGCGGCACCGAGCAGCTTATCGCCCGAACACGACACGATGTCGAGCCCGGCGGCTACCGAGGTCGGCGTGGTCTCCTCGCCGCCGCGGACCAGGATGTCGTCGGGCAGCAGCGCGCCCGAGCCCTGGTCCTCGTAAAACAGCAGACCATGTTTGTGTGCCAGTGCGGCAAGCTCCTTGGAGCTCACCTCCTCGTGAAAGCCTTCAATGCGATAGTTGGAAGGGTGGACCTTCAGGATCATGGCCGTGTCGGGCGTGATGGCACGTTCGTAGTCGGCCAGGTGCGTGCGGTTGGTGGCGCCGACCTCGACGAGCCGGGCGCCCGAGGCCTCCATGACATCGGGAATGCGGAAGCTGCCGCCGATCTCGACGAGCTCGCCGCGGCTCACGATGACCTCTTTGTCCGCGGCATGGGTGGCCAGCACCAGCAGCACCGCAGCGGCATTGTTGTTGACGACCAGCGCATCCTCGGCACCGGTGAGCGAGCGGATCAGCTGCGCAGCGTGCTCCTTGCGCGACCCACGCGAGCAGGTGTCCACGCTGTACTCGAGCGTGCTGTAGCCGCGTGCGACCTCGGCCACGGCCTTTGCCGCCGACTCCGCAAGCGGGGCGCGGCCCAAGTTGGTATGGATGACCACACCCGTGGCGTTGACGGCGGGACGCAGACTCGGCAGCGCGGAGCGATGCGCACGCCACTCGATGGCCGAGGCCAGCTCGCGCTTGGAACGCGGGGCGGCACCGGCACGAATCGCGGCGCGCTCCTCATCGAGCTCGGCCGTCACGGCAGCATGGACCACCGCGTCGCAGGTCTCCCCCGCCGCCTTCACCACCGGCCACTCGGCAAGCAGCTCGTTGACGGAAGGAATGGCGCGCAGGCGGGCGCGCACCTCATCGGACATGTTCTGGCTATCGCTCATGTGCGGCCTTTCAAAAGAAACGTGGATCAGTCGAATACATCAGCTGAGTCAATTACTCGTCATTATCCTCGCGCGCCGCGATCTTTTCCACGCGAACGGCGTTTTCCTGAGTGAGCGCGGCACCCGTCAACGGGTCCCAACGTAACGGCGTATGGTCGAGCGGGCCCACGCCCAAGGCTTGAGCGCCACCGGCATCGGCACCAAACGAACGCCCACCGGGGGCGGCCGAGGTGAAGATGCATGCCGGATGCAGATACGGCGTCGTCTCCACGCGCACGCGGTCGCGGCCCATATCGCTCACGAGTTCGACGATCTCGCCGTCGGCGATGCCCATGTGCGCAGCAGCATCGGCATTCATCTGCACGGCATCCAGGTCCGACCCAGCCTCAGCGGCACCTTGGGCTGCAAGCCTTCGCGAGGTATGCGACTCAAAGGGGCGGTTGCCGCTAATGAGGCGAAACATCCCCGGACCAGGCTCCACCATGGGGGCGATCCAGTTGGGTACCCGGCCCAGGCCGGCACGCTCCCATACGTCACTTGCCAGCGCAATCTTGCCGCCATCCAAGGGAATCGCCGGCTCGCCCGTACGCGACGGCAACGCAACGCCCGTGTCGGCCCAGCCGCGCTCCTTGAGCTCGTCCAGATTGATCCCAAAAGGCGCCACCTGGGCAGCCGCCAGATCGTCAGACGTAAACTGGAAGTACTCGCCCACGCCACACGCCTGCGCCAGACCGGTAAAAATCTCCCGACCGGGACGTGTGTCGTCATGCTGCACAGGCAGCACGGCGTTGCGGTAGAACAGGCGCGCATTGTTGGCGCCTGTCACCGTTCCCACGCCACGGTCGGCCTCCAGATACGTCACGTCGGGCAGCACGAAGTCAGAAGCACGCGCCGTCTCGGACCAGCGAATATCAATCGTCACGAGCAGGTCAAGTTGTTCCAGAATCGATAGCCACGCCCCGGCGTTGCCATAGCCCGCACCGGGGTTACTGGCATAGACGATGAGCCCACGCAAATCGCCGGCCAGTATCGACTGACCGATGGTCGTGCACAGGCCGCGCACCGGATCGACCAGTGGATAGCGCTCCGAGCCCAACTTAGGCTCACGCGGTACCGGCGGCATCGCAAAGTGCACTGGGTCCAAGTCGCCCAGCACGAGCGGCGTCGGCGGGTTGAGCGCACCGCCCGCATGCCCCAGGCAGCCCAACAACACATCGAGCAGGCAGATAGCGCGCGCCGTCTGGGTGCTATTGGCATACGCAATGCCGATGCCGCCGTGAAAGCCCGCGTCGACCACGGCGGCAGGCGCCGCAGCAGCCAGATCGCGCGCCGTCGCACGGATGTCATCGGCCGGCACATCGCACATCGACTCGGCCCACTCGGGCGTCCAGGCACAAGCCGCCTGCGCCAGCTCATCAAAGCCCGTGGTATAGCGGGCCACAAAGTCGCGATCGTACAGGTCCTCGGCAATCAGCACATGCGCAATACCCAACAGCAACGCCAGGTCGCAGCCCGGGCGCACGCGCAACCAGCGGTCGGCAAGCGCGGCCGAACCGCTGCGCCGTGGGTCCACCACAATGATCTTGGCCCCGCGGCGGCGCGCATCGTTGAGCGCATCGATAGCACCCATCGTCGACGAATCCACGATAGAGCGCCCCAGGTACATGATGCAATCGGTATGGGCCAGGTCGGACGCCGGGCTGTAGCCCAGGCCGTGCTCCCAGCCGGTCAGGCGGCTCACCTCGCAGGCACCGTCGGCACCGTATACGTTGGGCGAGCCCAGCGCGTGCATAAATCGATACGCCCAGTAGCGGTCGAACGAGGGCACGCCGAGCGTCATGCCCAGCGCGCGCGGACCATGCCCGTCAACAATCTCTCCAAGGCGTGCTGCGATCTGCGCGAACGCCTCATCCCATGAAATCGCATCGAACCCCGAGCCATCAGCTCGTCGGCGCATGGGGTGCAAAATCCGGTCGCGCTCGTCAAACGGCATAGACAGGCGATGCCGCCCGCGGGCGCACAGGGCACGCGCCGCGCACGGATGCCCCGACACCGGCAACTCGGCCACCACGCGACCGTCCTCAACATGGGCCGCAAAGGCGCAATCGGCATAGCATCCCCCGCATGTGGTCACCACGGCGCGACCGTCACGCTTCGCAGCAGATGTCATCTCGATTACCCCTTTCATCAGCCAAACACAACAGGCCAAAAGCCCGGCAACGAGCCCCAGACCCAAAAAGCCTCCCGCACGGCAACGCCCCGCGGGAGGCCCAACGTCAAACAGACGGTACCTTACGCCTCGGACTTCTTGGCGTAGATAAACCAGTAGCCGAGCGCGACCAGAACCGCGCCGCCCACGATGTTGCCCAGCGTGGCGGCGGACAGGTTAAACGCAATGCCCGCGGCGTCGAGCGCGTCGGCGCCGGCGACGTCGGCACCGTAGCCACACGCGTGCATCACGGCACCCATGGGCAAAAAGTACATATTGGCAACGCAGTGCTCAAAACCGCAGGCCACAAAGGCGGCGATGGGAAGCAGAATGCCCACAACCTTATCGACCACGGTCTTGCCGGCGGTACCAATCCACACGGCCAGGCACACAAAGATGTTGCACAGGATGCCGCGGAAGAAGATCGTCACCCAGTCGATCGTCACCTTGCCGGCGGCGACGCTCACCATGGAATTGGCGACCGCCTCGCCGTTGAGCTTGTAAATGCCTGCCATGTACACCAAAAAGACAATGAACAGGGCACCGACAAAGTTACCGACCCATACGACGACCCAAGCCTTGAGCATCTGGACCAGGGTGATCTTTTTGCTCTTGAGCGCGCAGACCATAAGCGAATTGCCGGTGAACAGCTCGGCGCCGCACACCAGCACGAGCACCAGGCCCAGGCAAAAGCACAGGCCGCCCACGACGCGCTGAGCGCCCCAGCCCAGCGTGCTATCGCTCAAGAACACGGTAAAGAACAGGCCGCCGAAGGCAATAAACGCACCGGCGAACATTGCCAACAGAAAGGCCTTTGCGACCGGCAGGTTGGCCTTGGTCACGCCGGCGGCCTCGGTCTTGGCCTCGATCGCGGCGGGCGCCAGGCAATCGGGAGCAGGGTACTCCACCTTGGAATCTGCCATGTCAATCACTTCTTTCCTAATCAGCAGGGACAAGCGCTCCTATTGCTCCTGCCCCAAGCGGACAAAGTGGGAAAAGTCGTTGGCGGCCACGGCGTCGTACACGGCGTCGACGGCGTCAAAGACTTCCGGGGACATGGGGTTGTAGAACTCCGTGTCGCCCGGCTGAATCCCGACGAAGACGATATCATCGCACGATTGCTCAATCTCTTCGATCAGAATCGACAAGGGAAGCGAATGCGTGGTGAACATCGACTTGCGGGCCACATCGCGCTTGTCAAGCAAACGGATGGACCCGACGGGCAGCGCCATGTCGGCGGCATCGACCAAGACCAGACGCGGCGGACGCTCGCGCTTGACCTCGATGATGTCGTCCTCGGGTGTCTGACCGCCATCGATGGTGTACCAACCGGCGATGGGCGCGTCCTCCATCTTTTTGGAGAGCACGGGGCCGGCGGCATCGTCGGCACGCAGCACGCTTCCCGCCGTGAGCACGATGCCCGCAAACGGGGCGCCGTTCACACGTCCATCCACAACGCAACCCATTACTGCAACCTCCCCGTCAGATACACGCCCGACACATCGCGCACGCGCTCCACCAGATCGCGAAACTTCATCAGAAACGCGACCTGCTGGGCATGCAGGCCAAAGTCGTCGTCGAACACCGAGATGCCGGCCTTGGCCGACCCACGAAAACCGCGCTCGTCGAGCAGCGCATCGCAGGCCTCGAGCAGCGACGGCACCGCCGCCTTGTCGAGCTGGCACTCACCAAAGGAGCGGATGGCCTCAAACTTGGTCTTGGCCTCCCCCTCCGGCAGCGCGTCGATAAGCGTATAGAACACATCCACCGGCACCGACAGGCGCGGCTCAAAGCAGTCGAGCACGCCGGTGTGGTGGCCCACGGCGAGCGTGTAGTACAGCACGTCGCAGGCCTCCTGGGGAACGTCTTCCTCGGTCTCCACAAACTTACGCGTGAGCTCGTAAAAGACCACCTGGTCGGGCGCATGGCCCAGGCAAGGGTCGGCGACGCCCTCGGCAGCCTCGTCGCTTGCGCGCGAGGCATCGCCAAAGGAGCCGCCGAGCATGCCGGGGCCCGCAAAGTAACCAGAGCGGTCCGTGAGCTCCATCTAGCGACCTCCGGCCAGCACCAGATCCTGCAGCGCCGAGTACACCTCGACGCGGCGCGGATCGTCCTGCTTGTCGATGAGCAGCGCCATGGCACCGCGGATATCGCCCTTGGGTGCGCCCTCGAGCGTATCCATAAACTCGTTGGCCAGGTCGCGGCCGTAGCGGTAGCCGCTCATGGCGCGAGCCTCGCGCTCAATGGCAACACGCAGCTTGTACGGCACGCCGGGGTGCAGGATATCGGCCTGCTCGCCGGCGGCCTCCACCGTGGTCTCGGCATGGAGCTTTTGGTCCAGCAGACCAAGCGCCATGGCAAAGCCGTAGATGGTCTGCGCGGGGCTGGGCGGGCAGCCGGGGATGTAGACATCGACCGGCAAAATCTTGTCCGTGCCGCCCCACACGCAGTAGTTGTCGTAAAAGATGCCGCCGGTGCAGCCGCACGCGCCGTAGGACACCACGATCTTGGGATCGGGTGCGGCCTCAAAGGCACGCAGGGCCGGCATGCGCATGGCGCGCGTCACGGCACCGGTGTACAGCAGCACATCGGCGTGGCGCGGCGACGGCACGACCTTAATACCAAAACGCTCAACGTCAAAGACAGGCGTAATGGAACCGAAGATCTCGATCTCGCAGCCGTTGCAGCCACCGCAGTCAACGCGGTAGACGTACACCGAGCGCTTGATCTTCCTAAGAAGGGTCGCCTTGGCCTTCTCGATGCTCTCGTCGAGCTCGATCTTGGTCGGGCGGTACTGGAGCCGCTCGGGCAAAAGCGTGGGTTCGGCCATGGTTACTCCTCCTTCGTATCAAAATCCATGATGATGCCCTCGACCGGCGCAGGACCGGCGGGAATCTCGGGCGCATCGGGGTTGAGCTCGCGGTCGATATACTCCGGGTTCACGCCGTGGCCGCCCAGATACTCCATGCCGGGGCCCTGGGGCTCGCCGGACGCAAGCGTCTCGTTGGCAGCCATGCCGCGCGCGTTGCCGGTCTTGACGGCCGAGGCGGCGCGCAGGGCGTCGAGCTCGCGCTTGCACTCCTGGCACATACCGACGGTACGGGCGGCCTGGATAGCCTCCATGCCGCCGGCCTTTTGCAGCAGGCGCTTGGCGTAGTCGATCTCCTTGTGCGGGGCAAACGGCTTGCCGCAGCGCGAGCAGTGCTCGAGCGTGTAGACGCTCTTGCTGGTGAGGTCGTCCTTGCTCATGACGGCCAGCTCAAACTCCTCGGTGAGCTTGATGGCCTCCATGGGGCAGGCTTCCTCGCAGCGGCCGCAAAAGATGCAGCGACCGTAGTCGATCGACCAGGTGATGGTATCGGCCGCAAGGTCGGTGTCCATGCGAATGGCATCGGCCGGGCACGCCACGCCGCAGGCACCGCAGGCGATGCAGAGCTCCGCGTTGTGCTCGGGCTTGCCGCGCATGTCCTTGTTGGTGGGAAACGGCGCAAACGGGTACTTGACCGTCGCGTCGCCGGCCTTGGCGTTGACCTTCCAAAGCTTCAGCATATTAGAGCGCCTCCTCATCGAGCGGAGCGGCCATGGTGCCCTCGCCCGCAAGCGGCGACTTGTCGCGCCAGACGTTCTCGAACTGCTCCTTGTCGAGCACATGGTCGCGCTTGGCGGCGACGTCGGTCACCGTCACGCGGTCGGTGCAGGAGTAGCACGGGTCGAGCGAGCCGACGATCAGCGCCGCATCGCCCACGGTGTTGCCGCGGAACATGTAGCGCAGGACCGGCCAGTTGCTGTACGTAGCTGCCTTGGCGCGCCAGCGGTAGCACTTCTGGTTGTTGCCGAGCATGGCCCAGTGTACGTCCTCGCCGCGCGGCGCCTCGGTGGCACCAATGGCGTACTTGTGCGGGGTGTACTCCCAATCCGTGGTGAGGATGGGGCCCGACGGGCAGTTCTCGAGCATGGTCTCGATCATGTCGATCGAATCGTAGACCTCCTGAATGCGGACGGCGGTACGGCCGAAGGCATCGCAGGTGTCGGCCGTGGCGGCATGCATCTTTTGGATGTCCGGATCGGCGTAGCCGTCGAAGGGATGGTCAAAGCGCACGTCGCGGGCATAACCCGAGCCACGCATGAGCGGGCCAACCGGCGAGAAGTCGCGTGCGATCTTGCGATCCAAGATGCCGATGCCACTCGTACGCTCAATAAAGTTGGGCGTGGAGAGCAAGACGTCGACGAGCTCGGTGACCTCGGAGCGCAGCTGGTGGATGGTCGTGAGCGTGGAAAGCTTCTGCTCGGCCAGGATATCGCGACGCACGCCACCGATCACATTGAGACCGTAGGTCTTGCGGTGACCGGAGAGCTTCTCGGCCAGGTCCATGGACTTCTCGCGGACGCGGAAGAACTGCTGGAAGCCGGAGTCGAAGCCCGTGTAGTGCGATGCGAGGCCAATATTGAGCAGATGCGAGTGCAGACGCTCGACCTCGAGCATGATGGCGCGGATGTATTGGGCGCGCGGCGGAACATGAATGCCCTGGGCGCGCTCGACGGCCTCGGCATAGGCCACCGAGTGGGCGCAGCCGCAGATGCCGCAGATGCGGTCGGCGAGGAACGTCACGGCGTCATAGTTCAGGCGCGTCTCGGCGACCTTCTCCATGCCGCGGTGCACGTAGAACAGACGGTAGTCGGCGTCGACGATCGTCTCGCCCTCAACGAACAGGCGGAAGTGGCCGGGCTCGTCGGAGGTAATGTGCAGCGGGCCCATGGGGACGAGCGTGGTCTCCTTGCCCTTGGTATCGGCCAAGAACTCGTAGTTTTCCATGTCGCTCGCGGGAGCGGGACGGAAACGGTAGTCCATGGAGTCCTTGCGCAGCGGATACAGGCCGCTGGGCCAATCGTCGGGCAGCACCAGGCGGCGACGATCGGGCAGACCCTCGGGAATCAGACCAAACATGTCGCGAAGCTCGCGCTCGCCCCACACGCAGGCGGGGACGAACGGCGTCACGGACGGGAACGTCATCTTGGCGGGATCGACCTCGGTGCGCACGGTCACCCAGCCGGGGTCCTCCCCCTCCATGGAGATGACGTAGTACACGGCGTAGCGACCGCACAGACTGCGCTCGTCGTTGCCGATGATCACGGGAATCCAGCCGTAACGCTCGTAATACAGGTAGTGGACGGCCTCGGGCAGCTTGTCCTGCTTGACGGTGATCGTCAGCTGGTCCTCGCACTGCCACTCGACCTTCTCGATGCAGCCCGGAACGGCGCGGCGCAGGGCCTCGACATGGCTCTCGCAGCGACGGGCATACACCTTGTTCTCAGTTTCAATCATTCGTTACTCCACCTCGCTCTGAGCGGTCTCGGTACCGAACACAGCGCGGTACATCGGCGTCGCGTGAAGTTCCTCGGTGCTCTGCTCGAGCACGATGCCGGTCGCAGTCTCCACACCGTGCACGAGGGGCAGCGGGGTGGCGATGCCAAACCACAAGATCATGACAGCCAGGACGATTTCGGGGATAAGCATGAGCGCCGGGGCCTCATGCTTGCCCATGCCCTGGGGCGCATGGCCGAATACCGACTTGAGCGCGATACGGGTGAGCGCGGAGATGGCCACGGTAAGACCGAGGGCGACCACGACGACCAGCCACATGGGGCCGGCGGTAACACCGGCGACAAAAGTCAAGAACTCGGAGATAAACATGCCAAAGGGCGGGAAGGCGGCAAGGCCGAGCAGCGCCAGGATGGCGAGCGCGGCGGTTGCGGGTGCAACCTCGACGACGCCCTGGATCTTGGCCAGGCTACGCGTGCCAAAGGCGTGCTGGATGTTGCCGGACACGCAGAAGGCAAGCGTCTTGGTAAAGCCGTGGAACACGCAGTGCAGCAGGGCCGCGGCGACACCCAGCGGGCCACCGATACCCAGGCACAGGGCGATAACGCCCACGTTCTCCACAGACGAGTACGCAAAGCGGCGCTTGAGGTCGTCCTGGCGAAACATCGAGAGTGCCGCCACCAAAATGGACAGCGTGCCGACGATCAGCAGCAAAAGTTGCGGATACTCGGCGCCCACGGCCTGGATGGTAAAGCCGTAAAAGCGCATGATCACAAGCATGGCGCACTTAAGCAGCACGCCCGAGAGCAGGGCCGAGACAGGGCTCGGGGCCTGGGAGTGGGCATCGGGCAGCCAAGTGTGCATGGGGAACAGGCCGGCCTTGGTGCCAAAGCCAATCACGACAAACGCAAAGGCGAGGCGCATGAGCGTCGGGTCGAACTGGTCGGCATACGGCAGCACGCACGACAGGAATGCGGCCTCGTGGGCGTTGGGAATCACGTCGGCGGCGTTGGCGTAGATCAGCAGCGTACCGAACAGGCCAAAGGCCACGCCGGCGGTGCAGACCATCGCATACTTCCAAGAAGCCTCGAGGGCCGTCTTGTTCTTGTAGATACCCACGAGGAACACGGTGGAAAGCGTGGTTGCCTCCACGGCGGCCCACGTGAGGATCATGTTGTTGGACAGGCACGCGAGCAGCATGGTGAACACAAACAGGCTAAACAGCGCAAAATACTGCTTGGCGCGCTCGGCGGGCATGGAGCCCTCCTCGATATCGGCCTTTACATAGGGCAGCGAGAACAGCCCCGTAAGAAAACCGATAAAGCCGATGAGCAGCACAAAGATGGCGCCCAGCGAATCGAGGTGGAACCACAGGCCAAGAGCGCTCGCGGTTTCGCCGCTCGAAAGGACGTCACCGGCCGTCATTATCGACAGCACCAGGACGGCTGCGACGGAGACCAGGTTGAGACCGGCAAACACGTTATAGGACGTGTTCTTGGGCAAAAACGCCATGACCAGCGAGAACACCAAAGGAGTCGCGAGCAGGGCGAGAATCAACGTTTCCATGGACTACCCCCTCAGCTCGGACAGGTCGCGCGCATCGAGCGAGTGGGAGTCGTCCCAAATGCGACGCACGACGATGGACATGATGATGACGGCAAAGATGGCGTCGGTGGCAATACCGATCTCGATGATCTCGGGAGCGGTGGGGGCCAAAAGCGCGAGCGTCACGTGGCTGCCGTTTTCCATAAGGCAGTATCCAAAGATCTGCTTCATGATGTTGCGCTGCGAGATGATGCAGGTGAGGCCCACAAAGAAGTGAGCGAAGCTAATAGCGAGCGCAGGCGTAGCGACCTCGGCCGTGGGCAGGCTGATCTGCGTCACGACGGCAAAGCAAATCGCGACCTCGACGGCGATGATGCAGATGGCCCACGCGGGCTTAAGGCCGGCCTTGAGCGATGCGTCGCTCGGCTCGCCCATCTTCTTGTACGCACGGTTGAGGATATAGGGAACCAGGACGACCTTGGTGATAAAGGCAGATCCGGCCCACATAAGCAGCTCCTGCGCACCGGTAGTGGCACCGAGCGTAGCGAGCAGTCCCACGAGCACCAGCGACTGCACCGCATACCAGCGAATGGCGTGCTTGATGTTCTTTGAGACGACCACCATGGTGGACGTGACGATCAGAAGGCCGCCAAGGATGTTGACGATCGAATAACCCATGTCGTTCTACCTCCTAACCGATCCAGCTGGCCGAAAGCGGGCCGCTGACGATGACCATGATGATGAGCACGATGAACACGAACGCCATCGCGCGGGGAAGCGGGGCTCCCGCAGCGACCTCTTCGCTCGGCTCGCCGGGCAGGCAATAGCCCATCCACTTAAGGAACCAGGCAAAGGTGGCGACGGTCTCGGCAACCATGATGCACACGAGTACCAGAATCGCGACGTTGCCGGCACCCACAGAAAAGCCGCCGGCGATGATCTGGAACTTCGAGAAGAACGTGTTCATGGGCGGCACGCCGGCAATGGCGAGTGCCGCGACACCAAAGCCCACGCCCGAGATCGGGTACTTCTTTACGATGCCGCGAAGCTTGGGCAGCATACGCGTGCCGAGCGTAAAGGAGAACGAACCAGCGATCAGGAAGAACAGGGTCTTGGCGAAGGCGTGGTTAAAGATGTGGCAGACGGCGCCATCAAAGGCCAGCTGGCTGCCAAAGACCGAAAGGCCCAGACCAAAGAACACATAGGAGAGCTGGGCGATCGTGGAGAAAGCCAGCAGACGCTTCATGTCCTTTTGCGGCAGGTACATAAGGAAACCAAAGAGCATCGTGACCATGGCGTCGATAATGGCGACCCAGCCCACGATCTCGGGAACCTCGCCGGCAGAGACGAGTGCACGCGCGAACACGCACACGCCGACCTTAACCATCGAGGCGCCATGCAGGTAGGCCGAAACAGGCGTCGGCGCCTCCATGGCCGAAGGCAGCCACATGTACATGGGAACCTGTGCGGACTTGGCCCAGGCCGCAAACAGCACGAGCAAAAGGACGATAGCCTTGAGCTTGGCGTCGAGGCCGGCAATCGCGGTAATGGCGAAGGTGCCGGTGTGGGCAAACACGATGGCGGCGCCCAGATACAGGCCGAGCGCACCGATATGCGTGATGATCAGGGCCTTCATGCCGGCCTTCTTGGCCGTAGGCGACATGTAGTAGCTAATGAGGCCCCAAGAGCACGCACCCGTGATCTCAAAGAACACGAGCTGACCCAAAAGGGTCGAGCTGTACACGAGGCCGGCCATGGCGCCGATGAAGGTCGCGAGGTATGCGTAGAAGCGACGACGCGGTGCGTCGGGATGCTCACGGTTATTCTCGCTCATATAGGGAATCGAATAGATCACGACAAGCAGGCCGATACCCACAAAGGCGGGCGCGAGCAGCGTGCTCATGCGATCGAAGGTGAATCCCATGACAAGGGTCTGCCCAAACGAGATCAGGGGGACCTGCGTGTCGGGCATGCCGGCGCCGGCGAAATTCGCGGCGAGGGCGATGGTGCAGACCGTCGAGACGGCGGCACCCAAAACGCTGAACCACTTGGCGTACGGACGGGGGAACAGGGCGACGAGCACCGAGGCCACCATCGGGGCCGCGATAGCGACCAAGCCGAGAAGGGACAGACTGACTGCAAATGACATTGTTTCTCCCTTCTCCTACACGCCGACGACCACGAAGACAAACGCCAGAACGGCGATGCCCACGACGGCCCAGGTCTGATTGCCAAGCACCTTAAAACGCGAACGCGAGCAAGAGTTCTCGATCACGCCGCATACGACAAAGTCGATCAGGCACTTCACCAGGAAGATGACCGCGCCCAGAACGGCGGCGGCGCCCACGGTCGCGGGCTCGCCCCAGGGGACGAAGATCGCGCAGAACCAGGCGACGACCAGGACCTGCTTCATGGACATGGCAAGCTTGGCCATCGCAAGCGATGGGCCGGAAAGCTCGGCGAGCGGGCCTTCCTGAAGCTCCTGCTCGGCCTCGGCCTGATCAAACGGCAGCTTACCGAGCTCCATGTAGCAGGCAATCGCAAAGGCGATGCCGGCGAGGATCACGGCGACCGGCGCGTCGATGGCGCCCGTCATGATGTGCTGGCCCATGGTGGCGATGTCGGTGGAGCCGCACACCAGGGCGGCGGCAAACAGCGCCAGCAGCATGGACGGCTCGATGAGCACGCTCATGAGCAGCTCTCGAACGCCGCCGATACCGGCGTAGGCGTTGGACGAATCCACACCGCAGAGGGCGAAGAAGAAGCGGGCGAGCGCCAGGCTGTACATGATGGTGATGGCGTCACCAAAGACCGGGATGGGGCTTTGTGCCGTAAAGAGCGGCAAGCCCATCGCAAGCATAAAGGCGACGGCAAAGAACAGCGGCGGCATAATGCGCAGCGCAAAGCTCGCGTCCTCGCTCTGGGACTCGGGGCGCGCAAAGAGCTTGGCCAGGTCGCGGTAGTCCTGCATGATGCTGGGGCCGCGACGGTTGTGCATCTTGGCGCGAATCACGCGGCCGAGACCGGAGAAGAACGGCGCGACGGCCATGACGACCACGCCCTGCAGAACGGCAAGTACGATGTTGTTCATGCTCTCCCCTCCTTAACCCATTTGCACGGCGAGCACGAGGAACACCACGAGTGCCGCGACGATGTAGCAGATATAGATGCTGTAGTTGCCGCCCTCGAGCTTAGTCGCGAGGTCGGCGAGCTTCTCGACACCCTTATGCGGGGCATCGACGAGAACCTTGTCGGGTACGGGCTCCACAGCCTCGGCCACACCGGTGAGCTTCTGGAAGAAGTGCGCGATGGACCAGCAGACAGCCGTGCAGCGGTCGCGCAGCGTGTAGAGCGGCTGCATAAACCAGGAAACCTCGGAGGCAAAGGTCGTGGCCACGACGGGCATATGCTCGTTGGGAGCATAGCCGCATGCCCACGGCTGGGACTTCTGCACCTTGCCGACGGTCTTGAGTTTGCGATAACCGCAGGCAAGGCCGACGAGCACCACGAGCGCAATGGCGATCGCAGGCGTGGAGGTGGCAGCGCCGGAGTACTGGTTCATGAGCTCCATGCCCTCGGCGGCAAACACGCCGCCGTACGGATGCAGCACGGACGCGGCGACGTCGACCAGAACGGGCGCGATCACGGGAGCGCCAATGCCCAGCACGACGCAGATGGCCGCGAGCAGGCCCTGTGCAAACACCATAGGGGCGGGAACCTCCTTGGCATTGGCCGCGGCCTCGGAGCGGGGCGCGGAGGCAAAGGAGACGCCATAGGCCTTGACGAAGCACGTGACGGCCAGAGCGCCGGTAATGGCAAGCGCGACGGCAGCGAACACGGCCACGATCATGACGGCTTTGTCGCCCTGCATGGCGGCGTTAAAGAGCGACTGGTAGGTAAACCACTCGGACACAAAGCCGTTGAAGGGCGGGATGGCCGAGATGGCAAGCGCGCCGACGAGGAAGCAGATGGCCGTTGCCGGCATACGACGGAACAGGCCGCCCATCTTCTCCATATTGCGCGTACCCGTGGAGTACAGCAGCGCACCGGCGCCCAAGAACAGCTCGCCCTTAAACATCGCGTGGTTAAACGTGTGGTAGAGGGCGGCCATCAGAGCCAGGACGGCGATGCCGACCGAATTGAGCGCCATGGCGGCCATGGAGGCGCCGACGCCGAGCAGAATGATGCCGATGTTCTCGACGGAGTGATAGGCAAGCAGGCGCTTGATGTCATGCTCCTGCAGGGCGAACGCCACGCCGAGGACCGACGAGATCGCACCGAAGACCATGACCATAAGGCCCCACCAGACCTGAACGCCCGAGGCGGAGAGCAGGTCGAGACCAACCTTGAGGATGCCGAAGATACCGATCTTGATCATGCCGCCGGACATGAGGGCACTCACGTTAGACGGCGCCTCGGGATGTGCCTTGGGCAGCCAGCCGTGCAGCGGGATGATACCGGCCTTGGCGCCAAAGCCAAAGAAGGCGAGCACGAAGCACACGGATGCGACCGCGGGGCTAAACTGCGTGGCGCGGAAATCCGCAAAGGCAAACGAGCCGCCGGCGAAGTTGGTCATGGTGAGGAAGCTCGCCATGATGAGCACAAAGCCCACGTGCGCGATCACAAAGTAGAGCCAACCGCCGTGGATGGAGTTCTCGTTCTCCTCGATCACGACCAAGAAGTAAGAGGTCAGCGACATGAGCTCAAAGGCGACCAGGAACCAAAACACGTTGTCGGCGGTGATGACGAGCATCATGGACGCCACGAAGGTGTTAAAGAAGAAGCCGGCGCGGCCCTTTTTGCCCGGGTACTCATCAAAGTAGTTGAGACCGTAGATCGAACCGGCAAACGCGAGCACCGAGATGAGTGCCACGAACAGACCGGACAGCTGATTGAGCAGCAGCTGGAAATGGGCAAACGGGAAGAACACGATGGTGTCGACCGACGCGACATTGCCCAGCACGGCCTGGATACCGGCCACAAACGAAAGCACCGCGGCGACGGCGCCGACAAGGCAGCCGGCGGTCTTGGCGGCGTTATCGGCTTTGATCAGCAGAACCGAGGCGAGCGCACCGATGCACGAGACGGCAAGCGATGCGATAAACAGCGTCATGCTATCCATTGTTTACGCTCCCTTCTGCTTTCTCGGACAGGCCCTGGGCCACAGCGGTGACGTCGACAGCCGGACCGTTTTCGATCGAGCGCAGGCGCTTGGCCTCGTCGAGCTCGCGATCGGCCGCGCCGCCCATGACGATCAGCGCCTTGGTGGGGCACGCCGCCACGCAATGCGGGCCGTCCGGATCGAAGGCGCACAGGTCGCACTTCACAGCGCAGGTGTACTGGCCAGGAGCCCACGTAAGCAGGCTGCTCAGGGACTTAGGATACGAAGGCGTCGGGTCGCACATGCCTGCGACACCGGCGATAGACGTGCCATCGGGATGGATGGCTCCAAAGGGGCACGCGATGGCGCACAGCCTGCACCCGATGCACTCCTGCTCCTTCACGTGGATGCGGTCGCCATCGTGCTCGATGGCATTCACCGGGCAGACCTCGGCGCAGGGGGCACCCTCGCAATGGTGGCAGGCAAGGGCGGCCGAAATACCGCCGGTCTTCACGAGCGCCAGGCGCGGCGTATCCTGAAGACCCTGCATCCGGTGAGCGTCGGCACAGGCGGACTGGCATGTTCCGCAGCCGATGCACCTCTCCGGGTTGATGTCGATGAAGCGGTTCATCCCCACTTCCTTTCAAAATAACGGGCCGGGCTCCCGAACGTTCGGGACGCCCGGCCCAAAAAGCCAACGAGAACGGGACTACACGATTTGATTCACGTGTGCCTCGTCGTCGAACTTGGCGGCGCCGGGCTCAACGTCCTGGGGAGCGGCGGCGTCCACCAGAGCCTGTTTAAGCTCGGTGTACTGACGCTCGACTTCGCCCTCGGCCCAGACCTGGTCGGCAATGGCGTCGACCTGGCAGGCGGAGAACTTGTCCTCGGGCGTATGCGAGACCGGGTCGACCTTGTGCATGGTCAGCTCGTTGCACTTGCCGATCCACCACTGGTAGGTCATATAGACCGTGCCCTTGTTGATACGGTCGCTCACGTCGGCGCGGCTGTATACCTGGCCGCGGCGGCTGTGAATCGAGACGATGTCGCCGTTCTTGATGCCGCGCGCCTGGGCGTCCGCGGGATTCATGCGGACAAAGCCGGGCTCGTCGGCAAGCAGCGCCAGCGTCTTGCAGTTGCCGGTCATCGAACGGCAGCTGTAGTGGCCGACCTCGCGGACGGTGCACAGGATGAGCGGGTACTCATCGTCGGGAAGCTCGGAGGGTGCCTCCCAATCGTGCGCCATCAGGTTGGCGCGGCCGTCCTTGGTGGTGAACTTGCCGCCTGCGAACATGTCCGGCGTACCGTGGTCGTTCACATCGGTGGTCTTGACGGGCCACTGAGCGTAACCGCCCTCGGGAGCCATCTTCTCGTAGGTGGCGCCCACAAAGTTGGGGCACAGGCTAATGCACTCATTCCAGATCTGCTCGGTGTTGTCGTAGTGCATGGGATAGCCCATGCGCGTGGACAGGTCCGCGAAGATCTCCCAGTCGTGGCGGCACTCGCCCTTGGGCGGAACCGCGGCGTCGAAGTGCTGGAAGCTACGGTCAGAGGCGGTAAAGACACCCTCGTGCTCGCCCCAGGAGGTAGCGGGCAGGATGACGTCGGCGAGCATGGTCGTCTGCGTCATAAAGATGTCCTGGCAAATGAACAGATCCAGCTCGGAGAGCGTCTTGCGCATGCCGGCCGAATCGGGCTCGGTCTGCACCGGGTCCTCGCCGTAGTTGTAGAAGCAGTGCACCTTGCCCTCGTCGACCAGGTGACCCAGGTCGGTGAGCTTGTAGCCCTCCTCCAAGGGGAGCTTTTCCTCGGGCACGCCCCAAGCCTTGGCAAACTTGGCGCGCACGGCGGGGTCGGTGACTTTCTGGTAGCCAGGGTACAGGTTGGGCAGCATGCCCATATCGCAGGAGCCCTGGACGTTATTCTGGCCACGCACGGGCGCGAGGCCGGAGTTGGGTTTGCCGATCTGGCCGGCAACGCAGGCGATGGAGGCGATGGTATGCACCGTCTTCAGGTTCTGCTTCTGCTGGCATACGCCCATGCCCCAGCCAATGATGGCAGAGGGCTTCGCCGTGGCATACATCTCGGCAGCTTGGTGGATCAACGCGGGCTCGACACCCGTGATGTCCTGTACGGATTCGGGAGTGTAGTTCTTGATGGTCTCCCACCACTCGTCAAAGCCGTTCGTATGCTCGGCGACGAATTCCTTGTCGTAGAGGCCATCGTTGACCAAACAGTTGGCAAAGGCGTTGAGGAACGCGACATTGCAACCGTTCTTGATCGGAAGGTAGATATCGGCGATACGCGCGGTTTCGATATGGCGCGGGTCGGCGACGATGATCTTGCAACCCTTTTCTTTGGCTCGCACGATACGCCTTGCGACGATGGGGTGCGAATCGGCAGGGTTATAGCCGAAGAGGAAAATGCAGCCCGCATCCTCCATACCGGGGATGGAGCATGACATGCAACCTGAACCAACCGTGTCCATCAGACCGAGGACAGTAGGGCCGTGTCAAGTACGGGCGCAGTTGTCTACGCTGTGGGTGCCGATGCACGCACGCGTAAACTTCTGCATGACGTAGTTCGCCTCATTGCCGCCGCCTCGCGAAGAGCCGGTGGTCATGACAGCGTTAGGACCATATTCGTCAATTATGGCCTGCATCTTAGATGCGGTGAAATCCAGTGCCTCGTCCCAGCTTACGCGCTCAAGATCCGCGCCCTTGGTGCGGCGGATCATCGGGTGCAGTACGCGAGGAGTCAAGATCTTGGTGTCGTTGATGAAGTCGTAGCCGCTCATGCCCTTAAGGCACAGCTCGCCCTGATTGGTGATGCCGTCGAGCGGTTCGGTACCCACGACCTGGCCGTTTTGGACCAGGAGGTTAAACTGGCAACCGGCGCCGCAGTACGGGCAGATCACTTTATGCTTCTCCATGACACCCTCCTTCCTTTCTCTGCTACCGATTAATCGGTACGTATTTGACAATCGTTGGGCTTGTATGGCCGCCCGCCTACGCCTCGTTTTCGATGGTGGCGCGGGCACGCTCGGCAGTCAGCTCCGCCAGGCGCTCCTCGTCTACCAAGGTGAGGCCCTTGGTCGGGCACGCCTCGGCACACGCCGGGCCACCGGGACGGTCCACGCACAGGTCGCACTTGAGCACGAAGCTCTTGGTCTGCGAACCCACGCGCACGTCGCCCATCAAGACGGGGACCTGCGTGGTCGCCACGCTCACGGCGCCAAAGGGGCATGCCATGACGCAGCTCTTGCAGCCGATGCAGTTGTCCTCGTTAACGCCGATGCGATGGTTCTTTGGATCAAAGAACAAGGCGCCCGTGGGGCAGGCCTTGGCGCACGGGGCATCCTCGCAGTGATGGCAAGCCACCGGTGCGGAGATCTCGTACGTACGCGTCACGCGCAGGCGCGGTGCGGCGATGTTGCCGGGAATATCGTGTGCCTCGATGCACGCTGCCATGCAGGTTTGACACCCAATGCAGCGCGAGGAATCGGCCACGACTCGTTTATTGCCCATGTTGTTCACTCCCTCCTGAATCCCTTGCTGGAGAGGTTCTGCCGACGTTGCCCCAGGCCGCCCGTGGTCTGGCATCGGCGTATCGAATGCCTGCGGCGAAACGGGCAATCGATGGAATCTCCCCAACGGTATACAGGTTGAATATACGCAGTTGCCACGGGCAAACTTGGGCATAAGCCCTGCAATACGGGTGTATTGCAGTGGTTTTGGCAGGTCGGGATTATTCTCGGTGGGCTATAAAGTCGAGTGTATTACACGCGTAGGCATATGAGATTTTCACGCTCTCCTTCTGCGAATGTATTACGTTTGTAGTTATGTTTACACTCATTAACTTGAGTGAAATAAAGTGGTGGATATAAGATAGTCAAAAGAAAGCACAGGGCGAATTTGACCATCCGTGTTGCACTAGATAAGGGGGCTAGCGATGTCATCGACTCAAAAACGAGCCATCCTACAGGTGCGCATTCGCGAAGAGGACAAACAGCATGCCGAGCGTCTCTACGACGCCATGGGCACATCGCTTGCCGAGGCCGTTCGCCTTTTTGTTTCACAGAGCATCCTCATGCGCAAACTGCCTTTTCAGCCGATCGCCGTGCGCTCAAAGGATGGCACGGCTGCCTACGGAGTGCTTAAGGCTTACGGGGACCCCAATCGCCGGTCCGAGGAACGCAACGCCTGGATTGAATATCTCGCCGCAGAAAGCGACGATTCGAACTTGGGTCCCGAGGAAGTAGACATCCATGAGTAGCACCATCATCGACGAGACCGTTATCCTACGCTACCTGCTTAACGACGACGAGGTCCTGTCGCCGCGCGCCGCCAAGGTTATCGCCACGCGCACCACCCGCGTCTACCCCGAGATCATCACCCGTGTCGCCGTCACGCTGCGCGATGTCTACAAGGTCCCCCGCCCCAAAATCGCGGCGGCGCTGACCAGGTTGCTCGACGACGTCATGGTCGACGAGCCCACCGTCATCGCCTTTGCCATCAAGCTGTTCGGCAGGACGCACATGGACTTTAGCGACTGCCTGCTCGCAGCCCGCACCGCCATCTACAACGACGACGTCGTGAGCTTTGGCAAACCCATCATCCAAGGCATGATCGATTACCGCCACAAGCGCCAAACCGCAGCCGAAGCCCGCA
>CABQJK010000032.1 GCA_902464495.1 uncultured Collinsella sp. | reverse complement strand
TGTATCTCGACTCCGAGTCCCGCACCTATGTCGAGGAGACCGGTGGCGCTAACGTCCTGTTCGTGAAGGAGGACGGCACCCTTGTCGTTCCGCAGTCGCACACCGACTCCATCCTGCCCTCCATCACCCGTCGTTCGCTCGTCCAGGTTGCTCAGGACCTGGGCATGACCGTTGACCAGCGTCCCGTCGAGTGGGCCGAGGTCAAGGCCGGTACCTTTGTCGAGTGCGGCCTGTGCGGCACCGCTGCCGTCATCTCCCCGGTTGGCGAGATTGACAACAAGGTCTACGGCGCCGACGAGACCGTGACCTTCCCGGCTGGCTACACCGAGATCGGCCCTGTGATGAAGAAGCTCCGCGAGACCCTGACCGGCATTCAGTCTGGTGCCGTTGAGGATAAGCACAACTGGGTCTACGTCGTCGCGTAATCTGCTTTTACCTGTCCGGCCCGAGGGCAACCTTCCTTTCCGGCGCGTCCTCGGACATGAAAGAACCCCCGCTGCGCACTTCGTGCGGCGGGGGTTCTTTCGTCCTGCGGAGTGCGCCGGAAAGGAAGGTTGCCCTCGGGCCTGCGTTACCTCGGCGCTGCCGTTACGGGCAATATAGATCTGAATTAAAGATGGCGCGCGGCCTTTTAGGCCGCGCTTTTGTTTTGGTTCGCGCCATGTGGGGGTGGCGGCGACGTGTATTTTTGCGAGTATTCTGCAATCGAAGGCCCCTGCATACCGACCTCGGGCAAAAATCGGGATTTCTCGATGTTTTCTACGAATGATGGGCGGGGTTATGGGCTGGCAGCGTTTGATTTGCAGGGACATTCGCGGTCTTTGGCATTTATCGTGGCGCCCGAAGCTCTTGGTTATGTTGAATACTCCTAAAAATGCACGGCGCTTAGAGGGGGACCTTCGCGAAAAAGGAAACCGCCCCGTCGAAGTATGCATTCGACGGGGCGGTTTATGCATATACCCGAATAAGGATACGCTGCGGATCTGTTAGAACTTGACGGTCGGTGCCTGGCGGGCGGCCTCGGCGGCCTCGAAGCCCTGGCGCTCCTTAAACTGGAAGATGCCGGCAAAGATGACGGCCGGGAACGTCTGGATGGCGTTGTTGTAGCTGAGCACGCAGTCGTTGTAGCTCTGGCGTGCGTAGCTAATCTTGTTCTCGGTATCCTCGAGCGATGCCTGCAGCTGCGTAAAGTTGGTGTTTGCCTTAAGATCGGGGTAGGCCTCGGCCACGGCAAAGAGCTGGCGTAGCGCACCGGTCAGCACGTTGTCGGCTTCCATCTTGGCCTCGGGCGTGGTGGCCTTGACGGCGGTGTTACGCGCACTGATCACGGCGGAGAGCGTCTCTTGCTCGTGCTTGGCGTAGCCCTTGACGGTCTCGACCAGGTTGGGGATCAGGTCGTTGCGGCGCTGCAGCTGCGTATCGATGTTCTGCCAGGCGTTATCGATGCGGTTACGCTTGGTGACCATGTTGTTGTAGATGCCGGCGATGGCGCAGACAATCACAATGACAACAACGATGCCGATGATGACGGTAATCATGATGTCTCCGTTTCGAATGGCCGCGGCGGCATGCGCCAGCTGCCGTTGGTATAACGCTACTAGTATACCCGCAACGTTTTGCCGTGCCGAACTTTCCGGCAAGCGTTATGTTTTCGGCGGGGTCGGTACCGGGGCAAAGCGCGCGAGGTACAGGTGTAAGATATGCGACAGATTGACGAGCGTTGTCTTTGCCCTGAGGATGGCGATACGGATGGACCTTCGCATCAAGAAAACCT
This sequence comes from uncultured Collinsella sp., assembly GCA_902464495.1. Taxonomy (GTDB): domain Bacteria; phylum Actinomycetota; class Coriobacteriia; order Coriobacteriales; family Coriobacteriaceae; genus Collinsella. The sequence goes on along the minus strand of CABQJK010000032.1, from coordinate 18,520 downwards.
ATCGTGCCCTGTTCGATGCCTTTACCGAGCTTCTCGAGGAGCATCGTTTTGAGGACCTGACGGTTGCCATGCTGTGCGACCGCGCCATGATTCGCCGCACGACGTTCTACAAGCACTTTCGCGACAAGAACGATTACTTTGCCTTTTATATCGATGGGCTCATGTCGGGCTTGCCGCAAAAACAGCCCGATGAGGCCGGCGCAGTGTCTGCCGAGGACGTGCGCGCGCTTCGGCACGCGATTTTGGACGATGCCATGGATTTGATTCTGGCGCACGAGCAGCTCATGGATAACATTTTGGCAAGCAGCATGTCGGGCATGTTGACCAACGTTATTTGCGACCGTATTGCCCGCTCCATCCGCGAGCGTGTGATGAACGTGCTTGCCGAGGATGCCCTGGCCCCCGTGTCACTCGAGACAACGTCTGAGTTTGTCGCCGGCGGTATTATTCGACTTTTCACGATATGGTGGGAATCGGGCCACGATCTTGAGCGTCGACCCGAGATGGCCGACGTGGTCGATGCGCTGTTTGAGCGGACCATGACGCCGGTGCATCACTAAAAGTGGCGGAGAGAGGGGGATTCGAACCCCCGGAACGCTCTCGCGCTCAACGGTTTTCAAGACCGCCGCATTCAACCGCTCTGCCATCTCTCCGTGAGTCGTAATGATAGCATCGTTTTGAATTTGCAACAGGGAAGGCGAACGATGACGATCACCGAAATCGACGAGAAGTTCATGCGCGAGGCGTTGGCGGAGGCTCGCACCGCTGCTGCGGTGGGCGAGGTGCCCATCGGAGCCGTAGTGGTGCGTGCAGGTGAGATCGTTGCGCGAGCGCATAATCGCCGCGAGCTCGACCAGGACCCTTCGGCGCATGCAGAGTTCGCGGCCCTGTGCGCTGCTGCTCGGTCGCTCGGTCGCTGGCGCCTTTCCGACTGTACGGTCTATGTGACGCTCGAGCCCTGCTGCATGTGTGCGGGGCTTATGGTCAACGCGCGCGTGGGGCGCTGCGTGTATGGCGCGAGCGACGCCAAGGCGGGCGCGTTGGGATCCCTATACGATTTGAATGCCGACTCGCGCCTGAATCATCGGTTTAATGTGACCGCCGGTGTGCTGGCAGACGAGTGTCGTGAGGTGTTGAGCAGCTATTTTAGTGGGCTGCGTGGCACCGATGGTGCTGATTGCGGTTGCGGGGCCGATCTTGAGGCGCATGCCGCTCATGCCGCGGCGCTGGCTGATGCCGACGAGGATGCTGGTGCGGCGCCTGGCTTTGGCCCCGTGCAGCGCCGACCGCGTCGCGTGCTGCTGGCGATCGATTCCTTTAAGGGCAGCGTGTCGAGTGCGCAGGCGGAGGAGGCCGTTGCCGAAGGCGTGCGCCGCGTTTGGCCCGATGCCGAGGTGCGCACATTGCCGCTGGCAGATGGTGGTGAGGGAACGCTCGATGCCGTTGCCGCCTGCGGTGGCGAGCTTGTGACCTGCGAGGTTGCAGGGCCCTTGGGCGAGCGTGTGCCTGCCCGGATGCTGGTTGATGTCGAGCATGAGTCGGCTGTTATTGAGATGGCCGAAGCCGCGGGCATCGGGTACTCGCCTTGCACGGAGTCGTCGGCGCTGGCTGCTACAACCTATGGCGTGGGTGGGCTGATGCTCCGTGCGGTTCGTGCCGGGGCAAAGACTATCTATATTGGCTTGGGCGGCAGCGCCACCAACGACGGTGGCGCCGGTATGCTGCAGGCGCTGGGCGCGCGCCTTGTCGATGAGCACGGCCGCGATATCGCTCCCGGTCTCGCGGGTCTCGAACACGTGGTGAGTATCGATTTGGCGCCAGCGCTTCGGGCGCTGAGCGGCGCGCGTGTCGTGGTGCTTTCCGATGTCGAGAATCCGCTTGTGGGACGCCGAGGCGCCCTAGCGGTGTTCGGTGGGCAGAAGGGCCTGCCGACGGATGATGCCGAGGCGCTGAGCAGGTGCGACAGCTGGATGGTCGACTACGGTCGCCTGCTCGATGCGGCGATTGCCGAGGCACGGGCTCAGGGGTTACTGCGCGTGCCCGAGGGTGCGCGGACGTTTGGCTCGGTGCTCGGCGTGCCCGGTGCCGGTGCCGCCGGCGGTCTGGGTGCCGCGCTGTTGGCGCTTGGCGCGGAGCTGTGTTCGGGCGTGGAGACGGTGCTCGATCTCGTGGGATTTGACGACCGCGTGCGCGATGTCGACCTGGTCATAACGGGCGAGGGCAATATGGATGAGCAGTCCGCCGCCGGTAAGGCACCGGTGGGCGTGGCCCGCCGCGCGAAGCGATATGGCAAGCCGGTGGTCGCCGTCGTGGGCGGTCGCGCCGTCAGCCTGGACACGGTGTATGAGCAGGGTATCGACTTGGTTTTGCCGATTTGCCGCAAGCCCATGGACCTGGAACAGGCACTCGATCCGCAAGAAGCCACAACCAACCTCATCTGTGCCGGCGAGTCAGCCGCCCAAGCCTACGACCTCGCCCGCCTCTAAAACCCATCCCCTCGATAAGTTGCGGTGAAATACGGAGTGTTTTTGCCTTTAAGGCGCCAATTCAGTCCGTATTCCACCGCAGCTTCGAGAATGGCCATTCGAGGTTGGCCGCCCTGGGCCTTGGGTCGGACCGTTTGCCACGAAATGCGGCCATCTACTACGTTTAACCGAGCTACCTCGACCATCTCGGAATTTGCAAAAATGAAACCGCAGGTAGAGAGCTTGCCGATTTCCGAAAAAGTCGGCTATGGTCGACCCCTGCGGTCCAAACGTAGTAGATAGGCCCTTTTCGTGGCGCAGCACCAGATCAGTCTATTTGGGATGGCTATTTTGACTACATGCCGATCTGATTGCCCAAGTAGTCAAAAAAGCCCCGTCCCAAATTAGCTGCCTTGTGGGGCTGTGGGGATAAAGATTGCCGACGGTTTTATCCTGCCGAGCCCCTTTGATGGCGCGAATGGTTCGATTTGACGACCGAGTGGCAACCTGACGCGGAATGGCGGGTCGTTTAAATTGCTACACTTTTAAGCATATAGCGATGTCCTGCCTTGCGTTTCTGCGCGGGGGGGGGCGTATATTTGCATCGATGGGGACGACGACACACATATAGCGAGCCACTGCTTGCCGTCCTCATGGATTGGGGAGGGCCTTCATGAATCGCGTATATGCGAAAGCTCAAGAAATATTGAAGCCTTTGGGCACAAAAACCAATACAGTCAAGCGTGCTCTAAAGGTTTTGACCGTCCCGCTGGCGGCGTGCGCGCTCTTGTTTGGTGCGACGAGCGCGTCGGCTGCCGTGAGCGACCATACCGTGCAGACGGTGAACCCTACCGGTACCACGGTCAATCTGTTCGACTACTGGGTCGTGAATGGCGACAACGACAGCTCGAAGAACATAAACAACGACAACAGCAATGACAACACCGGCATCAATAAAGACCGACAGCTCAAGTTCAATGGTGGTGCCGGCACGGGCATTAACAAGTGGACGGGCAGAAGCGATACCAACGGTTTTGGACGTCTTTCATTTGTGAAGGACGTGCTGGTAGATGGTTATCCGGCAATCAAGGAAGGCACCTGCGCCTCCCGAGGCGAGGGCGTTAACTACACCGACGAGTCGCTGGCTTATCTCTTTAATAATGACAGTCAGGCAAATGGCAAGCAGGATGGCAAGGCTGTCTACAGCAACGTGAAGGGCCTCTTCCAGCTCAAGGATGGTTACTACGTCTACGACTCGTACGGCTCTAACGGCAACTACGCTGTGTATAACTCCACGACCAATTCCTTTGACGTCTACGATAAAGCGGGCGTATATAAGGGCGATACGAGTAGCGAAACCAATCTGGGCCAGTTCTTCCCCTTTGACTCTGCAAGCAAGGTTTTTGATGAGAACGGCAACAACCTCTCCCCTAAAAAGATCGTTGATGGAAGCACGGATCTCAACCATCACTTTGGCATGTCCATGACCACGGAGTTTGTCCAGCCCGCAAACGGCAAGACCAACAAGAACGAGGACATGATCTTTGAGTTCTCGGGCGACGATGACGTGTGGGTCTACATCGACGGCGTGCTCGTGGGCGATCTGGGTGGCATCCACGAGAAGGCGACGCTTGATATTAACTTCGCTACTGGTGTGGTGCGCGTTGGGCATATTGATGGCGCAAATGGAACCGAGCAGATCCTCGAAACGACCAACATTAAGGCGAAGTTCCAAGCTGCCGGTGCCACCTCCAACTTTACCGGCAACACCTTCAGCAGCAGCACCAAGCACAAGCTGAGTTTCTTCTATCTGGAGCGCGGTGCGGGTGCATCGAACATGTCACTTAAGTTCAACCTCACCACCCTGCCGTCGTCCGAGGTCCAGAAGGTCGACCAAAACGGCCAGGCAGTCCAGGGCGCCAAGTTTGCCCTGTATCGGTCCGATGCCGACTGGAATGAGCAGGGCGAGGCTATCGCCCAGGGCACGACGGACGCCAATGGCCAGCTGGTACTCCTGAAGTCGGATGGCTCCGTTCTCTCCTTCGACGAAGAGCACAATACCAACCGAAGCGACTACTTTGTACTCAAAGAGATAAACCTGCCCGCGGGATATCGCTCGAGCCTGACCTCGTCGACCACCGCAAAACCAGGTGAGCTGCACCTGCAGTACAAGCAAGCTGCGGCGAGTGGCTCGGGTGGCGTGGTGGTTGCGCCGCAAACGACGGTCAAAACGGCGGATAACAAGACATGGACGGGCAGCCGCATGTGGCTGAACGGCGGCTATCTGGCCGCCAAGGAGACCATCTCCCTGTCCAAAGGCATAAAAGACAACAAGGACAACCCCATTAGCTCGGGCACGACCTTTGCCGTCGTGCTCAAACGCACCGATAAAACTAAGAGCGACACGGACGAAAGCGCGTGGACGGCGGTCACGGGCAATCCGCTCGAGGGCTACAAGCTGTGCTCCGCACACGGCATTGCCGGTGCCGTCGAGGCTGCCAGATCGGCGGACACGTGCGTCTTTGCCGTCAACACCAAGGGCGACTACGAGGTGACGGTCAGGTCGCTGCCCGGCGATATCGAGAAGTACGCCGCCATGATGACGGACAAGTCGAAGGCGGAATATACCGTGGCGGTGTATCACACCACGGCGTCGTCTCTGGCAGAGGCAACCACGGAGAACACCTCCATGGTGCAATACCAGTCGATAAACAGGCAGTTCTCTACGGTGATCCACCTCACCAACGTTCAGAACCGTCTGTTTGTGCAGAAGGTTGACGACCTGGGCAAGCCCGTGAACGGCGCGACGTTTGAGCTGTACAAGGCCGCGGATGTTACCGGCGATAGTCCCAGCACGTATGCCATTAAATCGGGTGCCGAGCCGTATGACACCGTGCGGGCAAACGGCATGACCTATCCGTATGAGATTAAGGGTGCTGCATGCTTCCCGCTCGATTCGACAAAGTATGCGCCCCTTATCAAGGGTACGTACTATCTGCGCGAATCGTTGAGTCCGGATGGCTACGAGATAAATTCCACCATCACCAAGGTGATCGTGGACGATTCGGGCGTGTACGTGGATGCCGGCGAGAAGAACGACGGCGTGCGCAGCATGAGCGGCCCGGGCTCGCTCATTGCCTCGCTGGCACAGTTTGGCTCTCCCGACTCGATCGATAACACGCTTACGCACATCAAGGGAAAGCTGCAAAGCGCGACCGTTGACGCCAGCGGAAACTTGATGTGGGGCCAGACGAGCACCGCCGAGGGAGTGGCGCCTTCTCTGGCGGACGACTTGATGCACATGCGTTATGACAAGGCGCCTCAGGGCACCAAGACCGTTCTGCGTTATGTCGAGGACAAGGGCGTCCGCGACGGCCAGCTGGCGACGATCTTTGCCGATACGGGTATCAACCGTATGGCCCTCTACCAAGAGGACGACCCATCATATATCGATGATGCCTCCAAGACTCGTACCAACTTGGGCACGCTCCAGCTCAACCATCTCTTTACCACGGCAACGGCCGTGCAGTATGCCGACCGTCGCGTGGCGCGTCTGCAAGTGACCAAGACCGTGACGGCGGATGCCGGGCTTACCGCGCCTACGAAGGATGCGAAGGGTGAAGATCTAACCTTTACATTTAAGTTCACCCTGCCGGAGTCCCAGAAGGGCTACGAGGCGCACGTGTTCGGTGCGGACGGCAAGCCCGCAGGTAAGTCCTTTTGGATCAAGAACGGCGACACCCATTCCATCAAGGCCGGCGAGACTATTCGCGTGTACGACCTTAAGCAGGGCGACAGCTATAGCGTGAGCGAGCTCACCACCAAGGGCGAGGAGTCCAATGGCAACGTGCTGGCGAGCATCGTTAACACCGTGACCGGCTCTGCCGATGAGTCGGTGCTTCCGGCTGGCTTTAGGCTCGTGAGCCGCAAGGCCGGCGGCGAGGATCAGTCTGGAACCGGCAACACCATCACGGGCAAGATCGTCGCGCTCGAGGACGGAAAGATTCCCGCCGATAACACGCTTGAGTTTACCAACAACTACAGCGCTAACCACGTAACGCTCGACGCCCAGAATGGTCTGAGCGCCAAGAAGGTGCTCAAAGGTCGCGATTGGGCCGATGGCGATTCCTTTACCGTGCAGCTTACGGCCGACGACGGCGTTCCCATGCCCGGCGGTGCCAAGAGCAAGGTGGCTACGGTTGAGCTCACCAACGACCAGCCGGCGACGTTTGGCGACATCACCTATGCCAAGCCAGGCACGTACACCTATACCATCAAGGAGGTTATCCCCGGCTCCAATGCCAGGGCGGATGGCATAAGCTACTCTGCCGCCTCCTATACCGCGACGGTCGTGGTGGAGGATAACCACGCCGGTGCTCTGGTCGTTAAGAGCGTGACGATGACGCAGCTGCGCGACGATGCCGGTGCCGAGAAGAATGTCGAGGTTGCCAATAAGATCGCAACCTTCACCAATCGCTACGATACGCACGAAGCGAAGATCATCATCCATGCTCAAAAGATCCTGGCCGACAACGCCGGGACGTTCCCGCTTTCCCAGAACGCCTTTAGCTTTACGCTCGAGGGTATGGGCGGCTATGCGGACGACAATGCAGCGTTCGATCCCGATAAGGTCGACACGAGCATCAAGGCCCCCATGCCCGAGGACGCCGAGGACAATACCGTGACCGTGGGCAACAACGCTGACGGTGCGGTGACGTGGCCGGCGATCTCCTATACCGCCAAGGCGGATGCGGGACGCGCCTACGTGTACAAGTTCGCCGAGAATCCCGGTAGCATTACGGGCATGGACTACGACGAGTCGGTCTATTATGCCGTGGTGCGCAACGCCAACAAGGGTGCCGGCATCCAGACCTCGATCGAGTACTATAAGGCCGCTGGGGACGGCTCGGTAAAGCAGCTGGACAAGAATGCCACGCCTTCCTTTACCAATATATATAGCGTGGAGCCCACGAGCGTGATCCTGCAGGGCCAAAAGACCGTGAGCGGTCGCGACTGGAACCAGGGCGAGAGCTATACCTTTAATCTCACTGCCGCTACGGATGATGCCAGTACGACCGGTTTGAGCAAGACCACAAAGCAGGCGGTGAAGGATGGGGCTGTTGCCGTTAACGCCAGCCGGGCTGACGCCAGTGTGCCCGAGTCGGGGCGCGTGGCATCGTTCTCCTTTGGCACCGAAGCCGCCCCTACTGTGACGTTCAAGCGCGCGGGCACCTTCAGCTTCAATATCACCGAGAACGCCGCGCAGGATGGCCAGGCGGGCATGTCCATGGACAAGCACACCGCACGTGCGACCGTTGTGGTGACTGATCTGGACGAGTCGGGCAACCACACGGGCAAGCTGCACGTGGCAAGCGTGACCTACGCCAACACCGACGCCTCCGATGCGGACAAGGCCATAACCGATAAGGCTGCCTTCACCAATGCGTACCATGCGTCGGGCACCTTTGGTGGCGTGACGGTGAGCAAGACCCTTGAGGGTCGCGCCTCTACCGCGGGCCAGTTTACCTTTGCCGTGACGGGTCTTTGGTACAACGGCGTTCAGACTTCGGTCGATGGCGCCGAGGCTACCCTGTCCAACAAGGCGGCGAAGGCCGGCGTGTCCGGTGCCGTGGTGGGCGCGAGCGGGAAAAAGGAGCTCTTTGCCCGTAAGCTCACGGAGCAGGATTTGGGCCATACGTTTGCCTATCGCATCCGCGAGAACCTGCCTGCTGCTGCCGGCTACACCTATGACACCGGCTACACCTATGACACCGGCTACACCGGCGACGCCATCGTGCTCGTTAAGGTTCTTGCGCGCGACAACGACCCCGCCAAGCTCTATACCGTGACAACTGTGCTCAAGGGCGCGGGCGTGACGGAGCTGCTGGGCGATGGCGCCGATGCGAGCGCGTTGACGGACGAAAAGATTGCCGAGCTCAAGCAAAAACCGAATACCTACGTGCAGCAGTACGATGCAAGCGAGGCCGGTACCACAACGCCTGCCGTATCGTTTGTGAACCGTTATGCGGCAAGCCTCGACTATGGCGCCTCTGGCGGTATATGGATCGAGAAGACGCTGACGTATCCCAAGGGCGCGACGGTGTTTGGCTCGCCCAAGAGTACGTTCCGCTATATCGTCAAGCCCGCCGATGAGACATCTGCCAAGAAGGTCGGCATTACCATGGACGGCAAGGTCTTTGAGACCGCAAACGTCGAGGTCAATACCCCCAAGACCGTGAGCTTGGTTCCTGAGCGCGGGCTGACTTTCACTCAGAATGACGCCGGCAAGACGTTTACCTATACCGTGGCCGAGATTGACGACAAGGCGACGGGCTATACGTATGACAAGACGGTCCATACGGTTAAGGCTGTCGTGGCGGATAACGGCGACGGCACGCTCAGGGTCACGACATCGGTAAGCAAGCCGGGTGACGATGGCAAGGACGAGCTCGAGGGCCAGTGGATCTACCCGTCGGATGCGACGTCCACCGGTGTCGCGACGGTTAAGTTCAAGAACACCTATACGGTTACCGAGGCGGCAACCTATACCCCGTCTGTGACGAAGGTAGTCGCCGGCGCCGATGCTCCGAGCAAGTTTACCTTTGCCATGACCGCGGCCGATGATGTCACCAGGGCGGCCGTCGACAACAAACTCATCACCGGCTCTTCGATGAGTGCGGACAACGGCTACACCGAGCAGAGGCAAACGAGGGACAAGCTTGCCGACGGCGCGCACGATAAGATTGACTTCTCGACACTTACCTTCAACAAGCCGGGCACGTATACGTTCGCTATTAACGAGCTGGCTGCGAACGGCGGTCTCGGCGAGTGGAAGTACGACCAGCACGTCTATACCGTGACGGTCACCGTAACCGATGAGGGCGGCAAGCTTGTGGCCCGCGCCGACGGCACGACCGGCTCGGAAGGCTTCATCTTCACCAATAGCTACAAAACTTCGACGAGCTACGAGCTCCAGGGCGGTCTGGAGATCGTCAAGACGCTCGAGGGCAAGGATTTGCATGCCGGCATGTTCGGCTTTACGGTGACGGGCGAAGACGGTGCCTCGACCGCAAAGCTAAAGGCGCTGCTGCGCCAGGAAGATGGTAAGCTCACCGTCACCAACGATGAGCCCGAGGCTGACGGTGCGTCCCATACCGGTATTTTGGGCGGACTGACCTTTACAACGAACGAAGCGGGCGAGACGTTCACCTACAAGGTGGTCGAGAACAACGACAACAAGGTCGGCTATTCCTTCGATACGTCCTATTGGACGGTGGCGATTGCGGTTAAAAAGCGCACCGACGGTTCGCCCTATACCGTGACTACCGTCAAGCACTTTGACGCCAATAAGAAGGAGCTTTCCGCGGATCTAAAGGTCTTTAACTCCGAGAGTGGTACCGAAGAGGCTCAAGTGTTCTTTACCAACAGCTACGTCGCGACCGGAACGTTTGAGGGCCTCACGGCCGAGAAGGTAATGGACTCCCGCGATAAGATCGAGGCTGACCAGTATACGTTTGACCTGTATGCCGAGAAGGCCGACGGTTCGCTCGAAAAGATGGATGAGGGCAAGACCCAGGCGAGCGAGAACGGTATCGCGACGGTCGACTTTGGTAAGGTCCACTTTAAGCTCGGCAAAACTTTCGGCGGATCCCATGAGCTGACAATTGATCTTGACAGCGCCGTCAACGATGGCGTTGCCACCAAGCGCCACAATGCCGACCACACCACCACCTACAGCTTTAACCTGGTGGCAAAGGAGCGCTTGGCCAACCTGCCAGATGGCGTTCGTCCCGTGGATACGTCCGCGACGTGCCGCGTGCTGCTCGAGGTGACCGACGACAACAACGGTAACCTTACGTCCAAGGTGACCTATCGCGATGGTACCGAGGACGGCAAGATCGTCTTCCACAACACGCGCGATAAGGTCAAGACGATCGGCACGGTCGCAAAGCCCAGTGTGGATATCGACGGGCAGCTGCTCTCCGTGGGGGACTCTTATATCTACACCATCAACTGGACAAACACCGAGGTCGATGCCAAGGGCAACCTGGTTCCGGCCAATGTAACCGTTACCGATGAGCTTCCTGCCGGCGTTGTGTTCGAGGCCTTTGAGGGCGAGAATGCCGATGAGGGCACTGCGAGCGGTCAGTCGCTTACCTGGAACCTGGGTGAGCAGCCCGCGGGCAGCCATGGTTCGGTGCGCGTGCGCGTCAAGATTACCGAGGACGCCGTGAAGGATGCCCGGGGTGCGGTTGGCGCCGTTGAGAACAAGGCTACCGTTACGGTTGCCAACAAGAGCTATACCGGCACCACGACCAACTACGTGCCCAAGAAGTCCGAGAGCGATGCCCAGGATTCGACGGGGTCGGGTGTGACGCTGGGCGATGAGCTCACCTATACCATCGGCTACAAGAACACCGAGAACAAGCCGGCTACGGTGACGATTACCGATGCCGCTCCCGCGGGGACCGAGTTCGTGGAGTTCGCGGGCGACCATGCGAACGCTGGCTCCAAGGACAAGGACGGTAACCTTGTCTGGACGCTGACGGATGTTCCCGCCGGTAAGGAGGGTACGGTCCAGTTTAAGGTCCGCGTGACTGAGGACGCGTTTAAGAGTGGCGGTGCTTCGGGTGACATTTCCAACCAGGCGTCGGTGACGGTTGGCAACAACCCCGCCGTTAAGACCAACACCACTACCGATGAGGTCTCTGACGGCCACTTGACGCTGAGCAAGACGGTTGCGGCAGCCGAGGGCATTACCGCGCCCAACAAGGCATTCACCTTTAAGGTGCTGCTCTATCAGGCCGATGGCACAACGCCTCTGACCGGTAGCTTTGCGTATGCCGGCCGTCCCAGCGGCACCAACGGCACCTATGTAAGCGGACAGATCAAGGGCGGTGACACCATCGCGCTTAAGGCCGGTGGCTCCGTGACGGTTACCGTGCCCGTGGGCGCGCACTACGAGGTGCAGGAGCTCGACTCCAAGGGCAACCTCATGACGAGCGAGGACGGCTTTGCGGTTGCCGACAAGACGAACACCCGGAAGGGCACCGTCGGACAGGCGACGCGGGTGGGCTTCACCAACGTCTACAGCGTGGAGTCCACGAAGGTGGAAAACGCATTTAAGGTCCAAAAGAAGCTCTCCGGACGCAATTGGACGACGTCGGATGCCTTTACCATGACGCTGACCGCCGAGGGCGAGGCACCCATGCCCAAGGGCGCCAAGGATGGCGTAGCGATGATTACGCTGAACAGGGATGCCCGGGTCGGCAACTTCGGCACCATTGAGTACACCAAGCCCGGAACCTATACCTATGTGATTGCTGAGCAGGCGGGTGACGAGACGGCGCTCACCTTCTCGAAGGCCACCTATCGCGCCATCGTCACGGTGACTGACGACGGCGCCGGCAAGCTGACTGCCAAGACCAAGATTGCACAGCTGACCGACGATGCCGGCGACGCTGTCGAGCGCACGGCCGAGGCGGCGGTCTTTACCAACACCGCTAAGACCGGCGCCCTCACCGTCAAGAAGACGGTCGTCGGCGGCGACAGCCAGCGCGAGTTCGGCTTCACGGTCACGCTGACCGACGGGGACGGCGAGCCCGTCTCCGGAACCTTCGGCAAGGGCGAGAGCGCCGTGACGTTCACGGACGGCAGGGCGACCTTCACGCTCAAGCACGGCGGGGAGAAGACTATCGCCGGCCTGCCCGTGGGCGCAAGCTACACCGTGACCGAGGAGGCCGCCGAGGGCTACGCGACCGCGGCCGACGGGGCCGAGGGCACCGTGACCGAGGCCGGCGCGACCGCGGCGTTCACCAACACGTACGGTACGGCCACCGAGGGCAGGGACGTCTCCACGGCGGGGCTCTTCACCAAGACGCTCGAGGGCCGCGACTGGGCGGAGGGCGACAGCTTCCAGTTCACGCTCACGGGCGATGACGGCGCTCCCATGCCCGAGGGTTCCGCCGACGGCTCCAAGACCGTCAGCGTGACGGCCGCCGGCACCAAGGCGGGCGATAGGGTCGCCTTCGACTTCGGCCCCATCCGCTACACGCTCGATGACATCAGGGACGCCGGGTTCGCCGAGGTCGGCGGCAAGCGCGTGCGCGCCAAGACCTTCACCTACACGGTGCGCGAGGTCAGGCCCGCTGACGGCACGGCCATCGCCGGCGTGTCCTACGACGGCCGCGTCGCCACGATGACGGTGACCGTGACCGACGACGGCTCGGGCAACCTCACGGCCACGACGCCCGCGATCGCGCAGGCGAGCGGCGGCGACTTCGTGAACACCTACACGACCGGGCTCGACTACTCGGCCCGCGCGGGCGTGCGCCTGTCCAAGACGCTCACCGGCCGCGCGATGGAGGCGGGGCAGTTCGCCTTCACCGTGGCCGCCGACGACGAGACGGCCGCCAAGCTCGGCCTCAAGACCGGCAAGGACGCCTACGCCGTTGCCGCGGCCGATGACGGAGCCGTCGACCTGATCGACCTCATCGGCGGCGCCGCGAAGGGCGACGTGACGTTCACCGACGCCGAAGCGGGCAAGACCTACAGCTTCACCGTCACCGAGACCAAGCTCGGCGGCGAGGGCTACACCAACGACACCGAGCCGCGCACGGTGACCATTACGCCCAGCTACGACGCGGCGACGGGCAAGCTCACGGTCACGACCACGGTCGCCAAGGACGGCGTCGAGGTCGCCCGCAGCGAGGTCTCCACGGCCGATGACGCCACGGCGACGTCCGCGCCCGTGACGGTCGCGTTCGAGAACTCCTACGAGGCCACCGGAATGCTCGGCGGCGAGGGCGGCGCGGCTATCAACGCCACCAAGACGCTGACGGGCCGCGCCGCGGCGGCGGGCGAGTTCAAGTTCTCCGTCCGCGATGCCCACGGCAGCGAGGTCGCGACTGCGACCAACCGGGCCTCCGGCGACGGCGAGGCCGCGGAGCTCACGTTCTCGCCCATCGCCTACACCATCGACGCACTCGAGCAGATGGCAGCGGACGGCACCGCCACTAAGGCGGCCGACGGCTCCTGGACCATCCTCTATACCGTTTCCGAGGACACGGAGGCGCTGCCCGAGGGCGTGACGGCGACGGCCTCGAGCTTCGACATCACCGTCAAGGTGACCGATAACGGCAAGGGCGGGCTGGACGTGGCCGTGACCTATCCCGATGGCACCGACGGCGCGCTGCCGTTCGTGAATGGCTACCGCGCCGGCGAGGCGACGGTCGACCTCGCGGGCAGCAAGACGCTGGCGCTCGGCCAGGCCGGACTCGGCCTGACGCAGGCCGACATCGCGGGCAAGTACACCTTCAAGATTGAGCCGCTGTACGGCGCGCCCGCCCCGGTCGACGCCTCCGGCAAGACGGTGACCGAGGCGGTCAACGACGCCGCCGGCAACGTCGAGCTGGGCCGCGTCACGTTCAGGCAGCCGAGCGACCTCGATGACGTCGAGATCGACGGCGACGGCCTGCGCACCAAGACGTTTGCCTACCGGGTGAGCGAGTCCGGCTCGGTCGACGGCGTGGTCAACGACGCGACGGCGACCAGGACCTTCACGGTCAAGGTGGTCGAGGACACCAACGCCGGCACGCTACGCGCGGAGGTCCTGCCCTCCGAGGGCACGCCCCAGGGCAAGGGCGCGTTCGAGTTCACCAACACCTACGGCGTCGACCCCACCCCGAGCTCCGTCACCGACCAGATCAAGGTGAGCAAGAAGCTCAAGGGCCGCGACCTGGCCGAGGGCGAGTTCGAGTTCCAGCTGGTCGAGATCGACGCCGACGGCAGCGAGAGCGTCGCGGTGACGGGCAGGAGCGCCGCCGACGGCACGGTCGCGCTCGACCCGGTCACCTACACCGCGCCCGGCACGCACAGCTACGAGCTGCGCGAGGTCGCCGGCACGGCGGGCGGCGTGACGTACGACAGGGCGACGTACCGCGTGCGCACGACGGTCGCCGATGCCGGTAACGGCACGCTCGCCGTCGAGCACGAGCTCATGGATGCCGAGGGCAATCCCACGGGCGACGACTCGGCGACGTTCACCAACGGCTACGAGGCCGCACCCGTCACCCTCAAGCTGGGCGCCGCCAAGGTGCTCAAGGGCGCCGAGCTCAAGGCGGGCCAGTTTAGCTTTGAGCTCAAGAGCCGGGACGGCAAGGTCATGTCGACCGCCAAGAATGCCGCCGATGGCAGCGTCACGTTCGATGCGCTGACCTTCAAGCAGGCCGGCACCTACACCTTCACGGTGAGCGAGGTCGACGACGGCCAGGCGCACGTGACCTACGACAAGGCGGTGCGCAGGATCGTCGTCACGGTGGGCGACGAGGCGGCCGACGGCACCAGGACGGGCTATCTGTCGGCGAAGGTCTCCTACGAGGGCGACGCCAACCTGCCGCCGGTCTTCACCAACAGCTACGCCGAGGAGCCCGGGACCCCCGGCACCCCCGAGAATCCCGGCACGCAGGGCGGCGGCTCAGACGGCGGTTCAGATAACGGCTCCGGCAGCGGCTCTAGCGGCGACGGCTCCAAGGGCGGTATGCCCGACACCGGCGACCGCAGCCTGCCGCTTGAGGCGCTCGGCGCCATGGCCGGCATCGGCGCGCTGACCGCAGCGGGCGGCGCGGTCCTGTACCGCAGGCGCCGCTAGCGATATGGACGAGTGGGGCGAATCCATCCGATGGGTCCGCCCCACTTGCCGTGGCGGGCGGGAGCAGGTAAGATATACCGAGCGCCTAGCGCGTTCGATGGGTTCGGATGACGACATGTTCCGAATCTGGTCAGGTCCGGAAGGAAGCAGCCATAAGGAGCCTCTGTCGGGCATCCGAATCCATCGAACGCGCTATTCTTGCGCGGTTTTACCAAACCGCGCAATGCTCGACGCTGCGCGCCATCCAGGGCGACAATTTGTCATTCAAAAGGCAGGGCATGACCAGAAGGTCAATGCCCTGCCTTTTTCATGCCAACTTGTTCGCCCTGGATGTCGCTCGCTGGCGTTGCCAAAACATCGGTGATAACGTAGTCCGAGCGTGGCGTGATGAGTGTCTCGCTGGTCCTCGGCTGCGCCTGCGGGATCGCTCGACTAACAAATATCTCGCCGCCGGCCGGGCCACTTCGTCCAAAAATCACCCGTAAAGGCGCATTTATCTGAATTATTCAATCCCGTGCGTTATGCTGCTTGCTGGCCTTGCCGGGAGCGCGGTGGCCACGTGGTTCATGAGACGGCGGTGCTGTCTCCTTTTTTTGCAAGTAAAGAGGTCCGTTTGCGAACGAGCTTCGACTACTGAAGATGCGATGTTCGCACTAACGACATAGCGTAATTACGGCATTGTTGGTTTACGCACAAATTGAAGAAATCTAAAAGATGCGTCGATTTCACTTCGCCCGCAGCGTTACGGCGCGAGAACGTCCAATGGAACAACTTGGACGCCGCGGTCGGTAACATAGGCTTGTGAACCAAATCCAATAATCGCTACTTTAGAAACCGGCGGGGTGTTTCCGGCAGCAACCATCCGCTCTTCGACGGCAACAAGATTGTCAGATGCCTCTTCGATTTGAGCGGAACTGAGCTTGACCTCAACGGGAATCCACATCCCACCTGGAGCCGCTATGACAGCGTCGACCTCAAGATCGCGGGAATCGTGATAGTGATAAAGGCCCATTCCGTTTGCCCTCGCATAGACCCATAGATCATGGAGCGCCAACGATTCGAAAAGCAGCCCAAGTGTCTTGAAGTCTGACAACAACGTCTCCACAGTCGCCCCAAGCGCAGCCGCTGCAAGCGACGGGTCGGCAAGATGATGCTTGCGCGCCTCCCTCAGATGCACCGGAGATCTCATCGCGGGATTCCATGCGGGGATATCGCAGACGAAACTCAATCTGCTAAGAAGGGATATGTATGATGCCGCGGTTTGCCTCGATACGTCGCCGCCCAAATCGGCCACAAGCGTCTTGAGCGTCGCAAGAGTGGATTCGTTGCGCGCCAACGACGCGATGACGGCTTTCACTTTCTCAGGATCTCGTCGAGAGCCATCGACGCGGGGGATGTCTTCCTCAGCGACTATCTCGATATATCGTTTTGCCGTCGCGGACGCAATTCGCGCATCACGCCCAATCGACGCCGGCCATCCACCGCAAACGATGCGCTCGGCGATCTCGGCAGAACCCATCGATCCGAAGGCGCCACTGAACTTTTCGCCAGAAATGATGCCCGACAGCTTAACCGCACCGCTAGATTTCCCAAGTTCGAAAAGCGTCATGGTGTCCATGCGCAATTTTTTGGCATAGTTTTCACCATTGATTACCAGCGCATTTAACCAAATTTACAGTTTTCATTTAACCAGATTTGCGTATTTCAGTTAACGAGACAGATTAAACATGAACGAGCCAAGTCAGATGAGAATCATCTACTCGACACCGCGCATGAGCTCCGAAATGGTGATGCGAAAGCCGTCGGCAATCTTCTTGAGATTTGAAAGGCTGACATTGCGCCGCCCGACCTCAATGCTCGCGTAGTAGGAGCGATCCATCTCAATCAAATTAGCGGACGGAGTGCCCGGGCTCGTTGCGCCTAGGGCGCGGCGGGGTCGGCGACGTCGGAGGTGTCGATCTCGCCAAGAATGGCGAGCCGGCTGATGAACGGGATGCCCTCGGGTTCGTCCACCTCGACGCCGCCGAGCACGATGGTGTTGTCACGCATGTCGATTTGGGTCGTGAACACGGCCTGATCGCGGCCGAGGCGATAAAGCCGATGCCCGCGGCAATAAGCCCGCCCGCCACGGCCAACATAGAGTTCAGCAAGTGGGTGACCGTGTTCGGCGACGACAAGATGGCGGCGGCTGTCGTGGACAGGCTCGTCTACACGGGCAGGCTCGTGGAGTTCAACGGCGCAAGCTGCAGAATTGAATCCCGTGTTTTGTGCTGCTTGCTGGCGTTGCCTGGGCATTGATGGCTACGTAGTTCAAGAGACGTTGCTGCTGCTTGGATTTTGCAGTTAAAGAGGCCCGTTTTCCCGGTTTTGGTTGGGGAAACGGGCCTCTTTTTGTCTCTGGGCTTGTGGATTGGCGAAGACAATAACCGCTGGCGGCTACTTTGAGTTCTTGATGCGGCGGGTGGCTGTGGCGGTTATTCCGAGTCCCATGGCGGCGATTCCTGCGAGTGCGATTGCGCTTGGCGTTGTGTCGCCTGTGTTCGCGAGCTTGCCGGCGGTCGTATCTGCTTGCTTGCCGCTGCTCGAGTTCGCTTGCTTGGTGGTGCTCTGCTGAGCGTCTTTGCCGGTCGCGGGTGAGCTGGCGGGCTGTGTCGTCTCGGCCGGCTGCGTTGAGCTGGAGGGAGGCGTTGTCTCGGTCGGTTGCGTTACCTCGGGCGAGGCGGCCTTGTCTGCCGCGGCTTTCGCCTCTTCGTATGCCTTGCAGGCGTCGTCATAGGCCGTTTGCGCTTTTTTCAAATTGTCGAGGAGCGCATCTCGCCAGGCTATGAACTGGTCGGTATGGGCTTTATACTTCTCTGCAGCACGTTCACAGTCATCAACTTGTCTTTCCTGCCTTTTGAGGCTGTCGTGGCGCTCGCGGAGCCCCGTTTTGCAAGAGTCTTCTTGCGCTTTTGCCGTTACGATTTCACTGCGCAACTGCTTTATTTGCTGTTTAGTAGTTTCGACAAGCTCCTCGTCGCCGAGTGCTTCGAGTGCCTTAAGCGCCTCAAGTTTCTTGTCTAATTTTGCCTGGAACTCGCTTACCCGGTTGATGGCCTCGTCGTATTTGGCTTGGGCTGCATCGACGTCCGCTTGCATGGCGGGAAGGGAATCCCTCAATTCGGCGGCTTGCGCCGTCATCTTGTCGCGGAGCTCTTGAAAACGGGCAATGTCATCATTGAATCTCGCAATTTTCTCGGGACTTGCGGCGTCTTTTGCGGCCTCGAAGTTTTTGAGCGCTTCCTGCATGGCTGCATACGCTTTTTCTTTTGCGGCGGCCGCATCTTCCGTCTGCAAGGCAACTGCACCGGTGGGGGAGCTGGTTTCTGCCGCGATCGCCGTTACGGGGGCGATTCCCGCGACAAGT
>CABQJK010000031.1 GCA_902464495.1 uncultured Collinsella sp. | reverse complement strand
GCTGTTGACGGCCGATCTTGAGGACAAGTCGATTTTTGCCGAGGTCGAGCGTGTTGGCGGAACGCCGATTGTCTCGGTTGGCTACCGCACGGTCGAGGCCGTTCGCGCCAACGCCGAGCAGGCGGCCGAGCTGGGCATTGCCCCGCACGACCCGCTGCTCAACCTGCGCGCCGGCTTTACTGGTCCCAACGGTGAGCCGGTTTTGCTCGGCAAGCAGTACTACGTGGGCAGCCGCTACGTCATGGTGATGTAAGTTACTCGGTTTTACCAAACCGCGTAACAGCTCGACGCTGCAAACGCCCCTAAGCGGCAATCTGACGTTCAATCGTCGGTCGCGTACCAAAGTACGCTTCCCTCCTCTTTCACGTCACCTTGCTCGCTTAGGGGCGTTTTCGCTGGCTTATGCTCAACCGGCGACGTTTCCGCGCTTATCAAGATAGTCGTTGGGGACGTTCTTAAACGACTAGTCATTCAAGAACGTCCCCAATGACTACCCGCAGAATGAGCGTGGCCGGCAGCCGTGCGGCGCTGGTCCGTGTGGCGGCGTATAATCGGCGGCAGATGACTTGGACGTTAGGAAACCATGACCGATAGCATGCAGCAGATGGCGCTCGACACGCTCGGCGCCTATTTTGGCTATACCTCGTTTCGCCCGGGGCAGGACCGCATGGTCGATGCGATCCTTGCCGGTCGCGATGCTCTGGGCGTTATGCCCACAGGCGCCGGCAAGTCCATTTGCTACCAGGTGCCCGCGCTCATGCTGCCCGGCATTACCTTTGTGGTGAGTCCGCTGCTGTCGCTTATGGAGGACCAGACCCGTGCGTTGCTCGCGGCGGGTGCGCGACCCAGCTATCTCAACTCCAGCCTTACTCCGGCCCAGCAAAACACCGTGCTCAGGCGGGCGCGCGAGGGCCGCTACCAGCTTATGTACGTGGCGCCCGAGCGCCTGCTCGAGCCACGCTTTCTGGCCTTTGCGCAGGAAGCTGCGGCCGAAGGCGGCATCGGCGTTCCGCTCGTGGCCATTGACGAGGCCCATTGCGTGAGCCAATGGGGCCAGGATTTCCGCCCCGCCTATCTGCAGATTCGTGAGTTCATCGATTCCCTGCCGCAACGCCCTATCGTGGCGGCCTTTACCGCCACGGCGACCGAGCGCGTACGCGCGGACATTCAGCAGATGCTCGGCCTGCAAAACCCGGCGACGGTGGTGACGGGCTTCGATCGCAAGAACCTCTACTTTGGTTGCGAAGAGATGGGCGACAAGGCCAAGACCGCCTGGGTGCGCGACTACGTGATCGCGCATTCGAGCGAGAGCGGCATCGTGTATTGCTCGACCCGCAAGACGGTCGATGCTCTGGCCGGCGAGCTTGCCGAGGCGCTGGACCCCAGTGGCATTCGCGTGGGGCGCTACCATGCCGGCATGGGCAATGACGCCCGCCGCCAAAGCCAGCGCGCCTTTATCGACGACGACATCCAGGTGATGGTTGCCACCAACGCCTTTGGTATGGGCATCGACAAGCCCAACGTGCGCTACGTGATTCACAACAACGTGCCCGAGAGCATCGAGGCCTACTACCAGGAGGCGGGCCGCGCCGGCCGCGATGGCGACCCGGCCAGCTGCCACCTGCTGTGGAACGGCAACGATTTTCGCATGCGCCGCTTTTTGATCGACCGCGGAGATGCTGCCGACGAGGCACTTGACGACGAGCAACGCGCGTGGGCGCTCCAGAATCGATATCGTCTGCTCAGCCAGATGGAGGGCTACTGCAATACCACCGGCTGCCTGCGCGAATACATGTTGCGCTACTTTGGCGACGAGGCCGCGGCCGAGCATGCGGCAGCCGCCGCGGGCGGCACCGCCACGGACGAAGCCGAGGGCTGCGGCAACTGCAGCAACTGCCTCACGCAGTTCGAGGTCGAGGACGTCACCGATATGGCCCGCGCTGCCGTGCGCTATGTGGCCACGCGTCCCATGCGTTTTGGCAAGTCGCTGATCGCCGACGTGCTCCACGGCGGCAACACCGAGCGCATTCGCCAGATGCATCTGGACGAGGACCGCGGCTACGGTGAGCTGTCGAGCGAATCGGTCGGGCGCATCAAGGACATCATCGGCCAGCTGTGCGGCCGCGGTTATCTGGCCACCTCGCAGGGGCAGTACCCGGTCGTTGGGCTGGGCCCGCGTGCCGGCGAGGTCGAGGATGAGGCGTTCGCCTTTACCGTTAAGCGTCGCGCGTCCAAGCGCAAGGCCTCGGCACGCGCCCGCCGTGCGGTTGATCTGCTGCGCGAGGAGGCCGAGCTGGATCAGCGCTCGCGCGTGGGTGACGATGCCGAGCTGTTCGAGCGCCTGCGCGCCCTGCGCAAGGAGATCTCGACCGAGCTGGAGATGGCGCCGTACATGGTCTTCTCCGACAAGGCCCTGCGCGGCTTGTGCCGCCTGCGCCCGCAGACACGCGATGAGCTTATCCAGGTCAACGGCATTGGTGAGAAAAAGGCTGACAGCTTTGGTGATCAGTTTATGGCGGCGATTGAAGAGTTTGAAGCCGAGCACGCACGGGATGGAGCATAACGATGGCAACCGATAACAAAACTGAGCGTTCCGAGCGCGCTGACGTGCCCGCCGTGCCGCTGTACCAGCAGGTTATGGATGACCTGAAGGGCGAGATTGCGCGCGGAGTATATCCGACCGGTTCTCGCATTCCTTCCGAGATGGAGCTCGCGAAGTCCTACGGCGTGGGGCGCATCACCGTGCGCCGTGCCATCGAGGAGCTGTCGCGCGCGGGGTACCTTAACCGCCAGCAGGGGAGGGGCACCTTTGTATGCGCTCCCAAGCTCAAGCGCAAGATTGTCCAAAAAGGCGATGTCCAGAGCTTTACCGAGGGCTGTGCTGCCAACGATATGGTGCCGGGCGCGCGTCTGGTGTCGCGCACGGTGGTCGCGGCGACGCGCGAAGACGCGGCGTTTTTTGGCGTGGAACCCGGCTGCGAGCTTATCGTGGTCGAGCGCGTGCGTACGGCCGATGGCATCCCCGTCATGCTCGAGAACAACGCCTTTGTGCTGGTCGACCACCCGTATCTGCAAACGCTGACCGAGGAGGACCTTACCGACAACTCGATCTTTGCGCTTGTTGCCGAGCATTCGGGTCGCGCGCCGCTCAAGTCCGACCCCTGTACCGTGGAGATCGCACTTGCCGACGCCCAAGCGGCCCCACTGCTCGAGGTTCCGATCGGCGAGCCGCTCTTCTACATGGAGGCGTACTTTACCGATTTTGATGAGCGACCTCTACTGCTCGGCCGTCAAAAGATCGTGGGCTCGCGCTACGTGTTCGACATCTAACGTCCACGGATGGAACAATATAGAACAAATTTACTGAAATGACTTCACCTGCGGTAGCTTGCGTGGTATAAATAGGACAACATAGAACGACCGCAGGTATGAGCTGCTGTCGCTCAAGGTCGCCACACAAGGAGGAACATCAGCATGAACGCACATGATCTGGTCCAGGAAATCATCGAGCGCAAGGGTAAGATCGAGAACGTCTTTTGGATCGCCTGCGGCGGTTCGATGATCGACCTGATGCCTGCCAATGAGCTGCTCAAGCGCGAGGCCACTACGTTTACCTCCACGGTCTACACCGCGCGTGAGTTCTGCCTGATGGCTCCCAAGAGCCTTGGCGAGAAGTCGCTCGTCATCGCCTGCAGCCACAGCGGCAACACACAGGAGGTGGTCGACGGTTGCGAGATGGCGCTGGCTGCCGGCGCCGAGGTCGTCGCCATGACCGACTGCGAGGGCTCCAAGATCGACAACGGCAAGTGGACCACCTGGGTCTACCCGTGGGGCGAGGGTGTGTCGCAGGCCGAGGTGCCGCAGGGCATCGGCGCTCTGATCGCCGCCGAGCTGCTCGACCAGCAGGAGGGCTACGAGGCGCTCGCCGACATGTACGCCGGCCTCAAGCAGATGGACGCGCTGCTGCCCGCTGCGCGCGAGAAGGTCAACGCCGAGCTGGGCGCCCGCTTCGCCGAGCTCTGCCAGCAGCACGAGTTCTTCTACATCCTGGGTTCCGGCCCCAACTTTAGCCAGACCTATGCCATGGCCATCTGCTCGCTCATGGAGATGCAGTGGCAGCACTGCTGCTACATCCACTCCGGCGAGTACTTCCACGGCCCCTTCGAGGCTACCGAGCCCGGCGTGTTCTACTTTGTGCAGCTCGGATCGGGCGAGTGCCGCCCCATGGAGGAGCGTGCGCTTGCGTTCCTCAACACGCACACCGACACGATCATGGTGCTCGACGCGCTCGAGTACGGCGTGGGCGAGGTGCCTGCCAGCGTGCGTTCGTTCCTAGAGCCGATCTTCTTCTACGCTATGAGCTGCGAGCTGCGCGCCGCCCGCGGCAAGGTGTTCGACCACAGCCCCGAGATCCGTCGCTACATGGGCATCGAGCAGTACTAAGTAACGGGAAAACCATTCACCTTCGATTCGCAAGTGTGCCGCGTGAGCCAAAAAAAAGCGGGCCGCGCCGGGGTTTCCGGCGCGGCCCGCTTAGTATCGCGCTTAGATTCGCAGGGTTGCGGCAGCCAACGACCTACTTGGCGTCGTAGGCCTCGGCATCCCACCAGTCGAGCTGGGCGATGTTGTCGCGGATGTGCTGGCAGCTCTTGTGGAAGCCCTCGAGCTCGTACTCGGACAGGTCCAGCGTGTAGACCTCCTCGACGCCCTCGGCGCCGATCACGCACGGCAGGGAGGTAAAGATGCCCTCCTGGCCATACTGGCCGGTCATGAGCGTAGAGGCCGAAAGCACGGCTTGCTCGTTGTGCAGCACGGCGGCGCAGACACGCGCGGCGGAGTTGGCGACGGCGTACTCGGTGCACTGCTTGCCAGCGTAGGTCACATAGCCGCCCTTGCGCGCGAGTTCCTCGACCTCCATGTGGTCGAACGCGTACTTGTCGGGGTTCTCGGCCTGAAGCTCGTTGAGGCTCTTGCCGGCGATGGTTGCGGCCTTAAAGGCGGCAAGTTGGCTAAAGCCGTGCTCGCCGATCATGTAGGCGTCGATGGACTTGGGGCTCACGCCGACCTTCTTGGAGATCTCGGTGCGCAGGCGGGCGGAGTCCAGGCCGCAGCCCGAGCCGATGATCTTCTTGGGATCGTAGCCGGTCAGGTGCCACAGCTCGGTGCACACGACGTCGCAGGGGTTGGAGATGGAGACGAAGATGCCGCCAAAGCCGGCGTCGACGATGCGCTTGGCAAAGGTGCGGGCGGCGTCGGTGGTAAAGAACAGCTCGCCGTCGCGGTTACCAGCGGCCAGCGCGACCTTGCCGGCGGCGTTGACGATGACGTCGCAGCAGGCCAGCTCCTCGTAGTGGTCGTAGCAGTTGACGATCTTGGTGTTGTACGGGACAAACGAAAGGGAGTCGCGCAGGTCCTGGACCTCGGATGTCACCTTGGCCTCATTGATATCGCACAGGTACAGCTCATCGGCAATGCCCTGCATGAGCAGGCTGTTGGCGACATGTGCTCCTACGTGGCCCTGGCCGACCACACCGATCTTACGCGTCTGGTACATATATGTATCCTTTCGGCCGAGTTTTTCGCGTCGAACCATTGTAGCGTCCTGCCGCCACTTTGCTAGGCTAAAGCGCCGTAGATTTTTGGGACATGCCCTAATCTCTACTTTTGGAGTGATTTGGGCCGCTGGCGGCATCACTGGGCGATGTGCTCGCGCGGATGGGGCCGCTCGTTGTACCATAGCTGCAACTGACTCGTAAGGAGCATCCATGCCCATTCGCATCCCCGACGCCCTCCCTGCCGCCGCGCAGCTCGAGAGCGAGAACATCTTTGTCATGACCGAGTACCGCGCGCTGCACCAGGACATCCGTCCGCTGCGCGTGCTCATCCTCAACCTCATGCCCACCAAGATCGCCACCGAGACGCAGATCATGCGCAAGCTCTCCAACACGCCGCTGCAGGTGGAGGTGGACCTGCTGCGCACCAAGACGCACGAGGCCACGCACGTGAGCGCCGGCCACCTGGAGACGTTCTACCGCACGTTCGACGACATCCGCGACATCCACTACGACGGCCTGATCATCACGGGCGCGCCGGTGGAGCAGATGCCGTTCGAGGAGGTCGACTACTGGCCCGAGCTCTGCCAGATCATGGATTGGTCCACTACGCACGTGCACTCTACGCTGCACATTTGCTGGGGCGCGCAGGCTGGCCTGTATCACCATTACGGCATTCAGAAGTACGATCTACCGGCCAAGGCAAGTGGCGTGTTCGAGCATTATTTGGTGAAGCCGCAAAGCCCGCTGGTCCGCGGCTTCGACGACCGCTTCTATGCCGTGCATTCGCGCAACACCGATGTGCGCCGCGAGGACGTGGAGGCCGAGCCGCAGCTTGAGGTCGTGGCCGTGTCCGACGAGGTGGGCCTGTACATTGTCAAGTCGACCGACAGCCGTCGCTTCTTTGTCTTTGGCCATCCCGAGTACGATACCGACACGCTGCGCCTGGAGTACGAGCGCGACGTGAAGCGCGGGCTCAACCCTCAGGTGCCGGCGCATTACTTCCCGGGGGACGACCCCACCGCCGAGCCACGTAACGTCTGGCGCAGCCAGGCTCAGCTGTTCTACACCAACTGGCTCAACTACTACGTCTACCAGACCACGCCCTACGACCTGGCCCGCGCCGGCGAGGAGCACTAGGCTGCGGCTGTGGCCGTGGCTGCTGCTGCGGCGGTTACCGTGGCCGCTACGCGACGAGCGTGGATAATCGGACACACGAGCGTGGATAATCGGACGCATGTTGAATGAGCGTGGATCTCCCGTTTTTAGCTCGTAAGGGGGCCCAAAGCGGGAGATTTTCCACGCTCGATTTTTCTGCAGCTGTTGTACCGGCGGCAGCATCATGCGTCGAGTACATACGGGCCGCATCGCAAACTAGGTAGTTTTGATCCACGGCATATTTTCTTTCAATGAAGTCGGTGGCTTTTGAGGCTCAAAATGTGGAGACAGGGACCTCTCGACAACCGTTCTACCTGCAGATATAAGCCATTAACCTAAAGCGTTCAAAACCGTCAAGCATTTGGTCAGCTTTTGGTTGGCATTTGGTCAGACTTCGCATGAAACCGCCTGGTACGTTGGCGCCGTTCCAAGAGTTGGGAGGCGACATGGCAAACATGACGGCGAATCAAAGACTCACAAGCCACATTAAAGCTTGCGAGCAGCAGATGAGCTGCGTGTACGCGCGCACGACGGCGGAGGCAAAGCAGATTGAGCGGCGGGTGGTGGCGGGAAGTCTCGAGGTGGTCATGCCGGGGTTGTATGCGCGTCCGGAATACTGGTCCGAGCTCAAGTTTCGGCAACGTTATCTGCATCGGGTGCGGGCGCTTGCGCAAAAGCACCCCGACTGGACGTTTTGCTCCTATACGGCGGCTGTTATCTATGGTCTTTCGGTTTCGCATGCCAATTTGACGCACATCCATATCGCCGTGGCACCGGCACAATCAACGACGCCGGGCTCTAAGATTATTCGCCATCGCTATGCTCATCGAACGCGGGCCAGCCAGATGGATATTGCCGTGACCGATATCGATCAGACGATTACGGATTGCCTGGTCGATGCGTCGTTTGTCGAGGGGCTGATCATTGCGGACTCGGCGCTCCATGAGCAGCTGTTGTCGAAGAAGCATCTCGTTGAGGCAGTCGACAAGCTTGGCTTAAATCGTCGCGGTGTTGTGACGGCGCGCAGGGTTGCGCGGTATGCCGATGGCCTGTCGGAAAGCGGTGGCGAGTCCAAGGCGCGCGCCCTGATGATCGAGCGCGGCTGGCAGACGCCGGAGCTGCAAATTGAGCTGTTTGACCCGGTTGAGCCGGGACGGCCGTATCGCGTCGACTACTTGTGGCGCGTGGAAGATCGGCTGATCATCGGGGAATTTGACGGATTCGTTAAAAGCGAGAAGGCAGCGGAGGAGGGCAAGCTCGCAAAGGCGCAGTTTGATGAGCGCCAGCGCGAGTCGAGGCTTTCGCTGCTTGATAACTGCAGGATCGTGCGCTTGTGCTGGGATGATCTGAGGGATCCGGCAAAGCTCGATCGCAAGCTCAAAGTTGCCGGCGTGCCGCGTGCATGTTGAGGCGGTTGCGGGGCGTTAAGCTGCACGAGCGTGGATAATCGGACACACGAGCGCGGAAATCTGGACGCGCGTTGATTGAGCGTGGATTTTCAGACATACGAGCGTGGATTATCGGACGTTTGAATAATGAGCGTGGATAATCTCCCGTTTTTTGCCCCCGAACAGTCCCAAAGTGGGAGATTTTCCACGCTCATCGTGCAGGTGCGATGCAACGGCGGTTAGGCGCTGATGATGTTGGGCAGCGGCAGGTCGTGGGCGTCGGTGGGAACGTCGTCGACGCGCTGCTCGTCAAAGGCAATGCCGATGACGTGGCATGCGGGCGAAACAGTGGACAGGTAGCGGTCGTAGCAACCACCGCCGTAGCCCAGGCGCGCGCCGGTTTGGTCGAAGGCCACGAGCGGCACAACAATCATGTCGAGTGCTTCGGCGGGCACGATAGGGAAGCGGCTGCTGTCGATGTCCGTGGCCGCGAAGACCCGCGTGGGGTGGGCGATAAACGGTGCCGCGTCCGCGTCGCCGGCAGCAACTGCCCGCATACACATGCGCTGGCCACAAGCTGCGGCGTCTGTTGCCGAGAGCATGCACGGATAGGCCACGCGCCAGCCACGTTTGGCGGCAGCTGCGGCAAACGCGGCTGAGTCGACTTCGGAACCCATCACGGCATAGACGGCAACGGTGTGCGGCGCCGCGGCATCCAAGCGGCCCAGCAGCTCAACCAGCCGCGCACAGATATCAGCAGACTTCGCCGCCCGCAAGTCCAAATCAAGAGCATCACGCCGAGCAATCACCGCCCGCCGCAACTCAGCCTTGTCCATCCCGGCTTCCTCTCCCAAACCTACCAAAAAGGGACGGGTTTATTTTGGCAGGTTTTATCTGAGCAAACGCCCAAACCACAACACAAAGCATCGCAAGGGGGCAGTTCATGGACACCTTCGTGACGGTTTTGACGAAGAGCGGGTGTTCGCGGCGGTTTGTCTCGATCTGTAACAGTAACTCGGCAAAATCGGATTTAGATGTTACAGATTGAGACAAAGGGCCTGCGTCATCCGGAAACGCCTCGATTTGTAACAACTGGAGCCAATATTGCCGTCTTAGCGTTACAGATCGAGACAAACCGGCAGACTGCGGCAAAAGAAAAAGGTAGATTTTCGGGCATGTCCCAAAAATCTACCTTGGTGTCTTAGCCCAGCAGGTCGACTACGTTGAAGTTGGCGTTGCTCTTGGCGATGACGTCTCGGCCGCCAAAGACGCAGGTGGGCGACTCGGCTGCGATGCGCGTCACGTCAGCGCCGAGTGTGCGCAGCTCACCGGGCGTGGCAGCGAGCATCTGGGCGCGGCGCTCCTCGCGCGCATGCGGATCGAGCCCGGCCAGGTAGGTCGTGTTGCGGCGTTTGGTGAGCGCGTACGGCTTCACCGGCGCGTCCATGCCGCTCACGCAGCTCACGATAAAGCCCTCAAAGGCGGCTTCGTCGGGCTCAAAGCTGCCGAGCCATTCGCCTGCGTGCGCCACGCGCTCAATCGAGGGATCGATTGCCGGGTCGCGGTAGGTGTAGAACGCCGTCTGGCGCTCGCCGGCCGCGCGGAATCCGCAGCCGTACGCACCGCCCTTCACGCGGATCTCGTTCCACAGGTAGTCGTAGGAGAGCGCGTTGGCAGCCACGGCCCAAGCGCCTGTCACGTCGAGCCCCAAGCGACGCGGATCGCACGCACGCGCGGCAAAGCAGATGTCGCTGGGGATCACGAAAGCCTCGTGGCGGTCGCACGGCGCCGGCACCACGAGCGCGTCGAGGCCGGCGCCATCGCCCGCGCCAAGCCCCAGGTTGCCCGCGGCATCCCAGTACGCGTCAAAGTCCTCATCGCTGCCGGTAAAGCTCGCCATGCAGCCATCGGCCACAAAGATGCGGCCTGCCAGCTCGGCAAGCTTGGCGCGCAGGTCGTCCAGGCGCTCGTCAAAGTGGTCGAGCAGATCGCGCAGGAACAGGTAGAAATCCACGCCCGAAAGCTGCTCGCGCACCACGGCCGAAGGCGAGCTGTAGCTCATCGCGCGACCGAGCGCCGCCGAGTGACCGTTGTTGATAAAGCCCTGCTCAAGCCCAATGCGAATCTGCGTGAGCACGTCGCGCACGCGGTCGGCGTCGGCATCTGCCAAAAGCGTGCTCGACCATACCTCGCGCGGCAGACTCGCCAGTGCATCAATCTTCTCGGACAGGGCGCCGGCGCTCACCAGCAGGTAGGGGCGCACGCCGTCCACGTCGGGCTGGGTCATGACTTCGGTCGTAAAACTCAAAAAGCCCAACTTGCCAGCGAGCAAGTTGTCGAGTTCCTCGGCCGAGTGCTCGCGCGTGGGCAGCTGCTTAAGCAGGCGGCAGAGCAGCGTCACATAGGGCAGGTCCTCAAACGCGACGCAGCTCAGGTCGAAATACTGCATGGCGTAGGCCAGGCGGTTGGTAGGGATGTCGTGGCGCAGACAGACGATGGGCGCGGTCGTGTCCACGACCAGCGGCGGTTCGGGGCGCGCCTCGCCAATGTCGGACACGCGCAGGCGCGGCAGCGTGGCCTTGTCCTCGGGCGTGTCCTCGGCTTCCTGCGCGGCACGCAGCGCGGCCGTGCGCTCGACCACGTCGGCCAGCTCGGCATCGGTCATGGCGTCGCGCTTGGCTGCCAGCTCGATGGCCTCGGCACCCTCCGAACCCTCGGCGGCGTCCACCGGCACCAGCTCGACGAGCGCCATGGCGTCGGTCTCCAGCACCAGCTCGCGCAGCAGGTCCTCAAAGTAGGTGCCGTCCAGCTCGCTACGCAGCTCCTCGTACACCGGGCCGTACTTGAGTGCCAGCGTCGCGGCGTCGTCATCGTAGAGCCAGGTGCTCAGCGCGTCGCACGCAATGGCCACGCCGTCGGCGATGCCGTAGTCGCGCTGGCGCAGATCGTATTCGTTGCTGCTGATGATGGCTTCCAGGCGCTCGCGCGGAACGCCGTGCTCGCACAGGTCGCGGCAGGCGTCCTGGAACACGCGGCGCAGCTCGCGCGCCACGCCGGGCTGCGCGTTTTGCAACATGATGAGCTCGTAGGGCTGCAGGCTCTCGGCCGCGGTATAGCTCACCACGTTGCCGCCCAGGCCGGCGGCCAGAATGGCCTTCTTAACTGGCGCCTCGTTAGAACCCAGCAGTGCCTCGAACAGGATATCCGCCGCGATCGTGCGCTTGCGGTCGAGCGCGCTGCCCAGCACAAGGCCCAGGCCCACCAGGGCGTTTTCGGGCGTGGTGGCCATCTCGACGCGCTTATACTCGCAGGTCACGGGCGCCTGCACGTCCAGCGGATTGGGCGCCAGCGTGGACGGGTCCTCGCCGGCGGCAACGGCTGCGTCCATGCGCCGGCTCGCGGTACTCGGCTGCGACAGATAGCGCTCGTCCAAAAAGGCCAGCGCGCGGTCCACATCTAGGTCGCCATAGAGCGTGATGTAGGAGTTGGAAGGATTGTAGTGGCGCGCGTGCGTGTCCAGGAACTGCTCGTAGGTGAGCGCGGGAATCGCGCGCGGGTCGCCGCCGCTCTCGTGCGCATAGGCGGTGTCGGGATAGAGCGCGGCGTTGACGGCGTCGTCAAGCACGCTCATGGGGTCGGACAGCGCGCCCTTCATCTCGTTGAACACCACGCCGTTATAGCGCAGCGTGCCCTCGCGCAGGCTCGCGGGGCTGCCGTCGCCATCGCCCTCGGCGCTCTCCGGCAGGTCCAGCTCGTAGTGCCAGCCCTCCTGCTCAAAAATGGTGGGCTTGGTATAGATGGCCGGGTTGAACACCGCGTCCAGGTACACGTCCATCAGGTTGTACAGATCCTGCTCGTTGGTGGTGGCAACGGGGTAGATGGTCTTGTCGGGGTAGGTCATGGCGTTGAGGAACGTCTGCATGGAGCTCTTGATCAGGTCCACGAACGGCTCCTTGACGGGAAACTTGGCCGATCCGCACAGCACCGAGTGCTCAAGAATATGAAACACGCCGGTGGAATCGGCCGGCGGCGTCTTAAAGCCAATGGCAAAGGCCTTGTTTTCGTCGTCGCATGCCAGGTACAGCAGGCGAGCGCCCGAGGCGGTGTGGCGCAGCACGTAGGCGTCCGAGTCGAGCTCGGGCACGGTCTCGCAGCGCTCGACGGCAAAGCCGTGGCAGGTGGTGCCGGGTACCAGCAGCGCGGCGGCAGCGGCGCGCGGGTCGGTTGAGGTGGTAGGCATATGCAGTCTCCTTTGGCGCCCCAGCGGGGGCGAATCGAGTCGAATCCACGAGAGTATACCCATATGGGACCGCGGCTCTGCGACGAACTGAAGACGATGCCAGCGGATTGGACAAAGGCCCCGCGCGTTCACCGCACGAGCGTGGAAACTTGGACGCCTATCGAATGAGAGTGGATTTTCGGACGGAATCAGCCTCAAAACGCCCAAAAACCGTCCAAATATCCACCCTCATTTCCCCACCGTCCAAAATCCACGCTCATCCGCCGCCCGCACATCTCTCATATCTCATTCGTCTCTAATACGAGAGATAACAGAAAGATGAGAGATAAATATGAGAGATAACAATGCTGCAAAGAGACAGGCAACCATGGTATTGTCTCAATATAGATTGTTTTACCAGCGAAAACATGTTTAAATGAAACAGATGACAGGCATCTTATCTTTCATCTCTCACTCCTCTCTAATATGAGAGATAACAGAAAGATGAGAGATAATTACGAGAGATAACTGAGAGACGAAGGAAATCTATTCGCGGTATTCTTCGCAGAACCGAGCGAAAGGACGTGCAGATGAACGAAAACGAACTGACCGGTCTGCTCGAGTCTTTAAGGCGCATGGGCTCGGACGATCTTAACGTTGAGGTCAAGGAGAGCGCCACGACGCTTTCCCGCGACGTATGGGAAACGGTCAGCGCTTTCGCAAACACCGCCGGCGGCATCATCGTACTCGGAGTGAGCGAGCGCGCGGGTTTTGTCCCAGTTGCAAACTTTGAGACCGAGAAAGTGCTCAACCAATTCGTGGCGGGCATGGGCGATGCCGGCGGTCGCGGAAAGCTGGCCAATCCGCCCAAATACACCATTGAGCGCGTGGGGCTTCGGGGTACCGTTGTTCTCGTTATCACGATTGAGGAGCTCGACCCGTCGAGCAAGCCTTGCTATGTAATAGAGCGGGGCGCCCAGGGCGGCAGCTACAAGCGCGTCGATGACAAAGACGTGCCCCTTTCGTCGACCGAGGTTTTGGCACTGTCGTCATACGAACGGACGAGTCCTAGCGATCGCGATGCGGTGCCCGGCACGAGTGTGGGCGATCTCGACGAGTCGCTGGTCGACCGCACGATAGAGCGTGCCTATTCGTTGACGCCTCGAGCGATGCGCGGTGCGGCGGACAAGAAGACAAAGATGGAGCGTCTGAATTTCCTCGACTTCCAGGGCAATGTTACCAAGGCCGGCCTCCTTGCCGCGGGCGTTTACCCTCAGCAGTTCTATCCCAAGCTCTTCATTGATGTGGCTGTCCACGTGGGAACTCAAAAGGGAGCTGCGGGGCCACTAAGGTTTATGGACCGCACAATCTGTGAGGGAACGTTGGGCGAGATGATCTCGGATGCTGTCGCGGCCGTCGCCAAGAATTTGCGGCGAACCTCGACCGTCCAAGGCGTCTCGCGTGTCGACTCGCTGGAGATTCCCGAGGAGGTTCTGCGCGAGGCAATCGCCAACGCCGTAATCCATCGAGAATACGGGGATCGGTTCTGTGGACAATCGATTGCCGTCGACGTCTTTGACGATCGTGTCGAGGTGACGAATCCTGGCGGCCTTTACGGGGGAAAGACTCGCGAGAACTTGTTTGACGGCAGCTCCCGATGCCGTAACGCGACGCTCGTGAAACTCATGTCGATTGTCCCGCTGCCGGATGGCGCAGGTTCGCCGGCTGAGGGCAATGGCTCGGGCATCCCGATGATGATCGATGCCATGCGCGCGCATGGTCTGGCCGAGCCCCTGTTCTGCCCGGGGTTCGATCGGTTCAAGGTCGTACTTTACCGTCCAAAGATCGAGCCGGTCGATCATGGCGGGGACTTGATTATGACGGCACTCAAGCGCTACGGCGAATTGGGGACGCGCGAACTGGCGGAGCGCACGGGACTCACGGTTTCCCAGGTTAGGGCACGCGTCAATGCGCTCATTGAGCAGGGTGAGCTTGAGCCGACGGCGCCGTCGACAAGCCGCAACCGCAAATATCGACTGTCAGAGCGCGTGGAATAAATGCGTTAGTGGACGAGGCGACCCAATAATCGACCCTCGATTGGCGCCCACTAAGGTAAAGCGGTTGTTGCCCAGTCGACGGTGATGCTAAAGACTCGGCTTACGCCGGCATGGCCCCGAACCCGTCCATCAAGAACAGCCTAAGAACCAGCTTGATGACATATCCCGGTTTGATTTCTGCCGTGCCAAAGACGCTGCGCTCGGCGAGCTCGCTGCAGTATGCGTAGATGTCGCGGATAAGGTCCGCGCCCGAAAGCGTAAACATGTAGCCTGCGTCCGAAAGCGCATTGGGCGCGGCGGGCAACTTGGCCATGTGGCAGAACGTTTGCAGGTCGGGCGCCATGGCGTTCTGGTAGTCAAGGTGGCTGCCGTCTTCTTGCGCGGTGAATTCCAGCTGGCGTACTCGATCAAGCGCCGCTGCCAGCACAAAGCTCGGTGTGGGAGCATTGACGTCCTCCGTGCTCGCCACAAGCCTGCCCGCCGCCTGCGTGACAAGCCAAGCGACCTCGCGCTGGCAACGCACGGCCTTGCGCGTAACCGGCTTGATGGACGAAGAAGAAACGCTCCCCTTAGGCGGATTCGAAGCAGCCACAAAAACCTCCCATGAACGACCCGGCCCAACAGGCCCGGATGAAACACGTGCTACATCAGTATACAGGGGAGCGGGATGGAAAAAACGGAGTCGACAGCGTGAACTGCCGGCTCCGGATCGCTTGCCTTAGAGGCCGTACACTTCGACCATGGCTTCGCCAATGCGATGGGGCACGCCGGTGACGAGTGCGTTGCCCATGCAGAAGGCTCGATGGCCGTCAGTCATGCCCGTATCGGTCCAGCCTTTCGGGAATCCCTGAAGCTGATCGAGCTCGTCGGGAACAAGACGGCGGAAACGGCCATCGGGACATTCGATGACGTGCTTGAAGCGGCTCGCTCCCGTGCCGCCTTCTCCTGTGAGGATGGTGCGGCTCGGCTTGTCGGTGGCATCCGGGAAGCTCATGGCTCCCTCGGAATACGTGTACGTAAAGCCTGTCTTTTTGTTAGTGCGTTCTTCGCGCTTGCTGCCCTTAAGGTAGCGCCAGTCGGGAAGCTTTTCGTCGGAGATGTAGAACTGATCCGGGACATCAGCCACGTCGACAAGCACGTCGCCAAGCACGCGGCGCTCACCGTGATAGTCCTCGGCAAAGTCGCAGGTCAGAACATGACAGCCCTGCATGACGCCAGCATTCTTGAATTGAGAGGTCTTTTGGCCGATGCCAAAACGAGTTGAGTTCTCGTAGGGGTCGGGTAAAACGTCGAGTTCGGACATCTCGTCGGGATAGATGGCGGGGAAGGCTTTAGCCATGACGCCGTTGTGCATGCGATCAACGAGATCAACCTTGCCAGCGCCCTTTTCGCAAAAGATATAAACACGCTTGCGACGCTGGGGGAAACCGTATTCGGCAGAGTTGACCACGCGCCATTCGACCGTGTAGTCGAGGTCGGCAAGACAGCTTAGGATGAT
Organism: uncultured Collinsella sp.; assembly: GCA_902464495.1. Lineage (GTDB taxonomy): Bacteria > Actinomycetota > Coriobacteriia > Coriobacteriales > Coriobacteriaceae > Collinsella. The sequence goes on along the minus strand of CABQJK010000031.1, from coordinate 4,707 downwards.
GGCGAAGTCGCGACCGCGTTGAGACGCGGGCGACTTGAGCAGGCGGTCGACGTTCTCAAAGAGACCGAACTTGGGCTTCTTCATTTCGAGGAAGTGATAGATGTCCCACCAAAGGACACCCTTCTTGCCCTCGATGCCGTGCGCCTGATTGAGCGGGCGTGCAACAGAGTAGTCCTGGCAAGGGAAGCCACCGACGACCATTTGCACGTCGGGGATTTTAATTTTGCCGGCTTCAACCTGATCCAAGACCTTATTGATATCTTCGTTGACAACGGAATCTTCGCCAAAGCGGTCCATATAGCAACGTGCCGCGAACTGACGAGTTTTGGTTCCGGGCGGTTCCCACTGGTTTGCCCAAATGGTATGGAAGGGGCCAGCGGGCTTCATGTAAAACTCGGGATGACGCGGGTCGGCATAGCCTTCAAGACCCAGACGAAATCCGCCGACGCCCGCAAAAAGCTCGGCAATGTTAATCTCAGACACGTTTCTCCAATCGCTGCTGTGTCCGTTTATGGTGCTCACAACAATAGCCGATCGAGCGGACAAGATCAAGACCTCAATTTCATGGAGGAATATGCTGCCCTGAACTACCATGAGGTTAACTGCGACGTTCGGAGGTACCCTATGTCCAAGAAGCACCTCGATTTCAAGCGCATGCTTGACGATACTGATTTTTCTGACCCCTCTAGCATCGAGCGGTATGCTGCCAATCTCGACGGGATGACGTTTCGCGATATTCTCGAGCTTGGCATTGCGCCGGAGGGGGAGAGCGCGCCTAAGGACTTTGGATCCAAGAAGTACAAGGGCGGTATGGGAACCCTGATTGAGGAGCGTTACTTTGGCTACAAGGCCAACAGCGATGATCGGCCGGACTTTCCCGAGGCGGGCGTCGAGCTTAAGGCAACGTGTTTTGACGTACTTAAAGACGGTCGAAAATCTGCCGGCGAACGTCTTGTCTTGACGATGATTCCCTACGACCGTCCCGTTTCGCTCGACTATGACAATTCGCACCTTAAGACCAAGCTCAGCAATATCTTGTTGATTTATTACGGTCGAGATCGTTCCATCGATAAATACGACCAACGCATTGAGCGCGCGGTCATGGTTCGCCTGCCCGAAGAGGATATGAAGATCATTCGCGCCGACTACGAAAAGATCATTTCGTACATTCAGGATGGTCGCGCGGACGAGCTATCGGAAGGGATGACCACCTACTTGGGTGCCTGCACAAAGGGCGCAACTGAAGCGACGATGTGGGTTGACCAATATTACGAGTACTTCAATACCGATACGGGTGAGATTGAGCGCCATCGCGCAAAGCGTCGCGCCTTTTCCCTCAAGCGCTCGTATATGGACTATGTGCTTCATACCTACGTGCTCGGTGCCCCGCGCGTTGGCGAGAGTATCGTTCAAGCTGGCGATGAGTCCATTGATTTCGAAAGTTACGTAACTGGACTTATCGAGCGTCATTACGGTGAGACCGATCGCCAAATTGCCGAACAGTATGGACTAGCGTACACGGGCAATAAGGCGCAATGGACAACGCTCGTCTATCGTATGCTCGGAATCAAAAACAATGCTGCCGAGGAATTCGTCAAGGCAGGCATTTCCGTCCGAACCGTTCGAGTTAACAACAGGGGGCACATCGAGCAGGCTATGTCGTTCCCGCCGTTTGAGTTCAAGCGTTTGATTGAGGAAGACTGGGAAACGTCGCCTTTTCATGCGTGCCTTGAGACCAATCGCTTCTTCTTCGTTGTGTTTCGCGAGGACCACGATGGCGTGCTGCGTCTCGACCGTTGTTTGTTCTGGGCGATGGGAGAAAACGAAATCGAAGGTCCTGCGAAAGCTTGTTGGGATGAGACGCGAAAGGTAATACGTGAGGGCGTTGAGCTCAATCCGTATTGGGATGCGAGCGGAAAGCTCAAAGTGACTAACAATCTGCCCGGTATGGCGGACAACCCAATTGTTCACGTTCGCCCGCATACGTCAAAAGCGGCTTACAAGTTTGCCGATGGAACAGAGATTGGTGACATCGCAAGGAATGCTTGCGAACTGCCCGACGGGCGCTGGATGACGAAGCAATCGTTCTGGTTCAACAAGGGCTATCTGGAGCACATTCTGGGGCTGTAGCGTTTTGGGATTGTTTAACGATCGAGCTCCTGCTCCTCAATGCCTCGACGTCATCTCTATAAATAAACCCCCTCACCGAGCTGCTTGTGGAACTTGGCGTGATGGTCGCGTGCCCAGGTAAAGAGCGCCTGGTCAAAGTCGGTGCGCGTGGCCGGGACGCCAAAGACGCCGGCAACTTCGACGCGCACAAACTCCAGTGCCGGCAGCTTGTTGATGGCAGTGAGGGCAAACGGGGACGAGGACTCCTCGAACAGATAGCGACTGCCTTGCAGCGCGTCGCAACTGGTGCACGTGTTGCCGAGCGACGGGGCTTTGGAGGCTCGCGCGCCTACAGGCTTGTAGCCACAGCGCTTATGAAGGTAGTCGCGGATCTCGCCCGGCACGCAGCCAAGAGCGGGCACGATGGCGAGCGCGTTGGCATTGGCCGTGTCGATGGCAATGTGCCCGGCTTCGTTGGGCGCGTGCGCGATGGCGATGCCCTTGCCGTCATCGGTTCGATAGGGAATGCCGAAGGCCGCGACCGAGGTCTCTTTGTGACACTTCCAGCACTCGCGCTTGCCCAGTACTAGATATATATACGGCGCTGAGGGGTCGGATCGGTCAACACCGGGCAGCCACTCGGCAAAGGGCTCGGGGTTGACGCCGCTGGGTACATACCAGATCTTCTTGGTCCGGTCCCATTTGGCGCCCAGCGCCTTGGCTTCTTCTTTGTGCGAAAAGGGGACATCGAGCTCGGTGCGCATGGCGGCTCCTTGGTGCTGCAGGTGCGAGTGGCTCAAGGATACCGCAGGGCGCAGACATCGCGGCGTTTTGCTGAGAAGTTGCGGTGCGGACTGATTGGTTATGCCGATGGATAGATCGGCAAGTAGATGGTCGGCTTTTGGCCAGTTGGGCGGTTGGAGCAGCTTGCGGCGCAGTTTTGTGCCTGGCTATTGTTGATGTTGGGGTATTGAATATGTTTGGCAGCCATTCGTCAGGTGAATTGATGCTACGTTGCGATGACGGTTGGAACTGCCAGCGGATTTGGCGACATAAAACAAAACAGCCCAGAGGACATAGCCTCTGAGCTGCGAACATTTGGTGGGCGTTAGAAGATTTGAACTTCTGACCTCTTCCGTGTCAGGGAAGCGCTCTCCCCCTGAGCTAAACGCCCGATCAAGGGTGCGCAAGCGCGCAAGGGATAATATAACGGAGCCTGAACTCGGTGGCAAGAACATTTTTAAAAATCGCTTACATTGTGGAATTCGGGGGTCTTGTCATATCCATTTCAAAAGAGCCTGCTGCCGCGATTTGGCTGTCGCATAATGCAAGGCCGTTGCGGTGTCGAGCTATGGAAAGACGCCTGCGGAATTGTCCTACCGATAAGCGGACAAGCCTTCGGCTGGTGCCTTCGCCGTGGTAAGGTAAGCCGAATTGCTTCCAGACTGTTTCGGGGGAGTGGAATGAGCAAAGAGTGTGTCGAGCAGGTCGAAGGCGCAGGGGCTTCGGTGCCGATGACCGATATATCGAACATTGATGTGCCCGAGGGCACCGACGAGCTCAGCCGCAACACCCGTCGCGCATGGCGCGACCGCCTGAACAGCGCTTCGACGCGCAAGATGATCACGGGCGTCTTGGCTACGCTGGTGGGCGGTTCGTTTTGGGGCTTCTCGGGCACCAGCGCGAGTTTTCTGTTCGATACCTACCACGTCGACACCTTGTGGCTTATGAGCGTGCGTCAGATTCTCGCCGGTCTACTCTTTATGGCCGTGGTTGTTACGCGCGACCGCGAGCGCCTGATTAAGCTCTGGACCACCCCCGCCGATCGCAAGCAGCTGCTGCTCTTTACCGCCTTTGGTCTGCTGTTCAACCAGTTTTGCTATCTTTCGGCCGTGCGCCTGACGAACGCCGGAACCGCGACGGTGCTCCAGTGCCTGCAGCTCGTTATCATCATGGGCTACACCTGCGTGACCGATCGCCGCATGCCGCGTACTCGCGAAGTCATCGGCATTGGCCTGGCTCTGGGTGGAACCTTTTTAATCGCCACCGGCGGCGACCCCACCAGCCTGAATATCTCGCCGCTTGGCCTGGCAGCAGGTCTTATGTGCGCGGTCAGCGCCACGTGTATGGCGGTGATTCCCGCCAAGATCCTGCCCGAATACGGCAGCCCCATCGTCACGGGCTCGGCAATGCTCACGGCGGGCGTGGTCTCGTGTGTCTTCGTGCAGCCTTGGGCGCATATGCCGGCACTCGACGCTGCCGGCGTCGAGGCGCTCGCGGTGTTCGTGGTTATCGGCTCGTTTTTTGCTTACATGCTCTATATGCAGGGCGTTAAGGACATCGGCTCGGTGCGTGCGAGCCTCATCGGAACTGTAGAGCCGGTTTCGGCGACCATCACCAGCGCTCTCATGTTGGGGACGGTATTTTTGCCGACCGACCTTATCGGCTTTGCCATGATCATCGTGATGATGTTCCTCACGGTGTAGCTGGCACCGCCGCCAAGACAGAAAAGGTGTTGTGCCGCATTTTCGCCAATTGATATCGGTTGATTTCCGATCTCAGCCGAACACATTGAGTGAATAGGCCGTTCCCACAGCT
>CABQJK010000030.1 GCA_902464495.1 uncultured Collinsella sp. | reverse complement strand
TGTTCTTTCCGGTGCATATCGCCAAGGACGTGCTGTACGTTGTCCAACACGAGCTGAAGCGTAGCGTTCTTGCCAGCGGGGGAGCGCTCGACGAGGCGTCTGCCCGTGCAATTGGCGATGCGGCGCTGGCGTTTGCTCGGAACATGACCGAAAACGCCACGGCCGTGGGTGCAGATGCGTCGGACCTTTGGCTGGCCGACAAATACTTAGCGCTCCATCGCGATTACGAGGACAACTTGGTGCTCGCCGCATGCAAACGCGCGCAGGTCGATTACTTGGTAACTAACGATCGCAAACTGCTCGAACATGCCGATCTTGCAGCAAAGACACCTCGCCAAATGATGCCGATTCTTGCTTTGGCCGAACGCAGCGGCGCGGCCATCGGTTGACGCGAACTGTTTGCGGGCCTCTTGGACGACGATGCGCCAAGGGACCTGCGCCTGCTATTTACAAAAGCGCTGCCTTGATGGTGGGAGCTTCGGCGAGCTTCTCGGCGGCCTTTTCGTCGGAATCGTTCAGTGCTGCCAGGCTGCGGTAGACCCACTCGTTGACCTGGGTGTTCTTGACGCCTGCGGTCTGCATAAGGGCGCCTACCTCGCGGATTGCTGCGAGCAGATCGGCTTTGGGACCCGCGAGCTCGACCTCGATGCCGTGGTAGGCGGCCACGCCGCGGTTCTCGCTCACGTGGTCGATAAAGCCCTCGACGGTCTCAAGCTGCTGGGCGAGAGCCACATCATCGTCAGCGTCCAGCGCGACGAGTGCGTTCGATACCGTGAGGGCGGGATGTCCGCAGGGGACAAAGCCCTCGATGACATCCATAGCTTCGGTAATGGTTGAGCCCAGGCCTGCGAGGGCATTGACGAGTTGCTGCTTGGTATCCATAACGGTCCTTTCGACGGGTCAATTTTGCTTGGCGAAAATATACGTGACGCGATCGGTAACAAAAGTGCGAAGTGCGGCGCACATTGAGGTCTTCACAGCTCGTGCATAGAACAGCTGTCCGCTTTCAGAACGTGGTAAGATAACACTCCACAAGCGGGGCTCGCCCCGTATGTTCCTTGAAAAGTCGACGGTTATCGGGTGTTTGCAGGCCCGATACCATCCAGACTTTCCCAACATTCGGGGGCGACTGGTTTCGACACGATAGCTCTGAGAGAGGAAGCAAGCCGAGGTCTCCTCGCCTCGTTAAACAGGGGTACCGTCAAATTGAATTGACAACAACTCTTCTTTTGAGCCTATGGCTCTCGCTGCTTAATTTATAGCGGCGCGTCAACCCGGTGATTTCCCCGACACCGGTGCGACGTCATGTTAGGGGAATGCTCCTGCGCACGTAATCGGTATGGCGCAGGCTAAGATCGAACCGGTTGGGATGCTGCGAGCGTGTCGCTGCGCGCAAAGCGTCCGAGACTAAACCAGCGACTGAGCTTGGAGATGCCAATCAGGGGGCTTTCGTGGACCGGAGTTCGATTCTCCGCGCCTCCACCAATAGTTACAGGCAGGTAGATATTCGTATCTACCTGCCTTTTCATTTCTAGCCCGTACCGCGGAGAATCGAACTCTATGCAGGGCGCGAGCGTTAAGCAAACGCGAAGCGTTTGTAGCGAGCGGGCGAGGACGCCGGCAGGCGGCCGAAGCCGGTGCGGGTTCGCGAAGCGAACACGCGGATTCTCCGCGCAATGCCTCAACCGGATATAGATGCGATGCCGATCGGACTGCAGCCTGCCATGCCCCGCATCAACGTCGCCCCAGGCGGAAAATCCATCCCAGAATTCCGGCTCAGACTGGGATGCGGTTTCCGGATGACGTTTCAAGCGGAAACTGCATCCCGGAATCGACGCTCGGAATGGGATTCATTTTCCGGAAGACGCCTCAAGCGGAAACCGCATCCCGGAATCCGCGCTCAGAACGGGACGCGCTTTCCCAACGGCGGTCCAAACGGAAAGTTCATCCCGGAATCCCGCCTCAAACTGGGACGCACTTTCCGCTTCACCTGCCGCCTCGAAAAACCTGCGCGCCCTCCATTCCAAAACTGGGTAGAAGAAAGCCAAAACGCAATCGCAGGAGGTCGATATGACTGCAGAAGATAAGGCAAAGAACGTCGGCAAGGTCGCGCTCGTCTTGGAGGGTGGCAGTTTTCGTGGGCAGTTTACCGCCGGCGTGCTCGACGTTCTCATGGAGGCCGGTGTCGAAATTCCGGCGGTATATGGCGTATCGGCCGGTGCGCTCAACGGCGTCAACTACAAGTCACACCAGATCGGTCGCGTCAATCGCATCAACCTGACCTTCTGCAATGACAACCGCTACATGGGTGCCGCATCCTTCGCATCCACGGGCTCCATCGTGGGTTACGACTTTATCTTCAACGATATCCAGGACCGCCTGGATCCCTTTGACAACGAGGCGTTCGACGCCAGCCCTATCGAGATGTACGCCGTCGCGACGGACATGCTGTTTGGAACCGCTGCCTACCTGCCGGTCAAAAGCGCCGTGCTCGACCTCGACGCCGTGCGCGCCTCGACGTCGCTGCCGCTGGTGACGCCGCCGGTCGAGATTGACGGGCACAAATACGTCGACGGCGGCGTAGCCGATTCGGTTCCTATCGAGCATGTGCTCGAGGAGGCGGGCTTCGACCGTGCGGTCGTCATCGTCACCCAGGACCGCTCATATGAGAAAAAGCCCTACGAGTTTTTGCCGGCGGCGCGTGCGCGCTATGCCGACTACCCCTATCTGCTCGAGGCTATCGAGACGCGCCACGACCGCTATAACCTCCAGCGCATGCACCTGTGGAAGTATGAGCGCGAGGGCCGCGCGCTGGTCATCGCTCCGCAAAAGCCGGTCGAGGTCGGCCATGTCGAGCATGATCCGGCAAAGCTTTTGGACCTGTATATTCAGGGTCGCCAGGAGGCAAAGCGTTTGCTCGCGGAGATCCAGGAGTTTGTTGAGCGCTAGCGCTGCAACGTCACGGCTCGTGGATGACATGTGCAGAAACTCTGGTCGGAGCCAAAATACCTGTTGACTCGTACGGCGAGCGGGGTAATATGGACGGGTTACTTGCAGAGCCCCGTGAATCTCTGTAACAACACGTACTGTACATGGAGGAGTCTAAGTGATTTCGAAATCGACTCACTACGCCAAGCAGGGCGAGGTCCAGCGCAACTGGGTTCTCGTCGACGCCGATGGTGCTGTCCTGGGCCGTCTTGCCACCCAGATCGCAATGATCCTGCGCGGTAAGAACAAGCCCCAGTTCACGCCCAACAGCGACTGCGGCGACTTCGTTGTCGTCATCAACGCCGATAAGGTCCAGCTTACCGGTAACAAGGCCGACACGAAGACCTATTATCGCCACAGCGGCTACAACGGCGGCCTCAAGGCTGAGAGCTTCCGCCAGGCTATGGAGAAGCACCCGGAGAAGGTTATCGAGCGCGCCGTTCGCGGTATGCTGCCCAAGACCACCCTCGGCCGTGCCCAGATGACCAAGCTTAAGGTCTACGCTGGTGCCGAGCATCCGCATGCTGCCCAGAACCCCACGAAGATTGAGCTGGAGGCTTAAAGATGGCTGAGAACACCGTTGTCTACCAGGGTACCGGCCGTCGTAAGAACGCCGTCGCCCGCGTCCGTCTCGTCCCCGGCACCGGCAAGGTGACCATCAACAAGCGTGACGCCGAGCAGTATTTCGGCCGTCATCAGCTCGTTGAGAACGCCCTTGCTCCCTTCAAGGTGACCGACACCGCCGGTCAGTTCGACGTTATCGCCCTGTGCGATGGCGGCGGCATCTCCGGTCAGTCCGGCGCTCTGCGCCTGGGCATCGCCCGCGCTCTTCTGAACGCTGGCGACTACCGTGCTGACCTCAAGAAGGCCGGTTTCCTTACGCGCGATGCTCGCGTGGTCGAGCGCAAGAAGTACGGCCTCAAGAAGGCCCGCCGCGCTCCCCAGTTCTCCAAGCGCTAAGGTTTTATCTCCTTTCGAGATACAATGTACAAGCGGGGCCTGCCGATTCCTCGGCGGGTCCCGCTTTTCTTTTTCGACTAGGGCGGGCGGTTGCATATCGCCTGCTAGGGAAGGAGCAATCCTATGCCCCAGAACATCTTCGGTACCGACGGCGTCCGTGGCGTCGCCAATGCCGACCTCTCGTGCGACCTCGCGTTTCGCCTGGGCCGCGCGGCGACCAAGTTCCTTGGCCCGGACATCTGCATCGGCCGCGACACGCGTCTTTCGGGTACCATGCTCGAGAGCGCTCTGACCGCCGGCATCATGGCCGAGGGCGGTCGTCCGCACTGCTGCGGCGTCATCCCCACGCCTGCCGTGGCGCTGCTCACCGTCCAGAACGAGCTCGATGGCGGCATCGTCATCTCTGCTTCGCATAATCCGCCGGAGTTCAACGGCATCAAGTTCTTTAGCCGCAAGGGTATGAAGCTTCCCGATGCGGTCGAGGAAGAGATCAGCGCCTGGGTCATGTCCGAGGAAGCCATGGCTGCCGACACGCTGCCGACCGGTGCCGGCGTGGGCCACATCATCAAGATGAAGGACGCTCGCAAGGCATACGTCGACCACGCCATCGATACGCTTGATGGCCTGAGGCTCGATGGCCTGGTCGTTGCCGTCGACTGCGGTCACGGTGCTTCCTGCCAGACTACGCCCGCCGCGCTGCAGCGCCTGGGTGCCACGGTCCATGCCATCAACACCGATTACTGCGGCACCGACATCAATGTCGAGTGCGGCTCTACGCACCTCGAGCCTCTGCGCGAGCTCGTGCTGCGCACCCACGCCGATATCGGCCTGGCCCACGACGGCGACGCCGACCGCGTGCTCTTTGTGGACAGCGAGGGCAACGAGATCGACGGCGACTACATCCTGGCCATCTGCGGCTCCGACCTGGCCGCTCGCGGCAAGCTCGCCAACTCCGAGATCGTCTCGACCGTCATGTGCAACCTGGGCTTCTCCATCGCTATGAAGGAGCAGGGCTTCGAGATGGTTCAGACCGCCGTGGGCGATCGCTACGTTCTGGAGCGCATGCTCGCGGACGGCGCCGTCATCGGCGGCGAACAGTCCGGCCACATCATCTTCCTGGAGCATAACACCACCGGTGACGGCCTGGTGACGGCTCTGCAGCTGCTGGCCGTGCTCAAGCGCACTGGCCGCACGCTTACCGACCTTGCCGGCATCATGAAGAAGTACCCGCAGGTACTCGTCAACGTGCATTCCGACAACAAGGCTGGTCTGGACGATTGCCAGCCCATCTGGGATGCCGTCGCTGCCGCCGAGAAGGAGCTCAATGGTCGCGGCCGCATTCTGGTGCGCCCGAGCGGTACCGAGCCGCTGGTCCGCGTTATGGCCGAGGCCGAGACGCACGAGCTGACCCAGCGCGTTGTCGACGACATCGTCGAGGTTGTCAAGCGCGAACTTCCCTAATGGTCAAAAACGAGTGCCAAGTGGTAAACTGTTAAGGCTATTTTGGTCGATTGGTATGTCCGAGGGGGAGCATGTTCACTAAAGTCCTAAGGTCTTTTGGTATGCGTGGTCGAGTCCTTACGCTGGATGCTCCCATCTCGGGCGACGTCATTCCGCTTTCCGAGGTAAACGACCAGACATTTGCCACCGGCCTTTTGGGCCAGGGCGTGGCGATTCAGCCTACCGGAACGCGTGTGATTGCACCGGCTGATGCCAAGGTCGAGGCCATTTTTCCCACGGGACACGCTGTTGCGCTTAACACGGTCGATGGCTTGGACGTGCTCATCCACGTTGGTTTGGACACTGTTCAGCTTGAGGGCAAGCACTTTACCGTACATGCGCAAGTGGGTGACATCGTCCATAAGGGCGATGTACTCATTGAGTTCGATCGCGAGGCAATTGCTGCCGAGGGCTACGATGTGACGGTTCCCATCTTGGTGTGCAACTCTGTTGAGTTCTCGAGCATCAAGGGCTCCGTTGGCGTGCATGTCGAAGAGATGGACCAGCTCATCGTTGCTCGCGAGCGCTAGCAAGTGCACGTGGCCATTAGCCTACAATTCAAACACGTTTACGGAGGGCGCCCTTGAAAGAGGGCGCCCTCCGTGGCAAGATGGGACTTGTCCGAAGCTAAAAGGCTTCGGGTCACCGTGGACGGGCAGGGGCCTCGACGCGGCTAGACACGAGACACATACATTACGCGACCTCGCCCTGGTGGCCGCACACGTTGGTTGCGGCCGACGCGGGCCGCGGGCAAGTGCTTGTAAGGGGAGCCTTGCCTCTCTTGTACGAGAAAGGACGCGTAATGAAGATCATTAAAGCTAAAGACTACGAGGATATGAGCCGCAAGGCCGCCAATATTATCTCGGCGCAGGTTATCCTCAAGCCCGACTGTGTGCTGGGCCTTGCCACTGGCTCCACCCCGATCGGTGCCTACAAGCAGCTCGCTGCTTGGTACGAGAAGGGCGACGTCGACTTTGCCGAGGTCAGCACCTACAACCTGGACGAGTATCGCGGCCTTTCGCACGACGATCCCCAGAGCTATCACTACTTTATGCGTGAGAACTTCTTCGATCACATCAACATCGACCTGAACAACACGCATGTGCCCGACGGTTCCAACCCCGATGCCGCCGCTGCCTGCTCTGAGTACGACAAGATCGTCGCCGCCGCCGGTTACCCGGATCTGCAGCTGCTCGGCATTGGCAACAACGGCCACATCGGTTTCAACGAGCCCGATGACCACTTCTCCAAGGGCACGCACTGCGTCGACCTCACCGAGAGCACCATTCAGGCCAACAGCCGCCTGTTCGACAGCATCGACGACGTTCCCCGTCAGGCCTACACCATGGGTACCCAGACCATCATGTATGCCCGCATGATCCTGGTCGTCGCCAACGGCGAGGCCAAGGCTCAGGCCGTGCATGACATGTGCTATGGCCCGGTTACGCCCGCGTGCCCGGCTTCGATCCTGCAGCTGCACACCAACTGCGTTGTCGTTGCCGACGAGGCTGCCCTTTCGCTCTGCGAGTAGCGCGAATCCTGCACCTCGACATAGCCTTGCCTAAGGCCTCCGCTTTGCGGGGGCCTTTTTGTTATCCCTTTCCGCCCGCTTGACCAAAATCTTGCCGCAAGCTTGGCGAATGCCGGATGTCAAACAGCTTGATTCATTCCATACCAGATTCTATGCAAAAATGCCACTAAAAGGTCGTAGACGGTAGCGGGTGCTAGGCGAGTTGAATGACATGGCTGAACCTTGTTCATCTGCGTTACACTGCCGCTTAGATGGGACAAGCTGACAAGCTCATTTACCTGCTTAAAGACCGATTAGTCGGGGGATTAATAAGAATCGGCCCTCGCTGTACAAAAACTTGCCGCTTGCGTACCAAAAGACAACCTCAAACACAAGGTCGCTCTATTCATAGCGCGGCTTGTATGGTCTTGCGGTTACAGTGTCCATACGGTCGAGTTGAGGAGCGGGCATGGTAAACGATTTGAGCAGTATAGACGACCTCGAGCTGATGCCGCTGGGCGGAGGCTATATGGTGCGACGCGAACGCTTGATGAATGAGCTTATCGCCAAGGGCCGAAAGGCCGGCATCGTGGTTCTCTATGCGCCCGACGGGTTTGGGAAGACCTCGGTGCTGCTGCAGTACACCCATGAGGTTAAATGCGACCCGACGCGAGGTCCCGTGCGGATTATCGAGGCCGATCGCGCCACTGGGCGCGAGGTGTTTATGCAGCTCGAGGTGGTTACCGAAGAACTCAAAGACAAACCGCACTCCCTGATTGCGATTGATAATGTGCCAAACCTCGATCAGCACGATACCGAAGACTTCATCGACAGGATTCGCGGCCTGCGCGCCATGGGGGTAGGGGTCTTTATCTCCTGCCGTCCTTCAAATCGTCAGCTGATTCATGGGCTGGGCGATTCGGTTAAGATCAATGCGCAGATGCTCAAGGTGCATGCCTATGAGTATTCGGCGTGGGCATCGGCGTTTTCGATCAGCACATCGCTCGACTTTTATCAGCTCACGCAGGGTGTGCCCGAGCTCGTCTCGGCATTGCAGACGGGTCTGTATGGCCAAGGCGACGTAGCCGGTCTGCTCGAAAACGAGATTGTCAACGTATATGGCGCGGCACTTGTCGATCTGGCTTCGCTCGACAATAATGCGCTGTTTTGCGTGGCATGTCTCATGATTTTGATGGGCGAGGGCAATATCGCAGAACTCGAGGCTTGCGGGGTGAGGCTGTCGATGGTCGACCAGTCCTACTTTGTACGCGACTACCCGATCTTTGGCTTGGATCCCGCCGAGCGGAGTTTTACGTGTCTGGGCACGGAGGATAACGGACGCTTGCGTTTGCGTAAGTTGGTGGCCGAGGTTCGCCCCGAACTTGTTCCGAGGGCGGCCCGGATTTTGCTTAAGGCGGGTAGATGCGATGCGGCGATGGGCCTGGCGGATGCCTTTTTGGACCGTGAGGCGGTTCTTGAACTTGCTGGGCAGTATGGGGTCGATCTAGCTCTGACGGGGCACGGGGCCGATATCTGCCGAGCAGCGCTGGGCACGATCGATGCCGACAATCCGGCTCCAGAGCCAACGCCTGCCGAGGCGCTTGGCGTATATCTGGCAGCGGTCAGCGTGTCCAATACAAAGCTCGCTCGCTATATGGCATCGGTCATCGAGCGCGGGGGCGACCGGGCGGCCTGCGAAATAGACCCTGTTTCATGGAGGGTGGCCCAGACACTGACGGCTGTTTGCTATGGGGACAACGGGCTTGGGCTTCCTACGAACCTGGCCGTGCCAGAAATCGAGACATCCCATACCGCACTCGATATGTTGTCTGCGCATATCGAGGTCAAGCGCTGCCTGACCGAGCAGGGAGATGACGGCGGCGTTCTACAGCAGCTCAAAACGAGCAAGGCCTACGACTGCGAGCTCGACATCGCGGGGATTGTTATACGGGCCGATAGCATGCTGGTGGAGCTCTTTGACGGGTCGTTTGCGGGAACCGACGAGCGCGACGACGAGATGACGGTGGTGCGGGAGGCGCTCGACGTGCGTGGGCTTAAGGCGATGGCTATCTGGGTGCGCATGGTGTTGGCGGCACGGCGGCTCCTTTCCGGCTTGCCGGTAACCGACGATGCGGCGTTCAACGAGCTCGATCGATTTGCCGTACGCATACGCGACAACCAGATTCAGCTGTTTGGCCTGCTGCTAGAGGGCTGGCAATCGCTGGCAGAAGGTCGGCCGGTCAATGCGAAGTTCCGCGCGGTCCAGGTACTCAAACTGGCTGAGGAGCCAATTGCGTACATGCGCGACAATGCGTTGCTGCTGGAGCGCGCGGCGTATCTGCGTAACACCTCGATGGTTTCGGTGCGCGAGGAGGCGGAGCTGCTCGATATAAGCCAGACGCAGGTTGGTGGCGCGGAGGCCTGGATGGTGGCGCTGCACTTGGCCTGCGCGGGGCGAGACAGCGATCTTGCGGCTTGGATGTCCATGAACCGTGCGGGGATTTTGGACCCATCGTATCGGCTCTTTGCGCGCCTTGCCATGCATTGTTTGGGCGAGCCGGCGGTCAGAATTCGTAAGAAACTCCCCGTGCGCGAACTATCGCGGTATTCGCTGCGTGACGATCTGGAAGGGGAGGGTGAGCGCCTGTTTCAGGCCGGCGAGGTCGAAGCCGTCGATACTATCGACCATATCGAGATTCGCATGTTTGGGGCGTTTCGCGCCGAGCGCGACGGGTTTCCCATCACGGACAAGATGTGGCGCCGCAAGAAAGCGGCAACGCTTGCCGAGCGGCTTGCGCTGGGCATGGATGCGCTGGTCGATCGCGAGACGTTGGCCATGGAGTTATGGCCCCATGCTGAGTTCAATAGCGCCCGCAACAACCTGTACTCGACGATATCGCGCCTGCGTTCGGCCTTGGGGCCGACGCCGGACGGTAAATCGTGCGTGCTCATCCAAAATGAATGCATTGGGCTTAACGGCGATTACGTCAAGACCGATGTGCGGCTGTTTGACCAGATAAGCCGTGAGGTTTTGGGAAATCGCACGGGTGCGTGCGGTCCCCATTTAGTTGAGCTGTGCCTTAAGATTGAGCAGCTTTATGCCGGACCGCTGTATGTTCCCAATGGCTGCAATCCCACCTACTTTTTGCGTATGCGGCGCATCATGGAATCGAAGTATATCGACTGCATGATTCGGGGTGCGAACGCCGCCCTAGAAGAAAACGATCTGCAGTCGGCGGTATGGCTGGTGGAGTCGGGCCTGCGCCAAGAGACAGCGCGCGAGGATATGGTGCGTTGCGCTATGCGTGTCTACGGCGCGGCGGGGCGGCGACGCGATATCGTCGAGCTGTACAGCGGGCATATGCACCACCTGAGGGAGCAGGTCAATGGCGTTCCCGAGCCCGAGACGCGGCGTCTATACGAGCGCTTGGTGGAGGGTAGACTCAACCGCGTGCTGGTCGAGCGATAAAAAACGGGCGTCCGAATTGCTCGGACGCCCGCAGGCTTGCTATGTGTTGGCTCACCGGATCGCTGGCTCTTAGACGAGCTTGATCTTCTCGATGTCCTTGCGCGAGGACTCGCGATACAGCGAGAACTTGCGGCCGATAACCTGGACGACCTCGGCGTGGGAGCGCTCGGCGAGCTCCTCGGCGGCCTCGCGGGCAGAAAGGCTGGAGCCATCGAGCACGGAGCACTTAACGAGCTCGTGCTTCTCCAGGTAGGCGACCGTCTGCTCGACGGTGCCCTCGTTGACGTCGGACTTGCCGATGATGATGGCGGGGTTGAGGTGATGGGCCATGCTGCGAAGCTGCTTGACCTGTGCTCCTGTCAGTGCCATGGGTTCTCGCTTTCTATGTTATGGGGCGCCCCGCGACGGGGCCTTAATCTACGTGAGCTGTCCCACGATAGCGCAGGAACGGCGCGGTGTGGAGCGCGTTTGCCCAGTTCGCAAAGAATGCGGATGCCGAGTGAGTGGGCGGCGTGGGCTGCGAACAGGCTATGAGCTGGGCGCAGAGACTGGATCCCATGCAATAAATGCCCAACGGACCTTGCGGACGTGGTCGAGCATGTAGCGCCCCTGCGGCACGCCCTTAGACCCCGGCTCACCGGCATGGGGATTTTCAATCATGTGTTGGGCAATGTAATCGCGTAGACGGTCGATCTTATCCTCATTACCGTGCTCGAGCATGCGGGAGAAGTCCGCCACACCCGCCTCAAGGCTATCGAAGGTATCGCGACGAGGCGATTCAAAGTACGTGACCTGCGGCAGGGCACCCATCTGAATGAGGATATTAAAGGCATACACAAAGCCATTACTGCAGGTAACCGAGGCACCGATGGCGTTCATCAGATGCAGGTCATAGCGTGGGCTAGAGTTAGCGACCATCGTGACAGCACAACGCCGACGAGTCGTACGGTCGAGCTTGGCAAGCGCGCCTTTTAGATCGGTCGTCGTAACCGACCGACTGGCAAAGGCAACATCCACCGCTTTCGCGACCGGTCCAACCAAATCCCAATCATCATCCCAAGCAAGCTCAAGCGGCGTTATGCGCCCCTCGAGCCCATAGTACTCAATGCCAGCATCAAGCGTGCCCAACATAGCAGGGGAAAAGTCAGCAGCAATCACAGGATGCCCAGCCTGAGCAAGCGGAATAGCAATCGACCCAGCCCCACACCCCATATCAAGCACCGACTCACCAGGCTGGAGTGCCAGCAGCTTCATAAAATCGCGAGCATACGGAGCAGTCTCCAGCGGCCGAAAATGCCGAGCCCTTTTGTCCCACTCAAAAGAGTCATCAGCCCGATGCCGAGCGGTCTGCAAACGCATCCATTCAGCATTCCAGTCAGTAGAAAGAAGCTCAGAACGAATCAAATCATCAGCCACGGGCCATCCCCCTCACAACAAAAAAGCGACTCCTCCCAAAAGAAGAGCCGCAACCAGCATATATCAGAAAGAACCGATCCAACGCCAAATCGCTGCACCAGCCAAGTGGTGCAGGAGCGAAGCAACTGCAACCGGGATGGAACCCAGCTGAGGTCCCGTTGTGCGGGAGCCCCTGGGAGGGCAAATATATGAGGTCGATCGCGAGTTCCGCACGAGCCGGAGAGCACTTAATGTGCTCTCCGTGCGAGTCAGGACTGTCCGAGCAGGCGACCTTATATATTTGCCCTCCCCGGGGCTCCTCGCCAGTCCCCCTCAGCTAGTTCTTCAGCGAGTTCAGCGGCGCCGGGAATCGACCACCGCGGTGGGCAAGCACGGTGCCGGCGTTGGGGTTCACCGGCATGATGGGTGCACGGCCGAACAGGCCGCCGTACTCGACGCAGTCGCCCACGCCCTTGCCGATGGCGGGAATCACGCGGACGGCCGTGGTCTTGTTGTTGATGACGCCGATGGCCATCTCGTCGGCGATGATGCCGGCGATGGTCTCGACCGGGGTGTCGCCGGGGATGGCGATCATGTCCAGGCCAACGGAGCACACGCAGGTCATGGCCTCAAGCTTCTCGAGCGAAAGCGCGCCGGCCTCGACGGCGGCGATCATGCCGGCGTCCTCGGACACGGGGATAAAGGCGCCGGAGAGACCGCCCACGCTGGAGCTGGCCATGACGCCGCCCTTCTTGACGGCATCGTTGAGCATGGCGAGCGCGCAGGTCGTGCCCGGGCCACCGCAGGTGCCCACGCCGATGATCTCGAGGATGCGTGCGACGGAGTCGCCGATGGCAGGCGTGGGAGCCAGTGACAGGTCGACAATGCCCTTTTCGACACCCAGGCGATGGGCGGCCTCGCGGCTCATGAGCTCGCCGGCGCGGGTGATCTTAAAGGCGGTCTGCTTGATTTTTTCGGCGACCTCCATCATCGATGCGGAATCGGGCAGTGTCTCCAGGGCTGCGGCCATAACGCCGGGGCCCGAGACGCCTACGTTGATGACGGCGTCGGCCTCGCCACCACCGTGGACGGCGCCCGCCATAAACGGGGAGTCCTCGACCATGTTGGCAAAGCAGACAAACTTGGAAGCGCCGACGGAATCCTCATCTGCCGTAAGCTTTGCAGCATCGATGATGGTCTGAGCCGCCATGAGCACGGCATCCATGTTGATGCCAGCGCGCAGGCTAGCAACATTGACGCTGGAGCAGACGCGGCTGGTGGTAGCGAGCGCCTGGGGGATGGACTGGATGACGCGGCGGTCGGCGTCGCCGATGCCCTTCTGGACGAGTGCGGAGAAGCCGCCCAGGTAATCGATGCCGAGCGTCTCGGCCGCACGGTCGAGGGCATGCGCGATGGGGGTGAGGTCCTCATCCTTGCAGCATGCGGCGATCTGCGCCACCGGGGTGACGGAAACGCGCTTGTTGACGATGGGGATACCGTACTCGCGCTCGAGGTTCTCGGCGGTCTCGACCAGATGCTCAGCCGTGTGCGTCACGTGGTCGTAGATCTTCGTGCACATGCGGTCGAGGTTCTCGTCACCGCAACCCATGAGCGAAACACCCATGGTGATGGTCCTGATGTCGAGGTTCTGCTCCTCAACCATGCCGCGGGTTTCCGCGATTTCTGCGGGCGTGATCGCCATCCTTGCGCTCCTATCTGCCAAAACGAGCATAATCTTATCTATTCTAACGTGCCGCACGTGCCAAGTGGCGCATGCGGCACGTTTTGGTGCTCGGTTGTTTCCGTTGTGTTACTGCCCAAAGACCTCTTCGGCGATGCGCGCGCTTTCGGCGGCATCCTTGGCGTAGTAGTCCGCTCCGATCTGCTTGGCGTATTCGGGGGTGAGCACGGCGCCACCTACGATGATCTTGACGCCCGGCACCTCGGCATGGAGCAGCTTGATGGTCTCTTCCATGGCCACGACGGTGGTAGTCATAAGCGCCGAAAGGCCGACGAGCTTGATGTCGCGCTCCTGTACGGTCTTGAGCACCTCTTGCGGGTCGACGTCGCGGCCTAGGTCAAAGACGGTGTAGCCGTAGTTGTCGAGCAGCATTTTGACGATGTTCTTGCCAATATCGTGGATGTCGCCCTTGACGGTGGCCACGCAGATCTTGCCCTTGTCGGCAATCTCGCCGGCGGGCATCAGGCGCTTGATGGTGTCGAAGCCCACGCGCGCTGCCTCGGCCGAGGCCATGAGCTGCGGCAAGAAGAACTTTCCTTGGTCAAAGAGGACGCCAACCTCGTCGAGGGCGGGGATAAAGTGATTGTTGATGAGGTCCATGGCGTCGTGATCTGCCAGCAGACGCTCGGTCTCGGCCGCGATCTCGCCTTTGCGGCCCGAGACGACCATGCGACGGATGGGGTCGTCGTTGCCGTCGGTGCCGGCGGGGCCAGCAGCGGGAGCGGCGTCGGTCGATGCCGCCTGGGCCGCCGTCGGGTTTGCGGCGATCTTGTACGGATCGGTCCAGCCGGCGTAGCGCTCGATGTATCCGGTCGAGCCTTCGTCCTCAACGCTCAGGACGCGATAGCTGTAGACGGTATCCATAAAGCGCTTGGAGCCCGGGTTCATGATGGGGGCGTCCAGGCCTGCGCCAAAAGCGGCAGCCAAAAAGACCGAGCCCAGCAGCGGGCGGGCAGGCAGGCCAAAGCTGATGTTCGACACGCCGAGCGCGCATTTGACGCCCAGGCGCTCCTTGCACATAGACATGGCACGTAGAATCTGCTCAGCCTGGCGCTGGTTGGTCGAGGCGGTCATGACCAGGCAGTCGATGAGGATGCGGTCCGGTCCGATGCCGTAGCGGGCAGCCTCAGCCACGATACACTCGGCGATGGCGAAGCGAGCCTCGGCGGTATCGGGGATGCCGCCTTCGTCGAGCGTAAGGCCGACGACGTTGGTGCCGTAGTGGGCGACCAGCGGAAAGATCTCATCCATGATCTGCTGCTTGCCGTTAACCGAGTTGATGATGGGCTTGCCGGCGTAGCGGCGCACGGCGGCCTCGACGGCTGCGGGGTCGGTGGAGTCGATCTGCAACGGCAGCAGTGTGGAACCCTGGAGCTGTTCAGTCGCCTGCTGGATGATCTTGACCTCGTCGATCTCGGGCAGGCCGACGTTGACGTCCAGGATATCGGCGCCCTGTTCCTGCTGGCTGATGCCCTGGCTCACGACGTAGTCAAGGTCGCCGTCGCGCAGGGCCTGCTGTAGGCGCTTTTTGCCGGTGGGATTGATGCGCTCGCCGATGACAGCGATCTTGTGGCCATCGCAGGGGAGGTCCACGACCGTCTGGGCGCTTGTGACCGACATGCTGGGCTTGCGGTGGCGCGGACTGGGCGTGTGGTTATCGATAAGCGTGCGCAGCGCTGCCATGTGCGCCGGCGTGGTTCCGCAGCATCCGCCGACGACGCTCACGCCGTCGGCGATCATGCCGGCGACGGCCTTGGCGTACTCGGGGGCCTGGATGTCAAAGACGGTGTTGCCGTCGTCGTCCACGCGGGGGAGTCCCGCGTTTGCCTGCACCATCACGGGTTTATCGGTGACGGTGAGCATGCGTGCGGCGAGTCCTCGGAGCTCTGCCGGTCCCTGGCTGCAGTTGATGCCCAGGACATTGGCACCGATGGCATCGAGCGTGATGGCGGCGACCTCGGGGCTCGTGCCCAGGAAGGTGCGGCCGTCCTCCTCGAAGGTCATGGTGGCAAAGACGGGCAGGTCGGAGTTCTCGCGGCAGGCGAGGACGGCGGCCTTGATCTCGGCCAGGTCGGTCATGGTCTCGATAATAAAGAGGTCAACGCCCGCGGCGACGCCAGCACGCACCTCCTCGGCAAACAGATCGTAGGCCTCATCGAAGCTCAGGGTGCCCAGGGGACGAAGCAACGCGCCGATAGGGCCGATGTCGCCGGCCACGTAGCGGGCACCGGCCTTGCGGGCGCAGGCGACGGCGGCGGCAAAGACATCGGCCACGGTGGCGGCGCCGTCGAGCTTGTGGGCGTTGGCGCCAAAGGTGTTGGCGGTAATCACGTCGCATCCGGCCTCGACGTACTGGCGCTGGATGTCGGTGATGACCTGGGGTTCGTCAAAGTTGAGCAGCTCGGGCAGGGCGCCGGCCTTCATGCCAGCGGCCTGCAGCATGGTGCCCATACCGCCGTCAAACAGCAGATGCACCGTGCCCTCAATGGCGGCGCGCAGACGATCGTCCTTAATGCGAAGGTCGTCGATTGTGCGCGTCTTGTATGCAGCGCCATTGCGGCGTGCGGCATAAACGGGCGCCGCCAGCGCGGCACCATCCAGATCATGAGTGATAAGCGGAGTAAACATCAATGAGCTCCTAACCTGCCATTTGGGGACGGGGTAGAAATGGTAGAAATAAAGCTTGACAACGATGCTTGTGTGTTAGTGGCTTACCGTATTGCGATTCCGCTATAAACCGATTCACAATACGGCAAAAGTCAAGCGCTAAATCTACCATTTCTACCCCGTCCCCAAATGGCTGGAATAGCAGGTGGTGTGGGCGGCGCGGAAGCGGCAGTGCTCGCGCATGCGGCAGATAGTGCAGGTGGGGCGGCTCTGGGCGTCGTGGACCTCGCCGTCAAAGAGGCCGATCACCGCGGTCACGCTCTTGGTGGGCATGAGCAGACTGGTCGGTGTGACGGTAAGGCCGATGAGCCGCGTGGCGTTGAGTGCGTCCACGATCGAGCGCTGGGCCGCAAGCGGGCAGTCGCCGTAGCCGGGACTAAAGCGCCAGTTGCCGGCGAGTCCGTGTGCGGCGGCCGCAGCCTTGACCTGTTGGTCCATTTGCTCAATGGCAGCCTCCACATAGGCAGAGCACGCGGCGTCGAGCACGGCTCCCTCGAGGGGCTGCTGGGCTCCCGTGGTGCGCAGGCGACGTTCGGCGTTCATGCCGAGGGTGCATGCCATGAGTGCGGCCATGCGGGCGTCCTTGAGGTGGCGATAGATATCGCGACCGCACAGCTCAACGTTGGTGCCGACCAGGCGAATGCAGGGTTCTCCCTGCTCGTCCACGCCCGCGGCATCAACGGCGAACACACGGCGCACGCCGCGGGGCTCAATGTCCAGCTCCAGACGTTCAACGACAAGCTCAATACGCCGCGACAGCTCGGGCTCAATTTGCTGACCGCCGTAGCCCAGGTAGCGCAGCATTTCGGCACGGTCGACGCGGGGATGGTGGGCATCATCGATACGATAAAGCGCCGGCGACGCAAGGTCGGCCGGCACTTCGACAGCGGTTGTATCGATGTGCGGTTTTTCCATTACCCCAAGCGCTCCATAATGGTTGCGGCGATTGCAGGACGGTTCATAGTGTACAGGTGCAGACCGTCGGCGCCGTGCTCCTTGAGGTCGCAAAGCTGACGGGCGGCATAATCTACACCGGCTGCCTGCAGGCTCTCGGGGTCGTTCTCGTACTTGGCGAGGATCTTGATGACGGGGGAGGGCAGCGATGCGCCGCACATAAAGACCATGCGGCTGATCTGCGACTTGCCCATAAACGGCATGATGCCCGCGGTAATGGGCACGGTGATACCGGCCTTGTCGGCAAGCTCGCGAAAACGGTAGAAGCACTCGTTATCAAAGAAGAGCTGCGTCACAAAGAAGCTCGCGCCGGCGTCCTGTTTTTGCTTGAGGTGTTCGACCGAGACGTTGAGGTCCTCGCAGGCAATGTGGCCCTCGGGGTAGGCTGCGGCGCCCACACAAAAGCCGGCGTCGACGAGCTCGGGGATGAGGTCGCGGGCGTAGGCGTAGTCCGAGGCGGGCTTGTCGTCCTCGGTCGCGCCGGCGGGAAGATCACCGCGCAGGGCCAGCACATTTTCTACACCGGCGGAGCGGTACTCGTCGATCTTGGCGGCAATATCGGCATGCGTGCGGCCAACGCAGGTGAGGTGTGCCACCGAGGGCGTATCGAATTCGCTCGTAATCATATGTGCGATGGGGGCGGTGGCGGCGCCGTTGCCCGAACCGCCGGCCGAGCAGGTGACCGAGACAAAGCTCGGCGAAAGATTGCACAGATTGCCTGCCACTTCGCGAGCCGTATCGAGGGTAAGCTCACCCTTGGGCGGGAACATCTCAAACGAAACGGGTGCGGTGCCCTGGGATGCTGCCTGCTTAAAAACCTCGTCGACGCGCATATCGTGCTCCTTTAGATACTTAAATAGTGTGATGTGTTGTAAGGATTCTACAGCACCGCTGTGCCACGGTGGAGTTTTACTCGCGATTTAGGGATACCAATCAAAGATGCCACGCTATCGGCATTGCCTATAGCAGAGCGGTCAATGTAGGAAAGGGCTATATTGAATGGTATCTGATGCAAAATACCAGTTAATAGAGCCCCATCCCAGATTGACTACCCTTAAACCATGCGGGGAGGTCTGCAATTTATGCAGTTCGTTGGCTGTTGAGGGTGGCAATACCGCTGCGATGCGGTAACCTCATTGATTGGTTTCGTGACAGCAACATAACGGTAATGTTGCGGAAACACGACGAGCCTAATCTATGACTCGTTCGTTAGTAATCAACACCGCTTCTCACGCGGTGCCGATACGAAGGGAGTTCCGTATGGCCGAACTTACTGACCGCTTCGGGACCATGGTGTTCTCTGAGGAAGTCATGAAGGACTACCTCCCCAAGGACATTTGGAAGCGCCTTGCTGCAACCCTCGAGGACGGTGAGCCGCTCGACCTGGATGTGGCCAACGCCGTTGCCCACGCCATGAAGGTCTGGGCCATCTCCAAGGGCGCGACGCACTACGCGCACTGGTTCCAGCCGCTTTCGGGCATTACTTCCGAGAAGCACGACAGCTTCCTCGAGCCCAACCACGACGGCACCGCCATTACCAAGTTTACGGGCAAGAACCTCATCCAGGGCGAGCCGGACGCCTCCAGCTTCCCCAACGGCGGCCTGCGTGCCACCTTCGAGGCCCGTGGCTACACCGCTTGGGATCCCACCAGCCCCGCCTTTATCAAGGACGATGTCCTGTGCATCCCCACGGCTTTTTGCTCCTACACGGGCGAGGCCCTGGACAAGAAGACCCCGCTGCTGCGCTCCATGACCGCACTCTCGCGTGAGTCCAAGCGCGTTTTGGCGCTGTTTGGTAAGACCCCCAAGAAGGTCGTTCCTTCCGTGGGCGATGAGCAGGAGTACTTCCTGATCAAGAAGGACGCTTACCGCAAGCGCAGGGACCTGGTCATCACCGGGCGCACCCTCTTTGGTGCTGCTCCCTGCAAGGGCCAGGAGCTCGAGGAGCACTACTTTGGCGCTATCCGCCCCACCGTCTCGTCCTATATGAAGGACCTGGACGATGAACTGTGGGCGCTTGGCATTCCTGCCAAGACCAAGCACAACGAGGTCGCTCCCTGCCAGCATGAGCTCGCCCCTGTCTACGGCGAGGTCAACGAGGCCATCGACCAGAATCTGGTCATGATGGAGAAGATGAAGCTCATCGCCTCCCGTCACGACTTGGTCTGCCTGCTGCACGAGAAGCCCTTCGAGGGCATCAACGGTTCGGGCAAGCACAATAACTGGTCGCTTGGCACCGAGTCCGAGAATTTGCTCGATCCGGGCGACACCCCGCTCGACAACCTGCAGTTCATCGTCTTCCTCACCGCGGTGATCGAGGCCGTCGATAACTATCAAGAGCTCCTGCGTGCCTCCGTTGCCTCGGCCGGCAACGATCATCGTCTGGGCGCCAACGAGGCTCCTCCGGCGATTATGTCCATCTTCCTGGGCGACCAGCTTACCGAGGTCGTCGAGAAGATCATCGATGGCAAGGCTTCCGTCCATGCCACGCGCGGCGTGCTTGACCTGGGCGCCGATACCCTGCCCAAGCTGATGCAGGACAACACCGATCGCAACCGCACCTCCCCGTTCGCCTTCACCGGCAACAAGTTTGAGTTCCGTGCCTGCGGCTCCGAGCAGAACGTCTCCGACTCCAACCTGGTGCTCGATGCCGCCGTGGCCAAGTCGCTCAAGTCCTTCGCCGACGCACTCGAGGGTACGCCCGAGGATAAGTTCCAGGACGCCGCGCTTGAGTACTGCAAGAAGGTGCTGACCGATCACCAGCGCATCCTGTTCTCCGGCGACGGTTACTCCGACGAGTGGCCCATTGAGGCCGAGAAGCGCGGCCTTGCCAACAACAAGACCACGGCCGACGCTCTTCCCGCCTTTGTTTCCGATAAGGCCATTGCGCTCTTTGAGGAGACGGGTGTCCTGACCCGCGCCGAGGCCCAGTGCCGCTATGACTGCAAGCTCGAGAAGTACAACAAGCTCATGAACATCGAGGCTACCACGATGGTTCGCGAGGCGCGTCGTACCTATCGCCCGGTCATTACCGCCTACGCCACCAAGGTCGCTAAGGGCCTTGAGACTATTCGTGCCGCCGGTGCTGAGGCCGCCATGCAGTGCGAGCAGAACACGCTCAACAAGCTCTGCAACGGCATCACCGCCATCAACGACTCTATCAAGGCGCTCGACGTCGTGCATCAGAAGGCCGAGGCCCTCGATGGCCAGGAACAGGCCAATGTGTATGCACACGAGGTCGTTCCCGCTATGGATACGCTGCGCGCCGCCGTGGACGCCATGGAAGAGATCGTGGCCGCCGACTACTGGCCGGTCCCGACCTACGACGACATCCTGTTCTACGTGTAGGACTGGGATAACATACCGTCACGGTTGAAAGCCGAGGTCCGTATCGCGCGGGCCCCGGCTTTTTTGTTTGCGAGGGACGCTTTGGAGTCCGTTTTGCAACTGATTTGCCCGCGCAATAAGGGGTTGTGGGCAAAAAACGTCAAATATGAGTACTGTCACAAGTCATGTAGCATTATCTTTTTGCAAAAGACGCAGAATTACGCAACATATGTCCAAGTACTTGGCTGATAAATGCCTGCATTTCCTCCGCCGTAGGACGCTTGGCGTCCAAATTGTCTTCTGATGGCATGAAATCGCTGTTACTAAATTGGTAACAGTACTCATATTTGCTATTTTTTGCCCACAGGCCTTGCGATGATGCCGGGATCCGCACCCTGCCGGGTTCGAATCCCGGCGTATGGGTAGCAAAAAGCCCGCCAACGAATTGGTAACGGGCTTCTCAAATTCTGTGGTGCCCCCAGTGGTATGCCCGCGTGCGGCTGGCACCGCCCGCTTTCGCTGCGTCGCTCCGCTCCTTGCGTGCTGCGCTGGAAAACGCTTGCGCGTTTCCTCAGCTCCGCCCCCTGTCGGGTTCGAATCCCGGCGCATGGGTAGCAAAAAGCCCGTCACCACAAGGGTAACGGGCTTTGCATTTCAAATGGTGCCCCCAGCGGGATTCGAACCCGCGATATCCACCTTGAAAGGGTGGCGTCCTTGGCCGCTAGACGATGGGGACAGCGGGAAAGAGTATAGCAGACTTTTTTGCCGGTGCGTATATCGTTGGCAAACTGGAAAACCACCACACAGGAGCGGGCTTCTATCCCGATTTTCAAATATCTCAATCTGTAACATCTGAGCGGGTAAATCAGCTCTACCTGTTACAGATCGAGACAAAAGGCAGACGTCGGGACGAATATCTCAATCTGTAACAGTAAGACGACTTTTAACGGTCTAGATGTTACAGATTGAGACAAACGTTGCGACAGGTCACAACCACCACAAAGGCGCCTGTCCCCTTTGTGGTGGTTAGGGGAGAAGCTTCATCGCGGCGTCGTGGGCGGTGTGCTCGTAGGTGTCGTCGAGGGGCTTGAGCGGCAGCAGGGCTGTGGCCTGCGCATCGCCGCGGCGCTCGAGGGCGTGGGTAATGAGCCAGTCGGCGAGCTCGGGGTTCTTGGGCAGCGCCGGTCCGTGTAGATACGTGCCGATGACGCCCTTGTAGATCAGTCCCTCAAAGCCATCGTCGCCGTTGTTTCCGGTACCCGTGACAACGGACGTTCCGAGCGGCGTGGCATCTGCGTCGAGCAGAGTGCGGCCGCCGTGGTTCTCGAATCCCACAAAGGGCTCGGGTGCCAGGTCGGTCT
>CABQJK010000029.1 GCA_902464495.1 uncultured Collinsella sp. | reverse complement strand
CGGAAAGCACATTAAGTGCTTTCCTTTGCGTGCGGAACTCGCGACAAACTTAACCGCCCCGCCCGGCAGGCGAGCTGCGGGAACATGCTTCCGTCCAAGAAATATCGTGCAAAAGGAATTCTGGCTGAATTATTGTTCGCGTGGGTGATTCAGTCGATGAGGGCTATTTATGCCCTGTTGGGGACTAAGGAGTGTCCCGGGGTACCGGCAGGAAAGGAACGTCCCTGAGTGCCGGGTGGTATGAAAAAAGGCGAGGACCCGTAGGGAGTCCTCGCCTTTTGTACAGGGGGCGATGTTAATCGCTAACCGTTGGATTAGACCAGGCGGGCGTTGATCGTCTTGGCGATCTCGGCGGCGTCGGTGGAACCCTTGACGGTGCCACGGAAGTCCTCGTCCATGAGCGCCTCGGCGACCTTGGACAGGATCTTGAGGTGCGTGGTGCCAGCCTGAGCGCCCGGGATGAGCAGGGCGATGGCCACGTTGACGGGAGCGCCGTCCATGGTGTCCCAACCGGTCACGCCGGACTCGTCCTTGACGACGATGACGGCGGCCTCGGTAATGGCGTCGGACTTGGCATGCGGGATGGCGAAGCCCTCCATCATGCCCGTGGTACCCTCGGCCTCGCGGGCCAGGAAGGCGTTCATCACGGCGTCGGCGTCGCTGGCGATACCGGCCTTGACAGCCTGGTTGGAAACGAAGCTCAGAGCCTCGTCACGAGAAGCGAAGTCCTCGGCGACAAAGACATTCTCAACCTTCACGAAGTCGGCAGCCTCGGCCTTAGGGGCCTCAACGGCAGCAGCCTTGGAAGCCTCAACCGGCTTGGCTACAGGAGCGGCCTTCTGATTCTTCTCGAAGTCGTACTTCTTGAAGGCCACGAACAGAATGCCACCGACCACAGCGCCGATGAGGATCGCGAGGACCCACAGCGGACCGTTCTCGACAACGGGCAGGACCAGGAAGCCGCCGTGGGGCGCCGGATCGTGAACGTTGAACATGATGGTCAGGATCGAGGCGATGGAGGAACCGAGCATCATGATGGGCATGACGGGCCAGATGTTCTTGGTCATGAACGGAATGGCGCCCTCGGTGATGTGGGTGCAACCAAGGATGAGGTTGACGATACCGGCGTCGTGATCCTCCTGGCTGAAGTACTTCTTGCCGACAACGACGGCGAAGGTAGTGATCAGCGGCGGAACGATGCAAGCGGCAGAGACGGCAGCCATGAAGTTGGTGCCGAAGTTGTAGGTATCGGTGCCAACGCCGGCAGCCAGTGCCTCGGTGAGCATAGCAGTACCGGTGACGTAAGCAGCCTTGTTGACCGGGCCACCCATGTCAAAGGCGCACATGCAGCCGATGGCAAGACCCAGGACAACGGCGCCAGAGGCAGACAGGCCCTTGAGGAAGTCCATCATGGCGGTGTTGATGGCAGCCATGGGGCCGGAAATGCCGAGCATGACCAGGCCGACGATAGCCGTCGAGAACAGCGGGTACAGGAAGATGGCCTTGAGGCCGTCCAGGTTCTTGGGCAGACCGGCAAAGACCTTCTCGAGCAGCAGGATGACATAGCCAGCGAGGAAGCCGCCGACGATGCCGCCCAGGAAGCCGAAGCCCACGCCGGCGCCACCGGCGTCGATCATGCCGGTCTCGGCGTTAACAGGCAGGCCCTGGATGGCGATCATACCGGCAACAAAACCGGGGACGAGCGCCGGGCGCTTGCCGATGGATTCGGCGATGTAGGCGGAAAGCACCGGAACCATGAGGTTCATGGCGATGCCGCCGATGATCTTCAGCATCGCAGCAAAGCTGTTGTAGTCAGACGCCGTCGAATCGAAGGACGTAATGCCCCACAGGAACGAGACGGCGGTCAGGACGCCACCGGCAACGACGAAGACCAGCATATGGCTGACACCGTTCATAAGGTGCTTGTAGATGACGTGGCCGATGGACTCCTTCTCCTCGGCCTCGTCCTCGACATCGGCAGCGACTGCAACCGTGCTGTCGCCCTTGGCGGCGAGCGCGCGGTCAATCAGCTTACCGGCGGCCTCAACGGACAGGGCCTTGGAAACACCGACGGAAACCATGGGCTTGCCGGCGAAACGCTCAGCCTGGACATCCTTATCGGCTGCGACGACGACGGCCTTGGCACCGGCGATCTCGCTCTTGGTGAGCTCGTTCTCGACACCGACCTGGCCATGGGTCTCGACCTTAATGGTCAGACCTCGCTCGGCAGCTGCCTTCTCCAGCGCCTCCTTCGCCATGAAGGTGTGCGCGATGCCGGTCGGGCAACCGGTGGCGGCGATGATGTCAAACTTAGCCATGTGTCCCTCCTTTTTAAGTTTTGCGCCCGCAGGCGCTCCCCTACACGCGCGTCCTTGCGCGCTTTTCCACAACTGAAAGATACCAACCTACCGTCCGCGTGAGAAGAGACAAGGCGCAATTCTCCGGTGAAAGGTTCTTTCATAACCGTAAACGGTAGGTGAAAGTTAACCATCAACACTTGAAACGGCAAGGTGTATCTTGTTATTGAAAATCCCCCTATACTATGACATTACAAAACGATTCCGATTTTCATGCCAACCAGGAGCCATCCATGACCGATAGTAGCAAGAGCGCACTTTCCCTCATTAGTACCCATCAGGGATACAGCGAGTCCGAGCAGCGCATTGTCGACTATATATTGGAGCACCAGTCCGAGGCGCCACGCCTCACGGCGGCTCAGCTCTCGCGCGCCGCCGCCACGTCCGAGGCGACCGTTTCGCGCTTCTGCCGCAAGCTTGGCTTTGGCAGCTTCCGCAGCTTTCAGTTTTCGTTGGCGAGGGATTTGGAAAGCCAGCGCAACGAGGGCCTGACTGACGAAGTCTCGCTCGACAATATGGAGCAGAGCCTTAAGAACATCCTGGCTGCCAAGGTGAGCG
Source organism: uncultured Collinsella sp. (assembly GCA_902464495.1). Classification (GTDB taxonomy): domain Bacteria; phylum Actinomycetota; class Coriobacteriia; order Coriobacteriales; family Coriobacteriaceae; genus Collinsella. The sequence continues at coordinate 19,825 of CABQJK010000029.1, read as the reverse complement.
AGCTTAATGCGACCATCGACGGGATCGACCACGATACGTTGGCGGCTGTTGTGCATGCCCTTAAGCATGCAGGGGTTATTGAGTTTGCGGCTGTGGGCAATACGAACGCGGTCGCGCTCGATGCGACATTTAAGTTTTCGCAGCTGGGCCTTCGCTGCATGGCGAGCACCATCAGCGAGACCTCGATCGGGTTTGCGCTCACGCTACGCCCCGGCGACGTCATCGTGCTCATCTCAAACTCCGGCAAATCGCGCCGACTGAATCGCATGGCAAAAGCTGCTCGCGACTGCGGTGCAACCGTAGTCGTCATCAGCAGCGACAGCAAATCCCCGCTCGCACGCCTGGCAGACTATACTTTTAATACCGTCAACCACGAGGCGTTGCTGACGACGGGCGACTTTGCGTTCTCCAAGATCAGCGCCACGATGATCATCGAAGTTATCTACAACTTCCTGCTGCCCGAGATTGAAGACGCTCGCGAACATATCAGCTACTACGAGGAGCTCATCCAGCCGGACAAGGTCGTTGAGTAAAACGCGTAGTGGGACAAAAATTTCAGTCTATTTTGTCCCACCAACACCGCTGATACAACTTAGCCTCGAGCTTCTTCGAGCATCTGCTTTGCGTGGGCCAAGCTTGCCTCGGACTGATCGCCGCTCAGCATTCGGGCGATCTCTGCGGTACGGGCGTCTCCCGTCACCTCGTCCAGATGCGTCTGGGGAACATCGCCGGGTTCCTTGCTCACCACGTAGTGCTTATCGGCCATAACGGCGACCTGCGCCAGGTGCGTAACGACTATCACCTGATGCGTCGCGGCAAGATCGGCCAGCACACCAGCAAGAGCACGAGCCGTGGAGCCGCCGACACCGGCATCGACCTCGTCAAACACCAGCGTATCGACACCGTCCGCATTACCCAAGACCACCTTGCTCGCCAGCATAACGCGGCTGAGCTCGCCGCCCGACGCAATGCGGCGCAGGGGTCGCGGCGTCAAGCCAGCACCGCTGCGATACAAAAGCTCGTAGCTCGAAGGACCCGCCGGCGTCCACTCGGCGCGCGGAAGATCACGCGACTCCCAAACGAGCTCGGCGCCGCCCATCTCCAAGCGTGCCATCTGACGACCAACCTCGTGGCAGAAGCGCGGGGCCGCCGTATTGCGAGCGCGCTTAAGCGCCTTGGCGGCAGCGAACAGCTCGCGCTCGGCGCTCCCGAGTGCCTCACGCGCCTTTTTGATCTGCTCATCGCCATCATCGACCAGGGACAGCAGCTCTTGCGAGCGATCGCGCATGGCAAAAACATCGTCCATGGTGGGACCCCACTGACGCAACAGGCCCTTGAGGTCGAAATACCGCTCACGCATGCGAGCGAGCTCGCGCGGGTCGAAGGCGACGCCATCGCGATAGGCACGAAGCTCGTTCGCGCTATCCTCAAGGGAGATGCAGGCATCCGTAAGCGCATCGGCAATGTCGCCCAGTTTGCGATCGACGGTAGCCATACGGGAAAGCTCTGCCACGGCGCTGTTCACGGCATCGAGCGCTCCACCTTCGGCGGCAAGCGATGCATGGGCATCGTTAGCTGTGGCAACCAGTACCTCGGCATGTTCGGAGCGCGGCAGCAGTTCCTCGAGTTCCTCATACTCACCCGGCTTGGGGTCGACCTCGGCGATACGCTCCAGGGCGAAGCGCGCCTCCTCGACGCGACTCCCCTGCGCACGCGACGCCTCCTCTACGCGACGGACCTCCTTGGCAGCCGCACGCGACGCCTTGAAGCAGGCACGGTAACGGTCGAGCGCCTCGAGCGCAGAGCGACCAGCCCAGGCATCAACCATGGCAACATGATGCGCCGGATCGAGCAGACGCTGATGTTCATGCTGGCCGCACAGATCCATCATCACGCCAACGCGCTCGGAAAGCTCGCGCACGCTGGCGATGCGGCCGTCAATCTTGACGCGGCTGCGACCCTCGGCAGAAAGGCTGCGCTGCACGGTAAAGCCCTCCGTGTCGTGCGGGCCGTCGAACAAGCGCGCCTCGACGCTCGCCAGCGCCTCTCCCTCGCGCACGGTCGACGAATCTGCACGCTCGCCCAAAATGAGCTTGAGCGCCGAGAGCAGCGCGGTCTTGCCGGCACCGGTCTCGCCAGTCAAAACCGTTAGGCCCGCACTCGGCACCAGCGTCGCCTCGCGAATGAGTGCAATGTTGGAAACCTGCAGCTCATCGATCATGACGCACTCCGTAGAACACGCGGCTCACGGAGTTATAGAAGCTCTCGGGACCGTAATCGAGAAGCAGCACATCTCCGGGACCGCGACGCACCGCCACGCTCTCAACGGTGCCATCGCAGGTAATAAACTGTCCATCGATAGCGATCGCCGGAACACTCGGACGGTCATCAGACATAAAGATCTCGACGACATCACTCGGCGAGGTCAAAAAAGCGCGAGCCTGAATGGTATGCGGGGCGATGGGCACACAGACCATACCCGTGTAATCGGGGCTGACAATGGGACCGCCGGCGGAAAGCGCATAGCCGGTGGAGCCGGTCGCCGTCGAAACGACGACACCGTCGCCGCGCAGGCGATCGATATGATGGCCGGACACCGTGATGTCAAACTCAACCATATCGGACAGGGGGCCGCGCGTAAGTGCCATATCGTTGAGGGCAAACGTGCGCACGACATCCTTCGTGCCATCGTCGCGCACGGACACGATATCCGCGGCGATGGTGGCGCGGCGGCTCACGTGCAGCTCACCGGACAGAGCATCGCTCACGACCTGCAGAATGTCGCGCTCCTCGGGGCTCGCAGCAGTTAAAAAGCCCAGGTGACCATAGGAAAGACCAAGGATAGGAATCTCGCGATGGTTGAGGATGCGGGCAGCGCGCAGCAACGTACCGTCGCCGCCGAGCGTAATGACCAGATCTGAGCCATCAATATCAGGCGTGCTTTGAATCTTCGATCGCTGGTCGGCAGCCCATGCGACCTCGTAGCCCTGGCGCGAAAGCCAAAGCTCGAGCATCAGGCCGCTCTCGACCGCCTCTTGCTTGTAGTAATTGGGAACCAGAAAGACCTTCATAGCGTTGCAGCTTTCTCGCTCAAAGCCGATACCTGGGATTGCAGCTCATCGTCGGTGCGTTCGCCAGGCGCAAACCTTGTGCCGTACAGGAAAAACTCAACGTTGCCCTTAGCGCCATGGATGGGCGACACGCACACGTCAAGCGGGAACAGGCCCTTGGCGGCAAAAAGCTCAATCGCCGCCACGAGCGTATCGCGGCGGACGGCGGGGTCGGTCACGATACCGCGCTCGCCCACCAGCGCAGCCGGCGCCTCAAACTGGGGCTTTACGAGCGTGCAGAACGAACCCGAAGGCTTCAGGCACGCCAGCACGGCGTCGATGATATTCGCGATGCCGGTAAACGAGACATCACATACAGCCAGGTCGATGGCACCGGCATAGCCAAGCTCAGGCAGCTGCGTCACGTTTGTGCGCTCATGCAGCGTCACGCGATCATCCTGACGCAACGACCAATCGAACTGGGCGCGACCCACGTCCACCGAGACAACGGTCGCAGCTCCGCGCTTGAGCAGGCAATCGGTAAAGCCGCCGGTAGAGCAGCCCACATCCAGACAGCTAAGGCCCGTCGGATTGATGCCAAACGCATCAAGCGCGCCTTCGAGCTTAAGACCGCCGCGGCCAACATAGGGAATGCGCCCCTTCACGTGCAGTGGCAGACCCGGAATCACCTTAAGGCCCGGCGAAGTCAAGCGCTCGCCGCCACTCGAGACCAATCCGGCCATAAGAGTGCGAAGGGCATCCGCGCGATCGGCGCAGATGCCCTGTGAAATCAGTTCGTCATCAAGACGCACGCGTTTCATGAATGCCATCAACCATTCGTATCCGGAGATGCGGCCTAGCTATCCTGGGATTCGTTTGCCGCATCCTCATCGTATTCCTGCTCGAGCTTATCGGCCTCACGCGGCGTCAGCTCAAACTTGTCGACCATATCGACCGCGCGGGAGCCCAGCTCAATCGCTTCGTCAAACAGATCGAGTGAACGCTCCAAGGACGTATCCTTGGAGCGAACGGTAGCGATGATCTGGTCCAGACGGTCCGAAATCTCGTCAAAGTTGCGGACAGAACCCTCTGGCATGGCTACTCCTCGACGGAGTCGGCCTCGACGGCCTCAGCAGCGTCCACATCCTCGGCAAGTACACCGGCTGTAGCCTGAGCGGCAGCGACCTTGGCGGCAGCCTCAGCAGCCTGGGCCTCCTCGCGAGCGCGATCCTCGGCCAGCAGTTCCTGGTACAGGTCCTCGCCCGGCAACTCCTCGCTGCGCGCGATCTTGCCCAGCACGCCGTTGACGAACGACGCGGACTGGTCGGTGCCATAGGCCTTGGCAAGTTCGACGGCCTCGTTGATCACGATAGCGTCCGAGACCTCTTCGTCGGTGAGGAAGCGCATCTCGTAGACGGCGATACGCAGCAGATTGCGGTCGGCGCCGGGCATGCGCATAAGATCCCAGTTCTTGGCGACGGCGCGCAGGGCACAGTCGATGCGATCGATATGCTCGTAGGCACCGCGGCACAGCTCCAGCGCATAGGGGTCGAGGGGGCCCTTCGAGATCAGGAAATCGCCCTCGAGGACGCGCTCGAGCGGGCTGTCCGTGGCCTCGGCCTGGAACAGCAGCTGCAGCGCCTGACTGCGGGCAAGCGTACGCCCGCGATAAACCTTAAGGCTCAAAGGTTACTCCTTGGGGAAAACGAGGCCGTCGATGCAAACGTCAACGCGCTCGACCTCAACGCCCACCTGGGCATCGATGGCAGCGACCACGGCAGCGCGAACGGCCTCGGCGAGTTTCTTGAACGGATAGCCAAAGAACACCACAACGCGCACGGTGAGTGCGAGCTTGTCGCCGACGACCTCGGTCTCGACCGCCGGCTCGGAAGCCGGGGCCTTGGACGAGAGCATCATGGAGACAAGGTTGGTGGCAAGGTCCTTGACGCCAACGGAGGCGATGCCCTCGACATCGGACACGGCGCGCGAGACGATGGCGGTCAGAACATCGGGCGAAATGCCGATGCCGTCAATCTTGATTTCCTGGGGCATGAGTCCTCCTAGAAGAGTTGGTTGCTAGACGCGGGAGACGAACTTGCCGTCGCGGGTGTCAACCTTGATGACCTCGCCCTCGTTGAGGTACATGGGGACCTGGATGACAGCGCCGGTGTCGATCGTGGCCGGCTTGGTGGAACCCTGGACGGTGTCGCCCTTAAAGCCCGGGTCGGTCTGGACGATGGTGGTCTCGATGAACATCGGCGGAGTCACGCCCATGAGCTCATCGTCGGCGAAGAGCAGCTGGCAGATGTCGTTCTCGCGCAGCCACTTGGAGTTCTCGCCCACCATGTCCTCGGGAACGGGAACCTGCTCATAGGATTCGTTGTCCATGAAGATGTAGTCGGTGCCATCGTTGTAGAGGTACTGGAACTCACGGGTGGTGAGCATGACGCTCTCGAACTTGGTGCCGGCGTTGCAGGTGTTCTCGACGACGCGGCCGCTCTTGATGTCGCGGGTCTTGTAGCGCACAAACGCGCCGCCCTTGCCCGGCTTGACATGCTGGAACTCGACGATGGTGTAGACCTTGTCCTTAATGCGGAGACCGAGGCCGTTCTTGAAGTCGGCGGTAGAAATGGTAGGCATAGCGACCTTTCTTGTTATGGGCAGAACGCACAAGCGTCCAAATTACATACGAGCGAAATTATACACTTGCAGACGGCGCCTGCAGCGAGCGCATAAAAAGAGAACGCGGGGCGTCCGAATTGCTCCGGAGGCCCCGCCCCAAACCATCTACCGAAGTAGACTAGCAATCGATGACGTGAAGGTCATGCGGCGTCTTGGTGAAGGGCTCGTAGCCGTTCTCGGTGACCACGCCGTAGTCCTCCAGGCGCACGCCGCCCACACCGGGCAGGTACACGCCGGGCTCCATGGTGATAACCGAGCCAACCTCAATGATATTCTTGCTGCGGTTGAAATTGGGCAGCTCGTGAATGTCAATGCCCACGCCGTGGCCCAGACCATGGTTGTAGTAATCGCCATAGCCGGCATCGCCAATGATCTTCTTGGAAAGCTTGAAAATGTCGTTGCCCTCGACGCCCGGATGGATGGCGGCGACGCACTCCTCGTGCGCACGGCGCACGAGCGCGTACAAGTCGAGCTGCTCCTGCGTGGGCTCGCCCATCACGACGGTACGAGTCATGTCGGAGCGGTAGTCGCAATAGCCCGCGCCATAATCCATGAGAACGAAGTCGCCCTTCTCGATCACGCGGTCGCTCGGGACGGCATGCGGGTTGGCGGTGTTGGGGCCGCTCGCCACGATGGAGCCGAAGGCCAGGCTGTCGGCGCCGTTGGCGAACATAAAGTTCTCGAGCTCGTTGCGAACCTGCTTCTCGGTCATACCGGGCTTAATATAGCCGAGCATGTGCTGGAAGGCGGCGTCGGTAATCGACTGCGCATGGCGCATGAGCTCGATCTCCTCGGCGTCCTTGATGGCGCGCATCTTGCGAATGTCGTCATGCATCAGCGGCAGCATGCAGGCGACGGAACGATCCTCAAGGCCACGCTGGATACCCTGGTAGAAGTTGATCTGCATGTCGTCCTCGATAGCGCAGACACGGCACTTGTTAGCCGCGATCTTGCCGGCGACCCAACCGGGGATGGTGCCTTCGTCCATGTCGTAGACCCAGGGGCTGCCGGCAGGCGTGTTCTCCTCAAAGCTGTTGAGGTAGCGCGAGTCGGTATGGAACAGGCACTGGTCAGCCGTAATAAACGCAGCGTGCGGGAACTCGAAGGTGTAATCGAAGACGCCCTTCACGCCCGTGAGCCAACGAAGGTTGGCCTCGTCGCGCACCACGATAGCGTCGTAGCCGCGCTCAGCCATCAGGGCACGGACACGCTCGATACGACCGGCAGGACCGGCAGCAAACTCAGACATGCAGATTCCTTTCTTGTTGTCTCCATAAAGACGGGACGGGCCTCAATCGGAAGATGGAATCGCATGCGATCCGTAACCGATTGAAAAACCGCCCCTCAACATGATACGAAAGACGATGGATGTCAATAAATCTTAGAGAAGTTCTTTGCGAGAAGCCAAGTAGGCGTGAGCATGGCGGTCGAGAACCTCGTCTTCAACGCTCGTTAGACGAATGGCGCCGAGTGCCGCGGGCAGCGGTAACATGCTGCGGTTCGAGCGGACAAACTGCTGCCTGCGGAACTCCTCGATATATGCGGCAGGCTCCAGATCGAAGGCAAGCTCCTCGATACCAAAGTCCTCCAGGCAGTCATCGACCTCAAAGACGAAATCGATATCGAAGTCGCAGGCATCGTGTGCTAGGCGCGCCTCAAAGCGCATGCCCTCGGACAACAGCTGGTAGGCAGGAACCTGCACCGCGGCTTTGCCCAGGCAGACGCGCAGAGTACGCTCCCCTGTCTTGCCAAAATCGAGCGCATGGCGGGCGCTCGGGTTCGTGGCCATCAGTACGTCCTTACGGGCAGTCTGAGACCACTGAACGGCATTGACGAGCGCGACCTCCTCGCCCGCGAGAATCTCGGGAATGGTCTCGGTAAACTGATTCCAGCGGGACTTGCTGCTCGAAAGCATGGTGCCAACAAGTACCGCATAGCCGAGCTTGAGGTCCTCGGGGTCCGCCTCGCGTACAAGGTCGAGGTCACACACGACCAAGCCCGGCTCGGGACGGAACGCGATAGCGGGAAGCGCATGCGCCGACGAGGCGACAAGCGGCTTCATGGTCGTCGCGACCGTGAGCATGGCGTCGAACGTCGTCGGCAGCAAGGCGCACTCGGTGCGACCGCACCACTGATTGGCGCACCAGCAAACAACCGAGCAGGTCGCCGTGTCGCCGACAGCGACAACGAGATCATCGCAGGTAATGCCGTTAGCCGACAGCGCGCCAAAGACGGTATCGGCATCGACCAGCGTAGCACCGGCAGGCGAAACCTCGAGGACGAGCGGCGACACGGCAAAACCGGCGTCAACAAGTGCATGCTCGACAACCTCGCCAAAACGCTCGGATGTGGCGTCGTTCCAAACCACCATCGCACGCTTAGGCTTGCCCACAGCCGAGGCAAACATGCGCGACAGCTCCTCGAACGCCCCCAATCCGACGCGGACATCGACACTGCGGTTTTGGAAATTGATAAGTTGACGGCGAATCATAGCAGTCCACGCTCCAAAAGCATCTCGGCACAAAGGTAGGAAACGTCCTCGAAGGACTTGTTGCGAATATCAAGGGTAATATCGGCCGCCTGGCGATACAGAGGACGGCGATGCTCAAACAAGCGCGCAGCGTGCTCGGGCGAGCGGAAATCGGGCCGGGTATCGGAGCGACGAATCTGGCGCAACGAGTCCTCAAAGTCGCCTTCGAGGTACACGCATATACCCATCTCGTGCATCAGCTCAATGTTCACCGGCGTCTCGACGATGCCACCCCCGCACGACACCAGCAGGCTGCGCTCGCTTTGAAGCGAACGGAGTGCCGAGGTCTCGAGCTCGCGAAAACGATCCTCGCCCTCGGTCTCAAATATCTCGGTCACCGACTTGCCACATCGACGCACAACCAAACGATCGGTATCGATGAATCGGCGCTTGAACATAGTGCCCACGTTGCGCGCAAGCGTCGACTTGCCCGCACCCAAAAAGCCGATAAAGAAGATATGGTCGCAGCCGTGTTTGATGTGCTGAGACATGGCGAAACCTATTCCTTGCAGGGAAGGTCGCGCAGGGCCCGGCGCTCAAAGATACGGAAGATCTGCGTGTACCACAGGTCCTGGGTTGCCTGCGGCTTGACCAGAATAGTGTCAACGCCGGCAAAATTACCGCTCCACACGTCCGTGTACAGCTGATCGCCGATCAGCACCGCCTCGTCGGCCGTGGCGCCCAGACGCTTAAGACCCGCCTTCAAGGCAAACGGGGCGGGCTTCATGGCGTGGCTGATGGCCTCGAGTCCCAGCTCGCGTGCAGAGCTCATGACCTGATCGCGATGCCAGTTGTTGGACACCATGCACAGCTTAAAGCCTTTGGCGCGGGCGGTATCGAGCCAAGCGGAAACCGCGGCGGGAACCTGCTCGGTGTCGCGCGGCACCAAGGTGTTATCGCGATCGAGCAGAATAGCGCGCTTGCCGTCGGCCCACAGGGTATCAAGGTCGATGCGATCGACCGAGGCAACGTATCGTTTGGGGCTAAAAATCCTCATGCTAATTCCAAGACTGTTGATGCTCTTCGTAGGTTTGCGAGAAGTACTCTTCGTCCTGCGTAATGTAGAAATACAGGTCATCGGAGTCGGTCGGCTCAAGCGTGGCCTTGAGTGCCTCGAGCGACGGAGAGCAGATGGGCGTGGGCGGCAGACCCTCGTGCTTATAGGTGTTATACGGACTATCGCTCTGCAGGTCGGCGGCGGTAACCTCGCCACCGGTGACATACATCATGGTCGCATCGCTGTTGAGATAGCGCAGACCGTCGAGCTTGCCGGCAAGGCGGTTGTAGAAGACCGAGGCCACGTGCGCACGTTGATCGGCGTTGAGGCCCTCGCGCTCAACGATAGAGGCCAAGTTGACGATGTCGTAGTCGGACATCTCCACACCGTAGCGCTCCTTGATCTTGGCTTCGCAGCTCGAAAAGTCAAGCGACTTGTACTCGGTCTTAAACTGATCGAGCATGGCGCGAATCACGTCATCGGCCGTCGGCGAATCGCCCAACGAATAGGTCTTGGGGAACAAGAAACCCTCGAGCGAGTCGTTGGCGGCGCCCTTAAGGAAGCTATAGTCGTCCACGTAGTTGGAGGCCTTGGCCTGGTTGAGGAAGTCTTCCTTAGAGATGCTGTCGTAGGCCTGGGCCACGCGGTCGGCGACTTGATCGACTGTCAGACCCTCAGGGATAGTCAGCGCATTGGAGCCCGCGTTAGGGCCTTCCATGAGCTGCTGAACAACCTTGGTCGCATCCATGAGCGTGGTGAACGAGTAGGTGCCAGGCTTAAGCGACATATCGGCGTTAAGCCTTTTCACCGCCGCGTAGTAATCCTTGGGATTTTCGACGATATGGTTCTCGGAGAGAATCGAGGCGATCGCATCGCCCGAAGCACCGTCGGGAATGGTCACCGTAACCTGCTGACCAGCCGTGACCTTCGTATCCTCGCCTGCAAAGAAGCCCTTGACGGCCGGCACGACAAAGAAAGCGATCGCAGCAAGCGCGAGCACCGCCATCACAACGCCGATGATCATGGGAACCGGAAAACTCTTCTTTTGGACACCGCGACGAGCATGCATGTTGTAGCTCGAGCGGGTCGCCGGAGCAACGCCATGCGAGCCGCGAACGTGATGCGAATGCGATTGGGGGGCCTGCGTTCGCTGGGTAGGTGCCTGCTGCTTAAAGCGGGTACCGCTTGCAGGCTGGGCCGTATGAGCAGTGGGCTGCTGAGCCGCGTGAGAAGCCGGATGCTGAACCGAACGAACAGAAGGCTGCTGACCCGCCCGTTGAACAGGCTGGGCCGAACGAGAGGAGGACTGCACCGAGCGCGCGGCAGGCTGAGCAGGGCGCTGCGTCGGCTGTGCCAGACGCTGGCCAGGCTGGGCAGGGCGCGACGCCGGCTGACGTGTATGATTCGGCTGGCGCGGATCGGAAGCACTAGGCATGCGAAACCTCCTCGTTTTTACGATCGAGCCACGTCTGCAAAAACAGGCTGGCGGCGATCATGTCGACCTTGCCCCTCATTTGCTTTTCATTGAGTCCCTGCTCGCGCAGGATACGCTTTGCCTCTTGCGAGGACAGACGCTCATCCTCAAACTCCAGCGGAAGATCGAGCTCGTCGGCGATCTTTTGCGCCACGGCGGCAACGCGCTCGGCCTGGGGGCCGGGCTCACCGGCCATGGTCAGGGGGCGCCCACTTACCAGGATATCGGGCTCATAATCCTCGACCAGGTAGCGGAACGTCTTGGCCATACCGGTGACCTCTGCAGCCGGGAGCACCTTGACAGGCATCGCCATCTTGCCATCACGGCTCGAGACGGCGATGCCGATCCTGGTCTCCCCTATGTCCAGCGCAAGCGCGACCACAGCGACTACCTAGATTCTTAGGCGCCGAGCGCGGTCTTAGCGGCCGCGAGGGCATCGGCGATGCCGGCGGCGTTCTTGCCACCGGCCTGGGCCATGTTGGGACGGCCGCCACCGCGACCGTCGACCAGGCCCGCGATCTGCTTGATCACGTTGCCGGCGTGGAAACCGGCCTTGACAGCGTCATCGGAGCCGGCGGCGAGCAGGGCCGGGGTGCCCTTCTCGGTCACGCTGGCAACGACGCAGGCGACAGGACCGGCGACCTTCTGGTGCACGGTATCCCAGACGTTTCGCAGGTCAGCAGCCTCAAGGCCCTGGAGCTCAGCGACGACGAGCTTGTAACCGTCGAGCTCGACGGCGCCCTCGATGGCGCTGGAGATAGCGTCGGAGGAGCCACCGGTCAGCGCCTTCTTGAGCTTGTTGGACGTCTCGCGCAGCTCGGCCTGCAGGTTCTCCACGCGGGTGGGAACCTCATCCACGCGGCACTTGAGCGCAGCAGCAGCGGCGTCGACGAGCGCCAGACGGTCGGCCATGTAATCGAGAGCGCCCTTGGAGGTCACGGCCTCGATACGGCGGACGTTGGAGCCCGTGGAGGACTCGGAGATGATCTTGAACAGACCGATCTCGGCGGTGTTGGCAGCATGCGTACCACCGCAGAGCTCGCGGGAGAACGGCTGGTCCTCGGCGCCCACGGAGACAACGCGGACGACGTCGCCATACTTCTCGCCAAACAGGGCGACAGCACCGGCGGCCTTGGCCTCGTCGATGCCCATGACGCGGGTAACGACCGGCTTGGAGGCGAAGATCTGCTGGTTGACCAGGTCCTCGACAGCCTTGAGCTGCTCGGAGGACAGGGCCTCGAAGTGCGTGAAGTCAAAGCGCAGGTGCTCGGGCGTCACCAGCGAGCCAGCCTGGGAGACATGCTCGCCCAGGACCTGCTTAAGCGCGGCGTCGAGCAGGTGCGTGGCGGTGTGGTTGCGGCGCAGGAAACCACGGCGCTCGGCGTCGAGCGCGGCGGTCACAGTAGCACCGACGGTCAGCGCGCCCTCGGCAACGTGCGCGACGTGAGCATACAGGCCATTGTGGTTCTTGGTGTCTGCAACAGTCAGCGCGACGCCCTCGGCGGAAAGCTTGCCGGCATCGCCCTGCTGGCCACCCATCTCGGCGTAGAACGGCGTGCGGTCGAGCACAACCTCGACATCCTCGCCGGCGGCAGCGGACTCAACAGACTCGCCGTTGCGCACGATAGCGACAACCTTGGCGCCCTCGATGACGTCGTTGTCATAGCCGTCGAACTCGGTCGCGGCAACCTTGTCGGAAAGCTCGACCCACACGTCGTTGAAGCTGCCCCAGGCATCGCCCTTGGCGTTGGCGCGGGCGCGGGCCTTCTGGTCCTCCATGCAAGCGGTGAAGCCGTCCATATCGACGTCATGACCAGCGGTGCCGGCGATCTCGACAGTCAGGTCAATGGGGAAACCAAAGGTGTCATGCAGCTTAAAGGCGACGTCGCCCGGAAGGACAGCACCCTCGGCAAGCGCGGCCAGAGCCTGATCCAGGTAGACGCGGCCGTTGTCGAGCGTCGTGGAGAAACGCTCCTCCTCGGAGGCGACGATGCCCTTAACGAGCGCGACGTTCTTGAGCAGCTCGGGATAGGCCTCGCCCATCTGAGCGTTGACCTCGTCGATGAACTTGGTCAGGAAGGCGCCCTCGATGCCCAGCAGACGACCGTGGAACACGGCGCGGCGGAGCAGGCGGCGAAGAACATACTCGCGACCCTCGTTACCGGGGAGAATGCCGTCCGAGATCATAAAGTCAACGGCACGGGAGTGATCCGCGATGATGCGCAGGGAGCGGCTGGCACCGGAATAATCGTCGGCGTCATAGGTCTTGCCGCTGATCTCCTCACCGAGCTTGATGAGGTGCTGCATCAGATCGCCGTCGTAGTTAGCGGTCTTGTGCTGCATGATAGCGGCCATGCGCTCCAGACCCATGCCCGTATCGAGGTTGCGGTGCGGCAGCTCCGGCATGGAGCCATCCTCCTGGCGGTCGTACTGGGTAAACACGAGGTTCCAGAACTCAAGGAAGCGGTCGCAATCGCAGCCGGGCTTGCAATCGGGGCTGCCGCAACCGACCTCCACGCCCATGTCAAAGTAGATCTCGGAGCACGGACCGCAGGGGCCGGTGGGGCCAGCGGCCCAGAAGTTGTCGTCCTCGCCCAGACGCGAGATGTGATCCTCGGCAACGCCCAGGGAGCGCCACACGTCATGGGTCTCGTCGTCCTCGGTAAAGACGGTGAAGTACAGGCGGTCGAGCGGCAGTTTGAACTCCTTGGTGATGAGCTCAAAGGCCCAAGCGCAGGCCTGCTGCTTGGAGACGCCGCCAAAGGAGAAGTCGCCGAGCATCTCAAAGAAGGACAGGTGACGACCATCCTCGCCGATGCAATCGATGTCGTTGGTGCGGACGCACTTCTGGCAGGAGATCGCGCCGATCTCCTTCATGGTCTTCTTGCCCTGGTAGTACTCCTTAAACTGGTTCATACCGGCGTTGGCAAGCAGCAGCGAGGGATCGTCGGGGACAAGGGACGAAGAAGGATAGAGCTTAAGACCGCGCTCCTCAAAGAAGTTGAGGAACTTGGAGCGGATCTCGGCCGTAGTCATTGACGGGTAGTCAGCACTCATAGAGGGAATCTCCTCGGTTTCACATCGAAACAGTTCAAACGTAACGATATTACCATCCCACCGCGCCTGTGCAAAAAAGAGGGCCGCCAAACAGCGACCCTCCAGCGAAAGTGCACGTTATTCAGTACTGTCCGATCCTTTGAAAAAGGACTGCTGTAGAATTACATATAAGAGTCACCCGGAAGGAGCGATCGATGAAAAGTAAACGATTTGTCCTGAATGCACTTCTGGCACTAGCACTTTTAGCGCTCTTGGCCTTCTCCTGCTGGTACGCAAACCAACCAGCATTTGGCTTCGTATTGTAAGCAGTAATGTCCGGCGATAAGGCTTATTACACTCTACGCGCAATTGACGTTCTCTTTTTCTATGTAGCCGGCCCCTTATCAATCGCTTTACTCGCGTTTATTGTCATTTACAACTTCAAGAAACGTTAATAGGGCCTATTTAGAATCCGAATCGTCCATGGAGCCGTCGATACCTGTTTTGGTATCGTCGACCGAATTGGAATCATCGTCTTTGGCGAAGGGGTTTTTGAAGAAACCCGTCGCATCGGGCTGCAGGCCCGACAGCTTGATCCAGGGATTATCGAACTCGGGCTTAGGCATCGCCTGGGCCTCGGGCGCAGTCTCGTTGCCGATGAGCTCGGACTCGTAGATGAAGGTGTCGTCACCGAGCGCATCGTAGGCGGCGACCGGGTTGCCATCGGCATCGCGGTACGGTGTGCCCTTAAACACGGCGCCGTCATAGGCCACAAGCTGACGGCCGGTCTCATTCTCGAAGTAGTACACGAAGATGCCCTTGAGAGCCGCACAAAGCGGGATGGCAATAATCATGCCGATGGGGCCCATGAGCGCCGAGCCAATAACGAGCGCCGTGAGGCTCATGATGGGATGCACCTGCACCGAGCTCTGCATGACCTTAGGCGAAATCACGTTATCGGTGACGTTTTGCGCGACCATCGTCACGATGAGCGTCCATAACGCCAACATGGGGCTGAACATGAAACCGAGCACTGTGGCGATTGCTGCGCTCACCCAGGGGCCGACGACCGGAACCAAATGCATGATGCCGGTAAAGATAGCCATGAGCGCCGCATACGGATGGCCGATGATCATAAAACCGATAAAGGCAAGGAAACCACCGCAGATGGACGTCACGACCATACCGCGCATGTAGCCGCCGACAGAGCGAGAAAGGATGGCGACCATAAAGCGGTACGAGGTCTCCTTCTCCTGACCGATGATGGTGCAAATCTCGTGGTGCATGCGAGGGTAGTCGCAGGCCATCCAGTACGCGAGCACCAGACCCAGGAAGATCACGAACAGCTGCGAGGCCGTATTGGTGATGAGCGGGAACACACCGCGGCCAAGCTCGGCAGCGATCTGAGACACATACTTCGATGCCACAGCGACCAGCGACGAAAGATTATCGTCCAAATACTCCTTGAGCGGCGTGTTGTTAAGCGTCTTGGCATGCGAGATCATCTCATTGAGATCGCCACCCGCAACACGAAGCTGCTCGGGCAGGCGGCTCAGGACTTCCATGATCTGACCAAAAAGAATCGGCGACAAGATGCAAACGACGCCGACGAGCACGGCAACGACAACAATAAGCGCGATAAGCGAACCGATGCCGCGATTCACGCCATGGTGCTCGAGCCAGTTGGTGATCGGGGACATCACAAAAGCAATGATGGAGCCGACGGCAAGAAACTCGATAACCGGTGCCAGGATGCCCATAAGGTTAAAGATGACGGCGGCGATGACGATGCAACCGACGACAGCCCAAATGCGAAGCGTCAGAATGCGGGTATCGCGCAGCGTGCGGTCGGGTTGTTGGGGGTGCTCACTCATGAACGAACCATCACTCCGTCGGGGTCGATCTTATCCTGAATCTTCTTGAGGGTGCGGCGCAGCAGGCGCGAGACCTGCACCTGCGAGATGCCCAGCTTCTTAGCGATCTCGATCTGGGTCATGCCCTTCACAAAGCGCAGCTCAATCACCTCGCGCTCGCGCGGCGAGAAATCGCGGATGGCTTCCTCGATCACCAGGCGGTCATCGGTGAAGTCGAGCTCATTGTCGTCATCAGCATAGCGGTCGAGAATCGAGGGTGCATCATCGGAATCGGACGCTCCGGGAGCCTCGATGGGCACCGACGTATAGGCCGACGACGATTCCATGGCCTCTAGGACCTCATCGACGGTCACGCCAAGGAACTCGGCAATTTCCTCAACCTTGGGCGAGCGTTGCAACTCGTTGGTGAGCTTGTCGGTGGCCTGGTTAACCTTAGCCGAGAGCTCCTGCAGACGGCGCGGAACGCGCACGCTCCAGCCCTTATCGCGGAAATGACGCTTGATCTCGCCCAGAATGGTGGGCGTGGCAAACGTGGTGAACTCGAGACCGCGCTCGGGGTCAAAACGATCAATCGCCTTGAGCAGGCCCAGATAACCAACCTGCATCAGGTCGTCGAGCGGCTCGCCGCGGTTCTTAAATTTGTTGGCAAGAAACCTTACCAGGTTCATATGGGACATGACGAGCTGCTCACGAGCGTCCGGATCACCGGTCTCTTTATAGCGACGAAACAGCTCGCGGGTTTTCTCCTTGTCCCAAGCGGTCTTACCGCTCCGGGAACGTTCGGTCATATTAGATATCCGCCTTGAGGTCGAGGGAAAGCGTCAGGGGCGCCGAAGTCTTTTCGTAGGAATCGCACACGCTCGCCAAAATGAGCTCGGCATACACGGCAGCCTGGTCATCCTCGTCGACAGAGGCCTGATCGCCAAAGGTAAAGGTCATGCCAACGTGAGACTCGTCGACATCGAACCTAATCGTAATGTCATCGGAATTAACCGCCGTGCAGCCAAAGATGAACGCTTCCTCGGCCGCCATACGAATATCCTCGATGCGATCGACGGACATGGAGCACAGCGCACCAACGTTGGCGGCCGTCATACGCACCAGGCGCGCCAGACGCGGGTCCCCGGCAACGGTCAGCGTGATGGGGCAGGTTGCTTCGCTACTCATCGCAGGACTCCTCGGAGGTCTGGGCGGGTGTGTAGGTGTAATACTGAGTCGGCTTGCCAACAGGCTTCTGGCCATAATCGTCGCCCGCGGCGGCCTCGTCCCCAGCTTCGCCAATCAGAACGCGCTCGGTCGGCTGCTCGGCTTCGGCGGCAGCGGAAAGCTTACGCTCGGCGTCGGTCGCGGGAGCCTTCACCTTGTTAATGAGTTTCTGCACGGCACCTGCCGCAGAATCAGTCACGCTCGACACAGCATTGCTGGCCTCTGCCATGCTGCCTGTAACCTCGGAAATGTCGCGAACCACGGCCTCAACTTCTACGAGATTAGAGGTAAGGGCGTCGACGGCGGTCTTGCTCGACTTAAGCAGCGGCTCAATCTGGGCAAGTGCCGGCGTAAGCTCGTCGACGGCGCCGTCGAGCTTTGCCACCACCGGCTGCGCCTCGGCAATCGTATTGTTGAGGTCGGTTACCGTCTTGTCGAGCGAGTCGACAACGGTGCGGGTTTTGCGCAGGGTGAGCGCAAGCTCAACGATAGCCCACACGCCGGCAACGGCGAGCAGCAGCAAGGCGATTTGAATGGGACTCATACAAGCCTCCCAAAGGAATCGAAATACAGACGTTGTTCATGGTACCCCAAAGGGGACGGAAGATTCCCAAA
Organism: uncultured Collinsella sp.; assembly: GCA_902464495.1. Lineage (GTDB taxonomy): Bacteria > Actinomycetota > Coriobacteriia > Coriobacteriales > Coriobacteriaceae > Collinsella. The sequence continues at coordinate 2,361 of CABQJK010000029.1, read as the reverse complement.
AGCTTACTTTGGCGCCCTGCCGCTACGGTCGCGCTCGCTTTGCTCCACACGCCATTCTTCCCAACCGCGGCCGGCAGGCTGCCAAAAGGCACCACGCTCCAGGCCTTCGGGCAAATAGCGCTGGTCGACCCAACCTTCGGGATAATCGTGTGGGTACTTGTATACACCGTACTCGTCGCTGCCGGGACGGTGACGATCGCGAAGATAACTGGGCACCTCGCGCAATCCGCTACTATGGATATCGGCCAGCGCCGCATCGATCGAAGCCTCGCACGCGTTGGATTTAGGCGCCAAGCACACATAGAGTGCAGCCTGAGCCAGGTTAATGCGGCACTCGGGATAGCCAATGACCTCGGCAGACTTAAATGCGGCATGCGCCACCAAAAGCGCCTGCGGATCGGCGTTGCCAACATCCTCAGAAGCCTGAATCATAATGCGGCGGGCGATAAACTTGGGGTCCTCCCCCGCGTCGATCATGCGCGCAAGCCAATAGATCGTGGCATCGGGGTCACTGCCGCGCATGGACTTGATGAACGCACTGATAATGTCGTAGTGCATGTCGCCGTTTTTGTCATAGGTAAAGCCACGACGCGGATTGGCAATCTTCACGTCATCGACGGTAATGGGATAGCGCTCCCCCGCCGCCGGAGCCGGCGTCCCCTCGGTATCGGGACGCGTGACGGCGATCTCGCTCGCAAGCTCGAGCGTCGTGAGCGCCGAGCGAGCGTCGCCCGCAGCCAGAGTGCAGATGGTCTTAACCGCATCATCATCGGCTGAGAACTTACCGTTTAAACCCTGCGGTGCCTCGAGCGCACGCTCAATGAGCGTAGCGATATCCTCGTCTTTAAGATGCTCAAGCTCTACCACGCGGCCACGCGACAACAGTGCTGAGTTGACCTCGAAATACGGGTTCTCGGTCGTGGCGCCGATCATAATGACGGTACGGTTCTCAACCGCATGCAGCAACGCATCCTGTTGCGACTTCGAAAAGCGATGAATCTCGTCGATGAATAGAATGGTGCGACGGTCGTAGGTATTCAGGCGCGTCTTGGCCTCGTCAATCACGCGGCGCAAGTCCTTCACGGTGCCCGTCACGGCGCTGACCTCGACAAACTCGCTCTTGGTATGGTTGGCGATAATGTGGGCCAGCGTCGTCTTGCCCGTACCGGCCGGCCCGTACAGAATCACGCTCGACAGCACGTCGTGCTCAATCGCGGCACGCAGCCATGAGCCCTTACCGACGGCCTTTTGCTGGCCCACGTACTCATCAAGCGTGTTGGGGCGCATGCGCACCGCAAGCGGCGCATTCTGAAAGGAACGCTCGCGCGTCGAAGAAGAAAAAAGGTCGTCCATAGCCATCCCGTGCATCATTCAAAATCGTTGTTGACCAACAGTATACCGAAAGGATACGAACTACCGTTCGTTAATATAGGTGCGGTGCGGAAACTTTAGACCCGGGAACAACTTACTCGTCAGCTCGCAGAAATAGCCATCCGTCATGCTCGCAATGTAATCCACCACGGCTTGGTCCTTATCGTCCTGCCATGCATAGGTACGGTCGTAGTAGGAAAGCTGCTGCTCAATGCGCGAAATATGATGCTTAAAGATATACGAAGACTCGTCGCCTTTATTTAGATCCTGCAGACAACGGTCGTAGAGCTTTTCGAACGCCTGGCGCAGCTCCGACTCGGAATCGCCCTCGATACCACCCTTGCTGTAGATCTTCTTGTAGTTCTCGCGCTTCGCCCGGCGGATCTCCTCAAACAGGTCCTCGCTCATCTCGATACGCGGTTTGCCGTAGCTATGCTCCACGATATCAATGGAAGCGTGCGTAAGAATCCAGCTGTTGTACGCACCGCCCAGGCCATCGTCAAAAGCATCGGGCGACAGCAGGCCTGCCGCAATGGCATCCTGGCGATCACGCCCCACGTAGGCAAGGATATCCGAGATGCGAACCACGCAGCCCTCGAGCGTCATGGGGCGCAGGTGTTCAATCGCGCTATAGCCCGTGGCGATGCAGTCCTCGACCGTCAGATCGAACTGGTCAAAGGAGCCCATATCCGAAAGCTCAAACACGCGTTGCTCGTACTCGCCGTTATGGCATAGCACGCCGTCGAGCGCCTGGAGCGACACGTTGCGACCGTACAGGGCATCGAGCACGCGCACCGACTGCACGTTATGGAAAAAGAAGCGGCCGGTACGCTCATGATAGATATCGTTGAGGAATCGCTCACCGGCATGGCCGAAGGGCGTGTGGCCCAAGTCGTGGCCTAAGCCAATTGCCTCAATGAGATCGCAGTTGAGCCCCAGGGCGCGACCGATATCGCGCGCAATGCGCGAGACAAGCTGCACGTGCAAACC